>JBGSUL010000012.1:0-52870 GCA_041736155.1 Bdellovibrionales bacterium
GGATCGCTATTCCCGTCGAAAAGTGCTCTTTAACGATCAAACTCTTCTTTTTCTGTGTAAAACGTTTACGCTTTGTAGGCGTTACTTCCATAAAGACCCCCTGGGGTTGGGTGTCCAAATCAAATCGGGGTCACAAACAGGAGGAAGCGCTAGCCAGAGGCGCTAACGAGACGACGAACAACGAAGAGACAAAGATTTTAATTGATTTTGAGACCCCTCAGAGTTTTCGGATAGGCTCTAAGTTATTATTTACGTAGGCTCGCCAGAGCCTGCGGCAATTCGCTAAGAAGATCCACAGGGCGCAATGAAAGAATATCTTTGCGCTTTTTTAACCATTGATCCGCGATCCAACCGTGTACAAAAGCCGCCGCACTTACACTTTGTAATAGGGAAGCTTGAGGCGTCTGTGCGAGGAACGCCGCGATCATTCCCGCGAGCACGTCCCCGCTTCCCGCTTTGCCGAGTGCCGCATTCCCTGCCTTTACTTGATAGATGCTTTGGCCATCCGTTACGAGTGTCTGAGGACCTTTTAACAACACGATACAGTGCCATTTTTTTTGCGCCATCATCACCGCTTCCTGGCGATGCTCATGGACCCACGCTCGCGAGCGGTTTAGTAATCGTCCCATCTCACCTTCGTGCGGAGTGAGGACCCACGAAGGAGGGATTTTCTCGTCAGGATTTTTAGCCAGCCAGTTGAGCGCTTCCGCGTCGAGCACCACATTTTGTTGTCGCACTTTTTTCCAATGGCGAATCCACTTGGCAATGACAGACGGAAAACGATAGCCCGGCCCCAGAACCACTGCTGAAAATGTTTGTTTTTTCATTTGCACTTCTGTGAGGTTGAGGAAGTCGGGATGTTTTAAAAAATTCTCGCGCGTCGAAGGCGGCAAATACACATAACCCGCACCACTGCGGCTGGCGCCTTGTGCTGCCAGGAGAGCGGCGCCCCACATCCCGGGACTTCCCGCAATGATGGCGACTTTTCCACCCTGCACTTTGCTGTCGGCCTTTAGCCGACGTGGAAGATCACGGCGGGCGTTTGCTTTTTTGTAAAATTTTAAATGTTTTTGAGCCATGTGAGCGCCTTCAGTTTACGTTCATGAAGTCCCGAATGAGTTCCCGGGAATTCATTGTACACGGTACGCACTTTCTGTTTTTGCAAAGTTTGTCGTATCTTGCGAGCGCCAAAATAAAGATAGAAATCATCGTATATGCCCACGTCTAAATAAATCTTTTTGCCTTTAAGGTTGCGAGCCCGTTTTTGTAAAAAAACAACAGGATCTTTCTCCAACCATTTTTTCCACAACGAGGGTACAAGCTCTCCTGTTTGCAAATTGAGAGGAAACTGCAATGTCGAATTTTTGAGAGTGGAATAACAACCGGTCATCGCCAGAGTGTTGATTGTGTCAAAAAAGTTCTTTCTCTTGGTGAACTCACCACTTTGTACAGCCTTTTGTACGTCGCCCACCGTTTTAAACTCACGAAGTTGCGGAGAGGCTTTGTAAAGTTCTGGCAAAAGCGAAGTCGTAAAATCACTATCCGGCGAAATCGCCACCGCGGCGTGAAAGCGGCTTTTCGGCACACTCACATGATGAAGAGCGCCATAGCCACCACTGGAGGCCCCCATCAAAACCCATTTGTGTTTAGCCGGGACGGTAAAAACCTCTTGCACCAGAGGTACCACTTCTTCCTGTAAATGATCGCTGTGGGCGCCAAACAGTTCGCTGTTGATAAATTGCGAGCCTCCCCACGCGGTCATGCCATCGACAAAAACATGCAAAGCACTGGGAATCTGCCGACGGCGTGTCATCTCTATGATTTGTTCAGGCAATGTTTTTTCGAGAGTTTTTTGGTGAAAGCCGTAGGAACCATTACCGAAGTAACCCGCCAAATGAAAGACCACCATCTGCGGCGCTATTTTGCGCGAGAAAAACACATAATGGTGTTTGCGCGGCGAATCTCCGATTTTATTTTTCGCCAAAACCTGGCTATTGATTTGTAGATTATAAACTACAAAATCTGAAGGAATCTGCGGTAATGCGAGAGGATAAAGACTGTATTGCATGAATTAAGAATAGGGGAACTCTCTCGGTTTGCATAGGACTCATCGCATAACAAAGCCATGCTCTTGTCTGCGTGAGTTGTACGAAGTATAAGCAATGCCGTGGAGGGGGAATTCCATGAATCCATTGTCTAAAGTACCAGAACTCAGTTTAGCCGCTTATACCGAGGGCTCAGCCAACGATAAACAGCGTTTTATCAACGACCTATATCTCGGCCTCAAAGATTACGGTTTTATTACCCTTGTCGATCATCCCATTTCCGAGAGCCTTCTCAAAAAAGCCTACTCACTGAGCGAAGAATTTTTTCAGCTCCCGCGTGCCACTAAGGAAAAATACGCACTTCGTGATAACGGGTTCCAGCGCGGCTACACGCCGTTTGGCACTGAACACGCCAAAGATAGTCCCGTTGGTGATCTTAAAGAATTTTGGCATGTGGGCCGCATGTTGGCCGCTGGCCATCGTTTTGAAAAGCAGTATCCAAAAAATGTGTGGCCTGCTGAGGTCAAAGAATTTGGTGATGTTTTTACTCAAATGTTTTCCGCTCTCGAAATGTGTGGCGATATCATCTTAGAAGCTCTGACTTTGCCACTGGAGCTAGAAAAAACATTTTTTAAAAAAATGACTCTCGATGGAAATTCGATTTTACGTCTTTTGCATTATCCACCACTTCCACCCGATCGCGACCCACGCTCCATTCGTGCCGCTGCTCACGAAGACATTAACCTGATTACGATTTTGGTTTCCGCTTCGGCATCGGGTCTCGAATTAAAAGACCGCGATGGTCAGTGGCTGCCGGTGGACTCCAAGCCCAACGCACTGATTGTCGATTCGGGAGATATGCTTGCGCGCATCACCAACGACGTGATTCCGTCCACCACCCACCGTGTGGTCAATCCTCCCAATGCTAAAACCAGTCGTTATTCTATGCCCTATTTTATGCATCCGCATCCCGAAGCAGTGCTTTCGTGTTTGCCTTCGTGCCGTGGTGCGGGCGCTAAGTATCCTGATATTTTGGCGGAAGATTTTTTAAAACAACGCTTGCGTGAGATTGGCTTGTTAAAATAGAAAACCATTACCTTTTCGGAAAAAGAATATCGCGCAAGTTCCACGCGCGCATTTCGCTCAACCCAAAAGACATTTTATTGTTCACTTCTTTGGAGGTGGTCAGCGTGCCGATCATACGATCCCAAATGGAAAGTGAAACTCCAAAGTTTTTATCAAAATGCTGCGACTTCTGCGAATGATGGATCTGATGTTGCTTGGGACTGATAAAAACTTTTTCAAAAACCCCAAAACTTACGGGGATATGACTGTGGCGTAGATTGCTACCCAAAAAATTAAAAGCAAAACCAAAAATATTAATGCTCAGAATTTGAAAATAGGTCACCTGGGAAGCAAAGAGGTAAACAAAAAAACCAACGGCGACACCCGCACTCAAGGCATTCCGCACTGTCGAGAGCAGCACCTCTACAGGGTGTGCGCGATAAAGAGTAACGGGAGTCAAAATTTTTGCCGAATGGTGGGTTTGATGAAAACGCCACAGCCAGGGAACCTTATGCATGAGGTAATGATGGGAAAAACGCAAGAAATCATCAAATACAAATACGGCCACGGTAAATGCAAAGAGGACGAGCGGTGTGGATGGCCAGGATTGTGCTTGGTGAAAAGCGGAGTTTAAAAAAACCACCGTTTTTTTTGAAAAGTAATAACTAAAATCCAACCACGGAATAAAGATAAAAACCTTCAACAGGGCATTGAGGAAATAAATTTGGTAGTCAATTTTGGTCGACGAATTCCACCAGTACTTTTTTCGTCCCACCCATTTTTGTAATTGTTGGAAAGCCCCTGGGGCACTGGGTTTAGGCCGCGAATAAACATAAAAAAAGACCAAGAAAATCAGGGTCATAAGTATATTCATATAAAACAGACGCGACCCCGGATCGTCGATGGGAACCAGAAAACGATCGAGGAAGATCTGAAGGCTCTTCTTCCAATTCATAAAGGAAAAATAGGGTTTCTCCCTCTCAACCGTCAATTGTTTTCATTTACTATGCATTTGTTTGGTCAATAGCTTATCAATACGTGCTTTTTTCAGGATTTCATTGCCCAAAAGCTACGACCGGCTTTAATTTGTGGCCTTCCACAAACAAGGGGTAACCATGAAATTTCTAATTTGTAATTCCTTCTTAGCCGCTGCTGTTCTAGCGATTTCCACACAAGCCACCGCATTGGTTATGTATACCGATCGTCCAGCAACAACGACACAGATTATTGTCGACGCTTTTAATGCTAAATATCCTAACGAAGAACTGGAAATTCTCAACGACACAGCACCTAATTTGATTGCGCGCTTAAAGGCCGAAGGTGCGGCTTCGAACGGCGCCGATGTGATTTTTGTGAAAGATCTTGTTTATCTTAACGAAATCAATGCCGGTGGATTTTTTCAACCCTACACGGTCCCTCTTACAAGTACTGTGAATGCCACCATGAAGACGAACACTTGGGTGAGCGTGACTTATCGTACGCGTGTGGTTATTTACAATAAGACCAGTGTGACGGATCCCACGATTATTACTTCTTATGCTGACTTAGCCAAAGACGAATGGGCTGGCGCACTCTGTTTGCGCTCTTCCAACTCCAGCTATAATGAAGCACTTGTCGCTAACTTGATTGTTGATTTTGGAGAAGCCAAAACTCAGCAAATCCTCAATGGTTGGGTCAGTAACCTCGCAAAAGACTCTGCCTTGATTAAAGATGATATGGATGTGATTAAAGCGGTTGCTGCTGGCGAATGTGATGTCGGTATCGTGAATTCGTATTACATGGGACGCGCTCTTGCGGCCGCGCCACAACTTCCTGTGGGCTTGGCCTTTGTCGAAGCTCAAGGCAATGGCACACACACCAATGGTTCGGGCATAGGTATTTCGGCTTCGTCCACGCAGGTGAGTCTAGCTAATCAATTGATTGAAGTGATGTTATCCGAAGATGTACAAACTAAAATTGTCGGCGCTACTTTTGAATTCCCAGCCAACAACAATGTTGTTCACCCCGTGGTACATGTGAATGCATGGCTTGAGACTTTCAAAACAAAACAAAACAAAATAAACGGCACAAATTGGCAAGACCTCGCTCCTTACATCGAACCCGGTAAAACTCTGATACACAATGCGGGTTATAACTAGGACAGTTCGATGCAAAAAAAGATGTCTTGTTTTCTTTTCAATACACTGAGGTTGTTCCTGATCATGGGCAGCCTCTCGTGCTCTGACTTTAGAAAGCAATCATCGGATGTTCCCGCTCCGCAACTGGGCGACGATACTCAGCTCGCACGCTTTGGAATCGCTCTTGCAGAAAAAAACACGGCCTCTTTTGCTCAGGAGGCTGTGGCTTTTCGCGACCAACTCCAAGTCTCTTGTTATGGGTTGCGTCCCCTCCGCGCCTATAAAAATCTTTTGCGCAGCTATTACCACCTGAATGCTTTTGCTATTGCGCAATTGCAACCCACGCCCACCGAAGTTCCACTGAGCAATGCCTACTCCACTCTACTCAATCGTTGTATGGTGGATGTGAAAGTCCTCGAAGTTAAAAACAAAGAAGCTTTAACTGAAAAACTTGATCCCTCCATCAAAGGTATGAATGCCATTGAGTATCTTCTCTTTGATCAAGATTTAATGTCTCGTTGTAATATCAAAAAATATCCACAAATTGCGACATGGAACCAACTCTCCGACCAGGTAAAACGACAGGACCGTTGTGCGGCAGCGCTTTCCTACGCAGATCTTCTCGTGCAACAAGCCCAGCAGTGGGAAGCCAATTGGAATCCACAATCTCCAACTTATAATAACACTCTTCAGTTGTTTGCTTATACAGATTCAGCAGCCAAATCCGTAGCCAACATGGTCCATGCCCTTAGCGCTATTGAAAAGATCAAAGACTTTTACCTCGGCGAACCTCTCGGACTCAACGCTTTATGCACCAATGAGGAAGGCAAGTGTGTGGACAGTGTCCCTCATGCTTTTTCCAAAGCGGGATTTTTAGCTATCGATACGGCGCTGGAAGGGTTTTCACAAGCCTTTCAGGGCGACGGGAATTCCTCCGATTTTTCTTTGGCTACTTTTATCCAAAGAAAAAATCATCCTGAAATCGTAGAAAAAATAAATGCAGCGGTCGCAGATGCTGAACAAATGACTTTCGCTTTACAAGCACAAAAAGATTTTAAAACTTGGGTTGCAGATATGGATCCCACTCGCTGTAAAAACACCACTCTTGAAAATCCCGAAGAACCCATTTGCGTGCTCTTTAAAAAAGTAGAACTGGTTACTGATATTTTCAAATCGGATGTTCTCACGCTCATGTCTCTGGAGCTGTCGACCTCACTTCCACAAGGTGACAATGATTAAAATCTTTCTTTTCTTTTCTTTTTCTTTTACAGCTGTGACCTTTGCACAAGTAGATACGAGCAGAACAACAGACAGCTTCGCAGACTCAGCAACAACTGTCGAACTAGATCGTATTTTTATCACCGATAATATGCAAGAAAAGCTGCAAAATTTTACAGCACCAGACCAAGTCAGTAAACGAGACTTAGACACAAAAAAACAAAACGATGTGATGCGTGTTTTAAAGTCTGTGTCTGGAGTCTATGTGCGCGAGGAAGATGGAATGGGATTGCGCCCTAACATTGGTTTGCGCGGAACTCATCCTGACCGCAGTAAAAAAGTAGTGCTCATGGAAGATGAAGTTCTGATCAGCCCAGCCCCCTACTCGGCACCGGCGGCCTACTTCACACCGTCACTTCTCACCACGGAAAGCTTGGAAATTTATAAAGGTTTTGCCTCTGTGCCTTGGGGCCCTAACTCTATCGGCGGGAGTATCAATTACATCACCAAACAAATTCCTAAATATGGCTATCAAAAAGTCGATGCCTCTTACGGGTCTTTCAACACACGGATCTTGAGCGCCGAAGCTGGTGACTCCGTGAGTGATGGTCGTTTTGGATTTTTAGTCACCGCCGGACGCGCTGAAACCGATGGCTTTAAAATTCTGCCTAATGGGAAGAATACCGGTTTTAACAAAAATGATATCATGCTTAAGACGTCATGGAATATTTCTAACAAACAATATTTAAAGGCCAAGCTCGGTTTTGCCAACGAAGATTCCAACGAAACTTATTTGGGCACAACAGCTCAGGATTTTGCCACCGCACCTCTCAATCGATATGCGGCGTCTGAGTTGGATAAAATGGATTGGACACATCAGCGCTATCAGATTGAGCATGGATTACAAATTGGCGAAAATAGCTTTTTAAAAACTACGGCTTATCACAATTCTTTTTCGCGCGATTGGTTCCGGGTCGATCATTTAGGAAATCCCGCTCTCTCCATTCGTGATGTGCTCAACAATCCTACGGGAACGAACGAGCTCTACTACAAAGTACTCACTGGGCAGAGCGATTCGTCCACTCTCGGAGCGAATGGCAATATTATTCTTGCCAATAACGACCGCCGTTTTTCTTCTTCCGGGATTCAAACCAATCTTATGGTCAATTCCGAATATGGTTTGCTTAAAAACGAAATGATCTGGGGCGCTCGCCTCCACGAAGATTCAATTCGTCGCAATCACACTCATTACACTGCACAGATGACTGCAGGTACGATGAACCTCACTGGCGACATCACACAAAATCAGCTGGATAAGAACTCTGCTCTCGCCGCTAGTACTTTTGTCGAAAATAATCTCACTGTGGGAGATTGGAAGTGGACCGTGGTGGGTCGTTATGAGGATATTCGTTTTAAAGATCAAACCACCATCACCGACGGGGCGATGGTCAATCGCAACACTTCCACACGCGATCAGTTTTTTGTTCCTGGGACCGGGTTATCTTACAAACTCAATCCCGTTCTCGCTGTGCGCGGAAGTATCAACCGCGCACTCAATGTGGCCGGCCTCGGCACCTTTGGGCGCAATGAACGGGAAAGCGCCACCAATTACGAAATGGGCTTGCGCTATGGTGGCTCCTTTTTTAGCGCCGATGCGACTTTCTTTTTTAACGACTACGACAACATTACGGGAACCTGTACGGCATCGGCCGGGTGTCTTGCCGATGCCGATGTGCAATTTAACGGCGGCGCAGCTCGAGTGTACGGTATGGAACTTTCCGCAGCGAGTGTTCAGCACTACCGAGCTTTTCGTTTCCCGGTGCAAACAGCGTTCACGCTCATGAATGCTGAATTTGCCAATACCTTTAACTCGAGCAATCCCGAGTGGGGTCAAGGTGTAGTCACAGATGGTGCGCGGCTGCCCTACATTCCGCGAGTGCAATACAGTATCAGCTTGGGCATGGATTATAAAAAGTGGCAGAACAATATCAACTTAATGTACCAAGGGAATGTGGTCGATCAAAGTGTTGAGCAAAATCAACTGCTCATTGGTAGCTACGGCATTATCGACCTTGTGAGCCGCTACAATTATTCTAAAAAAGGCTCCTTATATGTCAAAGCCGACAACCTCCTCGGAGTGGATTACGTCGTTGCTGCACGCCCTTTTGGTTTTCGCCCAGGCAAGCCCCAAGCCTTCAGTATAGGCATCTCACAGACATTTTAATTGAAGGATCTGAGTAGACAGTCTCTCAATTGTATCTCAAACTATTTATATGAATGCAAAAAAACAGCAGGAGTACCAAACTCATTTTTTAATTTTGCAAATTCTTTTGCTGGTCTCTTTTATGTTTCATCAGACCGAGTCATGGGATGATCGCACACTCGCTATTTATTCTATCTTGATCGTCGGAATTCTTTCTTATCTACCGCGCTTCCAAAATATTTTTTTTGCCGCTGTTTCTCTGCCTATTTTGATTCGGTATTTTTCTACCTTTCCGAACCTTGCCAATCATTCCAATTTGTCTTTTTTAATTTTTTTATTTATGACTCCTGTCAGTCTTTTTTTTATTAAAAACCCACCACAAGAAAAAACCTACACCGCCTTTCTGCAAACGCTACGCTGGCTTGTGGTAATCATGTATTTTTTTACAGCTTTTCATAAATTGAACAGTGATTTTTTTAACCCTGAGTTTAGCTGTGCTAATGACAAAATGCTTCGCTACATAGATCTCTTGCCCGCTGTTTTAAGGCCTCTCAAAATAGCCATCATCCCGTGGCTACCTCTTTTTGGGTTTCTGGTCGAAGCCGCCATCCCCGTGGGACTCTTGGTTCCCGCTTTTCGACGCTGGGGTGTGCTTTTTCAGGTAGGGCTCCACTTTCTTCTCGCGCCTTTAGGTTTTGTGGATTTTTCTAGTCTGGCGATGGTACTCACTTGGAGTTTTGTAGATCCGAGATCCTTCGCTCTTACCTATGCCAGAAATGTAGGAATTTTCTCCATAGCCTTGGCTATCAGCCTGGGGATCTTTCGTTGGACAAATCAAAGTGATGAATATTTTTTCCTCGAAGGTCTTCTTTTCGCCTGCATCTACTTACCGTTTATTTGGAAAGTCACTTTACCGCACATCTCCCTTTCTCGTCTCAAGTTTCCGCAGCCACCACTTTACAGATTTGTCGTTTTACTTTTTTTTCTCTATGGATTTTCCAATTACTTAGGACTACGCACAGCAGGCACGTTTTCCATGTTTAGTAATTTGCGCACTGAAGGCTCCACGTCCAATCATTTATTGCTTTCATCCAACCCAGTTAAAATTTTTTCCTTCCAAGAAGACACCGTAGAAATTCTCGAGGTCGATGACCGCATTGCGGGCTTTTATCGTAAAATGCCAAGCCCAGGACAACTCATTCCCCGCGTAGAGTTTTCACGCGTTTTAGACCTCGCCCTAAAAAAAGAACTGCCTAACATAAAAATGAAAGTGCGTTATAACGGGCAAATTTTTGAGACCACCGATCTCGAAAAAGACGAAAATTTCCGTTTTGAAGTCCCCGCATGGCAAAAGAAATTGATGAAATTTCGTCACATAGAACAGAACCAAGCCCAATCCTGCAAATGGTAGATCCTTTGGGCTTCGCCCTTAGGAAGCCTCATTAAGGCTTGCTGAGCAAATCGAAGAACCTCCCCTTCACAAAATCGTATTCGTTTTTTGCAGCAAAATCATATCGGCGAGAACTGCCCATGTCATGGCTTCGACAACAGGAACCGCACGCGGTACAATACATGGGTCGTGTCGGCCCTTTTTGGCGATGTCGAGAATCGACGAAGTGGGCTTGAAAGCTGTGCGGAAAATCATTTTTTCGCCTGTGGTAATCCCACCACGTTGACCGCCGTATTGTTCTTGATCTGAGTGACGGTGCACATCGGTGCCTTTTTGTTGCGCGAGTGCAAAACCATCGCCAATTTCAAATCCGCTTGTCGCACCGATACTCATCATGGCGGAGGCTAAAACATTTTTCATTTTATAAAAAACGGGCTCGCCAAGTCCTTTCGGAACACCCTCGATCCAAACTTCCACAACACCGCCGTAACTTTCTCCTGCCTCTTTTGCTTGCGCAAGAAGTGTGGCCACATCGTGCTGGCGTGTGGGGAAGCGTGCCGAGAAAGAATCAACATATTCTTGTTTGGAATCTCTTTGCTCAGCTAAATTTTTTAACTCTTGTTCGTTTAATTCCATGTTGTAAATCGATTTAACAAATCCCACCAAACGAATTTGTGGATACACAGTTTGCACTAACTGTTGTGCCATAGCGCCTGCAATCACGCGCGAAAGGGTTTCCCGTCCGCTGGAACGGCCACCGCCACGAGGGTCGGAATGGCCAAATTTATTTTTCCACACATCGTCGGCATGGCCAGGACGTGCTGCCATTTTTTCATAATCTTGCGAACGTTGATTTTGATTGCGAACCAAACAACTGATGGGCGTGCCGAGAGTTTTTCCTTCGAAGACTCCCGACAAAATTTCGAGTTGGTCCGCTTCATCCCGTGAGGTGACAAGCACTTCGCCAGTGACTGAATCTTTTTGTCCGGGACGACGACGGTTGAGTTGTTTTTGCAACTCATTCAGGTCGAGAGTTATACCCGCAGGACATCCCTCAATCACCACACCAAGACCGGGGCCGTGACTTTCGCCAAACGTCGTCCAACGAAATAATGTTCCAAACGAGTTACTCATAGGCGCTCCATATTTTCTGTTGCTCCAATGCTTGTCTCACAAAATGGCTTTCTCCGCCACAGTATTGCGCTTGCCAACGATGTGCCCACTCCCGCGCTGGAGAATCTAAACGATAATTGAGATCGATCACCATGCGAGGCTTCCATGTGGACGGCAATGCATTTCCTTTATCGTAGCCTGCGGCCCAAACCACAAGATCTGGATTTTCGAGAGCTGAAAAGCCCTCGCGAGGCTTTCCGGTACGCGCAGAGTAATGGATCGCCTTAGGTAAATTCAAAGACGGCAAAATACCCCCGCCTCCCCATACGACAACGTTTTTGAAAGGACCACTGGCTTGGACCACATTCCACAGATCAGCAAAGCCAAGGGCGTCGGTGTTCCATCCCTGCCACACACCGGGCGCGGTTTGCACCAGTGTGTTGAGTGGCTGAGTTTGTCGAGCTATCTCTGCAGCCCACATCTTAAGAGGACTTGTGACAGCGGCGGCCTTTAATCCTAAGGTTTGCAAAAATTCAAACCCACCGTCTTGTAGGTCTTGTTCATTGATTTCTATCGCGTAGAGTGACATTCCTTTTTTCGCCCAAAATTCGGCGTGGAAAGCGGGCGACCAGCTTTGCAAAACGGGATCTCCCAAAACTGCTGCAAACCCGTAGAGTGACGACGGCTGATACCACTGCAGCAGCGTCGGTTGATCCATGGAAGAACCAAAACCCTCACGCCAAAAATTGAGAGCCAAATGGTTTTTTTGTGAATGCCGATACCAGGCCCATCGACCATCTTCGGACCGTGGCAAAAAAACTCGCTGGTGTGGTTTACGCATCATCCACTCGTGACCTAAACGTAATTGCAGGAAGTTTTTTACCAGCGGTGCCCATTTCGCAGCTCCCTCAAAACCTTCCACCACTTCGAGAGCATCAAAATAACTGTCTTCTTCACTGTGTAATGAGCGCCACACTTTCTGTGGCTCGAGACTTGTCGGAGGCTCACCCCAATCCAGGGGCCAATCCATACGCCCGCACACTGTTGCCAAAGGTAGGGACATTTTTTGTTGATTGATATCGCGGAAAGAAAAAAGAATTTTATTTAAAGGAAAAAACTCCAGCGCGATGCGAATCTGCGCCACCGACAAAATATCATCACGCACCTCAAACCAATCAGGTTGCACAGCCAAAAGAGCTGAGCGACGGTTTTTAGAAAAATGTTCGGGCAAGAGGGTCACACAACCGTGTGCCACTTGCTGCGAATAATATGCCACTTCTCCTGGATGAGTATGATAAATACCTTCAGGTAAGATCAGCTCTTCGGCTGCCAGTGATTGAAAAAAAGTCTCACGCTGCTCAAAAAGCTCACGCGGCATGCGCAAGTCCTGAGTGTTGGCGTTCAGTGACGGTCTATCAAAATAAATATTTTGTGACGTATCCCAATCTCTCTTGACCCATATAAGACGTGCAGAATCGGGAAAGGGACCACGAAAACCGCCGCCCACAGCGATCACCACTGCATCTTTATGCAGTTTGGTTTGAGCCACAAGCTCGGCAAAAACCTCACGCTCACGTTCACGGAACTCGGCTTCGCCTTTTTGTGCGAAGTAATCTATAATGTGTCCGTGGCGCTTTTCAATTTCGTGATCCAAACAAAAACATTGGGCTTGCGGAAAAAGACGCGCCAGTCTTTGCAGCAAAGAAGTTTTCCCAACTCCCCGATGTCCCACTAAAATCGTCAAGTTAGATTTAAGACTCATGGACAACTCCAGTATTTTTCCAAAACTGGGGAAAACTTTTATTTACGGCTTCGGGATTTTGTATTTGTAATTGGGCTCCATAAAAATTGGCAACTTGTGCCGCCATGGCCATGCGGTGATCTTGATCGGGATCAAAAAGTCCTTCGGCGCGGAAGGGTTCTTCTCGGCCTTCGATGGACAGAGCGGAATCATTGAGAGTATATGCGCGCCCAAGGCGTTTTAAAAGATTCATAGTGCCCTTCAGTCGATCGGACTCTTTAGCGGCCAGATGGGAAAGCCCCGAGAGTTGCGAAACACCCCGCGCTCGTGCGCAGAGCACAGCCAACACGGGGAAGAGGTCTGGAGTGTTTTGCAGATTCGCGGTCAAAGGAATCAAATGTTCACTGCGCGTCGCCTGCAGACCTTGTGGCGTTGACTGAATCTTCGCTCCCATTTTTTGCAAAATCTCAACAAAAAGAAAATCGGGCTGCTGTGAACGAATGGGGAAATTTTGGATACAAACCTGACCCTGCTGTAGAGCGCAGGCCACCAATGCAAAACACGAACTCACATCGGCCTCAATGGACACACTTTGTGATCGCGGCCACTGGTTGGCTTTTATGACCAAAGTGTTCGCTGTTTTTTCTATGGCCATGCCGAAATCCTGCAACATTCGTAGTGTCATTTGCAAGTAGGCTTCGGAAACCAAAGTGGCGGAAGGATGTAGCGTGAGATCCTGTTCTAAACCCCATGCATTCAACATCATGCTGGAGAAAAACTGACTGGACTCGTGAGTAGATATCTTTAATTGTGCAGGGACTTTCCAGCCACGCGAATGCAGCACCCAAGCGTCTTTGCCGACAGTGACCTCGACAGACAATTGCGTAAGAAGGTCCACAAGTCCTTGCTGGGGGCGCTGTAATAAACGCTGCGACCCACGCACCGTCCACACTCCCGGATCGCGAGAGATGCGCAAACACCAAAAGCGAAAGGCTGTGCCCGCAGCGCCGCAATCAAAACTGTTTTTACCATGGCGAAAATCGACCAATGCTTTTTCCAGAACTTGTACATCCTCCGCGGAGGATTGGTACTGGAGTTTGACGTCGGGATTGTAGGAAGAAGTAACAAGGGCGCGATTAACTAGGGACTTTGAACTTTCGACATTGCCGATAAACTCAAACATCCCTGACCCAACCCTGACGTTGCGCTTCGAATACCAAATCGCGCACGGTCACTGGGATTACCTGAGCTTCACCAAAGTTTTTGAGAAAAATAAAATCGATTTGTTCCTGCGCATTCATCTTTTTATCTTGTTTTAAAAAGAAGATCAGATCCTTCGTTGGCATGGGTCGAAAATTTTCGCGATTCAACCAGCAACTGAGTCCCAACGCTGTCCATTTGGAAAAAATAGCTTCGCGTTGGGCTTCTGGCAAAAGACCACACTTGGAGCTCCACTCCACAGCAAAATAAAGTCCTTGCTGCACGCTCTCACCATGACTGGCCTGATAGTAAGATTCAATGGCGTGACCTAGGGTATGACCAAAGTTTAAAATTTTTCGCTGTCCTTTTGTTTCATAGGGATCTTGCGCAACAATGGTGTTCTTGGCGCGAATGGCTTTTTCTAAGTTCGACCAAATCAAATCTGCGAGAATTTCTTGGGGACGCAATTGAAGCTCATTAAAAAAAGACGATTGGCTAACGAGAGCGACCTTGAGCAATTCACTCAAGCCTTCTTGCGCGCGCTCTTCTCCTTGCATAAATAAAAGATCTTTGACCAACAAAACTGTTTCCGCAGGATAAAATGTTCCCACTTGGTTTTTGATCGCCTTCACATTGAGAGCTGTTTTGCCACCGTGGGCGGAATCAATACTGGCAAGCCATGTGGTTGGACACTGAGTGAGGCGCAAACCGCGCTTAAGCACAGAAGCTAAAAATCCACTAAAATCTCCCACCGATCCGCCACCACAAGAAATGATTCGGCTCTGGCGACTGAGAGGTAAATTCCACAACTCTAAAACTTTTTCGACATGCTCAGCAAAAGTCGTCAAACTTTTTAGCGACTCTCCAGCTTGCACACGATACACAAAACGAAATTTATCGCAAAGTTGCGGGCGTTTCTGCGCGACGATGTCATCAATAATTAAAAGGTCTTTCTCAATATCAAAAAGCTCAAAGGGAAATGTTTCAGCAAAGACCAGCTGACTATCAAACTGTGTGGAATCTAAGCTCATACGCGGTCCAAACCCCAGTGGATGGGTGTAAGACCCTGTTTTTTTAGAAAATCATTAGCTTTAGAGAAATGGCGGCAGCCCAAAAAACCACGATGGGCCGAGAGCGGCGACGGATGCACCGACTCCAGCACACAGTGCTTTTTGCGATCGATGAACTGTCCTTTTTTTTGTGCGTAACTTCCCCAGAGCATAAATACCAAAGGCTGCTCTTGTTCGTTGAGCACGCGGATCACACTATCGGTGAAAATTTCCCAACCTTGATTGCGATGAGACGCCGCCAAACCGTCTTCCACGGTCAGCACACTGTTGAGCAAAAGCACACCTTGATCAGCCCATGGGGTAAGACATCCATGATTGGGAATGCTCAAGCCTAAATCTTGATGAATTTCTTTAAAAATATTTTTAAGCGACGGCGGCGCCGGCACACCGGGCGGAACAGAAAAACACAAACCGTGAGCTTGCCCAGGTCCGTGATAAGGATCTTGTCCTAAAATCACCACACTCACTTTGTTCAAAGGCGTGTGTTCAAAGGCTGCAAAATACTCATTCGCTTTCGGATAGAGACGCTTTTTCTTTTTGAGCTCCACGGCTAAAAACTGGCGAAGCTTTTTCATGTAATCCTGATCAAATTCGGACCGCAGGGCTTTCTTCCAACTGGCCTCAAGTTTGATCTGGTCGTGCTGTGAGTCCCCGAGGGACGATGTCGCTGTTTGCATGTGATTTCGTAGTTTTAGGTGACAAAATGGGGCGGGTCAAGACGAGGACAGTGGGCCGTTTGTTTCGTTTTGAGACATCTCCTGTAAAAGAAGCCGACTCGACCTTGACGGCGTAGAAAAATACTCCAAATTTAGGTAAAATGATAATGTGGGTTGTCATTTTGAGACCCGCTCCTGGAGCCGATCTTATGGTTTCCAACTGTAAGGAAGTCACTCCCAGGACGAAACTCGTAACGTTCAAAATCGGAGGTCTTATGTTTGCAATGAACCTCAACAAACTCAACGTCAATGAGGCTGAATTAAAGGCATTTATTTATCAGCAACTCAACGACATCCAACCTTTTGTTGGCGAGGCCGAAGTCGGCATTAAAATGACCTATTCCGACAACCAATTCCTCGTCCGCATGCAGGCCACCGCCGACAATGGCAGTGTGGAAGTGGAAGGCACTAACGAAAATGTGTTCACCGCTTTATCACAGGCCAAACACGCCCTGATTCGAACCTTCACAACTCTTGAGCCTGGAGACGATGAAGAAGGCGCCTCCGAAGAACGAAACGTCGAAATCAAAACAGCCTTAGCCAAAAAAGAAGTGAAACACTAGATCCTTCGGGCTTCGCCCTCAGGAAGGTTGATGACGCTTTCTGCGCGGAGCAAAGGACCTCAGTTCCACTGCCTTAGCGGCAGTGGAACGCATTACTCGCCCTTAATTCCACGAAAAATTCAACGATAGCTTCAATGATTGTTTCGGCAACCGATGTTTATGCTGCTGACCTTCACAATTGAAGGCAGCTACGGAGGGTGTTTACTTTTTTGACATGTTTAGAATTAATTCAAAAAAAAACAAATAATGGAATTTGAAGCCCTAATTATGTAATGTCTGTCCCCATGGGATTCTTTAGTATAAAGTTGATTACATTCATTGCTATTTTTATATTTTCACAATCCCTTTTTGCCAACCTAGCATGTCTAGAGCTTTTTTCAAGGACAACGAATGTCACTACGCTAACGTTTGATCAACAAATGGAACGCTTAGAGCAAGCCCTGTTGAATCTACATCCAGACCGCTTTAAAGCAACTCCTGAGGAGTTTAAAAACTTCAATCGAAGTGAATCATCTTACAAGGCATTAGAAGTTTTCCATCGTAGGAATCACGTATCAATCCGACAATTTTGGATGTTTGCAGCGCGAAGTGCTTTCGTGAATCTGAATCTAGAAACAAAAGAAAACGTCAACCGCTTTCATAAACTCTACGAACGTTATGAAAGAGCTTTCCAAAAATTGCCCGATATAGAGTTGCTAATGAATCAATCGCGAAAAGAAAAGTACGAACGAGCCAGCAAACTTACAATCATTCAATTTTTGAAAATGCAGAGTCATTGGTTGTCCATATTTTTTGATAATACATTTAATTTTTTACTTCAAGACGATTTGTTTGTTCTTTTTGAGGCTAACTCTAGAAATCAATTTATATCGAATCTATCAAAATATGAGGCTGAATTTGACGAGCTTGTAAAGAGGGCGGGACCTTTGGTTGAGGACTATTCCGTGTCAAGCGGTGGCGTCATGGCAGACCTTAATTCTTATTTTTTTGGCAACTCAAAAGCCCCGGGTTTTAGTGCTCAAGATCGCGGATTTTTTCAGAGAAACGCAACCTACGAAGAAATTCTTAGTCTTCTTCTAGCGCTCCGTCTTCCAGAAAAAAGATTTAGTTTTTATTTAGAACAGCTCAATCTGATAAAAAAGGATCATGGCTCCATGAGTGAGGCTGTGATTTTAGCTCATCGATTTTTTGCACTTCTATTACTTCAGGCAACGGAAGAGGCTTTTGGTGCGCGTGTTCCTTCCGGCACCCAATGGTTTCGGAATAATAGCTTTAATACGAATACATATTTAGTCATAAAAAATAGGATCGAATCGATGGAATTACTCCGCGCGATTATCGAAGAGAAGATGTCTAGTTATGTCAATTTAAGTGATGCTTTAAATGCTCGAGTTTATAGCGTGCACGAGCTTCTGGATCAGCTCGTAAGGACAGCTCCTGAGACACAGGATCAGGTGGATCATTTGCAAACTCAATTGCGAGCTTTGGAAATTAAAGACTTTGGAGAAGATCTTTCGCAGAGAGAAGAAAATCTCTTTGAGATTGAGTCACAACTGGATACCTTGAAAGAAGTTGTAGCCAATCGAAAGAAAAATGAGGCGATCAAATATTTTTATGAATTGAACAATCGATGGCACCGGTTGATTCCAGATAAAACTTATGAAATCTCAGGAATTGATTATCACGGTGTACTCTTTACGTCAGATGTGATTCAGTTTTTTTCTAAAAACCCAGTACTAGGTTCAAGATATTTAGCGGCCTTCAGTAAATCCTATGTGGCGGTACTTGGCGAAACGGGCCTGCGACGTTTGCCTTCCATTCATTCAGAGATGAGAGATATCAAGATCATTCGATCTCATGGAAAGATACGAATTGTCGGCCGACTTATCGATGGCGTCATTCATTTTTTCTATATTTATGATTCAGAAAAACCGTATGAAAATCAAAGATTGCATCAAATCGTGGAAAATTACTCTCCTCATAGTAAAAAGACGACTCAACCGAGAAGAGATTTTTAAATTGAGTTGGGGTCGCATCGTAATGACTTCCCCTTGTATTGTACGTCCTGACGCTTCCTCGTTCGCATGCAGGCCACCGCCGACAACGGCAGTGTGGAAGTGGAAGGCACTAACGAAAACGTGTTCACCGCTTTATCACAGGCCAAACACGCCCTGATTAGAACCTTCACAACTCTTGAGCCGATGAAGAAGGCGCCACCGAAGAACGAAACGTCGAAATCCAAACAGCCCTAGCCAAAAAAGAAGTCAAACACTAGATCCTTCGCCCGTCATCCTGAGCGGAGCGAAGAACATCGCTTCCACTGCCGTAGGCTGGCAGTAGGACCCGTTCATCCAAATCGCAGGCCCCCAATGAGACCTAAACTAGATTATTATTCTGGTAACGGAGCTTTCCAGCCGAATAAAATTCTCCTGGTGGAAAAATGCAATATTAAGATGAGAGATGCCATCGCACAGCTGAGTATTATTCCGCCTAAAGATTCTTTTAATCCAAATAATAATATTTCGATTGGCATCTTGCTAGATGCACCAGCATTTACGGTGAAATAAATGCCCAGCGCGCTCGCGCCAATACCGAGCGCAAGTAAAGCTAAACTTCCTATGAAAACAGAGTTCGTATCAATTTTTAGATTTTTACTGGAGTGATCTTTGATTACAATAGTTCTTAAAAAAAGTACTAACTCCCGAAAAATCAAAAAAGAACCTAATATAAGAATAGGATACATAGGCGCACCGCCCTCATAAATAAAGTTAATCATAAAATCCTCCTTGTTTAAAAAATTTAGGAACGCCACCATTAGCATTCCCAAAGTTAAATATTCAATTTTGCTTTTAAGATTCGGTCTGAGTCGATTCAATGCTTTATAAAGTAAATTGTTATGTATTTGCGAAAGCTGATTTAATTCAGATAAAGAAAAGCTATCCTCTTCTTCGGATGGAACCTGAAGAAAATGTTCTTCTAACTCAGTCTCTAAAAAAAGCTTTTGTGGATAAGGAATATCTAAATTTTTAATTTGGTGGAATGCTTTTTTCAAGTTGAAACCAACTTGTTTGTGGCTTTATAAAATAACTGAAACTCTGCAATATCTGCCGTTGCTTGAGTTTTCCCTAGTTTAGTGAGGCTATATACCTTTTTAGGTCGCAAAGAATCTGCATCTTTGATCAACACAGTTACATAATTTAACTTTTCTAATTTATGCAGTATTGGATAGAGCGTTCCGAAAGGCATTTTAAAAAAACCATTTGATTTTTCTTCGATGTGTTTTGACAGTTCGTACCCATGCTTCGGCCCGTTAGCCAAGGCCATTAGTATCAAAAATTCAGCGTGTTTACGTTTTTTTTCCATTCCGTCCCTACCTATATTTAACCAATATATAGATAATATATATATCTGTCAACGATACGTATACCGACCGTATCGAAATAGGACCAGGGGAGCACGAACAACATCAATACCGCTGCGGCAGTAGAACGAACCCTTATCCACTCGAGTCACTCGCATCAAAAAATCCTCTGTTGGTGCCAATTGAATTTGTTTAAGCAATTTGGGCAAATCGTTTGTTTCTTCTGGAGTTGCCTTTAAAACTATCAGTACTTAACTTGGTCTAAAAACGAAACCGCCCCTCGATCCCTATGTAATCAACTCTTTTAAAAAGCGGCGTGTTGACGACAGACACGTCTTTGGGTGGTCGGCTGTAGCTTTCGTTTAAAACTTTATTTGAAGAAAAAACGGTAAGGCAATCGTCTCTATTCGCTATGGGGCAGTAGGTCACTCCCGCCCGATAAAAATAATATGAATCCTCTGGCTGTCCATTTAAATAATTAAACTGCCCTATCTCATTGAGTGTCTCTATCTTCCACAAAGAATTAATATCGTAGTGCACATCCAAATGGAGTGCATAGACCGAGACATCATCAGCTCGAGTAAATACATTCATCGCGTTTGTATAGGATTTATTATATTGATCATAAGAGACGTATTGATTTTCGATTTGCCCAACAAAATCTTTACCAAATCCAGATTCGTATCTTCTGTATTCTACTTTTGTTCTTAGCCTTAAGCTGCACAATTGATCCGAATAAGAAAGGCTAATTAACCCCGCATGACTTTGATTTCTTAGCCCGAGCTCTAATGCGTAAGATAGCGTGTCTTGCAAAAAAGGTTGTGAAGATGTGATATAAAAATAGGGGTCACGATTTTTGGTTAAATTTGATTGAGATCTTCCCTGTGTCCAATAGGCGGCCCCTCCCCCTATCCAGCCGTTGAAAAGGCTGAGTTCGGCGTTGACCATATCATCTCTAGAAACAAGTGCTCCTGTGCTGTCAGCGAGTAGTCTCAGTTTGTAAAACTCATTCGACAGTTGAAAAAGAGCGCCATTCATTTCGCGCTCTTGGACTAACAACCCAGAACCAATATTTTGTCTTTCTAGGTCTACGATGCGAATTTTTAGAGTTGAATAAAAAATGCGTTCTGGCCACTCCCCAGTGAACCCTAACAGTGAATAAAATCCTGTGGGATTTGCGTAGCCTTCGCTAGAGGAGCCAGAATACAAAATAGTACGCGCATTTATAGTAAAAAATGGGTTAGGTCTGATTTCGGACCGTGCCTGTATCCAATAGCCGACCCCATGGTAAAAGTCCTGAGAACCAATTCCAATACTCCGTAACCAGGTATCTCCATCAATAGCAAAGTCAGCCATCTCAAATTTTTGAATAAGGCGTTGTGAGTCTTTTTTAAGTTCAACTCCCAGGTCATGATTTTTTTGCGCAGAGGGATAGTCGGCCAACCCAATACATGGAATCAGGTAAGCAAAAAAAGCTAAAATAAATTTAATTAGTTTCATCCCCATTGAACACTGAATATAGCGTCAGAATTTTACCGAGACCAGAAATTAAATCCACACTTCCATTGCAAGTCATATTTAAAGCGTGATCCTTTGGGCTTACGCCCTCAGGAAGCCTGAAACGGCTTCCTGAGTTAAGCCTTTCAGGTTTCCCGAGCGAAGCGAAGGACCTCGCTTGTAATGCCGTAGCGGCAGTGGAACGAACCCTGCCTATTTCTTAAAAGATTCTTCTGACACAGTACTCTTAAGAGATTGCTTGAGTCTCATTTTTCTAGGGCCCGATTGTGCCGTTTGACCGGTTAGAATTAAATCTCCCACCTGAATGCCTTCGCGATCATAGACAGAACCTTTTTCGACTCGAATTACTCGCATCAAAGAATTTTCTGTTGGTGCCAATTGAATTTGTTTGAGCAATTTGGGCAAATCACTCATTTCTTCTTGGGTGGCCTTTGCAAGTACATCATTTAGATTTTTAGTTTCTGCTGAAGACATTACAGGTAAGAATAGCATTACACATAGAGCAAATAAATTTACAGCTTTTCCAGTCATTGGGTTTCTCCTTTTTTGAAATCTTCTATAACTGTAACGTTTTGAAAATTGTTGGCAAGTAAGCAATTGTTTTACTGCATTTTGTTTGCAAGCGATATCCTTCGCTCCGCTCAGGATGACGTGGTTACGGCATAATGACATGGCCTCATCTATGGGGATGAATAGCTAATCTATGCATGACTAGCTATTCTATATTTTCGATTACGCGTAATTCTTCGCTTTGTGGGTAAAACTGTTTGGCCATTTTGAGGGTGGCGTTTGCTTGTTCTCCTGCTCCTTGGGACTTGTACATCTGGATGAGATCGATCCATATAGGAAGTTGAAATGGATTGAGTTTGAGCGATGTTTGGTAATTTTGCACGATTTCGTCTTTGTACGCTGTCGCATCCAATCCTTTGAGTATTTCGATTTTTAATAAATAATTGCCAAAGGCTTGGGGGTTTAATTGCAAGGCGCGCTCGATGCTTTCCTTGGCTTGTGAGAATTGCCCCAGCACCACTTGCGCGGCGGCTTGGTTGTACGCAGCGCTTTGATCATTGGTGGCCGCCAAAGCCTCGGCGCACATCACGACGGCTTTCTCGGCATGGCGACGTTTTGTTTCTTCGAGGGCGGTTCCGCCTCGGGCACTGTAAGTAAGAATCGAGCAATACAAATTTTTGAGACGCATATTCATTTTGTCTTCCGCATTTTCCATTTGCGCCAATACCTCTTTATCTTGGCCAAACAAAGTGGCAGCCACCAAAACTTTGTAGGCACGAGTGCGGACAAATTCTTGCGAGGACGACGACTGCGACCATGTTTGCATTTCTTTCTGGAGAAACGCCTTTATATTTTCAGCGGTCAGCGCTGGCAGATTCGGAAGATAACTGTTGTGCAGAAAAATCACCATAAAATGATCGAGGTACACCGGACGCCACTGTGTAGAACTTAGAAAATATCGAATGGCTCCGTGATAATTCGCCAAGGTGTGATTGATGGCGACGATGGGTAACTGATAATGAACCGCTTCCTTCTCGAGCTCACTGGGGTTAAGAAACAGACGAAACATCTTTTGAAAATGGTCGCGCGGAACCACTTCGGCATAACGAGTGTCGATGTAGGTCTTAAAATCTTTGCGACGCCAGAGCATGTAGTTGCTAAACTCAGGCGTGGCAAACATCGGACTCTGTATGTTTTTGGCATCAAGAAAATCAGCAGCGTCTTTAAGATCACCGTTGGTTCCCACCTCGACCCCAAAATGAAAACTGTCGCGTACAAAATCTAATTGGCTGCTCACAATCAAGCCAGAAAAAATCAACGTGCAAAAACTGACGGCAATAATTTTATAAGCGGGTGAAATTTCTTTTCTTATCCAACGTGCGCTAAGTTCAGCTAAACCTGCCAAAATAAAAGGCGCCGTCATCAGCACCGATGGCGAGAGGTTGCGCACCATGGTTGTGGAAAAATAAATGGCAAACGCCACCCATATAAAATACACCCAGCCCATAACTTTGCGACCAACAGAAAAAGAAAAACCCAAAGACGCGATCCAAAAAGCCCACGAGATATACCAAGTTTTAGAAACTCCCGAATCAAGAAAAGACGAACCTTCACTGATCAAACGGTAAATCGGATCTGCGCTCACCTGCCGTAAATAGAATGGATAAAGCGCTCCATGCCAGCCATAAGGATTCACACATGTGGCTAAGAGTGTAAGGACAAAAGGTATTACCATTTGTCGAGGATAGCGGAGCAATATCAGCCCCATCAAAATAGGACCCAAAATAAACATGCCATGACTGTTCACCCAAAAGATATGCAACACGGGAAGTATCCACAACCAACGCGTCGATGTAGAATGCAAACAGAAATTCACGAGGATAAATATTTCTAACGCGAGAAAAAAATGCGTGGCCATTTCTGGTCGTGGAAGCCAACGTCGCTCGAGAAGCAAAAACAATCCACAACACAACAGCCAAACCAGCAACGACGGTGCCGTCTGACTTATTTTTCTGTAGGAAAACCAACTCAACAAAGCAGAAGATACATAGAAGAAAGCTCCCAATAAGAGCACTCCCAAATAACCAAAGTTTTCCATGCTCGTGTAAGTACCGATCTGAAATAACCATGGCAAATTAATCCATGCGGCTCCGCTGTAAACAAAAGAAAACGAATCTTGCGTAGGAAATTGCCAATTTTCCAAAATCCATCGACCGGTAGCCATATGCCAATACAGATCCGAATCCATATCGCCCTTGAGACAGAGTAACGTTGCCACCATAGCCAAGCCGACAACCATCATTTGAGACGTCATTTTTGCGATCATTTTAGATTCCGTCTTTTCATATTTTTTCAAAAACCACTCCCATTTCACCCAGGCTCAGCCACACATGGATCGAAGACGTCAGCGGTTGAAGTTGGGTCGATAAACTTCCTAACCCCAAGTGGCGCAATACCATCTCGGCCGATACTTTTTTCTGTGGTGCCCACTCATGCTTCACTCGCCAACCATTTTTCTCCCACAGGAAAATCAGACCTTGGTGCGAATAAAAGACCCAATGCTCTGGCACGTTGTGTGGCCAATAATCCCCCAAAAACTGACGACTCAAGGAATCCACACGCGGCGTGACCACAACCGCCCGACTTCCGGTTTTCACAAAAAGTTTGAGCTCAGCCAGATGTTGCTGAGGATCTAAAAGATGTTCAAAAGAATCTAGATAAAATAAATAATCCAATGGTTTTTTAAAACGCACTAAATCCGCCAACTGCGTTGAAAGATGCTCTCGTGGAAAACCGCGCTCCACCATCGCCGCCAGCGCGACCTCGTGAGCTTCGATGCCAAAAACAAAATTTTGTGTTTTAGCCAAGTCTTCAAGAACAGCACCACCGCCAAAACCCACCTCCAAAACTGTGTCTTGCGGATTCAGCTGGATCTGCGCTGCTTGCAAAAAAGTGTGAAAGGACTGCACCTTGTATTGGCGAATAGGATCATCGTAATGTCCTCGCTGGTCTTGATATCCACCTGTGTACTGATAGTTCTTTCTCTGCGGGACAACCTCTGTTCCACACTTCTTACACTGAAATATATTATTTTTCTTTTTCCAATTGCGCACCTGACATGCAGGACATAAAAAATCTTCACCCATTGTAAATCTCAACCACTTGCGATCCCTGCGGTGCCAAGACGGCCCAGCTGCGCTGTTGGTGAGCCAGCTCTGAATTAAAAATCGCTTCGATGCAGCGGTTTTTTCCTTGGCACGGAGGTGTGTCGGCAAAGTGCACACACGGCGAACAGCTCACTTTATTGTAAAAGAGAATATCTTCACCCCGATTTCGTGGCATCAAACGCGTACCTGGATCTGTGGGGCCCCAGAAACTCACGGTATTTTTTCCTAACAATCGTGCAAAATGCAACAGACCCGAATCAATACCTAAAAACTTTTGCGTTTGTGCCATTCTTTTAACAGTTCCGCTCAGTGCATGCTCACCACACTCGTTGCTGCAAATCAGACCCATTTGTTTGGTAATTTCATGCTTGAGCGTTTCACCTTGAGAGTGATCCTGACGGCTGCCCAAAAGAACAATGCGTGTACGCTCCGGCACACTGACCTTTTTGAGAGCTTCTACCCATTGCGCAGGAGTCATTTGTCGCTCGCGGGCGTGATCGGAGCAGGCAAAAGAAAGACACCACTCTCCTTCTGGCGAACTCACCGGATGCTCATTTTGAAAAACCATGGCCGCTTGATCAAAATTTTTACTAGGCACATTGAACAGAGCGATCAACGAGCCATAAAAATCGGCCGAGCAGGAGTAGGTATTGTAAAAAACTAAATGTGTATAGAGATTCATGCGCCAGTAAACAGTTTCTTTGTAAAAACCCAAACGATTGTGCGCCATGGTCAATAAACTAAGAATGGCCGTTCCACGACTGTGAATTTCCAAATCAATGCATGTGTCCACACGAAAAATTTGCGAACATAAAAAACGCAACGTACTGAACACAAGAGCTAAAAAGGATCGATCTTCGATAACGTGGATGTGATCAAACAGTTTCAGTTCCCGCGCAAAGGGTGCCACAGATGGCGTGGTCACAATGCTCAACTCTCCTTGACCTTGCATTTTTTCTTTGAGTGCCAATAGCGCAGGATAGGCGAGCACCAAAGACCCACCTCCCACAAGTTTCATCACCAAAATCCGTCCATTCAACTGCAAATCATGGGGGCGTCGTAACAGCCGTCCCATAATAATAACCAGTGGTTTCAGTAAAAAAACCGCCACACCACCCAGCAATAGATCAATTTGTTTTTTATGATTTAACTTCACGGATGCCCCATCTCATAAAATCGTAACAGACTTTTTAACCTTGTCATCCTTTCAGAATACCTTGACGTGTCCCCGGCTTTTTCTTAAAACCAAAGAACATGACGCAAACCAAAAAAGATCACCCATTACCACCGCGTCGAGCTCTTTTTGTGCGTATGGATCGCATTGGTGATTTAGTCCTCACCCTTCCTGCGGATCAACACCCTCTTTTTAAAGACAGCCAAAATCTGTGGTTTATCTCGAACGGCTTGGGTTTTGTTCCACAACACTCACTTCCACCACGCGAATATAAAGAGTGGAGTCGTGATTTTTCGTGGTCGCAGTTGTGGCATTTTATAAATGCCGTTCGCGCTTTTTCACCTGACGTGAGCCTCTCGTTTCATTCTCCGTGGTGGGTGACTTTTGCTTTGTGGTTCGCACGCGTTCCGACCCGCGTAGGTGTTTTGAGCTCATGGCACTCCTTTGTGTTTTTAAACAAGGGACTTCGACAAAAACGCAGTCGCTGTGAATACCATGAGCTGGAGTACAATCATCAGCTCATTCAAAAAACGCTTTCACCGCAAACAGCCCCCTCGACGGTGTCTTTAGTACTACAAGCGCCTATCTCATCTGTGCCTATCCAAGGTGATTATGTTGTGGTTCATCCTGGTATGGCGGGATCGGCACTCAATTGGCCCGTGGGGTCCTACAAAAAATTGATCGAACTTCTTGCACCTCACATTCAAGTGGTGGTGACCGGGACCGCTACGGATCGCGCCTTTGTTCAACCCCTCTTTGAACAATTACAGAAACAAAAAAACATTCTGTGGATGCAAGAAAAGCTGACGGCCCCAGAATTACTCTCCGTACTGCAAAAAGCCCGTGCGGTTTTTGCTCCCAGTACAGGTGTGGTGCATTTAGCTGCCTCGCTAGGCACTCCCACGCGCGCTATTTATAGTCCGGTCCTTGTTGAGCGCTCCCAACGTTGGGGGCCCCGTGGTCCCGACGTAAAAACATGGACCCCCAATGTGGTAGGTTCTGATTATTTTGACTGCATGAAGCTTGTCAGCGCCGAAGAAATTGCAGACAATCTACTACAGACGGTTCGCAGGTAACCTCATAAAAGGAGACATTATGAAAAAACTTTTCGTTACACTACTTCTACTCTTGCCTTTGAGCAGCCACGCCCTCTTTGAAGTTCGTGCGGGCTATGGCTCCGCAAGTCCCGAAACAGAAACTTATAATGGAGGAAGCGTTGATGACATGACAGGATTCAACCTTGATGTGTTGGTCAAGCCACCTCTCATCAGCGATATGGGATTTGGTTTACGTTATGAAAAAATGAAAGCGGATGTAGGAACCACGGGCGAAGCCGAATTAGAGAGAATTGCCGCTCTTGTCAATTATCGTTTTATTGATCTCTTTGCTTACTTTGGTGTGATTGGCTCGGTAGGATTAAGCAACGATCTCACTTATACAGATCCCACGACCACTTTGGATTTCGATGCTAAGCTCAACTACTCCGTAGGTCTTGAAGGTGGTATAAATCTAGGATTGATTCATCTTGGAGTTGAAGTAGGAAAATTCTTTGGTGAGTTTGAACTGGCTGGTAACCCTGATCTCGATCTTTCCGGCATGTACTGGAAAGGCCTCGTCGGTTTCGGCTTCTAGATCCTTCATTAGTTATAGGACCTCTGCTGCGAGGTCCTTCGCTTCGTTCAGGACGCCTAAGAGAAATAAAGGCTTCCTGAGGGCATTGCCCGAAGGACCTCGCCACAAATTCTTAGTTCGAATAATAGAACAAGGCTTTCACTCAACCACAGCGCTGCTTTAAGCAAATTGCTTTTATCGGACAGCTTTTCACTTGGTGCTTTTCTGCTCTAGAGTGAAATCCACTGGACGGTTTTTAAAGTACGCCTGGGTGATTTGTTCGTAAGCTTGATCGGCTAACAAAGTCCGGTCAGGATACTCACGGCTCGATATGGGCTCTAAGTACTCCACCGATATTTTGGCAGAACGCAAATTCATCACTTGCAAAAAATGCGGTCCAAAGGGCATTTTTCCGTACCAGCAAATTTTGTCTTTGTTTTTCGCGGTGAAAGGTTCGCCATTGATCTCGTCATAACGAAGACATACAGGCAACACATCAAATCCCGCCTCGACCGCGGCCTTAAACATGGACTTTTTAAAGGGCAGAATGCCCATGCCATTGGTGCTCGTCGCTTCGGGAAAAACAAACACATGGAATCCATCGCGCATCAGTTGTGACAGATCTTTGATCTCTTGAGGAATGTTATTTCGCGAGCGACGTTCGACAAAATAACTACCGCCGAGCTCGGACAAAGCTCCGAGAAATGGAGTTTCTTTCATCTCCATGGAGGTTACAAAAACGGTGGGTTCGCCTGCACTCAAAAAGAGAATGTCTAAATAGGACATGTGGTTACAGACCATAAAATATTTTTTATTGTTGGCAAAAATATCAGGTCGCGAAAACTTGTAGGATACATCCAGCTTTATATAAACCAAAAGCCGTCGACAGTGCTCCCCGACATATTGAACCGCTTCGTGCCGCCAGAGTGTTTTGTCCTTGGCCGTTTTCATCATGATAAACGCACGCACGAGGTAGACGAAAACAAGCCACACAACGATCAAAAAATTTTTACTTACTTTAGCGAAGTTTATGGCGGCTGTAATTGGCGGCTCCCCAGTCGGTTAAGGTAATGGCACTCTCCGTGACCAGTTGTGTCTCTTCAGAAAAAGCGTCCAATGAATCTTTAAAAATGCTTGTATTCAAGTCAATCCAGCCACAAATATCATAAGTACGTGACTCAATTTGTGTGATGGAAGAATTGTTATCTTCCCAGCTGGACACACTCCCCGTGCAACCACTGGTATTGCAAATCACCGAGCCCGTAGCATCTGCCACACTTAATCCAATCTGATCTACAGCACAGCCATAAGGGGCTATATTGACATACAAATCAAAAGTGCCCGTCGCACTTTTACATTTATCGGAAGTGCAGGAAATATGAACGGTGGGAATATTCACAGGCGTACCCGATCCCGCAGATTCACAACCAACAACGGCTATAAAAAATAAACTGATTAAAAACCATCTCATCATCTTATTTTAAAACTTTATAACGACCTGTAAAGGGTTTTGCTTTTTTAAGATCCACATAAAAAGCCCCAATTTCAATGGGATTTTCGCGCAGTGGTGCACAATAACCCACGAGGGTGACTTTTTCGCCCTTAGGAGTCTTATACGCGTGCGTCCAATACTGCGGGGTTTCTTCCTTTTTATTTTCTTCTTTCAACTTACGTCGCTTGAGTAGATCCCTTTGATAATTCAGCACATAAATAGACTGACTCCCGTCGGGTTCAACTAAAAAACCACAGACTTTGGGATCTTTCCCGGCAAGAATCCACTCCGCACCAAAACCTGTCCATACATTTTGTTTTTCTTGATTGAGGAAAAGTCCATTCTGCAAACGTACACCCTGGGCATTTTTAGGTACCTCAAAAGAGATCCCAAAAGGTTCTAGTGTCACTGCGTAAACAGATCCCTGCTCAACAAAATTAATCCCTCGGAAAGAAGACAGTCCTTCTTTAGCTGGTGATTTTAAGAAAGCGAGCAAATCTGTGGGGCTCCAGAAAAAAGGATTTTCAAAAAAGTGCGCCAAGATATGTTGACGAAAATTAGCTTCGACAAATTGCCGTCGATCCGCATTTTCAATCGGAAACACACGCGCCACACATTGAGTGCCTTCGGGCAAAGAGACACAGTACACTGCCAGATAAATTTGATCAAAGAGCTGGAACATAAAACGTTTCCAGGAACGTCCCAAACCATCCTTTACATTTTCCACCTGTGGTGCTCTCTCCAAGGAATGCAAAGTAAACGATTTATACGCTTGCGGTCGGATAAACGCCGAATACGTACCCGAGAGAACTCCCTCTTGGCCAAAATAATTTTTGAGGAAAACGGCCATTAAATCTTCATCATCCAATTTTTTGCCCAATAAAAGTTGGCTGTAGAGATTCCCCTGTGCCAATTCATCAATCGAGTTTTTATTTTTGTTTGGGTTATTCGGCATATACTGAGGTTTTCCAGTATCACTCTCGGGTTTGGCATACTCGATGTTCATTCCATAAGACTGGAAATCAAATTTATTCTCTTTATCGAATTGCTCCACATAGGCTTTAAAGTCTTTGCGGCTGGGGCTGTCGAGAAACCCGGCCACTTTCATAAAATATCTGCCGTTACTTTGATAGAAACTATTTTGGCTGCTATCAAATTGCGAGGGAAGGATGACCGGTGTTTTTGCTGAAAGAAAAGAATTCCAATCCAAAATGACCTGTTTGTCCTCGAGCATTTTCTTTTCGATCTCGGCCAGAGCCTGACTGGATTTTTCTTGGATTTCCGTAAGGACCAATTGTCCGATAGACGCAAACTCCATCGGCACCTGGAAAGTCAGTTCGACTTGGCTGGCCAGTTGATTGATTTCTGGGTATTCGTTGTAATCTGGTAAAAACGGCAGCATCTGCTTTTGCATAAAAGTATTTAAATTAAAATTAAACAGACGCTTAACCACCACAGAAATTTCTTGTGGTTCACGATTCGCTACAAATTTTTTAAAACCTTCTTTGAGATCATGACAAGATGTTCCCAGATTGTAGTTTTCAGCACCCGTCGCTGCAAAAACGAGAGCTACAATATGCCCCTCAGAATCTAGGAGCGGTCCACCACTGTTCCCAGGGCTGGCGCCCGCGGAGTAGCGAATGTACTTAATACTCGGATCGTTAAGATCCGCTGTCTCGTTAGCCATAATGCCTTCGCGTATGGCAATGCCCTGGCCATGCGCATTTCCCAAGGTATAAACGGTTTGGCCAATTTTAAAATCATTGGCAAAGTCCAAATGCCCATAAGACTCGGCGCCCTCAAGTTCTAAAAAGAGAAAGTCTCTGATCGGGTCGAATCCTAAAACACGAACGGGTTTAAAATGTTTGCCATCAAAGGTACGCAATTCAAAAGACGTTTGAATATCAAGAAAGTCGCTGCCCCATAAACAATGACTCGCTGTTAGAACCACATTGGGGGCGACAAAAAAACCTGTACAAAACCCCATGTTCTCGCGGAAGTCTTCATCGCGAAAACCACCATACTTTTTATAATCATCGATGGCTTGCGGATTTTTGATTTTTTCAAATTCGACAATTTTGGAGCGCACGTCGGCCAGCAGCTGATTGGGGTCCGAATGGCGGCGGCTATTCTTGATTAAAAAATAACCAAGCCCCGTAAGAAAGAAAAATACCCCCACACACAACAGTGCCAAAAAAGTGCGACGATTTTTGCGCGAAACTCCGCCCAAAGATGAGAACTCCCGCGTCTCTTCAGAGAGAGTATAAGCTTCGGTGGCCATTTCAATTTCGTTACTTAAAAAAATGGGAGCTGTATTATCTAAAGTTTGTATTCGCAGAGTTTCGCCGTCTTCGTAAACCCATGACTGATTGATAAAAGATAATTTTCCATGTTGGCGACGAATGGAGGGATGGTTGATGTGAATCGCATTCTCTGAACCACGTCCGATTTCATAAGTTCCTGGCTCTAGATTAATAGTCTCAATTCCAAGGCTGTTGTAACGAATCACCAGTTTCATATAAATTTCTCCAACCCCCTCAATTTACGAGGAGTCCCCACTCTTGGCAAAGGAAAGATGCTTTATCTATTTACCAATATTTATGCATAAGCTCGGAGATCCACTTCGGTTGAAAAATGGAGCCTCTGGGCGCAAATTCAGCAACCCATGGCTTGATATCTAACACAGGTGAGCCATTCATCGCGTCGAGTCCTTCGAGATGAAGTTGCAGACCCTCCACCTTCAAAATTCTACAAATAGTGGTGCCGATTTGATTCGGGCGATTTTTGCCTCGCTGACTAAAAATTCCAACCTTAGGCCACTCACTGTTATTTCTTGGATGACGTGCTGCCGTTTCTACTTTTTGTGGATCGACCTGATTCATATGGAATAGCACTTCGACATGGGAAAAATCTGTAAGGCCCGCAAGTGCTTCTGGCGTAAATTGCGCACTATCTAACTCTATATAAACTTTCTCACTATCCCAATTGTCATCTTCGGCTATTTTTCTTGTCGAGACCACTCTACCTATTGGCAATAGAGAAATTGTTTTCATCATTCAACATTATTCCCCCTCCATGAGCATGTCAGCTGTATTTTCATTCACTCTTGCAGAGCTCCTCCTTGAAAAGAGGAGTTCTACAAAGCAGTCAGTTTGCTTAGCAGTTCGGCAGTTTTTACTTTGCCTAGCTCTGTACGGGGGAGGCGGAGCACAAAAACTTTTTGTAGGCGCTCGAAAGGTAAAACTGTTTTGTGGAACTCCTGCAGTGTTCCTTCTGCTATCGCAGCTTCGCTCGCCAAGACTAACTGGGCGCCATCGCGCTCATGAGGGAGTGCGAGAATCACCGAGGCCGCAGGAAGACCTACTCGTTGGCTTAACCATGTTTGCCATTTTTCGTTCATTTTTGCGAGGGAGACGGTCTCGCCTTTGATTTTCACCAGCTCTGTTTCGCGAGCCAAAAGTTGGAGAGTGTCTTTTTCGATGATTCCGCAATCGTCGCTGACGTACCATCCGTCCACTTTGGGGTCTTGCCACTTGGCTGATTTTTCTTCGACCCAGAGATAACCGCTCAGCAAACTTGGTGATAAAAATCTCAAGCGTTGAGACTTGTCGCTTTGCCAAGATGTTATATGGGGCAGGCGACGATAGACTTTTTCGAGAGGATTTTTAAATGCCAGCATGGCACAGGTTTCTGTCATTCCGTAAGTGCGAACCAACGGCCAACCCAAGGCGCAGGCTTGTTGGTACAGCTCTTCGCTTAAAGCGCCGCCGCCGACAAAAGCCACATGGAGAGAGCTGGGGGAATTTCTTTTGGCGCTGACGATATCGAAAATTTGAGTTGGTACAAGTGACGTCACCGTCGCGTTTTCTGTACGGAGTTGGTGGATAAAATTTCCCAAGTCCCAGCGCTCCTCGGAGAGATCTATAAATTGCGCTTCACAGACTTCGGCGCGGGCTTTTTGCATCAAGCCTGAGACGTGATGCAAAGGTAATGTATTTAAAAAAATATCTGACGATGTAAATGTAAAATGGCGGGCAACACCTTCCGCAGCTGCACGCATGGCTTTTTGTGAAAGGGCGACCACTTTTGTGGCTCCGGTTTTTGCCGACTCTGTGCCCGAGCTTAATAACCAAAAATGGCTTCCGCGGAAATGTTTTGTCACCACTTGATGCAATTGGTCTGCTTTTGCTGACGGCATTTGCGGTGGCAAACACACCTGATCTTGTGAAGATGCAAAAATATTTATAGAAGAATCCATTTTTCCCTCTTCAGCAGATCGTCAAATCCCACACCATAATTTATATCGGGCTGAAATACCGATGAGGTCGTCGACAATCGACGGAAATACTCATTAGGTGCAAATAAATGATCTGCTTTTAAACCATACACCACTTTTTGTTTTTCCAAGCGTCTCACACTCTCTTGCGCTTGCAAAGCGGCAAAGGCTTGGCCGAGAGGATGGTCGAGAGAGTTGGTGACCACGTCCATGGACCGCGCGAAGAAATTCTGTCGTGCGGGTTTAATAATCCGCGTGCGATGACCGCGAGGGAGCTGAACTTTTCCCTTTGGTGGTTGATCGTAGGCGATTTTTACGCCGTATGTTTTCTCGAGAAAGGACCAGCGCTCTTCCGTGTAGGGCTCGGGATCTTCGATAAAATCCACTTGCGCTAGAAACTGCGCTCCGGCTTTTTTGAGAAACGCTTCTCCCCCGCTGCCATTAAAATCCAAACGCCAACGAAACCATGCCTTTTCTGCAAGTCGATGGCTCAGTCGCACTTCATCGACTAAGGACCGACCCATTTTAAGTTTGATTGTGCGATACCCTTGCGCGCGCAATTCGGCCCATTTTTCTATATTAAAAAGTTCTTGCGGGTCCGTGCAGGTATAATGACTTTGCAAACGAATCTGTGGATCCCAGAGAGAACGCTTCTCTTCACGCGCGCGACCATCCAGTCGTGCAAAGAAAAGACTTCTTCTCAGCAGCACCGTCCAACGTCTGTCGCGCAAGCATTGAATTTGCTGCTCCACTGCAGGGTCACCGAGAAAATCCCACGGGCGGCAATCGGCGTAGCCCGCAGAAAAATCTTTGCCCTGGGCTTTAATTAAAAATCCTTCGGTGGTGGATTTTTTTTGATGACGATTAAGGGAGGTCCGTGTCGGTAGCGAATACGGAGCTATCCAAAACTTCACAAAAGGCTCCCGAGTATAAAACTCAAGCCCATCAGCATATGAAGACCTGCGCTTTTTCCTAAACAACCAATCAACTCAGCGCGCTCTTGAAAAGTAAACGTGATGCGCACAATTTTGACTGCAAGAGGTAGAGTTACAAGATAAATTAAAAACCACGAGCGTCCATAATGATAAACCCAAAAAATCTGAATCAAATAGGATAGCACAATAAACAAAGTGATCTCGAGTTGAACAAACCGATCACCAAACTGCACGGCCCAGGTTTTTTTCCCGACTTTGGCATCAAGGGGAGCATCACGCAAATTGTTGAGCGCAATCAACACCGCTGACAAAAGTCCCACTTGCAGACCCAATAAAAAACTCAGTGGCAGCCAGAGACCTGTAAAAATAAAAAAACTCACGCCAACCGCAAGTAAACCAAAATAAAGAATTACGAAGAGATCGCCCAAACCCAGATAGGCTAAGGGAAAGGGACCACCTGTGTAACCGTACGCCAAAAATAACGAACTCAGTCCGACAATCATCAACGGCCAGCCACCTTGCATCACCAAAGGGATACCAAGAGCTAGCGCCAATAAACAAAATCCACCTGCCACGGCAAAAACTGTTTTCTCGCCGATCAGGCCCGATTGAGTCACCCGTGTTGGACCGACGCGAGTTTTGTCAGCGCCTTTTTTAAAATCGATGGCATCATTAAAAAGATTGGTAGCAATTTGAATACACAACGCCGAACCCAAAATACAAAACAGCAACCACCCGGAAAGCGTAAAACCTTCCAAGTGAGCAAAAGCGGACGCGACCAACACCGGAACGAGGGCTGCGGTGAGCGTTTTGGGTCGAAATGCCAGCAACCAATGGCGAATCATAAACAATTACGGATAACGCGGGAATTTGCTAAAATCGGGTTTACGTTTTTCCACAAAGGCTTGTTTGCCTTCACGCCCCTCTTCAGAAAGATAATAAAGAAGTGTGGCGTTCCCGGCAAAATCCAAAAGACCAATTTGCCCGTCACAATCGGCATTCATCGCTGTTTTCAAAAAACGTAAGGCCATCGGAGAGAGCTCCAACATTTCACGGCACCATTTCATGGTTTCCATTTCGAGCTCAGACAGCGGAACCACTTTATTGACTAAACCCATATCCAGAGCTTCTTTGGCGTCGTATTGACGGCACAAGAACCAAATCTCGCGAGCTTTTTTCTGGCCCACAATGCGCGCCAAATAACTGCTACCTAAGCCACCATCAAAAGATCCTACACGCGGACCTGTTTGACCAAAACGAGCGTTGTCAGCCGCAATGGATAAATCGCAAACCACATGGAGAACATGTCCACCACCGATAGCCCAACCCGCGACCATGGCGACCACCGGTTTTGGCAAACTGCGAATTTGTTTTTGGAGATCGAGAACATTCAAGCGCGGAAGACCATCGCCGCCGACATAACCACCTTCACCGCGAACTTTTTGGTCACCGCCGGAACAAAAGGCTTTGCCCCCTTCGCCGGTTAGAATCACCACACCGATTCTTTCATCGTCGCGAGCGAGATCGAAAGCTTCTTTGAGCTCGATCACAGTCTGTGGGCGAAAGGCGTTGTGCACTTCGGGGCGATTGATACTGATCTTGGCCACGCCGTCTTCGGTTCTTTCAAAAAGGATATCTTGATATTTTTTAACCGTGATCCAATTTTCTTTCATAGAGCCTCCAATGTGCACAAATGTGCTTCTTTGTAGCTCTGGAGGCCACTCTTAGGCAACACTACGTTGGTGATGACTACTTATTCAGCGCTCTGCAACAAGGTTTTATGAGCTAAGTAGGGCCTTAATTCCCCTCTTGCAGCTTATCTAAATCCACAAGTGCGTTTTCGTAGTTACTGACATATTTAGGCTGCTGTTGGTTGAGAACCGCAGCCATTTCAGCACATGTCATATCTTCCTGACTAAAAATATCATCACTGGTAGTGATATCGACCACTCGTCTTTGAAAATACGGAACAAATGTTTCTTTATTAAAGAACCCTAGAGGTTGTTGCGACGGAAAGTGCTCGACAAAGTATTTTGTTCCCAAGCTGCGCAGAGTGGATATTTCCAGAAGAGACACGAACGGTTCTGTCAAACCCAACTGATCTATTTTTTCCATGCGACGATGAAACATTTTCAGCCAATTTTCCATCTCCGGAGACTGAGGGTTTTTCTCAATCACCATTTTAGCCACTTGGTATCCTTTTGTATACGTAGGAATATTCATCGTCGAATAAACGGAGATCGCCTGCCATCGAGCGGCTTCATTCATCAGACCTAGGCGATGGACTTTGAGTGGAATTAAAGAAAGTGGATTTTCAATTTTCTCGTATTTTAAAAAGTTATTAAATTCTTCTGTCGCCTTTTCAATATCGTCTTCATAGAGATGAAGCATAAAGAAAGTATAAATTCCATTGTCAGCGGAACGTTGTTGGAGAGCCGTTAACAATTCCAGTGCCTTCGTCTTATTGAGCAATTCTGTTTCCTGCCCCTCAAGAGCCGCAAATTGATCGCTCAAAAAAAGCGCGTGCGCAAAAAGGCAGATATCATTGCTCGTTCCACGTGTGAGGTTTAAGGCCTCTTTTCGACTGCGCGTTAAGAGAGATGATATACAATCTGGATTTTTTTCGTGGATCTCATTAGCTTCGAGCAAGGCAGACAATAATAAAAAAGGTAACTCCTTTCGGTCATAGTCCGCTCTCTCAATCATATATTGCGTATCATTGAAACAAATCTGGTTGTTGCGAATGGATTCAGTCATTTCTTTTAAACTGAGCGGTTTTCGTCGTGACTCAACCGTTGCCGTCGGATGACGCGAACTTTCTGGAGGGCGAGAGACAGGAATTGCTGTTTTTGTTTCTAAAGATTCCTCAACGAATTCTTTTTCGTGTGTTGTGGACGTACTCAAAAAATGTTCTGAAGAAAAAAGAAGATACCAAAGACATACTGCGATCAATGCAAAAACGATAAATCGGCGCATTGAGAAATTATATTTTGTTTAAACCCCAACTCCAAACGAGAAGTCGCTTCTTTGCGCTATCTCGACGTTTTGCTAGAAATGTCGTCGATGGAAATCCGCAACAATCTCCTGAGCGGCACTGCCGTGAAGACTATGACCGTGCCCTTTTGCTTCGTTGAAATGCCATTGGGGGGCGGCTAAAAGCTGTGTTTGCAAAAGCGGCGCATATTTGGAAAACTTTGGATCACGTTCTCCACTCCAATAGGTGACCGGAAAGGGAAATTTCTGCATTTGCGAAATCTGATTCTCTTGTTCCGACAACGACCATCCACAGAGGGCCTGTGCCAGCTCTTCGCGTGAAAAATCTTGCTCTAACCGCACCGGCCGCCAAAGATCCTCACGAAAAACGTCTTGCTGATTCCATTGCTGACAGACGCTCTCCCATGGCTCTTGCAAAAAGCGCTGGGACCACATCACGTCTTGCTCGGCGCGGAGTTCGCGCTCGTTGTTCGACACCAATCCGCCATGAACAGAAATCAGCGTGAGAGAAGCGATTCTCCCCCACTGCTCTTGCGGCCAATGGAGCATCACTCGTCCACCGAGAGAATAAGCAAAAATGTGCAATCGCTCACCTTTGATGACAGAAGATAAACGTTCTCCCGCCTGGGGCAATGACGTAAATTCGCGTGGAGAAACATCCCTCCACAGGTGCGGTGCTTGCCATTGAAAAGAAATTTTTTGTGAATTTAAATTTTTATAAAGCGCTTCACCGTCTTGGGGTAAACCTAAAAATCCATGGAGAAAGACGGCGTTTACTGATTCCATAAAAGATCCCATAAAAGATCATAATCGCGCCAAAAAAGCTGTGTTTGTTCGTTGTCGGGAACTATTTCCAACAAATAGGATTCGTGCTGCGGCCAGGACGTGCCCTCTTGATAACGCTCATACGGTATGCCCCATTGGTTTGCCCACGCGGCAAAAGATAAATCGTGTTGGTTATAAAAAGTGGAATTGGCAAAAAGCCTTTCAAAAATTTTTCCACCTTGATTATTCATCACGATTAATTTTAAAGGCGTAGGATTTTGTCGCCAAAACCACAAGGCATTGGCATCGTAAAGAGTGGTTAAATCCCCTAAGCAAATCCACAATTCTTTCTGTGGATGAGCCAAGCCCAGCGCCGTGGCCAACTGACCATCAATGCCATTGGCGCCCCGATTGGCTTGCACCCAGTGGGAAGTTTGGCGTTGAGCACACAGATCCCATTCACGAATGGGTAAACTATTCCCCATATAAACTGTAGCGGCAGCAGGTATTTGCGTGGAGAGTTGATGAAACAAAACTGGCTCGGCCTGCGGGTATAAGGACATGAGTCCGGTGATTTTTCCTGCGAGTGTTTGATCCGTTTGTACATCGGCCTGCGCAGGTGATGGAAAACTTTTGGAAAGCGTTGTTAAGTTGAGCAAACTTTGCAGCATCGTTGGAAGTGCGCCGGAAAAAGTTTCGCCTTGAGACATTCCCGGAAACGGCAAATGCGATAAAGAAAACACCGGGCACGTTCCCATCTCGAGGTTTCTCCACGCACGTGCGGTGGGCACGCCACCGATTCTGACAACTGCATCTATTTTTTTTTGCTTCAAGAGATGTTGCACATATCGATCTCCAGAGCGAATCATAAAAGGATGGTCGACTTCTCGCAAACCACTGGTTGCTTCGGCGTAAACAAATCCTGGCCACTGCGCAAGCCACTTGGCCACCGCCTCTTGATCTTGCCGGCGAAGACTGCTGATCAGTAGTAACGGCGCTTGTGCCTGTGCGCAAAAATCTTGCCAATGCTGACCAAGGTCTTCGAAAGAGGTCGAACTCATTTGCTCGTTCTGCCATTGGAGCAATGCGGGTTCAGATTTTTTTATCTGTGATGATGTGGTCGGTTGCCACGTCGTAATGCCGTGAATGAGTGGCTCATCAAAACAAACGTTCAGATGCAGTGGAAGAATTTGTTGCCATGTCACTTGCGGCCATTCCCCTTCCACATCCACACACTTTTCCACATAGGAACCAAAAATATCCACCTGTTGAATGGTTTGCGGAGATCCAGTCCCGCGCAGACGACGGGGACGATCCGCTGAGACAACGATCAACGGTGTTTGAGTGTAGTGGGCTTCGATCACCGCTGGTAAGACTTCCGCTACGGCGGTTCCCGAGGTGACGATGATCGCCACCGGTCGCTGATGTTTTTGTGTCAAACCCAAAGCATAAAAAGCCGTCGCGCGCTCATCAAATCCCGAATACAAAGTGAGGGCGGGATTTTTTTCCAGCGCCAACACAAAAGGGGAATTTCTACCACCAGGACAGAGGCAAATATCGCGCACCCCTTGCTGCCACAACCAATCCAATGTGTTTTGTACCATGCGTGCGTTACTCATAAATGAAACATTCTCCGCACGGATTCTCGCTTCATGCGCAGCTCTTGCCATTCTTCATCGAGATCACTTTCTTCGACGATGCCACAACCGCTGCTGATAAAATAATGACTCTTATTCCATTGCAGTTGGCGAATGGCCACAAGACAAAGATATTCTGTTTCACTCCAACGAATCCCAAAGGGCGCGCCGAGATATTTTTCTTCTTCGCGCCACTTTTTAAGGAGCGGCTCTTGTTCGCGCGGAACAATCCCCAATGCCGGTGTGGGATGTAGCACGGCCACTAATTTTTCAAAACTCAACGACTCGGTCAGAGTGACCTGTAGCGGTGTGTAGAGATGGGTGAGAAAGTTGAGTTCTAAAAAAGATGTTTTGCTCGACTTCACTTTGCCGAGGGGTTCTAAACGTTTAATAATGTCGTCGATGACAAACTGATGTTCTTTCATCTCTTTTGGGTCGCGCAAAAACTCTTCGGGATCTTGCTGATATTGCTCTTTTTTGCGTGTGCCCGCCAGTGCCATCGTCTTAATGACATTTTTTTTCTCGCGCAAAAATAAAATCTCGGGACTGAATCCCAAAAAACCATCCTCGGGCCCCCAGCTGCCAAAGACATAGGTATTCACGGGAGACATTTTTAAAGCCTGCAAAATGGATAGCTCCGGCGATAGCTGTCGCGGTGCTTGCGACACCACCACGGGCACCGCTTTTTGAATGGTTTTTTGTTTTATTTCTTTTTTGATGTTCTGAAAAACTTTAGTAAAGGCGGCTTTGTTAGGTTCCTGCCAGTCCATTTCTGACTCTTCAAATTTATGCTGTTTCAGCTCCGCAACGATCAACTGCTTCCAGTCTTTCCAATTAAAACGCTGACTGTGTGGGTAGACGGACCAGGTGTTTTTGCTCTCGCGAAAAAAACTATTGTGGTAAATCGCCGGTGATTTGAGATTTTCTTCCTGCTTGTGGAGGGATGGCTCACCCCACAGGACTTCGACCCACTTACCGACTTTACCAATAATAGCGCCTTGCTTAAGCCAGGCTGAGAATGAAAACTCCACGAGGCAGGTTTACCACCCCGTCATTTCCGGTGCCAGGCCCCGTTTATGTACGCACCGCATTGCAGATAGGTACGCCGATACTTTTTGCGACTTGGTGCGCATATGTTGCGCACCAAGTCGCAAAAAGTATCGGCGTACCTATTTACAAAGTGGGTTCTGGGTTGTCGAAAAGGCCTGCTCAGGGGTGGTGGATAATTGGACATCACATATAAGCTCTGCTATGTTGCGACACGATGAATATTCCTAATGCCACCTTTTCCATCGGTCAGCTGGTACTCAAGCCCAATTCATTTTGTGTGATCGCCGGCCCATGCTCTGTGGAAAGTCCTGCGCAGTTTAAAGAAACCGCCCATTTTGTAAAAGAATTTGGCGCCTCTATTTTACGCGGAGGCATTTTTAAAATGCGCACCAACCCCGAAAGTTTTCAAGGTGTTGGCTTAGAAGCTCTGTCGTGGATTCAAGAAATTAAAAATGAACTCAAAATGCCGATGATTTCTGAAATCACCGACCCTCGACAATTGCCAGAAATGAGTGCGGCATTAGATGCTCTGCAAGTGGGTTCGCGCAATATGTATAATTACGAACTTCTCAAAGATCTCGGAAAACAAAATAAACCGATCATGCTCAAGCGAGGTTTTTCTGCTCTTGTCGATGAGTGGCTCAAAGCCGCGCAATACATCGTACAGGGTGGAAATGAGTCGGTGATGTTGTGCGAGCGTGGGATTCGCACTTTCGAAACCAAAACCCGCAACACGCTGGATCTCGCGACCGTGGCCTATCTGCGCACACAAAGTCAATTTCCGGTGATTGTCGATCCATCGCACGGTACGGGAGTTCCCGAATTGATTGCGCCCATGGCCTGTGCGGCGATCGCTGCGGGCGCCAGTGGTATTATGGTGGAAGTCCATCCCGATCCATCACGAGCTCTTTCTGATGGATTCCAAGCCCTTGATTTTCCCGCTTTTAAAAATCTTATGGCACAAATTAAACCCTTTATCGAAGCTGCCGGAAAAACTTTAGTCACCCATGTATAAAGAACCGCACGCCCCTACCATTCGCAAAATGTTTTCCGAAATCGCTCCGAGCTACGACAAGGCGAATTCTGTTTTGTCTTTGGGGATTCATCGTCTGTGGAAACAAAAAGTCATCAAATTAAGTGGTGCTAAAACTGGCGATCGTGTTTTGGATTGCGCCACGGGCACGGGTGATCTTGCTTTGCTTTTTAAAAAACAAGTGGGCGACACGGGCCGGGTTGTGGGCACTGATTTCTGCGAAGATATTTTGGCGCTAGCTCCCGTCAAAGCCAAAGAGCAAAACTTAGCGGTGGAATTTTCACCCGCCGATGTCACCAAACTTCCTTTTTCTGATCAGACTTTTGATATCAGCTGTATTTCTTTTGGTATCCGCAATGTGAATGATCTGCAAAAAGCTCTTAGCGAATTAGCTCGCGTGGTTCGTCCCGGTGGTCGTGTGATGATTCTTGAATTTGGCCAAATTCAGTGGCCCGTTTTGCGCGAAGCTTACGGCTTTTACTCTCATTATATTCTCCCTCGTCTCGGCGGATGGCTCTCGGGCAATGCCCAAGCTTATCATTACCTCAATGAATCAGCGCTTAAGTTCCCCTGCGGCGACGACTTTGTCCGTCGTGCGATGAAAACCGGGCGCTATGAATCTATGTCTGTGGTGCCACTCTCTTTAGGCATCGCCTATATCTACATTGGAACCGTCAAAGCCCTTTCCTAATCCGACCAAAAGCTCGTTGAGCTCGCGAGGAGACTTTATGAACAAAATAATTTTGCTTCTTCCTTACGTCCTCTTGTTAAGTTGCTCCAGTTTGCGCAAAGACTGCGAAGAAATGAACTGGTTTCAGATCGCCCACGACACCGCCATGAAGGGCTGGCGAATGGAACAAAATCCTACTTATAAAAATTGTCAAAAAGCCGAAGCTGAGATGAACGGTGGCGAAATCAGTCGTGGTTTTCAGTTGGGCATGGAAGATTATTGCAAAGCTGATGGCGCACTCAGTGCCGGTCGCAACGGTGAATCTTTTAATTATGATTTCTGCGATACACCACTCCACTCCATGCTCAAAAAACAACACAAACAAGGGCTGGATATTTTTTGTAAACCTGAGAGTGCTGAGGAGTTTGCCAGCAAGGGCGGGGTTTACCAAAATCAGTGCACAGAGCGTAATGAGGCCAAATACCTTAAACACTTTAAAAAAGGTCGTCGCTCTCTTTTAAAAACTCAAATTCTGCAAAATGAGAATGAAATACTCGCCATGGATAGCGAAATTTATAACTTACGTAGTTCTATAGCCCACTCCCAACAACAGCTCTATCGCCTCCAACAAAGACGCCCCTCTATTCCTCAGCCACAAAAAAACCAACGTCCGGTCTTTCAAGATCCAAATAGTCCTGCCAATCAAGCTCTGCAAAAGTATGAAAGAGAATTGGACGATATCAAAGACGATATTGAAAGCGCTGAATTTAAAATTAATTACAAAACAAATGAACAAAAAAAATTACGCGCAAAAAATATAGAGTTACAATCTGAGATCGATCGGTTGGCTGAGTTGTGACATCGGGAAAATTCGCACGTTCGGAAAAATTTTCCCTCTCCAAAGCGTCCCTCCTTGTCGTCGCCAACTGCATTGGCACTGGGATTTTCACCACCACCGGCTTTCTCCTCGCGGAGCTTCACCATCCACTGGTTGTCTTTGCTGTGTGGCTCTTGGCGGCCTGTTACGCCCTGCTCGGCGTGCGTTGCTACCAAGAACTGCATCGTCTTTATCCTGGCTCTGGCGGCGAATATCATTTTCTTCATGAAGGCTGGCATGCGTGGTTGGGAAACTTCGCAGGTTTTGTTTCTTTGGTGGCAGGATTTTCGGCACCTATCGCTGCATCAGCCGTGGGCTTTGCTATGTACCTGCAACATTTTACTCCTCTTCCGACCAGCCCTCATATCATTGCCACTTTGTTAATTGTTGCGCTCACCTGTTTGCAACTCTTTAGCCCGAAATCTTTTTTTAAAAGTCATCATGCCTTTGTGATTGGAAAACTGGCTGGCCTTGCTTTACTGGTGGTCGTGTCTTTTATTATCAGTCCCTGGGCAGGCGTATCGCTCCATGATGTGCATTTTAATCCGACCACCATGGCTCATTCTTTTTTTTGGTGCGCCTATGCCTTTTCGGGTTGGAATGCTGTGTACTACATTGCGAGCGAAGTTTTGCGCGAGGGTTCAGATGTTCACCGCGCTTCGTTTTGGGGAACCCTAGGTGTTGCCGTGCTTTATCTTTCTCTCAATGTAGCTTTGTTATTTACCGGCGATGTGTCTCTGCTTTTTGGTAAGCCCGAAGTGGTCGCTACTTTTTTAGAGGCCAGTATGGGACAGAGCGCGGCCGCATGGCTTTCGTTGTTTATTGCCTTTGGCCTGATTTCGACCACCAGCGCACTCTTTATTACTGGCCCGCGTGTCTATGCGCGTATGGCGCAAGATAAAGCATTGCCGAAAATTTTCTTCACACCGTCAGGTATGGTTCCGCGCGCCTCATTGCTTTTGCAAATGTCTGTGTCGTTATTTATTCTGTGGTTTTTTGATTTTGATAAAATTCTTCACACCACAGGTTTTGTTCTCACCCTGTGCTCGGGTCTCGCCGTTTCGGTGCTCTTAAGAAGATGCAGACCCACATCATTGCTCTTTTGGGGTGCCCTGCTTTTTTGCGCGGCCACGCTGTGGCTCACCATCGTCGGTTTTCCCCACTAAAGAAATTCGTAACTAGGACATATCTTAATTTAAATTTTCAATCTGCACTTGCAATTTATATTTTATAGAATGCCCTCTACGGCGCTTTATTTGATCTACAAAACGACTATCCAGAGTGCTCAGGCGAATTTTTTCGGTTCCGTAATTCTGCTTCAGCCACTCGAGCTGACCGCTTACGATAGGATAGAGTGTCCATTCGAGATCAAACGTCCCCGGCACGTTGGTTTTTTTGAAGACAAAACGATAGTTGGTTTTGGGAGGATTTAATAAACCCGCTAACATCCAGTAATCATAACCCCACCCCTCAAATGTATTATCGGCAAGTTTATTTAAATCAATGCGTGTATAAAAAAGGGCAGAGCTTAAATCTAAACTCACTTTTTGTGGCTCGGTATTAAATTGTACATAGAGGGGGAATCCCTTGCGCTGCTTGGCAACACCCTCAATAACTTTCGCGACATCGAGTAGTGATTGCATGTCTTGCGCTTCGCGATTTTCAAAAGAGGCATTGGACATAATAAACTGACGAGACTCCACAATCGTCGACCAAAAACCACCATCCGTACCGTTTAAATAATTCTCTCTACTGTCTAGAATCCGTGAGAGCGCGCGATGCGAATAATAATCGCTCATTCTTCGCCCTGTTTCAATAATGGGAGGGATCTGTGGGTTTAACACAGGAAATACCACAGCATTTAAAAAGAAGGCCTGTCCATAATCAGTGAAATGAAGATGGTCCGCATTGAAAGGATTCGGCGGAATGGGATAAGCGTAGTCCCCCATCGTATTATTATAAAAATCCCACGAAGCGGTAATCATATTTTTTAGCGAGAGGAGTTTTACTTTCTGCGGGTGAGCTTGAGCGTAATCGCGAAGAGACGTATTCACAGCTCTCACAGCAGTTTTATAGTTTTCAAGAATATCTAAAATATTTTTATAGCCGCCAGCATCGAAATTCTGCGCTACCGTTTTTTCATTTTCACTCAAGTCTTCCCACAAGGGTAAAAGACCCACGAGAATAAGATCATAATCACGACTCCACTGATCGAGCAGATTTTTGACTCTGGCGCTATGAGCTCCGTTCTGCTGGGTTAAAAACGTATAGTTTGTTGGAAAAAAATAATCACCAGCGATGAGTGTGCGAGGCTGACTCAACTTTCTCTGTAGGTCATGATCGGTGACATTTAGATCCAAATGATCACGCAAACGCGCAAGCAATGGAACCGAAGCCCCACAGCCTGTGGTATTGCTGGCTCCCTTGGTATCAATATTGAGATAGGTAGAATCTAAAGAAGCAATCTCTCTCTGCCCTCCTAAGTGAGAACAGTTTAAGAAAATTAATGCAAAAGCAAAAAGACAAAAATGTTTGGTCATAAGACCCCCCAATGTCCTTAGGCTATCGAAAGGCCATAGAGGGAGCAAGTCTAGGTTTGTTTGCTTAACTCTTCAGACGCTTTAAACCGTCTTCGTATCCCTGAATCTTCGAGCGCAATTCGGCCAATAAAGCTGTGTCTTTTTGCACGATATCTTCTGGGGCGTTCTTTACAAAGTTGGCGTTGGAGAGTTTGTTAGACAAAAGTGTGACATCCTTATTGGTTTTTTCGATCATCTTTTGCAAACGTTTGATCTCCTCTTCGATATCCACTAAGCCTTCCAAAGGAACGACCACGTCGATAAGAGTTTCTCCTAAACGCACCGGAGCCACCGCGCACTTGGCCAGCGACTCTTTGGGTTCCGCTTTGAACTGTTCAATGCCCGCTAAGCGCATGATCTCGGTTTGATTGCGCAAAAGAATTTTTTGCGTCAGTTCATCTTGCGGCACAGCCCAGACATTCATTTTTTGGCTCGGCTTAATGAGATTTTCGCCGCGAATGTTTCTTAAGGCGAGAATCACTTCCATGACTACTTTCATTTCGTAAGTGGCCTCGGCCGATCCTAAGCTCAACCACTCTTTGTCTAGTGTCGCTGTTGGATACACATCGATAATGCATGCCTTATTTTTGACTGGGAGCTTTTGATAAATCTCTTCGGTAATAAACGGTGTGAACGGATGCAACATGCGCACTATGCGGTTCAGTGTTTGTAAAAGCACTGTTTGCGTGGCCAGTTTGGTTTTCCCTTCGCCTTTATAAAGAACTGGTTTAGAGAATTCCAAATACCAATCACAGAATTCATGCCACACGAAAGAATAAAGAGCGTTGGCGGCATCGGAGAAACGATCTTCTTTGAGATGTTGCTCTACGTCCTTCATCACTTCGCCTGAGCGGTGAACAATCCAACGATCGGCAGTGGAAAGGTCGCTGGCCGAATGAATCTGTTTCATCTGCTCAACCGTCACATCCGACGTATTTTGCAAAATAAAACGAGCGGCATTCCACAACTTATTCATAAAGTTGCGATACCCTTCCAAACGATCCACAGAAAATTTTAAATCTTTGCCCGAAGCAATTTGCGCCATTAAGGTAAAGCGAAGTGCATCAGCGCCATATTGGTCGATCATTTCAACCGGATCGAGAGAGTTGCCGAGGGACTTCGACATTTTTCTGCCTTCGGAATCGCGGATCAAACCATGCACATACACCTTGCGGAAAGGCACATCGCCGGTGAGTTCAATGCCCATCATAATCATGCGCGCAATCCAAAAGAAAATAATATCGTGACCCGTTACCAACACACTCGTTGGATAAAAGGTTTTGAGAGTTTCGGTTTTTTCAGGCCAACCCATCGTGCTAAACGGCCACAAGCCAGAGCTGAACCACGTGTCGAGCACATCTTCCTCTTGAGTTAATTTTGCGCTCTTACATTTTTCGCACGCCGTAGGATCCACTTCGCTCACTGTCACGTGACCGCAGTTCGCACAGTTCCACGCCGGAATACGATGTCCCCACCACAATTGGCGAGAAATACACCAGTCTTGAATAATGCTCATCCAATGCAGATATGTTTTAGTCCACATCTCCGGCTCAAAACGAATGCTACCGTTTTCCACCATATGACGAGCAGGAACTGCCATATCTTTGGTGCGCACAAACCATTGTTCCGATAAAAAAGGCTCAGCGATGGTACCGGTGCGATCACAATAACCGATTTGATGAACGTGAGGTTCAACTTTGACCAGAAAACCTTGCTCTTCGAGGTCGGCGACAATTTTTTTACGCGCTTCTTGCGTCGAGAGCCCTTGGTAAGCTCCTGCATTGGCGTTGAGTTTGCCGTCTTTTTCGAGAATATTGATAAATTCCAATTTATGTTTTTTACCCAATTCGTAATCGTTAAAGTCATGGGCTGGTGTGACTTTTAAAGCGCCGCTGCCGAATTCTTTATCGACGTAGCTGTCGGCAATGATCGGGATTTTTCTTTTGGTGAGCGGCAGGAAAACTTTTTTGCCGATCCATTTTTGATAGCGTAAATCATCGGGATGTACACACAAAGCAGTATCTCCCAACATCGTTTCCGGGCGTGTGGTTGCGATGATGATTTTTATGTCGCTGCCATCTTCATACTTAGCGCCATCAACTGTGTAAGCGATATGATAGAGGTTGCCTTTGGTCTCTTTGTGAACCACTTCTAAATCCGAAATCGCAGATTGTAACGGTGGAGACCAGTTGACTAGTTTTTCACCCTTATAGATCCAACCTTTTTTATAAAGTTTTACAAACGTTTTGCGCACGGCTTTAGAAACACCGTCGTCGAGAGTAAAGACCTTACGATCCCAGTCTACAGAATTTCCTAAGCGTTCCATCTGATTGTAGATACGTTCGCCGTATTGATTTTTCCACTCCCAAATTTTTTGCACAAAGGCTTCACGCCCCAGATCATGGCGCGTTTTCTTTTCTTCTTTGTGGAGAAGTTTTTCCACCACGGCTTGTGTGGCAATGCCCGCATGATCGGTGCCCGGCAACCACATGGCATTGAAGCCGCTCATGCGCTTCCAGCGAATCATCACATCTTGAATAGTGTGATCCAAAGCATGACCCATGTGTAAAAACCCTGTCACATTGGGCGGAGGTAAAATGATGCTAAAAGGAATTTTCGTCGATTGATCCTGTGCTTTAAAGTAACCCTTTTCTTTCCACCACCCGTAGGTTTTAGCTTCGACTTCGGTGGGATTGTAACGATCGGATAACATTTCGCTCATGACGGACCTCTCTGATCAGGCAATTGAGTGTATCTAAAAAGGATGGCAAAAAAACCTACGGTTGTAACCACGCCGGCCGCCACAAAAGGGCTGCCCATTCCTTGGTGCGTGTACAACCAACCGCCAATGACAGGCCCCAAGATGCGCCCCATGCTCGCAGCACTTTGCGAGAAACCCATGATCTGCCCCTGCTGCGTTTCTTTAGAAAGGACACTGACGATTCCCAACAATGACGGACGAACAAAACCATTTCCTATGGCTAGAAATAACATAGCAAAGGCTAAAAACTCAATCGTGTGCGAGGCGGAAATCATATAAAAAGCGGCGCCCATCAGGATCATTCCCCACACCAGCATTTTTCTTTCGCCCCAGCGAGGCATCATCCGGCGCACCAAAAATCCCTGCGTAAAGGCCATCACCAAACCGACGACGGCAAATCCCAATCCCGACTGAACAAAACCCCAGCCAAAACGATCCGCAACAAAAGGAAAAAGCATCACTTCCATCAGGGGCATGGCCAAATTGGCAAGGAAGAAAACCCCAATGAGATAAATCACCAAGGACGAAGTTTTTGTCGGATAGAGCGAGATTTCCTCGGTGGTGTCGTCCTCCACCATTCCTTTAGTTTCGGGAAGGGCAAAATAAGCCCACACAAGGTTGAGGGATGTAACAACGAATGCCATCAGAGCCGGAAAAAAAATTCCAAAGGGGGCCTGGTCGCCAATGCGTTGGCCTATGTAACCAAAAAGGCTTCCCAAAGAAGGACCGATGATAAAACCCAAACCAAATGCGGCACCAATCAAACCCATGGCGCTGGTGCGATTTTTTTTATCCGTCACATCAGCCATGGCCGCGTGAGCTGTGGAAATGTTAGCGGCAAAAGTTCCAGCGAGCGAACGGCAGACAAACATCATTATCAAAGTTTCAGAAAAAGCGATTCCCAAATAAGAAAGGGAGCCGCCAATCAGACTCAACAACAGAATGGGTCGACGCCCGTATTTGTCGCTGAGTTTTCCCCATAGCGGTGCAAAAATAAATTGCATCAGTGAGTAGGAGGCCATGAGCAACCCAATTTGAAATTCGGAGGCCTGAAAGTGGCGGGCTAAAAAAGGACTGAGAGTGATAAAAATCCCGAACCCTACTAGGTCGAGAAAGACTATCAAGAAAACGATGAGTTTCGCTTGGCGTTTTTGTTTATCAAGAGCAGTGTCTGACATGTGGGATCACCATAGCCGATCCCACCCCCAAAAGGTAGACTTTTAGGCTTGGCCGATGACTGTCGGACGCATTGTTTCCGGTATTTCCGTGGGGGCTGTCTCTTTTTCGATAAAATCCAACTTATCGCCCAAGATCGGTTCTGGAAAAATTTTCTTACCTTGATCGAGCATGGTGATATGAGCCTGCATCAGAGAACGCAGCGTCGTCTCGTACTGGAGGCGCGCCTTTTTCAGATCGGCCATTTCGTAGTACATTTTTTTCAATGAATCGCGGGCGTCTTTCATCAAAGTTTCGGCGCGTTGACGTGCATCGCTCATGATCAGTTGCGCTTCGCGGTCGGCATCCGCACGAAATTGGTCCGACATTTTAGAGGCCGCTTGGATCGTCGCGCGGAGAGCTTGATCACGCTCGATATACTCGGCGAGTGATTGATCTTTTTTAAGAAGTTCTTCTTTGAGGCGTTGGCGTTCACGCACGAGCTCTTCCATCTGGTCAGCGACGTCGCGTAAAAACTCGTACACTTCTTGTTGATCAACACCCATCATTTTTTTCGAAAAAGTACGATGAGTAATATCAATAGGAGCTATCTTCATTCAAAACCTCCGTGTTTTGACAGTGCTGGACCAGCCAAAGGGCGGTCCTCCGTTAACGATACCAAACCTTAGGCCCAAATCGTCATCAAAAACGGCACAAGCTTTGGTTTTCAGGACGTAAGTCTAACTGGCATTAGGTTCTTCTGTTTCTACTGACAGCGCGCAATAGGATTCCCAGCAGTCAGTGCTTCCAAAGGAACTAATGTAAATCGAACAGCTTCTGTCCAGCCACGATAGTTAAGAAGTGAGCCAGAGTCGTCGGTAGCTTCAAACAAAACACCTAAACTGTCTGCCCCATCTAAATGAGCCAGTACAGAATAGCCCGCAGTGTTTTCCCAAACCGTGTATTGAGATTTATAAACCTGCGTATCGGGACATGCCTCACTTAGAATAGGAGTTAGAGAATCGGGCTCGAAGGTGGTTAATGTTAACATTCGACGGTCATCCGGGATAGAGCCCGGGTTAGGGCCAGGAATAGTTTTTTCATTATTGGACAAATGCGATGTGACCAAATAACGATCGTTACCTGTTTGCAAGCTGACGATACCACCATTTGAAATTGCGTCGGGTAAAACTAGGTCTCCATTGATTTTTATATAATTTGCTTGAGTCCAAGTCTCGCCCGCATCAGAACTGACTGAAAAGCGTCGATACATATAATCTGGATTGTCAACGCCCTCTTTAGTACGCAAGGACATCACTAACCTTGAGCCCCCAAGCCATGCAGGCTGACGTTCGCCGCCCTTTGTCGTTTTTGTTGTATCAGCACAGACCCAAGGGCTTTGGGGATTGCTTGGGTTGTCTTGGTAAAAAGACAGGGGAGCTGCAGGCACAAAGAGTCTATGCTCCGCACCCGCCCCAGCACTCAAAGGGAAAACGACTGAATTGCCGGGACCATTTCGCGAGTCTTCTTGGAAGAGCATTTTGAGCACAAACATATGTTCTTCTACCGAAGCTAACGGCACTTCCAATAGCGATGCAATTCGTGTTGCTTTTTCACTCTGGCTCAAAGTAGACATGATCGCCACAGTTAACTGCGAAGTCACTCGACTTACTAAGAGTGAATGATAGCGTCGTACAAACTTAGCCTTTGTAATTCCATGTTTTTCAAATAAGTATTTCAAAAAAGAATCGTACTTCTCATCGAAGTTTGAGTACTTCTTTTCAAGATTTGCCGAATCTTTCACCTTGAGCTCGGTCAGCGCCAACTTTACAATGTCTTTGCGGAGAGGAACCACAAATTTACGATAGTTTTCCTGAGGATAAAGCTTTAATAATGCGTCTTTCAGTGCGGAATCCGAAACGAGTTTTTCAGAGCAACTACGATAAATATCGTCATGGATTCGTCGAATCTCCCATTTTACACCATCTGTACTGACAGCGCGAAAATAACGACTTTTAACTTTACCCAGCTTCATATTGTCCGGAGAGTTCACTTCCCCAGGCACAATATTATAAGTGACACTAAACGTGACAACCATAGTTCCATCGTTCGTGGTGGCCATACTATGGTTTCCTGTTTTAATGTAAAAGTCATTGGTTGATCCATTTTTTGGATAAGATGGATCAAAGAAAATACTACCACTCTTGCGCATCTTTTTGCGCATAAAATCCGCGGTGACAATAGCAGACTCCTTCGACCACGTCTTTCCATTGTCGGAACTTATTTTCATTACGAGATCACTGTTTCCGTCATCATTACAGAATTTCTTTCCCCATGAGTAGCGCTTTTCCACCGCTGCAACATACTTCGATTTCCACGTGACCAGAGTTGGAATACGATAACAGATGTTACTTTTACGAGATGACTGGAATACGATTTGAGTATCCGGAGACTTATCGACGTGAGCTTTATTAAAGTTCTGAAATAGTAAAAATAAGACCGCAAGACTCACTAAAGAAAAATAAGTTTTTATCCTGTTAGAAAACATACGACCCCCATAAACCATAGACACTTGTTTAAAGTTTACTCATAAAGGGGACAAGGCTCCATTACAAAGCATCGTCTGTCTCACTTTGAAGCAAATTTACCGGGAATAGCTCGGAAAATACAGCACGTGGCCTCTTAATAAAGAGGTAAAACCAGGGAACTGTTACCTGTTAGTTAAAGCTTCCTCATATGGACGCCACCCCGGTCAAGTGTAAAAGTGGCCTCGGGTCGGAGTGTCTGTTTGATGAGCATTCTTGAACATCATCCTCATATTCGCGTGCTGGTTAACGCATTAAGTGTTGTCCGAACTTGGCCTA
>JBGSUL010000013.1:0-6310 GCA_041736155.1 Bdellovibrionales bacterium
GGATCGCTATTCCCGTCGAAAAGTGCTCTTTAACGATCAAACTCTTCTTTTTCTGTGTAAAACGTTTACGCTTTGTAGGCGTTACTTCCATAAAGACCCCCTGGGGTTGGGTGTCCAAATCAAATCGGGGTCACAAACAAGAGCTATATTGCTATTCCTTTGCTTGTTAACTTAAGCAAGGGCACACATTCTATAGAGATTTCAGAATCCGAAGACTTTGCAGTTCAATCAAAAACCATGGAGAGTTTTGCTCTAGATAAGAGTGTCTGGGCTTGGGAAAATCCACGGGCCGGTTTATTTTATCTGAGAATCAAAACAGAGGACCAGGGGCAAGTGGTGTTCTCTTCTGTAACGACATTGAGAATCGTGTTGAGTGCTCCCTTGGGTGAAGTTGTGGCAGTCAAGGACACTTCCACACCTTTTTTGCAGGTGGGATGGCGGGTGCAGGCTCATCCTTCCGCGAAACAACTTGAGATCGAATATTCGCGCAGTGGGGGTTTTCAAAACCCTGTGAAAAAAACAAGCTTAGATCTTTCCGGAGATATCTTTGTTCCGGAACCAGGTCGTTATTATTTCCGTTTTCGCTCGTTAAACGAAAAGGGTTGGCCGGTGAGCGCCTACTCACATTCTACAGTCGTGGATGCGATTCTCCCCGTGCAACCACTGAAATTGGTGGCTCCTCGCGTGGAACGCGTGGTGGCCTCAGAAACACCGTCACCCCTCGTAAAACCTGCAAAAGCGGAAACAGTGGTGCGTTCTGAAGACGTCGATCCCCATCGTAAAACAGTCCCTCAAAGTAAATTTCATTTTCTGTTTGGTGGGGGGCTGACTCAGTACCAATTGCAGCAAAATGATAGTGTCAATTTGGAAACGTCAAAGCTCAGTGGTTCGATGCCTTTAATTTCTGCTGGATTTTTTTATGAGTTCGATGAGTTTCAGCGCATGGAATTGATCTATGCCACTGCAAATAAAAGTGTCAATGCGACAGACGGGGTACAAAATAATTCCGCTAACGTGAGCTTTGAGGATTTGACTGTCAATTATCGTAAAAAATTAGAAAGTTCCCCCCTGCAAAACTTTGCAGTCGTTGGTGGGTACTCACTGCGACGCGTTCCTTTATTGTCAGCGGGGGCGGGTGGTGATTTACTGGTGGACAAAATGCAACTTCACTTTGTTTCTTTGGGTGTGGATTATCATTGGCCACTTCTTGCGGAGTGGGACACGATGGTGGGCGCGCGAATGCACGCACTTATCTCTGGCAGCGCGGCGACTCTCGATGGCTTTAAAATATCGCCATCGGTCCAATGGGAATTGGCCCTGAATGGGCGTCGGCGAGTGTTTTCACATTTTTTTATAATGCCAAATTTGAGCTATCGTTTGCAGAAGTTTGACTATGACTTTGCAGGAGGAGGGCAGGGATCGCAAAATTCCAGCGAGCTCTCGCTTCATCTTTCGCTGCAATATGAATTCTAAAGTGTATGGTTGCACTTGACCGGTCGTCCCGCATCGATTTTGTATATGCCACAAATTTAGAGGTTGCCTTTGCGGTTATTTTTATATGAACTCAAATAATGACATCAGGACTGGTCGGAATGATTAAAAAAATTTTTATTTTCATATTTTTCTATTCATTCCATGCGGTGGCCGGACAGGAGACGAAAGTGAACCATTTCAAGAAGTTTCAATACCAACAAGTGCCACACTGCCAATTTGAATATTACGTCCCTCCTCAGTGGGAGGTGCGGGTCAAGAGTGAAGGGATTTTGGAGTATCACTCGGAAGAGTTAAAGGGGGTTCGCTACGAAACACACCCGCTGACGATTGCGGTGATTCCCTTGGAACGAGTGACTCCGGAGAGGATAAAGGCCGAACCGAAAGTTCTAAAAAATAAAATGTCGGTTAACTACAAACTTATCTTTTTGTCTGGTTTTGAGCGCCATGGTTATCTTTTTCAAAAAGGGGAGAAACAAATTATAGTTCTTCCGCCGGAGGATAATGAATTTTTCAATAAACACAAAGATCAAGTTTGGAAAAGTATCGCAGACTCCTTTTCGTTTAATTAAATTGTGGGGAATATCATTGATAGCCTTTGTTCTAGATATTCCAAAAATGAGCGATATATGTGGTCAGCGGCGCCATTTTCGCGGTATTGTGGGCTTTGTTTTTTAATAGAATAAGTATAATTCGAAAAAAGGATAAAATTTATGAAAGTAAAAAAGAACCGTGTGAATCCATTTGAGCTAGCTCGGAAAAAAACAAAAACTTTATCAGTAATTTCCAAAGAAATGAATCCGCAAGCTCGTGTTGATCTAGAAAGTCTCATTTGCCAGTTGAGATCGACTGTGAAGAAACAAGTTCAAGACGACATGGCTAAAGCAAAAAAAATGAACGTCGCCGTTTTTTCAAATGGTAGCCCTGTAGATAGAAAAGGTTTTTTCACTAAAAATGAGAAAGAAAAGATTATTTTCGTCGGCAAAAATAAGATGAACCAGATCGAAATAGTAACTATGGTGCAGATATCGTATCCCCCGAGATTGCAAGCAACAGAACCTCGTAGAGTGGCTTCGGCTCTTGGCTACAAGCAAAAGACGGCGAGGGGTGCGAGTTTGTGGTCTAAAGTGAAAAATGCAAAAGATTGTTTTGATTTGACTCCTTATTATAAAAAAGGAAAAGGTTATCAAATTAAGGTTATGGATGGTGATAATAGTTCACAAACGGGGTTTGGAATTTCAATCAGTTTGACTCCAGCACACTTAAAGAAGATTTTTGGAAAATCAATGGGCAAAGATGACCTCGTCGGGATTGAGGCCGTCATGCGATCGGTTCTTAAAAGAGACGGAGTCTAGGTGTTCTTCAGGGCGGTGATGAGTTTAAGTAGTTTACGCGTAGATAGTGACTATGCTGAGCTCCCGAGCTGGATCACGCCCTCCCGTTTTGATTGAAACGCCCATGTGCGCCTCATACTCACGATCTCGTTCCTCGGTTTTGAGTTTAAAATTGCGAGATTTTTTAAATTCCAAAGAAGTTGTTGTTGATAAGAAAAAAGTAAATTTATTCCATGTAATTTTTTTTATAGCGCTGTGCTCAGAAAATGGAATGAGGTATCGAAGAGATTGACTGCGCTGTGAGCCATTCACTTCACGTAATTCATAGATGGAGTAAGGCTGAATTATTTTATCCTGCATTTCACAGGCTAGCTTTTCATCGAGGGCAGACGTACTTACAATTTTTTCTGCCTGATGAATCATTCGCGAGAAAAGATCAAATTCATCAGCCCAACGATTTTTTTCTTTTTCTGATTGATCCGAGGAGGGGCGAGTTTCTTTAAAGGCCTCAAATTCTGGCTTGGCTTTAGCAATATATTCTTCATGGGCTGCAATATAGGCTTTAAAAAGTTCCCTTTTTAGCTGCGTTCGGTCTATTTTTCCTAAAATCGACATGTATTTTTATATCCTTGAAGTAAAGTTTCTATACAGTTTAACTAGAATGTTTGAATTATTAGATCTACATCCTAATTTATAAAAATTCTTTTTTAATTCTTACTTCTTTGTCTGTAAGTCTATCTGCATTAGCCATGAGAGAATTTTAATCTTCTTACTTGTTAGGTGCAATAAATATCCATTGAAGCAAGTAAGCGCGCTTACAACTCGCCACGGACGAGGTCGCCTAACTGATACGAATGCAACCGACGTCTGGATTGGCCCTAAACTTTACCAACAGTTATTGGTTTAAACAGATTGACGGCTTCTAGCTTAAGATTTAGCATTTTCAGACGATGATTAAAATCTTCGCCTTCTTAATTCCTTCCCTTCTCGGGGTGTATTTTGGATTTACTGTCCTTAAGGTTTCTGAATTCTTGAAAATGAATGCCATTTTTAGTGGTGCGCTTGGACTGCTAACCGGAATCTTTTGCATTGGGTGGCTTCTCATCGAAAAGTACAGAAACGAAAAAACAAAATCTTTCGACTCGAATGACTATTTTATTTCCCTTTTTATGCCAATCTTAGGATCCCTTTTCTTTTCAAACCTATTTGGATTGGTTTTCTTTTTCACAAAAAATCTTATTCAATAAAGGCGCTGTGTGACAGCGCCGAGTTAAGACATTTTATCTTTCAGTGCGAATGAGGCGTAAACCCAGTTCACTACTTCTTTGAAACGGCCCGTTGCCATTGACCCAACTTAAATCCATGTATTTAAATTCCCGTTTCCAGCTTCCACCGGGAGGTAAAAGATACCATAGTTGTTCTTTGAGGGGGACGTACTCATCGTGGAGATTGAGGTCCGCCGTCATTTCTTGAACGTTTCCAGACATATCGAGCATGGCATTGCCGGTATTTCTCAATAGCCCAACCTCGTGAGTCTGGTTACCTGAATTTACCGAGTACCAAGCGTACTTTGAGGTAATCTCATCTTTGGGTACTATATCAATCGGAACGATATAAACAGAGTTCGAGTATGTCTCTTTACCTGCGCGAGCGACATACTGCCACTCATCAAAAGTTGGAACCCTGTAAGTGTACTCATTTTGAGATTCATTTTTATATTCCAAAAATCCCTTTTGATAAACGTAAGCTGCTTTTTCGGTAGCCTTGAGTTTTTTATACTGTTGAGGAATCAGTTTGTCGTACGAATTTTGGGGATTGACGTAGTAACCATGGACATCGGCCCAGCTTACATTCTCAACGGGATGATTGGGGCAAAGCTCAACGCCATCAATCACTTGGTGGGATGTGGTGCAGTGAATTTTATTTTTAAATTCGGATGGATTAGATTTCATCACTGCGAACCACTCTAATTGTGTCATTTCCGTGCGGGAGATCTCTAGCGTATCCGCATAAATATATTTTGGCGAACCGTACGAAGTTTCACGAATGTCTAAGCGGCCACCTTCGACAAAAACATAATTGTCCTGAAGACTCGCGAAGGCTGAAAGACTTGATATGAAAGTAAACGCAAAAAGCATGGATTGACGAAAAGTCATGATTCCCCCTTTGTGTTCCGTTCGTATATCGAGGGATGAGAGAGGAAGCAATTGATAAATGTCCGTCCTGAGACATCCTTTTACAACCAAAGTTTATGTTAATGGAGTGCCGACATTTCTATGATGAATTTGTGCGGAACATTCGCGCACGGATCGAACGCTTAGATCCCTCGTTTGCAACGCCAGACGGCCGCAAATACTACGACCGACTATTGCAAACTAGGTTGGGTGTATTCTAGATATCGCTAATACCGTTAGACTTGATGTCCGGATATCAGGGGAAATTCAGAATTCGGAATTCCGATATCAGAATTCCGAATTCTGATTTTTTTTGGGAAAAATGGGGTGATCGACGGGAAATATCGTGAAATATAAAGATATTTGATGAAATATTAAGCAGAAATGCAGCGGCGACTTGAAGAGGTTTATTAGCCCAATCAAAAATTGCAAATAACTTGCTTTATCGCATTTTTCTGCGGAATTCTGATGGCGGGGTTGATTTGGTTAAGTCGAGATGCCATTGGCCAGGGAACAGAGGTTATTGGCAAACTTTTATTTATCGACAGAAAGCAAGTACAACTGACATCAGTGATAATCCGCAAGACAGAGAGCTTGTTGCCGATCTCCTTATCGTCTAATGTATAGAACCCAAGATTTTAAAAGGAGTTTTTTATGAAAAATCGTTCTAAATCAATACTTTCTATCGTTGCTCTTTTTGTATTTTTTGAAATGAGTTTTATAACGAATCTTGATGCCAAAGAAGAAACTGCCGATGACACCTCTCTCGCTAAAAAATTGAGCGATTTGGCCGAAGCTTCTAAAAATAAGACGCCTCCCGAAAAGAAAATAATTATGAACGATGCTATCGAAAAACTGCGTTTAACACACATTGCCGAAAATTCTCTTAAGGTTGGTGATAAAATACCTCAATTTACCCTCCTAGACGTTAAAAAAAATCCAATCGATAGCTCAGCCCTTTTAAAAAAAGGGCCCTTAGTTATCGTTTTTTATCGTGGGGGTTGGTGTCCCTACTGTAATCTTCAATTGCGCGATTTACAAGGCCACTTAAAAGACATTACCAGCACGGGAGCACAACTGGTTGCAATTTCTCCGCAAACTCCAGACAATAGTTTGTCGACGGCGCAAAAATCAGATCTGAGTTTTTTTGTCCTTAGTGATGTCGGCAATAAAGTGGACTGCGGGCGTAAAGCTGGAGTCTAACACGGTGAAGAAGTTACAATAGCGGGCTGGCCCAAGCTGCTCTATATTCAGAGCATTTAGGAGTCAGGAAATGGGAAAGCCAAAGAGAAAATTCAGCGACGAGGTAAA
>JBGSUL010000014.1:0-18186 GCA_041736155.1 Bdellovibrionales bacterium
GGATCGCTATTCCCGTCGAAAAGTGCTCTTTAACGATCAAACTCTTCTTTTTCTGTGTAAAACGTTTACGCTTTGTAGGCGTTACTTCCATAAAGACCCCCTGGGGTTGGGTGTCCAAATCAAATCGGGGTCACAAACAAATCAAGGACAACCTCATTGATGAGTGGAGTTGAAGGATTATCTTTTAATAGATTTAAAATCTCTCTTAAGTCGATGGGTTGATTTTTATGTTCGCCCCAGGCGATTTCCATATATTGATCGTAGCGCCAATTGGGTAAATTGATGAGCAGATTGATTTTGACAGGAGATCCTTGGATTCTTTCGACCTCTCTTTTTAAGAAACTGAGATAAAATGCAACAATTCTTGCTGCATCGGGCTTATTAAAACCCATAGGTATTTCGTTCGTGTTGCAACTAAACTCTTTTCGCGACATTGCGAGAACTCTTAGAAAGGGACCATCGACATTTATTGCATCAATGATCACTCTTTGTTCTACGGGTTTGTTTATCAATCGCGAGAGTAATCGCATCTCTAATTCGACAGCACTTCGCGCCATTTGAATTGGATTGCGAATTTGGCAAAATTTGCCCAATGCTATTCCCGTAGTAACATTCACTTTAAATGACAGATTTGTTTGGATCAGTTTTAATTGTTGAATTTGTGCATCAGAGAGGGCAATTTGCTCTGCGTAATCAGGGTTAACAAAATCACCCCTGTTATCTAAGAAGAGAGTTTCTAACATAATTGTATCGGTCTTTGTTCTTAAGTTGCTCCACATTCCATATTTTTCAGCATAGTTAAAAATCGTTCGACCATCTTCAGCGCGGATAGAGGGACCAAAGACAACACTCGAAAATGTTTGAGGCCGCTGTGAGTAAGTCGTATTTGTAAAGCAGAAGAGAAGTAGGCTAGAGCTGAAAATTAAAACTACTAACGCACATATTTTTTTGAGCATAGATATCCCCCGGCCTCAATAATTATCGGACTAAAGTGTTGGAAACTTTACTTTATAAGATCAAAGTTATGCTCGTTGGTCTCAAAATGAGAATCTGAGATTTACACAATGTTAAATTCATTACAACAATGGCAACTTTTGACCTGCAATCGTTTGTGGTTGCACATATCTTACATCGTCAGAATTTGTGCCACCCAACGGTTTAAATTCACCGTACGTCGTTGTCGTTGGACTATAGACGCTCCGTAAAAGACCAAGGCTTGCCATATTATAATCTTCGGGACTTAGACCCATTGCTTGCATTATCGTAACCCACAATTGGTTTTGCAGTAAACCTGTAGCATTGTTACCAAGATTTTTGTTGGCGGCAAGATTTTGCATGCGATAGTCAATAAACTGACCCGTTTTAATTTGCCCATTGCCACTACCAAAGAGTAAGCAGGGGTGGCTATATTGTGAATGTGAGGCTGGGCCTGAGGCGGCTGAGTAATGTACAATGGAGTTGTCTAAAATACTCTTGCCATTGGCTTCTATAAAAGAATCCAATTTTTGTACTATATCAAAGATCGCATTATCAGAGCACCATTTCTGATTTACCTTTAAGGTATCAAAAGTTTCACCTGATTCGTGTATGTGAAGTTTACTGTAGTGATGAACATGAAGGTTGAAAGAGGCCACACGACTAATTTGGCAACGGAAAGCTGCAAAAATCACGTCATTGATTAATTGAACTTGAAGTTTAGCATTCGTGGGGCCTGTCCATGGAGCTGTGCCAGGTAAGCTTATGGGAGCGGCTGGAACAGTACAAGAGAGCTCAGTTTGAGTGTTGAGAGAGAGTTCTAATTGTGCGAGTAAATCAACATGAGCTTGTAAAGCGAGTTTGTCCTCACTACTTATAGCACGTCCATCTCGAACTTTTTTGAAATCCGAAATGATAGAATCAATAATGGGTGTGCTAGCTTTTCCAGGTTTTGGTACATAACCAGAAAAGATAGAATCAAATAAAGTCTTAGGGTTGTGTTGGTAGATTCCATCCATGCGAATAACAGGACCCGTTCTTTTTGTAGGATTTGAAAATCCATAAGCAAACCCTTCGCCCGAGTTCATGCTGGAATTGATCCCGGCCACAATTTGTGGAATATAACCAACTCCTCCATTAGGATAAAAATTGGGAGCATAAGCCATAATATGATCGATAGTGGGCATGGATGTATATTCAGTGTACTCATCGGGACGAGCACCCCAGAGGTTTCCTAAAATTCCCGCCCCATAATGATGGCCACCTTCTCGGGTATCGAGACCTTTGAGGAAGTTCATTTTTCCTAAATAAGGATTAAATTTCTGATCAAACAGATAAGATGGACCATTGACAGAGGCACTTAAATTTTTTGCAGCAATCTCATAGGCGGGCAGTCCGCTATAGGGGGCGAGAATTTGTGTATTTGTCATGCCAGTGGCAGCGGGGTGCCAATTATCCTGAACGGGCCCATAAGGTAAAAATAAACTGTAGTAGCGTGGGGCAATTTGCATAGCCTGTGCACGTGCATTTCGAGGAATAAGAGAAGATAACATTGGCAATGCCAAGAGAGTCTTGCCACTGCTTTGAAGAAAAAGCCGTCTTGTTAAAGAATTGTATTTCATTAGACGTCCTTATTTCCCAACTTTTCGGTTTAAAAAACTTATATCTGAACCCATCGATTTAAACATAGACTTAAGCCCACCTTCAGTACGCGTAAGCTCCGTATACAAACGGTTCATTCCACATTGATCAGTTATATTTTCAGTGCGACGCTGAGCAAAGCGGTAAAAATTTCGCACAAAACAAGCCTGAGCTTTACCGCTTTTACTGAGAACATGATTCATTTCCACGGCATTACTCACATTCATACTATGACCGTTTATTGAAATTTCTGTATTTGAATTTGTTGTGAGTTGGTTAACAACATTCCCATTTTCATCAAATTTGTATTCTTTAAAGCTGTTTCTAAATTTCCCAAAAGAGTCATAGGTTTCAGCGGCAAATCCATAGGGGTTAATCAGTTGATGACAACCAATACAGCGATTGGGTGAAGTCATTTCGTGAACGATGTCACGTTGTGTTTTATTCAGATAATCAATCGATGGATCCCGCGCGGCATCGTCAATAATATCTTGAGAAGGGTTGGGGATCTCATCGCAGAGGACTTTGCGAATAACACTCACGCCATAGTGTATGGGTGATGTTTTTTCACTTCCGGTGTAGAGACTTCCAGCGCGGGTAAAGAGTCCGGATCTTTCGCTGCTCGGAAATCGTTGAACAGGCTGGCCTGGAATCCATTTCGGAACTCCATAAATTTCTGCGAGCTGGTCATCTTGCACTATGGAAATATCGCTATTCATAAGATCGGAGAAATTGCCGTTGGGTACATCCCAAACATAATAAGTCACCAGGTCCTGAAGTTCTTTAAGCATGGCATCTCTTAAAGAATTATCAGGGACATTGCTCAAGCCAATGAGCGTGGCTAATGACTGCAGTTTTGCTGTATTTGCGAACCCTGGCTTATATTTAAACTCTAACCACTCGGCAACGTAGGATTCAATGGTGGCACGTACGCGTATCTGTTCACTTTCAAAAAGCTGATTGATCACTTCCTCAACACCGCTGATGGTGTTCAGCTGACCGCTTTCTGCGGCAGCAAAGAGTAAGGCGTTGGGCATACTTTCTAAATATAAATAAGAAAGTCGTGAGGCGATTTCGTAAGACGTGAGTTTTAATTCATTGGGTGAAAACTCTCTACCTTCGTTCTCAATGTGGTATAAAAAGTTTGGATGTAGCAGTAAACGCGCCACAAGATCGACCAAGCCAGTGGTCCCGCGATTAAGATAAAAGCTATAAAGTTCATCCACTTCCGCTGTTGTCGGTGGACGTCGCAATGTTTTTAATCCGAAAGTACTTATAAAACTTTTCACACAGGCCATTGTGGGAGTGGGGGAGCTCATGCAGGCACCAAAAAAAATGCTTTTATTTACGATAGATGTGACTTGTTCGGCAAAGACAGAGGCAATATCGTATTGAACTTGAATGTGGTTTGTCGAGACTCGCGAGTCAAATTTTTCATATTGACCAGCATTGTCTTCGGGTAGCAGTTGAGCTTTCAATTGGATAGTTTGTAGGAGTGCTGTTTTTTCTACTTTGGTCAGAGGCTGCGCAAGATCAGCGAGTGTATTTAAGTATTCTTTTTTTGTAAGTCGTCGTAGCGGAGAGTCTGTCGTTATCGAATCAGGAGAGCATTTAAAAAAGTAGGTAGCAGATGGCATCACGAGAGAGGAATTGTCGGAAGAAGAGATGTGTTGTGGTTGTCCACACGCTTGATAGGTCAAAGTAACAGCGGTTGATAGAAATAAAAAAGTGTATCGTATTGATTTGCGCATAATTCTTTCTGTTTATAATCTAAGAAGACATGCAAAAATGACTCCATTTTTTTTAAAAAAGTTATTGAAAAACCAGCTAGTTATCATGTCTTAAATTAAGATTCTGACATAGGACGTGTAGAACTTTTTTTCATTGGAAAATATTTGAGCAAAAATGCTTGAATACAGCCACAGATGTTTTTGATTCTCATTTTGAGAAACGAGCAATTCATTAGTTCCATCCCAGCAGTGAATAAGGGATAATTACGGTTATGGGGCGGGATTACTTTCTGAAGCATTTCAAAAAATTTATAATTTTTTTTGGCGTATTTGTGATGGGTTTTATTTATCAAAATTGCGGTCAAAAAATGGCATCAGGAAATATCGAAGGCGATGAACAACTCTTATTGACGGAGACGAATAGTTTACTTTACAACCCCGGTCCTTCTTACGCAGCTGGGTTAACACTGGCAAATGTTTCCGCAGCGTTAACGCTGCCAAATGTTGAAAATGAACAGATTGGTTTCAGCCAGTGGGGGACTTCGTTGGAGGAGGCTCATCGTGTCGGCAATGAGGCGCAGGGATGTATGAAAACCCTTTACATGCACGATGCGAACCTCAATGCTTTTCCATTAATGCCTTCTGACAACGGCGCGTGCGCGACTTTTTACACAGACACACGCGTTGGATGGTTTGCTCAAGATCTCAATAAAACGCCCGGATGGTCAATTTGGCAACTCTCAGGAGGGCATGGTCAACCTCTTGAACTTCGTTATTTAAATCACGCACGAGGCACGACGGATCCCTGTAAACTTCGTGAAATTGGTTTAATCTACCAAAATTGGGACTTTGCACCGCATTCCATGTTCCGACGACGGTTGGACGGTCAGCAATTTCGTTTGGGTGATTTTGAAAAAGTCAGAGTTAAGTTGAAAGCAAAAGTGGATCTTTTTAATTCTCCGACATGCAGTTCATATCCAACCGCCAAAGTTGTTGTGGATTTCCGATTAGTTTTTAAGGACAGCTCCAATGTATTGAGCAAAACCTACATAGTGACGGTGGTATTATTTGGGATGGAGGGCGTGGGCATTGATGGTCAACCGCACTCGAATCCAGATGAGCCTATCTACTTTCAAGGGACACAATATGTTGAAGGTAAACCAATCGAGATGATCCAATATCATAGTAGTAAACTGGGAGTCATAGGTTTTCCACGGCAAAAGACACTCACTGATGATTATCAAAAGTACGATATGGATTTTAAAAAATTATTTCCCCTTTATCTCGCTAGCAATCCTACGCTGCCACCAGGTCAAACTTTAAATGATGCTATTATTGATGGTTTGGATATTTATACTTCGACCCAGGGAGGGGACTTAGATTTTACTGTCAGCGAGGTCAATATGATAGGAGATCCACCAACTCCGCCCTCATCCTGAGCCAGCGAGCCAGGGCACTTCATTTTAAGATGATTTTTGAATCGATGCGTGGTCTTCGTGATGATCAATTCTTCGTGCGGGTACGCCGCCCCAAGTTTCATTATCTGGAATGATAGTTTTCGGTAAAACCACCGAGTGAGGCATAATCTTCACGTTCTCACCGATGGTCACGCCACCCATCACTGAACATTTTAATCCAATCGTGCAACCATCGCCTATTTTTACAGGAGCGATAATCAATAAACCGGCTTGGCCATAGTGACCAACAAGTGTCACGGAACCACCGAGAGTCACTTTGCTACCGAGTGTGATCATTGAAGGATCCGAAATATACGTTGTGTTGATCACGGTGCCTTTGCCGATTTTCATTCCCATCATTTCATAAAAAAGATTGGAGATGGGGGATGGAGTCACAAAATCGAGAAATGTAAAACGCGGAAGATAAGCCAGTGCATTGTGCATAAACCACTTAAAAGCTTCAGCCGAATAGTATGAGCCTCGCCAAGGTTCTAAATTACAGCGTAGCAGAAAATTCAAAAGGGGACAGAGGGCGAGGAGTGTAAAACCGTAGGCCAAAAAACCTAAAGCGAGAGACATTCCGATGCTGATATTTTGGATGAAAGCACTGTAATGGGCAGACCAGGCGATCATAAAACGAAAAATATAAACCGAAGGAGTGAGACTCAGACCAATAACCAAGGCGCCAAATAAATAAACCGGGATCATGGTCGCAATGTGTGTGGCCACCTTAAAACGTCGGAGAGCAATTTCAAAGAGTCCTTTGATTCCAGTGTGCTTGGTGTCCAGAGAATCCACATCGATGCGCTTTTTCATAACATCATTATATCGGATTTTTTTGCGTATTTATTAAGTCTTTCCTCGAGGTGGCTCAAGAGGTGGGACCAAGGTCGAGGAAGGCTATTCCTCAGCAAGGTGCGAACTCATTTGAACTTTCACACCCTCGCTGTTCATTTCATCACTATTCAAATCATGCCGAGAATCCAAAAAGTGACGTTCATCACCTATCATCGAAGGTTTGCGTACCTTTTTGGGTATTTCTTTATCTTTGTTTTCTTGATTGAGTGCGATCGTTTGTTCAGCTTCCGCTGTTTTTAAGGCCTCGGAAAAAGCATGTGTGGTAGAGGATTCGTCTTTTTCTATATTCAGCACCGCTTCATAATGGCGAAAATTTTGAAAGCTGAAAAGAATAGGACTCAAAGCAGCTATAATAGAAAAAAAGGCTAGGTATTTTTTTAGATTTATTTTCTTCATGATTAACTATCGGAGCAAAAAAGATGAACGCGAGGAAAACACGAGCGATTCTCATCATGAAACACTGTATGAAAACCAGGTTGGTCTTTGGTCGAGTTTGTTCATTTGTTCGACGAAAGAGCCTTACCTTTAATCTCTGAAGGAGAGCGTTTGTACTTGTCTTTGAAAGCTTCAGAAAAGGCGCCAAAGTTTTCATACCCCACAAGCAGAGCCACATCACCCACGGGATATTGTCCCGTCTTTAACAAACGAAGGGCTTCTTCTAGCCGGCGGTTTTTAATATACAAATAAGGCGTGATACCCACATCACTTTTAAAATGACGTAAAAGTGTAGACACACTGGCGTAGGATACTTTGGCAATGTCCGTGAGATCTAAGGGTTCAAAAAGATTGGCCTCGATATGGCGAAGCGCTCGTACAGCGACCGGATCGGCTTCATCATTTTCCAGATCAGCGGGGCTGCTGCGGTTTTTTTCTGGAAAAAAAGTGGCGAGCAAAACTTCTTCTAAAAGCCGCCGCCCCAAAAGAGTCGTCGCTTCTACGTCAAAACTTTTTTTATTCCATACCACGCGTTCAAAAAAATAAGCCTGTGCGATATTTTCTATAAGTTCTGTGCGGTGAATCTTAAGACATTCCGTTTTGATCTGCGCCACATGACGATCTGTGAGCTCAAGTTTTTTGATCGTTTGATTCAAAAGTTTATCAGACGGGTAAAAGGCCATGGTGTCATAAATCGAGGATGTGCCTTCGTCATCATGAATCAGGTTTTTGGGGATATAGAGGATAGTTTCGTAATCCACAGAATAAGTGTGGGATGGATTTTGTGTGCGCACATCCATGGCGCTGGTCCCGCGCGGGAAGATCAGCATCAAACGATCGTGAGTGTGAAAATCCTTGTAATATTTAGTACTGCGTTCGTAGGCGAACCCCATGTCATGGGAGAGATCAACGACCTGTTCCAGCAAACAACCCGAGGGAAGAAACTCAAAACCTTGCCAGTCATATTTTTTTCCAACCATCTATGACGATTTAACCGAAATATATGAAAATTTCAACTAAGCTTATTTTCTAGAGACTGTGTAATCTGCGTAGGTCCCATTCTTATTTGAGAGGGTTGCCGCCACCTCAAATAGAATTGATCGTCGCCACTAGTTATTCCTACTGTTAAGTGCTCTTTGTGACGTCAGAGCATACCAAACGATAAGCCGCTGAAATTCGAGTTCTTGTTGCGCAGAGCCCCATGCTTGTGGGGGCTCTGCTTATTTTTTGATCTAGAATTTTACCGCATTGCGTGTAACGTGAGAAACCTGTGTCCAGTCAATCTGAGTGGTGCTGGCACCGGCGCTAGATCCCAAGTAGGCGGTATCCCAGCTATATGTTTTTCCGGCAACGATCAAATTTTTTGCTTCATTAGGAATTTGAAAATCGTTAACCCATCCCGAAACTTCCGTGGACCACACCGTCTTTTTAAAATCGATAGGGAAATTTTCCGAACCACCCACAGTCACCTCTGAAAGTGTGAGTGTCGTCGCGTACGCCATGACTCCGGAGATGGTTGCCGGAGCGCTGGCTTTCACTGTCCATTTTGTTTTATCAAAAGTTGGAACAGCGATCATGGATAAAAACTGTGGTGTGACAGTCGCGGACGCAGGCGCGAGCGTGTAGCTCACTTGTGTGAGCGGTGAATCTTTGGCAGCAGCATAACCACCGAAAACACCACTGAGAATATTTCCGTCAAAAGTATCGCGAAACGAAGAACGAGTGGAATTCATCATCAGTGACAGATTCCAGTGATCGCCGGTTTCTTTTTGCACAAGAGCTACAGTTTTGGCACTCGCCACTTTTTTGATATCGGTGGGGAAGAATAAATTATTTTCTTTAAAGAGAGAAAATGAAATCATAATTTTATCTTGCGAGTAAGTCGGTGCTTTGACGGAGTGTTCACCAGTAAAATTAAACTCATTCACCGGAATAGCGAGACCAGTGACGTTGCTTTTGACCTGCACAGTGTCCATGCCGCCACTGAGAAAATCAAAATATTCTACGAGCTCAAAAATCGATTTGTCATTTTGAAAGCCTTTAACCATTTCGTTGAGAGGGAAACGGCCATAAAGGGCATAGACCTCATAGGTGTCTTCCGACTCAACATAAAAACGAAACTCTGGTTTATTGAGATTGACGGAAATAAAATACGATTCCGTTTGTTGAGGCAAACTGAGGTTGCTTGGTAGATCAATCGTGTACGACGCCACCTTGATTTGGTCATTGGCGGGACTGATCACGCGTCCCAAATCAAAATTAACAATTTGTTCCTGACTCATGCCTGGAATAATAAGACTGAAATCCACCAGCCCATCTTTATTTTTAACCGATGTGTTGGTGGTTGTTCCTTTGACTTCAAAAGTTGTCGCCGAAGTGGTGAGCGCCCATCCCATAAAAGCAGTGAAAAGTAATATTGATTTCATGTTGTTCCCCCTGGGTTGTTTACTCAAACTCTACCTTGGTCTGGCGAAGAGATATACTGGGCCATGGTCTAGGATGTGAAACTGATGTTTTTTTTAGGAAGGAAGAGACTGTCGGATCTGTCGGTATTCATTCATGGTTTTTTGAACCACGTCATCGATCGACAGAAGTTGATCGATGGCGCCGACGCCATGACCTGCGGAAAAGATACTTTTATAGGAAACCTTCTGATTTTCGCCGCTAAACATCACACGTGCGGCTCGAGCGAGGGAAATCCAGCGTTTGACTTGGGAGCTTTGGCTGAGAACGTCATCGATAAAATTAGGCTTGAGCAATTTTTCTAAGAGCGGTGTTTTAATAAAGTTGCCATCGAATCCATCCACACGATCGGTGTTGATGATATCTTCGGTGCCCGCATTTAAAATGGCCTGTTTATATTCTGGGGGCACAGGAGATTCCATGGTCGCTATCATGCGTGTCCCCATGTAAACAGCATCTGCTCCGAGCGCCAATGCTGCTGCCAAACCTTTTCCATCGCTGATGGAGCCCGCGGCAATCAGCGGGAGATCAATATGTTTTTTTAAATAAGGGAGAAGAGCAAAAAGCGAGGTTTCGCCAGCGTGCCCGCCGGCACCACTGCCGACCGCAATCAAGCCATCGGCACCGAGGTCTGCAACTTTTTTCGCGTGAGTGAGTCCGATGACGTCGCAGAACACTTTGGTTTTTGTGCCCCGTGCACGCTCAATAATTGTTTTAGGACTTCCCAACGAAGTGATCAAGAGTGGCACTTCTTCTTCCAATGCGATATTCAAATGCTCATCTTGCAGTTTGTTTTTCTTTTGCACGATAATATTAATGCCAAAGGGTTTGGATGTCTGACTTTTGATTTCACGTAAAGACTTGCGGTAGTTTTCCATCGGACGAAAATTAAGAGCGGGAAAAGTTCCTAAACCGCCAGCCTGGCTGGCCGCCACGACCATTTTTACATCACTCACCAAAAACATGGGGGCGGCGATAATCGGATAGTCGATGCCTAGAAGTTTTGTAACTCGTGTAGGAATGGGGCTTGCTTTAACCATAACAGTTTTTTATTCTGCCTTTAATGGCACGAGGAATCACGGATATTGTATCGGACACAGCAAAAAAAACATGGATGATGCGCGCCTTCAGTTTAACGCGAGTCCCGCTTCTGTTTATGTGCTCTCCCAAGGTTACGCGTATGGATGATGAACGTTGCGAAGTCATCATTCCCTTCCGCAAAATCGTTAAGAACCACCTCAATAGCATGTATTTTGGCGCGCTAGCGATCGGCGCCGACACCTGCGTGGGCTTTCTGGCCTTTGATAAAATTCAAAAGAGTAAAAAAAATATCAGCCTGGTCTTTAAAGATTTCCAGGTCAATTTTGTTAAAAGAGCCGAAGCGGACACCCTGTTTGTGTGTGAGGCGGGAGCCGCCATTGATGAACTGATTCGGGAAGTCATTACTACGGGTGAGCGTCATCATAAAACCATCCCGGCCAAAGCGTTTGCCAAAGGCGAACTGGTCGCCGAATTCGCATTGACACTTTCTCTCAAACTCAAATAGAACTTTCTAGGGTTTGGGGGGTGTCTATGACAAAAATTCTTTTTGTCGTGTTCTTTTTATTTTTTTCCACATCAAGTTTTGCCAATGATCTTTTATGGGAATATGGTGACTCTCCTATGATACCGCTTGAATATAAAACTCCTTTCGTCCTCACTAGCTGGAATATTTATAAGGGTGGCTACGAGGGACTTTACGAAGATTTACATCAACTTGTTCAAGTTTCTGATTTTATGCTCATGCAAGAATTTTTACTCAACGACGAGCAGCTGAGTTTAGTTCATGCCAATGAAGAAATGCATTGGGCTTTGGCGAAATCTTTTGAAAACGCCGGGGAGTGGACGGGGGTTGCGACCATGTCCAATTGGGAAGCCTACGAGTCGTTGCCCATACGCAGTCCGGGCGCGGAGCCTATTACCGGTACGCCAAAAATGTCGTTGATTTCAAAATTCAAAGTGGGAACGGGCGAATTATGGATCATTAATCTTCACGCGCTGAACTTCAATATAACTCACGAAGATTTTAAAGAACAAGTGAGCCATATTTTATCCATGGTCAGCACGTACTCAGGGCCACTTATTTTTGCCGGCGATTTTAATACCTGGTCCGATAAACGACGAGTTTACTTGCTCAAAAAAACGCGCGACATTGGTTTGATTCGCGTGGATTTGGAAAGTCCCATGGGAATTTTTGGTAAAACCCTCGATCATATTTTCTACCGAGATATCAGAGTCCTCAAGGCCGAGGTGTTGACAGATATAGAGACCTCCGACCACCACCCCCTCCAGATCCACTTCGAGCTCTAATGCGCCGGGCCGCAAAAAGGTACGCCGATACTTTTTGCGACTGGACGTGTTGTTGGGGTTTTGGCGAAATATTTACATTTATTTTTAAAAGTTAAATCCGATTTCGTATTTCCTGCATCTAACAGGTAAACAAACACTCTGATGGAGGGGATTATGACTCAAGTATTTAAAAATGTATCGTTGGCTGCCACTTTTGGATTCGTATTTTGTATGCACGTGTTTTTTGTGCTGCTTTTAATGGCAAAGCCCGTTTTGGCTGAAGAGACTGAACAAGAGGTCACACAAGTCGAATCAACAACAACGGAGTCCGTAGATAAAAACGCCGAGAAAACACAACTCAAAGAGAAAGAGTTCAATTTTAGCATCAATGGCGAAAAGGGAACCATCAAGGTTGGGAAAAATGGCGTGCAAATCAGTCATGAGGAGTCCGAAGACGGTGAAGACGGTTTTGCCGGTGTGGTGTCGAATATAGAAAAGCTCAATAAAGCCAGTGTGTGGTCCGACGTTTTAGAAGACGTGTTAGTGCCCATCGTTCTTTTCTTGTGTGTCTTTGGCTTTGCTGGATATGCGGTATATTCCAAATCGCGCACACGTCGCGAGTATTTAGAAACCATTAAGGCCTTCGCACAAAGTGGTCAGCCCATTCCTCCAGAATTGCTTAACAACATGAACGCGGCTGTGGGCGGAGGGAAGATTTTAGCTCCCGGAAAAACACAGTACGATGCCAATGCCATTCGTGGAGTGAAGTATATCTTTTTCGGAATTGGTTTTGCGGGCATGATGATGTTGATTTCAGAAGGACACATTGGATATGCGATTGGTTTCTTATTTATTACCATGGGCGCTTTCCACATCTACACATCCCAAGCGATGCAAAAACAAAAAACCACGGACACTGTCGCCACGCCTACACCCGATATTAAATAATCGGGTGTAAAATGACCAAAGATGTGGAGCTTATCGCTCGAATCCTCATGGACGATGATCAGCAAGCTTTCGAGGCCCTTGTACAAGGGCATCAATCACGACTGAGAGCCTTTTTTCGCAAAATGTGTGGAGGCGATGAGATGCTCGCCGATGATCTGGCCCAGGAAACGTTTCTAAAGGCCTATCGCGGAATCAAAAATTACCAAGGCCAAGCGCAGTTTGTAACTTGGCTCTTTGCGATTGCTAAAAATGTGTTTTACGAACACATCCGCCGAAGTGAGGCGTTTACGGACATGGCCGAAGAGAATGAGGCGGGAGCCGAAAGCCAACAAGACTTGAAGATGGATATGGCCAAATGTATGCTCAAATTAGAGCCACAAGAGAGAATGGTTCTCACGCTGTCGTATATGGAAGGTTTATCGCAAACAGAAGTCGCAGAGCTCATGAGCATTCCACTGGGCACAGTGAAAACTCAGGCGCTGCGGGCGAAAGAAAAACTCAAAACTCTTTTGACAGAGAATGCTAGGTAGCGAGGTTGTTATGATGGAAAAAGATTTAGACGACATGTTGGAAAATTTTTTGATGGATAACAAAGTCGAAGACAATGGCTTTTCGCAAAAAGTAACGGAACAGCTTCCCAAAGTTTCATCCTGGATGTGGTTGCGAGACGTTGTTCCAGCTTTGGTTCTTTGTGTTTTGTGTTTGGGTGTATGGCACTATCATCAGTTTTTTATCCAGTCCTTTTTTATGTATCGTGCAGAATTTTACCAATGGCTCAGTGCTTATGGTGCCACCTCGATCACGATTAGCTACACGACGTTAGCTGGCATAGGTATTATCGCCGCCTATTTTGCTTTTGAAAAAATCATGCACGAAATTGAAACTTTTTAAATTTTCTTAGCAAAGGTGGATTCGCGTTTGTTGGCGAAGCCTTTGCGTTTTTCTACTGCGAAGTCGGCAGCGACAAGGGCGCGGCGGAGTTCGCCGGTGCAGGCGTAGGTAGACATAAAACAGGGTGTGGCCGAAGCTCTCTTAAAAAAATCATGAAGAAATTCGGCGGTCCATAGTTCGGGGCTGGTTTTGGCGCAAAAGGCGTCGAACAACAAGGCGTTCATCGGTGTTAGATCCGTTTGTAAATTCACGGGGCCTTCAATGCTTAAAATCTTTTTTTCTAACAACTCTTGCAGACGCGAAAATATTTTCTTCGCAGGGAGTGAATATTTCTCTGAATACAAAGGAAGAATTTGTTCGTAAACCGAGCGGAGAACAGAATCTTCTTCGTGCAGCCATGCCATAAAACAAGCGCGCAGATCTTCCACTAACTCAAAACTACGAATCTGTGTCGGCAACTTTTCTTTTTGCAAAGACTCACAGGCAATGAGGATTTCGTTGTAGCCCAAACCTAACCCGAGGGAGAGGAACGTGGGGGACGCGCAGTTTTCAAAAGCCAGGGCAACGGCAGGTTGGTAAATATAAAGTGTTTCGCTCAAGGCTCCCTCGAGGGAATGCATGGGTTCCCAGGTGGGGGGCAGACGGAGCGAAGGACTTTGATCGGCAGTGATAATATTTTTAAACTCAAATGGCATATATTGCTTCTGAAGGTTCATTTGTGTTGCCAGAACCGTCGGTTTTCGTTAGTTAATGCTATGCGTTTTGGCTCGGAACAGCTCCCTTATAACCCTATTTCTACCTATTACAAAAAGCTTTTTGGACAAAAAGTTTTTAAGGTGCCGGTGTCCATTGCCGAAGATTGCCCTAATCGCGCCGGGATCAAAGGGATGAAGACGTGCATTTTTTGCGATGAGCATGGTTCCTTTGCGTATCCCAAAAGTCAAAAAGAGGAACTGCTCAAGCAAATCCACGCCCACAGAGCCAAGGTGGCCGAGCGTTTTAATTCACAGAAATTTTTAATTTATTTCCAAGCGTACACGAGCACATTTACGCAACTGCAAAAAATCAAAGAAGCGTTTGCCGTGGCCTTAGCGGAACCCGATGTGGTCGGCATTGTGGTGGGCACGCGCCCCGATTGTCTCTCCGATGCCCTTTTGGATTTATGGAAAGAGACTTCGGAAAAAACCTATCTCTCTATCGAAATCGGTGTGCAAAGTTTTGATAATAAACAATTAGAATGGATGCGTCGCGGACACACGGCGGAGCAATCCATAAAAGCTTTGCGACGCATTCATGAGCGTTGCCCCAAGGCGGATCTCGGTGTGCATTTGATGTTCGGTTGGCCCGGGGAGACGTTGCAAGATGTGCGAACGGCGGCGGAACTGTGCAACTCATTGCCGATCCAAAACATTAAACTTCATAATCTGCATGTTCTAAAAAATACACCCTTGGAAGAGATGTTTTTAAAAAACGAATTCACGCCCGTCGAATTTCCCGAGTATTGCGAAATGGTCGGCACGTTCTTGAGTGAATTATCTCCAGACATTTACCAACACCGTCTTGCGGCGCTCGCTTCCCACTGGGAAGAGTTAGTGGCGCCTGAGTGGACACGTTACAAAATGACCACGTATCAAAAAATGATCGACTACCTTAACAACAATGATATTTACCAAGGGAAAACTTGGGCCGCACCCTTGGAGTTGGCGCAGTTATAATAAACAGCGATGAAAGAAAAAGCATGAAAAAAAAAGATGAGCAACAAATCGAATTAGTCAAACAAGCCATTGTTCGTTATTGCAGTCTTCTCCATAAAAAAAATATGTTGGCTGCTGCCGATGGCAATGTGAGCTATCGCATATCTGATGGCGAAATCCTTATCACACCGTCGGGGGTTCCCAAGGCATTTATCGAAGTGGATGACATTGCGGTGATCGATCTCGCCAATAATATTATTAAAGGTCGTCCTTCGGGAGAGCGCCAGATGCATCTCGAAGTGTATCGCAAATGTCCACAGGCGCGCGCGGTGGTGCACGCTCATCCTCCGTCGGCCATTGCGTGGTCGGTGGCCTTCCCAGAGATGACTGAGCTTCCGTCGGAATGTTTGTCAGAAGTGATTTTGGCCGCAGGACGAATTCCCATTGTCCCTTACGCGCGACCAGGTGGGATTTCCATGGGAACCAATTTACATCCCTACATGCCCCAATGCCGAGCAATGATTCTTAGTCGTCATGGTGCTCTTTGCTGGGGCGAATCTCTGCGCGAAGCCTACTGTGGCATGGAACGAATTGAGCACTCAGCAGACATTCTCTTGCGCGCGAAATCCCTCGGCCAACTGACTTCCTTGCCAGACGATGAAGTCGCTGCTCTTCGCGAAATGCGCCAACAAATGGGGGAGAGACTTTTATGATGTTATCGTCGCGTGCTCTTCGCTATGAGGCGGGGCAACTGCTCATCTTGGACCAGCAACTCCTTCCTCATGAACAAATGTGGATCTTGATTGAGAATCCAGAGCAAATGATTTCAGTGATTCAAGCGCTCAAAGTTCGCGGCGCTCCACTGATCGGTGTGGCGGCCGTTTTATCCTTAGCGGATTGGTATGTAAAACAGAAACCATCTCGTGCCGATTTTTTAAAAAAAGCCGAAGCGATGCGTGCCGCACGTCCGACAGCAATCAATTTGATGAATGCGGTCGATCGTTTAACGAGTTGCTCAGAGTCCGCGATTTGGCAAACCGCGCTGGATATTTTTTATGAAGATGTTGAGTTGTGTGAACAGATGAGTCTCTGTGCGAGTGAGCACATCGCAGATGGAGATGGCGTGCTCACTCATTGTAACACCGGTGGATTAGCGACAGTGGGAGTGGGGACCGCTCTTGGCGCGATTCAAAAAGCGTGGCAGCAAGGAAAAAAAATCCATGTCTATGTCGACGAAACTCGTCCTTTGCTTCAGGGAGCTCGCTTGACGGCCTGGGAATTGGAACAGATGGGGATTCCGCACACTCTCATTTGCGACAACATGGCGGGAGTTCTTATGTCACAGGGGAAAATTCAAAAAGCTTTTGTGGGAACAGATCGTATTGCGCTCAATGGCGATTTTGCCAATAAGGTGGGAACGTATTCTGTGGCGGTCTTATGTCACTATCACAAAATTCCCTTTTATGTTGTCTCCCCCTCAACCACAGTGGATGCTCACTGTGCTACGGGACAAGATATTCCCATCGAAGAACGTAAAGATTTTGAAGTACGTGGCGTGGAAGGTTCGTTTGGATCTGTGCAGTGGGCATCACAGGGATCACCGGTTTTCAACCCAGCCTTTGATGTCACTCCCGTGGATTTGGTCAGTGGAATTGTTATTGATAATATAAGTTACTCGCAAACGACATTAAAGTCGGGCATTTTAAAAGAAAAGTTTAAGAGGTAATGCCAATAGCGAAAACTTGCTATTGCTAGACAGGGTGGATTTATGTGGGCAATTATTGGTGGTTCAGGTTTTGAAAAGTTTGATGAATTCGAGGCACTCGACAATCTCAGTCGTGAAACACCTTTTGGAAAATGTTCCGAAGGAATCAAAAAAGGCCGTGTGGCGGGGAAAGAGGTTTTATTTTTACCACGTCACGGATTGCATCATGATCTTTCACCCACCGAAGTGAATTACCGCGCCAACATTTACGCTCTCAAAATGCACGGAGCACAACAAATCCTTGCCTTTTCAGCGGTAGGAAGTTTGCGCAACGAATTACCTCCCGGCGACATGGTTGTCCCCACACAATATATCAATGCCACCAAATGGCGAGTGCCATCTTTCAGCGGCAATGGAATTGTATCGCATACGTCGTTAGCCGTACCGGTCTCGATGGCATTGGTTGCAGAAACTAAAAAATTGGCCAAGAAAGTTTCTTTTGCCTGTCACTTCGACAAAGTGAGCGTGGTTGTTGAGGGGCCTTATTTTTCTACGAAAGCGGAATCTCACATGTTCCGTTCGTGGGGAGCTGACATTATCGGTATGACGGCCTTTCCCGAGTACGCGTTAGCGCGCGAAGCGGGCCTGGCATTTTTGCCGTGCAGTTTTGTGACCGATTACGATTGCTGGAAAGACGATATTCCCCACGTCACCGTGCACGAGGTGATGGAAACTATGAAGAAGAACAATCTCAAAGCGTTCCAAATGGCCAAGCTCATCGTGAATATGTCTGGAGATATTTTAAAAGGCGCGACTGAGATCGAAAACGGTCTAAAAAATTCCGTAATGACACCTTCGGCACAATGGACCGCCGAGCAAAAAATGTGGATGGGCGTACTGACAAATTAAACGAGATCCATCGCTCCGCTCAGAAATAATGGACGCCCCCTCTTGCCAACGAGGGCTGGTTACCTCAATACAGTAAAACTGTAAACAAAAGGGGGAAATCCATGAGGAACGTAGTATTTATTGGTTTAGATGTCGATGATAAAAAATTCCAC
>JBGSUL010000016.1:0-2193 GCA_041736155.1 Bdellovibrionales bacterium
CATCATATCCCTTATACCCATCCGTTTGTAGCAAACCATTAAATGTCTTGAGGCGTTCGCTTGCCACCGAACCTTTTCGCGTTAAACTAAACTCAAAGGCAATGAGACCTTTGCTCATATTTGGTGCATAATAAGCCCACACATAACCTTTCTTATTGGTCTCAAGTACCTTAACTGGCGTTTCATCTACTTGCAGGTATCGATTTTTTAAAATAATCCAAAATGCTTCATATACCATCATCAAAGCTTCGCCCGATTTCATGACCCAATTTGCTAGTGTTTTATCTGAAATGGTCACGCCAGCACTTTGCATGATTTTAGATTGTCGATAAAGGGGTAAGTGATATTGGTATTTGTTAAGCACCACATCCGTCAACAAGCTTGACCCAGCAATCGCTTTGGGTAAAGGTGCTAATGGTTTCGGTGCCATGACAATGGTTTCGCAAGATCTACATCCGTATTTTAAGCGAATATTTTCAATCACACAGTACTGAACAGGGATGATTTCTAATTGCTCAGATTTTTCTTGCCCGACAACATGCAACGCCATAGCACAGCATTTACACCTTCTTTCAGCTTCAGGTAAGTCATGAATCACAGTATATTTTGGTAAATTGCTTATATCCAGTTGACGATTACCTCGTGGAGGGATAGTGCGCTCATGCGCCGCCACTGTTGTCGTTTTCAGTTTATGGCCAGGCTCAGGAGGTTCAGTATCTTCCGTGACTGGAGTGGATAGATTAAGATGATTGCTTTTTTCACTTGTCTTGCCAAACAATCGCTCTTGCTGTAACCGTAATAGTTCTTTTAAACGATGGATTTCTTCCTCTAAAAGAGCAACACGTTCGTTTAATTTATTAAGCTCAAGACCACGTAATGTATAAGCTTCTTGTAATTTTTCAAAATCAATTTGCATTATAAGACTGCATGTTGTCCTTTGTATTTCATGAAGCTATTGTATCATGAGTTTTTTGAGGCAATTTTTATCTCTTTAGCGTTCATAGGTTGATTTTTATTTTTTCAACTATGCAGGAGGGGCTGTACTGTCTAAAACACCGTATATAAGTCTCTGAGTAAGCTTTAATCATTGAAAAATAAGGGTGCGTTATTTTGTCTAAAAAAAGTGAAAAAATACAAAAAACATGCGTCAAGTACTTTCTTCACTTTTTTCAGCTTTTTTAGTTAAATTTATCGTAATTCAACTCCTTCCAGTCCCGCATCTTTTGCCATTCTAGGCCTGCCAACAGCCAACCAAGCTCTTCTGCACGCACCTCAATCATACCCGTCGATGGATTATGTCTAAAACAAAATTTCCCAGACTCAAGCCGTTTGTAAAGCAATATGTAACCATTGCGATGCCAAGACAAACATTTGACCTTGTCACGTGCTTTGTTATAGAACAGATAAATACCCTCCTGGGGTTTATACTGCGTCTCGGTGGCAATCAAACTCACTAACCCATCAATCGACTTACAAAAATTAATCGGCTCGCGAAATAGCCAAATTTTTTTACCGTGGAGTTGAAGCTGCATAGACCAACCCCTTTATCAAATTTAAAACCTGATCCTCATGCAAACTCACTTTCGCTGATACTTGATTAGGAAGACACACCTCAATCGTAATGGGTAGCTCCTGCGTCTTCTTATTTGTGACAGAAACCCCCGCCACCTGGCAAAATTGTCCAGCGTTCACTTTTGGCCAAAGACGGTCGCACCAACTGCAAAAAGTACTCACCACCAGACGATTGCGTTTGCAATATGTGACTTTGCTTAAGCCACTCAGCTTCCATCGCTCACAGATTTTGACCTTCTCTTCCCATGTTAATCCATGCCTCGACTTAAATGCCTCTCCATCACTAGCAATTAAAACGCCTCCACTCATCGTTATCTCCTGTTTTTTTAAGATGGGCAAAGATTAGCAGAAGGGTTTTTCAATGAAAGGTGGGATTTTCGGGGGGATACACTCAAACAACTAAAATCAGGGCAGACAAGCGGTATATTCATGATCCAAAACAATGAGTTGATAAACCCTTCTGTTTGGCGAAGGGGTAAACGATACACTTGACGTATTTCATGGCAGGTGGTGATTGCAAAATCGCTGAAACGTTTTGGAGCACCCGTTCCATCATAAACCCTATCCTTCTCATACCACAAAGATATAGCCTCTTCCGATAACCAAACATCAATCTCGCCG
>JBGSUL010000039.1:0-46344 GCA_041736155.1 Bdellovibrionales bacterium
GGGATCGCTATTCCCGTCGAAAAGTGCTCTTTAACGATCAAACTCTTCTTTTTCTGTGTAAAACGTTTACGCTTTGTAGGCGTTACTTCCATAAAGACCCCCTGGGGTTGGGTGTCCAAATCAAATCGGGGTCACAAACAACTTGTACAAGACGTCCCTGCGCATCACGCTGGATCATTCCCAACTGTAAAAGATTTTCCAATGCCTGCTCAACTTGCTCTTTGGTAAGGGCTGGTTGGAACTGCCGAGCGATCCATACTGCGTCTTCTTTAAAATTTTTCAGCAAAATCATTTCACGGATCGGAATAGAGTACCAACGAGCGTAATAGGCGTATTCCGCTTGACGGAGCGGATGGATTTTTTGCAGACCTTTACATTTTAAAATTTTCTGTGCCCATAGAATTTTTTGAGCTTCGTCTTGAGCTTGATTGAAATGAACAAGATACGAAAAAAACTCTGATTCAATAACGGAAAACTTAAAAGCTTTGCAGAATTGCTCGATACTCTGAGGTGAGAGATTTCTTTTCCCGTCCATAACTAGCTTTAAAAAGTTTGGCGAACTGAAACCGGCTTTATGTGAAAAATAACGATAGGAAAACTGCGGCAGTTGCTGTTTGCTAAAAGCAAAATAGTCCTTGAGAAAACACCGATAGTTCTCGTATTCAAAAATAGGCGGACGCTGTTTTAAGCTCTTTGTTTCCATTTATCTAAGTATCGGATATTCTTCGTTTGATTTAAAGGGGACGGTTTAAAAAGTGTATTCTAAAGAATACACTGAGCGAAAAGCACTAGACCTTAGGCTAAGTTAATTTATTCAGGAAAACCTTGGGCAGAATTCGTCTCGTCTACATTCCCGGTGTTTAAAACATCGCGATAAAGATCATCGATCTCTTCACGCACACTCTCGGCACCGGCCAAATCGGCAATGCAAAAATGATCGTCCGCATGAGAATATGATAAGGTGTAGAAATCGAGCTGCAACGTCATCGGTTCTCCTGCCGCATAACAATGACTCAAGTTAAGAATTTGATAAAAAATATCGAAAAATAAAGTAGGTTCAAAAATTTTAAACTTAAACATTGGGTTATTGCCGAAGGTCTCAAGCTTCACCATTGTTTCTTCATTCGACTTAAAAAATGTCAACTGGTATTGACCCGAAGGCGACCAATCTTGATAGATCATTTGTTCTGGTGGGGGCTCTAGCGGGGGCAAACAGCAGAACATCGGTCCGCATGGATCGATGGCATCGTCATCGTTTTGCGCTTGCTCTTTACAGCCAACCAATGCCCATAAAAATATATAAAAGAAGATCTTCTTCATACATCTTCCTGGCCAGTGGTTAACACATCAGAAACGATGTTTTCTATTTCGAGGACCAACGGCTCCGCCTCTTGGGGTTCCCACGAACAATATCTGCCATTTTTATCTGTAAATGAAATGCTTCGGTCTGGCATATAAGCAAGAGACGAGTCCATCGGTAAGGAGGCGCAGCCTGTTGAGGCAAAACACGTGCCCTTGGCTTGAATGTTCTCAAAGAGCGAAAGTAGCTGTTCTTTGGTGTAGACTTTAAAGAGGATTTTTTGAGAAACCCAATCTTCGACTCTCACCATAACCTCAGTCTCACTTACGAATGAAAACTTAGCCGCGTAGGACTCCCCGCTTGTAAACTTGCTGTAAGTAAAAGACTCCTCAAAACCCGCGGGAACCATCTCTGTGCAGTAAATAGTTTGTGGATCCTCTGACTGTTTACAACCTATGAGCGTTGCCACAACGAAGAAACTAAAAATAAAGAATTTATTGATGTTCATAAGATCTCCCTCCCCTTGAGTATCGGTGAGAGAGCGGCGTCTTCATAGCCCTTGACCGTAGTTAACGTATCCTACTCGTATTCAAACAGGTAAATATGTATTCGATGAGAATACAAAAAAATTAACAACCACCGATAAAATAGAAATCGAGAGCGTAACCCTTTTTCTTCGCTGGATCGATGATCACTGGCGTGGTGAGCGAAGATCCACAGACTCTATTGCCATTGGGATCCCAGCTGTAAATCACAGGAAGACTTTCTAGCTGCTTAAGTGCATCACGGACCACAACGAGATCTTGCTGTGAGTAAACTTTTTCACTCTCTGTCTCGGCATCGTCGTCCATAAAATGGATGGCTGAAAAGATAAGGTTCGAAAACATCTTAGCATCTGTGCTCCCGTAGGCCATCTCATCCTTGGTTTCCAAATATTGATAATTAAAAACAAACTCGGTGTCTTGTTGAACCATTGTGACTTGATCCGCAAAGGACATTATCAATTCCGCGGGATTACCGCCGCGTAGATCATAAGTGACCAAACGACCCTCAGAAACGCTTGCGAGGCGTTGCACTTGCTCGAGCACATTGGTTGGAGTGATCGCCTGAGATTGTGGAATTGAAAAAAGGATAAAAAAAAGAAATAAGAATTTCATAAAGCCCCCGTGAGAGGCTTGTAACGAACAAATCAGCCGTTCGTCATTTATTTTTCTAAATGACGCAAGCTTTGATAAAGAGAAGCGACCATAACGTTATGGTTGAACATTCCTTTCTCCAGAGATTCTTTCAATTCGGTGAGGCTCATCACCACCACTTCGATCTCCTCAAAAGGATCCAAGTTTTGTGGCCCTTTGTGTACGCAGCTCTTCGCCAGATAGGTATAGACTGTGTTATCTTGCAATGCTGGGTTGGGATAATTTTCTGCGACCTTGATAAGATTCGGGGAAGTGTAACCGGTCTCTTCTTCTAACTCACGTAAACCTGCTAAGGCTGGGTCTTCGCCAGGATGGACGGCGCCACCAGGAACTTCCCAATGAATTTGCCCTGTCGCATGCCTGTATTGTTTGATCAAAATGATTTTCCCATCGTCAGTGATGGGGACCACGTTGACCCAGTGAGGAAAACGCAGAATATAGTAGCCCGGCATAATACGTCCATCGGGCATTTCACACTTCTGTTTGTCGATGGAGACCAAACCTGTTTTAAATACTTGCTGAGACTCGAGGGTTTTCCAATGCATAGGATTACAAGTACCAAGGACTTTTGGGTATGGCAACGGCTCCTCAGCCAGGATTTTAATAACTCCTCTTCGTGGCATTCTATCCCCCGCACACACGAGCTACGCTCGTTAAGCGAGCGAGCTCTCTGCGGGTCCATGGGACTCAAGCGCTCTTACCGTCCGGTCGTGAGCACTGAAAAAAGAAGTTCTTAAAATCCTGGATGAGGAGCCACTACCATTTTTTACTTAGTGTGGTATCTATGAGGGATGAGTTTAACTTTAGTTTCGGTGCCGATTGGGCACCCTGATGATATTTCCCTCCGCGCATTAAATCTCCTCCGTGAGGCGGAGGTGGTTATTGGTGAAGAAACTAAGCCGCTTTTTCAACTGCTAAAACATCATCAGATTCCGCGCCCTGCTGTAGCAGAATTTCTCAACGAGCATAGTAAAGATGTGGATTATGATTTTTTTGTCGGGCTTTGCCGGAAAAAAAAAGTCGTGCTGGTCACGGATTGTGGAACACCTGGTTTTTGTGATCCAGGAGCTCTTTTAGTAAAGCGTTGCCGACAAGAGAAAATTGCTGTGACATCTGCGCCAGGGGCTTCATCGCTCATGGTGCTGCTGAGTTTATCCGGACTAGAGCTTAAAGAGTTTTACTTTCGTGGATTTTTACCTGCCAATAACGAAAAACGTCGACAGGAATTGTTACAACTTAAAAAGGTAAAAGTGCCACTGGTGTTGATGGATACACCCTATCGCTTTCGCGCTCTGCTCGAGGATCTTCGTGATACTCACAACCAATCTCGCTGCGTGATTGGTATTAATCTTACGCAAGATAACGAGCAAATTATCGATAGCTCGCTGGCGCAGCTAAACATCTCCACTCTTCCCGAAAAAGCGGAATTTATTTTGGTAGTTTATTAAAAACGGCCACGACTCATCGTGGCCGCCTAGATTCTCTAGCTTTTTTGAGTTGAAGAAATTTTTGTTGGAGCTACTGGTTTACGTTGGCAGTAATAAACTCCCACCGCACAACGACGAACTGTACGACGTGCAACACCAGCCACACTCACCGGAGTTAACGGTCGCCCCACAATGGCCTCAGCCTGGGGTAAAAACGTGACTGCTTTACCTACTGATTTCGTCAAGCTGACATCAGAAAAAGTTATCAAAAAAAGAATCATTCCAAAAAGTGCATAATTGTTAATTGTTTTCATTTTCAATTCCTCTACGTATTTTATGGTTTAAAAAGATCTGGAAGTTCGTCAAAATCATTTAAATCGCTAGGAGCTACTTCTTTGACAGATTTAGGTACTTGAAAAGTAAAACCACTATCCATCATTATATTCCCCGATTTAAAGTTCATCACATCAAGAACGTACTGGGGAGCTCCGGGAGCTTTGGCGCTTGCGATGCTCAATCGCATTGGATATGGCTGAAGTCCTCTTGCGATCCAAATTTGCCAATCGACCTCATCTGTTTTAAATGCCAAATGATCACACTCCACTCCGCGAATAAAACCACTACCGAGATCTTTGATGTTCACAACAAGTGGCATCACACTGTCGAAGAAATTCGCAACAAATAAATCAGCGCCCGGCAGTGGACGTTGCAACTTATTACTTAAAACATCCATTAAATTTTCCACATCGCCAGGAACATCCATTTTGGCATAAATGCTTTTATCTTTACGATAAACCCATACCTGCTTACCATTAAAAATGAGGTCTGTTTCTGCGAAGCCACCCTTGCGACTAATGAATATTTTATTGGGACGTTTGAGTTTCACGACGCTCGAACTTGCGATGGACAACTTTTGTTGATCTAACGTGACCACGTCGAGACTTGAATCTAAATCAAAAGTAATATTTTTTTGTTTGCCGATATAGTCGGACATCTTTTTTAGAATATTACGCGCATCGGTTTCGTCCGCTTGAGCACTCGGAAACGCAAATACGGCGCACAACAAAAAGGCTATCGCCTTCAACGTTGTTATTTTTTTTAAATTAAATGAAATTTTCAACATAACTCTCCTCTGTTTAATTGTTGAAGACTGCATATAATTCACTTTTTTTCACTAATTCAAGTAGATTAAAATAAGGCCCAGCGCACCTTTAAAAATGTCTGTTTCCTGACAATTTTTTTCTAAAAGGTACGCCGTTTCTAAAAGGTACGCCGTACCTTTTCGGGTCACGCTGCAGCAAAAGTTGGCATAAGCTTTGGATAGATTTTCTTCATGCCGCGGAAAAATACCATTCTACAGTCCGAGTTTCCATATCACATCACTGCAAGGTGTATTAATAGTGATTGGTTTCGTCTGGATATCGAATCTGTGTGGTCGATTTTCGGAGATTATTTGTTTATCTTAAAACATGAATTTAATTTTGAAATACACTCTTTTGTTTTAATGGATAACCATTTCCATTTATTGTTAAAAACTCCCTCTGGAAATCTCTCATCAGGCATGAATTATTTCTTGCGCGAAGTAAGTAAGGAAATTTCATTTAAAACCGGACGAATTAACCAAACATTCGGTGGGCCTTACAAATGGTGTATCGTTAACAGCTATATTTATTATTTAAATACCTATAAATACATTTATAGAAATCCTGTGGAAGCATATATAACACCAACCTGCGAAGAATATCCTTTTAGCACACTTCCTCATTTACTAGGATTTTATAAGCTCAACTTTCCCGTTGAAGAAGATACATTACTTTTTAATCCAAATCTTAACTGTGGAACTTTGGAGTGGCTAAATACTTCAAGGCTAGACATGCACAAGCACGTTTCCTATGCGCTAAAAAAACCGATATTCGGATATAAGAAAAATCCGGTGACAAAGGAACCCTTGATTCCGCTACATACGATGTACTAGTAGCGGAAGAATGTAAGATTGACGCAGATCTCAACCAAAAGGTACGGCGTACCTTTTAGAAGCCTTTTTTGCGTTTGCCGCTTGGTAAAATTCTTAAGATGTCGCGGTACTTGGCTACCGTGCGACGGGCGATGATGATTCCGTCTTTTTTGAGCAGGTCGACTATCTTTTGATCTGATAATGGCTTCTTGGGGTCTTCTTTGTCGACGAGGTCCTTCAGCTTGAGTTTCACGGACTCGCTGGCCATGGAGTCGCCGTCGTCCATGGAGATTCCTGAGTTGAAGAAATACTTCAGCTCAAAGATTCCTTGGGGCGTATGAACGTACTTATTGGTCGTTACACGGCTAATGGTGGACTCATGCATGCCGATGTCATTGGCGATATCGCGCAAAATCATGGGTTTGATAAAGCCTGGGCCCTTTTCAAAAAATTCTGTTTGATGGCGAACAATACTTTCCGTGGTTTTGTAAATCGTGCGTTGTCTTTGATGAATGGAGCGAATCAACCAAATGGCCGAACGCAATTTGTCTTGCACATAGCTCTCTGCTTCGCCTTTGCCTTTGTTTTGCACCATGTTTTTGTAAAACTGCGAAATGCGCAGTTTTGGTAGACCATCTTCATTTAACGAAACCACGTATTCATCACCAACTTTATACACATACACATCGGGTGTGACATAGTACGTGTCATTGGACGCAAAACGACTTCCTGGTTTAGGATCCATGGAGTTGATGATTTTACACATATCGATCACTTCATCGAGAGAAATTCCCATTTCTTTAGCAATGGCGGGATAATTTTTTCTCTCGAGATCTTTCATGTGGTTCTTGATCAAAATCACAAAATCTTTGGTGTCTTCTTGCAGTTGTTTCGCCTGAATCAGCATGCACTCTTGCAAATCGCGAGCACCCACACCGAACGGATCAAATTCTTGCACAAAGGGAAGAATCTCTGCCAGCTCTTTTTCGTTCACTTCTTCTTCACGAGCGATTTCTTCCAAAGAGGTTCCTAGATATCCGTCGTCGTTGATATAACTAATCAGAATGGTCGCATAAACCAGCTCTTCTTCGTTAAATCCATAAAGACTGGCTTGCCAATGCAAATGATCATGCAACGTTTGTTTCGCGGCAATGATATTCTCGTAATTCATGATTTCATCACTGCCCGAGAGAACGCGTTCGCGGTTGCGGTTTTGATTTTCAAAATAGGAGTCCCACTCAAAATCATCTTGTTTTTGTGGATCTTGGTTATCTGTCGAAGCCTCAGGATTTTGTGTTTCCACCTCACCTTGTTCTGCTTTGACCTCGTTGGCTGTTTCTTCAAAACCCTCTTCTAAAACCGGGTTTTCGTTCATTTCACGAATAATCTCGTTCTCAAGTTCCATACGAGAAAGTTGGAGAAGTTTGATTGCTTGCTGAAGCTGAGGGGTCATCTTGAGCGTCTGTCTCAGCGCCAGACTTTGTTTCATTTGAATAGCCATAATAACGTTTCTCCACTCGGGAGAGAAGGGCAACTAGTAACGAAAGTTCTCTCCCAGATAAAACTTTCGTGCGATGGGTGACTCCGTAATTTCTTTTGGAGTCCCTTGAACTTGGACCTGACCTTCTTTCATTATATAACCAAGATCGCAGATTTCTAAAGTCTCTCTTACGTTATGGTCTGTAATCAGGATACCTATTTGTTTCTCTTTGAGTTTTCGGATAATTTTCTGAATCTCATTAACCGCAATGGGATCAATTCCGGCGAAAGGCTCGTCGAGGAGTAAAAATTTAGGAACACCCGCCAAAGATCGAGCAATCTCCACACGGCGTCGTTCACCACCCGAGAGAGAAAAACCATAACTGTTGACGATCGCTTCTAAACCAAAGTCGGCAAGCAATTGATCTAACATCTCTTGACGACGACCACGTGCTGACACCTGCACCTCAAGAGCCGCGAGAATGTTTTCTTTTACCGTGAGCTTTCTAAAAATGCTCGGCTCTTGGGGAAGGTAACTGATCCCGATCCGGGCGCGCTCATACATAGGCATTTGGCGAATGGATTGATCATCCAAGAGAATGTCGCCACCCTCTGTGGAAACCAGTCCCACAACCATATAAAAGCTCGTCGTTTTGCCCGCGCCATTCGGTCCCAAGAGGCCCACAACCTGTCCTGAGGTCACGGTAAACGACACATCTTTTACTACCTGACGGCCTTTATACGATTTGGACAAATGCGATACTGTTAACAGACTCATGGTTTTTTCTCCGTTTCGTGATACTCGACCTTGGCATTTCGCACTTGCACCCGCTGTCCACCATTAAAAATGATGATCTCATCACCAATTAACTCATTGTCTGCTTGGGTGACAAAAGGTTTTTTACGAAAGACATACTTATCCTCTCGAAAGTAAACAATGGCCTCCCCAGATGAGCCAGTTTTGTCTTGATCTTGCATATGTATGCCACCGTCCATATAAAGCGTGTCCAACACACCGTCGCGATACTGAAATGCTGCATAATTTCCGCGAACCTTCATCTCATTGATTTTGATCACCACATTGTTGCGGAAAACGATGGATTTCTGTTTACCGCTAAATTCTCCACGATCACTGGAAATATTCATCACTCGACTTTGGCTCATGGCTTTATATCCCTTGACCTGACTTTTGATCACCATCAGGTTGGTGTCCATACTCACCATTAAACCGATACCCTCTAAATACAAACGACCTTGCGATTTTTCAGGCGGTCCCTCGAGACTCACCTTATCATCCGAAAGAATTTGTCTCTGTTCGGGTTCATACCTCAACTTCTGAGTATAAAAGATAAAACCATTCGATGACGTGAGCTTCACATCCCCTTCGATAACCATCGTTTTTTTGATTTCATCCACAAGGCCGGAGTGCCCTGTCACTGTGTAGGAGCTGGTTTCAGAATAAAATTGCGCCTTCACGTTTTGCATTTGCCACTCAGAAACCCCCATGGGTTTGGTGGCCTCTGTTGCCCACACATCCAGCTCTTTTTTTTGGCCTTTTGTGTCGATAATATGAAAATTTTGTATCGTCTGGGACTCGAGGTCCTGTTTTTGCCGAGGTGCCTCATTTTGAGAGGAAACTGGCACTGTTAAAACGGGAGCCTCACGAGGTTCTAACCCTATGTAATACCACTCAAAAAGACAAAAAGCCGCAACGGCTATCAAAAGCATCCACTTGTTCACGCTCAAATCTTATCCCAGAGCCGGTAATATGTGGAGTCTGGACTTCAAAATTCATTAAGTTTTACCAATTAAACACCGATCCAACTCTTGTATGAAGCTTGAATGGTTTATCTACCACAAAAATAGCGTACTCGGACCGTTTGCAACAAACGAAGTCCAAGTGCAAGTCGAAGCTGGAAAATTTTCCCCCAATTCATTTATTTGGTGGAAGGGTGAAAAAGACTGGATCACCATTTCCAAATGGCTCACCGAATATCCCGAAATCATCAAAAAACTCGAAGCTCATTTTAATGTTGAGTGGCGTTTAAAAGTAAACGACCAAGCCACACCGTTCATGTCCTTTGAAAAGTGTTTAGATCAACTTAAAATTGTCGAACTCACCAACTCGATCTTTATTGCAAAAAAAGGCGATGGCGAGGCGTGGGACAGTATTTTTAATAATTCTATTTTTATGAATGCCCTGGAACTCACACGCAGAAAATTTCCGCGCGTGCCCATTGTTGCCACGGCAAAAGTCACAAAGTCAGATTCAAAATTCAGCTATCTCGTAAAAGTAAATATCATCGGTCAAGGTGGTATCGGTATCTCAGGGATTGGTAAAAACTTTCCTACAGGTACAGAAGTGGACATTCGCATTGAAAGCCCAAGCCTCAGCATACCTATCCATGCTGAAGGAAAAATCGTTTACCATACACGTGACGGAGTTTCTGGTCTTGAATTTGCGGCGATGAATGCGGAATCCGAAAGTATCATCATCGAATACGTGAATCGTTTTCATCAAACGTCTACGCCCGGAAATAATAAAGGCGCTGCCTAAGCCCGCGCCTTTTTTCTACTCACTTAAATTATAAAATTACTTAGGTGGTTGTGGTTTTTCTTTTTGAGAAACGGCAAAGTTAATCAGCGTGGCGCCTGCTTCTGTTGCTGTGTAAAGAATCTTTTTAATCGTGAGGAAGTCGATTTCTTTGTCTGCTTGCACAGTCACGCGTCCCCAGTCTTTTTTCTTTTCACTCTCTTCTTCGGCAATTTCTTCAGGAGTCATTTTTTTGTTTTGCGATAAGGTGCTCTTGATTTGCTCTTTTAAAGTCGATTCACTTTTCTCTTTAGACTCTTTGATTTTCTTCTCAAGGCCTTCTTTAAGCGCGGCAATCACCCAATCCTGCTGCTCCTTCACCATTCTGAAGTCAGCCACAGCTGTTTCATCCACATAGATCTTGTCTTGTGTCACGACAACCACATGCGCGGGTTTTAGTTTTTTAATTGCTGAAGCTTCTGGTAACGGAACGTTTTGTTTAAGCTTAATGGCATCTACTTTAAAGTTCTGTAAAAGAAAAATTGTTAACACAGTGAACATATCCACCATGGCAGTGAGCGAGAGCATCACTACAGTATTTCTTTTTCCAGCTCCGGTAAGGCGGCCACGACGATTTCTTTTGCCAGGTGTATAAATAGCCATTACTTAGCTCCTCCTGTTGCCACAGAGATGGCGGGAAAACCCGCTTGCAACATCGCATCCATCCCTTGGATCAGAAAGTCATACTTTAAATGTTCATCCATAGTGATAACGCCGTCTACTTTTTCTGGATACACTTGTTTGATCTGCATCAACTGCATAGTCAGTGTTTCCACATCGTAGTCGGCGCCTTTTTTAGGAATATCAATTCTCTTAGGACCAATGACAATCACATGCCCCGCATCCTTCACATCGACACGAAGAGGAACCTCGGATTTTGGAGGAGGTTTATCCACGTCTTCAGTGTTCTGCTTGCTATACAGGGAACTCCCAAGCTTGATCATCGAAACCTGGGTCCAAACAGCAGTAATCAAAAGGAACGTGATCAACACGCTCATCAAATCGATGAAGGGAACCAAGTTCACTTCTAGATTTGATTGTCTTTTCCCGCCGCTTTGTTCAATCTGTGCCATAAGCCGTCCTTAATTCATTATTTAATTTTATCGCGATTCGAAGAAACAAGATTCAACATGCTCATGCTACTTTCCATCATGTCATTGATCAAATGACCAACTTTAAACTGGAAGTAACCATAAGTGAGAATCGCAATGATCGCGACTACAAGTCCAAATGCTGTACAGTTGAGAGCTTCGGCAATACCTTTTGAGAGTAATTCCGCTTTTTTCGCGTCATCGGCTTTTGTCACCGCTGCGAAAGAGCTAATCATCCCCGCGATCGTACCTGTAAGACCCAAAAGTGTAGCTAAGTTTCCAAAAACGGCAAGGAAGCTTACCCATCCTTCTATTTTCGGTGTTTCACGAAGAACCGATGCATCCATGGCTACTTGCACTTCTTCGTCAGGGCGCTTGTTTAATACTTGCACAAGTCCTGCTTTTAAAGTGTTTGTGAGCGGAGATGGGCGGCTATCACAATATGAGATCGCCTGTTGCACATCGCCTCTTAAGATCATACCAAAGATATGCTCATTGAAATCTGACTTATCAACGCCCGACTCCTTTAAGATCATCATTTGTTTCACGACCACGATAAGGGTCATTATTAAAAGTCCCAAGATCACGAACATGACCGGGCCACCAACTTCGAATGCGTGCAAAACAAAATTTTGTGTTTCCTCTTGCGCCGCTGCTTGCATTACATTTTCTTCCACTTGCTACCTCCTCCAACTAAGGTTTAATTTTCTAAATCCAATTACTTCCCAGAGAACGCCAGGGGATAAAACACCTGAACATCTTGATTTTTTGGAGGCTCTGGAAACCTCCATGTCTTCATACGATTTACAATACATGTAGAAAGTCGTTCGCTATTCAGTGTTGATTTATCAACGCTCACGCTCGCTCTTAAAACACGTCCCTGCTCACCAATATCAAAATCCAAAACCACTTTACCGCTCAAGCCACGATCTGTGCTCAAAGCCGCTTCATAACAAGATTGTAGAGCTCGTTGGTTATTGAGGAACACTTGGCGAATCCCGTTACGATCGATATTTCCACCGTAAGATTCTCCATCCCCACCCGGAAGAACGGTGACGGACCCTTTTCCGCCTAAACCCACTCCACCAAAACCACCTTGTCCCATTCCCAAACCTTTGCCGTTGGAAATTCCTTGCACGCCGATGTTCGACTTGCCATTTCCGCCGCCGGTTTCTTTAAACTTGCTACCCAAGCCTTCACCGGCTCTGTCTTCACCAAAACCACTCTGCCCTGTGGCATTGTTTGCTAAACCTGCAAGTTCACCTGAACCCGAGTAAGTGTTATCTAACTTGGCTTGTTTTCCACCTGTACCAAACACTCCGAAAATTCCCGACTTACTTGGATCTTTCGTTGTACTTTCAGCCTGAGCGCCATCTTTCGGCGCTGTTTTTACCGATCCACCCTGTTTTACAGAGCCCATTTGATTGCTCTTAGGTTTGTTCGGATTCGCTTTCATCGATTGTGCTGGAGAACCATTTCCGCCACCGGCAGCTTGTGAGGCTTGCTTCACAGGTTCACGTTTTTCTGGAACCTTTGGTGCTTCGGCTTTTTTCTCAGCGGGCTTATCTTGCTGTTTTACTTTTTCTGGTGGTTTTTCGATTTTTTTCTCTTCCACCTTTACTTCTTCAATTTTAGGCATCGGTGTCGCTGGTGGAGGTGGCGGCGGATTCTCAATAATGAGAGCCGTGCGATATTCGTCCTCTTCATCCATTTTCTTATCAGCTTTATTAAGTGCTACATAAAGCGAGACCACAACGGATAAAATAATTGCTAACAATGTGGCCAAAAAGCCATTGCTTGCAAAATCGATCATTGGAATAAAAAGAGGTTTTGGTGTCTCGGAGCAGTAACGAACCACCAACTCCACATCAGAGCCTAAACTGATACGTACCATTTCCCCTTGTGCGAGATTCAGTCGTGATCCGCCACCCGCTGATTGTAAGCGTCCTTGGTTATAGAGTTGACTGAGAGGTACAGAATTATTTTCTACAACAAATGTTCCAGCCATTCCCGCTGGAATAAAAACGGCCACCTGACTATCGATTTGCAAGAGAGGAGCCTTGCTCACTTGAGTTGTTAGCGAAGGAACAATAATATCACACGAAGGATGGCTTCCATAAGTCACTGTGCCTTTTTGATGAAAGTGGTAAGAGCTGATAACACGCTCTCTCCACGCCACTAAAACTTCAACAGTGCTGCCTTTTGTCGGTTTAATAAATTCAGAAAGATTTTTGTAGGTGCTCTCAGGAGAAAATGTTTTTTGCCCTTTAACGGTTTTGCGATGGGGCGTTCCTGTACCGATCATCTGTCCCATTGGAGCCGCCACAACGGCAGGGCTTGCTGGTTTTGGGGCTGCCACAGCCGCGGCGACAGGCTTTGCAACTGGAGCCGGAGCACTGGCGACCGCCGTGGGTGCACCTTCGTAGAATTCAATAATATAGTCACTGATGGCAATTTTATCGCCATGCTCAAGTCCCGATTCGAGAACTTTGCTCCCCTTAAGGAACGTCCCTTGTGATGAGCCTAAGTCGGAAAGGAAGAATTTATCCCCTCTCTTTTCGATCGAAGCATGAAAAGCAGAAACCGAACCTTGCAGAACAATCTGAGTGTCTGTTTGCGAAGAACCGATGACAATTTGTTGGTCTCCGGTGAATTGTTTTACATCAACAACTCCCCCATTGCGAAAGACTTTTAGTACAATAGGTTTACTCACGGCTTTTTCTCCTTCGACTTTCTCACAGGCATGATCTCATTCGATGATTGTCTAAGTTCAGGCAAAAAGTTTTCACGTAGTCGAATTAATTTTTTATAATTAAATTTCTTCTTTTGTAATAAGTAGAGAAGGTCAGGCTTTTGCGCTTGTCCTTCAATCAACTGATCTTCAAAATTCACTGTGGTTTTTTTAGATTTCATGTTCGTCGCACTTTGCGCATAAGCAACGAACGGCCCAAAAAAGACACCGAGGATGATTAACATTGTTGAAAGCACACGCTGACTTCTCATTTTCTCACTGCCTGTAGTTTGTTGTTCAACTCAGTCATTTTTGTACGAATGTAGGGTTCATTCGATTCCAAAAACTCTAATTTATTGAGCAATCTTTCACCTTCATCATATTTTTTCATATATTCGATAAGGAGAATAGCATAATTTAACAAGGCTGGAACATTCCTTGGATCCTTGTCGAGGACCTTTTTGTATAAACGTGCCGACTCATCAAATTGTCCCTGTGATCTTTTTAAAATTGCATAATTATTTGTTACACTGAGGCTGTCTGGCATATAGCTGTAAGCGTCTTCAATCAAACGTGTCGCCTTACCATAGTCGAGGTATTTAATATAAATACTTCCTAAATTATTAAGCACATTCGAGTTACGACTGTCTTTGCTATAGGCTGTCTTAAAATTTAAGTACGCCGATTCCAAACTGTCTTCACGCAAATCAATCACACCCAAATTATTATAGAGACCAGCCACATCTTTATTTTTCTCAAGGGCGCGCTCGATAAGTAAACGAGCGGCTCCCCATTCACCTTTTTGAATATGATAAAGAGCCAAGATATTTAAAGCATGCGGATCATTCGGGTTTTGCGAAAGTATTTGCCCCGCAATGGCAAAAATTTCTTTCTGATTTTTGGAATCAAAGGCCTTGGATAAATCTGACAAAGCTTTGGGTGAAGCTTTAGAAATCACAACTGCCGATGATTTGCTCTCAGAAACTTCTGTTCCTGATGTGCTCGCTGCTGGAAGTTCTTCTGTCGAAGATTCTTCGCTGGTCGTAGAACATGCTGATAAAGCCAATGTGAGAAAAAATCCTGCTAAATATTTTTTCATAAATTCACCTTATCTAATAAATTGCCCACATTCGTTACTTCACCCGCATTTTTCGATTCCTCTGGTGCCAAACGATGGTAAGCACGTGCTGACTGCAACAAGGGCTCCCCGTAAGCTTCGAGACTTAAACCTTTTTCAAAAGCGGCTTTGTAGGTAGCCTTGGCCTTTGTTAGAAAGCCAGCGGCCTCTTGGTTAGCTAAATCTTTAAACTGTTTTGCCTGATCACCTTTGGCGTACTCACGAGGAACCGGGCTGGTGCTAAATGCCTTACTTATGATCTCATAGGATTCAGCTTCTGTAGCCAAAGCCCCTACGATGGCCGGACCGTAATCGTATTTAATGACTTCGGCCAAATTTGTAACCAATGTTTTTTGTAAGCTCTTAAGTCTTTGGAAGCCATCGACAATCGACTTCTCCGATGTTCCCAGACGGACCTCGCGCATCTCCTGAATGTATTTGCGCGCCAACCACAGCTTCGCTTGCGAAGCGTATTTTGCTCCCACTTTTCCACCGCGCTCTTTATTGAAGGCAATCACCCGCTCAAACCACTGCTTTGCCAAAGTCATCTGACCTTTTTTCGCATAGGTATCACCGATGTAAAACATCGCTTTTAAGCTCTTGGTCGGCTCTCTCCAGCCACCTTGTAAAAACTGATCGTAATGGAATATGGCTTTTGCTGTGTCTTTTTTCGCAGCATACATCACTGCTTTGTCATAATTCAGGTCGATTTTTTCTTTAGCCGTAGAAACTTTTTCTAAAGCCGCATAGGCAGCCATAGCCTGTGGCATTTTTCCTAAAGCAACCCACAGAAGAGCCGAGTTGTTTGTGGCGTTTTTCGCCTTCACACCTGTGGCGCCTTTGGCGTACTGGTCGTAGTACGTAGCAGCTTTTTCCAGGTTCCCCATTTTTTTGCTCATCTCAGCCATGCTGATCCGAACTTCTTGCTTTAAGTTTTCTGTCTCTTTATCTTTAGCTGGATTACCTAATACACGTTCGTACATTCTGAGTGACTCGTTGACGTTTCCAGCTTTTTCATAATTCACACCAGCGTTAAAAATCGCTGAGAACGCTTGTGTAGAACTCGCATGATCCACCGAGAAACTTTCAAACGCTTTAGCTGCCTCGAGGTTTTTACCCGCCTTAGAAAGATTATCCGCACGTAAGAAGGCAATTTTGTTTAAGTTGTCGCGAATCTCTTTGCCCACTGTCGACTTTGCGATGGTTGGGTTCTTCAGCAGTTCTGTCGCTTCTTTATAATAAGACTCGATATCTTTTTTATTGTTATGAATATCGAGAATATATTCTGCCGCCAAAGGAGCATCTTTTGAATTCGGATTCTCTTTAATAATGCCACGGAAAATACCTAAAGCGGGCTCATAATCGTTGTGTGCATAATAAATAGCACCCAAACGTTTACGGATTTCTGGAGCTTTATCGCCTTTCGGGAAGTTCTGCAAATAAAGCAGCGATGCTTTTTCAAATCTCTTTACTCCGGGCTCATAAGCAATTTTTTCTATCTTATCTTTAGCGCCGGAACGTTGCTGTTCCATTTTGGCATCGGACGGCAACAACTTTTCCATGGCGAGAACGTTGTTCACAACGGCTTTTTCAAAATAGGGACTTTTCTTATCGTTCTCAGCAATCCAAAGGTATTGCTGTCCCGCCTTTTCGTAGTCCTTCATATCGAAATAAAGTTCTGCTAGGAAAAAACGCATTTCTGAATGCTTGGCAGAGTCTTTAAAGTAAAAGAGATACATTTTGTAAGAATCAGCAGCGGTTTGTCTGGTGAAATCGGTCTTCACGCTGATTGCCGTTTGGTGAAGGCGAAGTGTGTGGTTACGTAATGTTGTCTCTTGCAGATTATAGGTTTCTTTAACTACTTCTGGTTTACCAGCATTGATTCTCGCCCACTCGCTATCTTTGCCATACTTTTCAATCCAAACACTCAGCTCAGCTTTAAACATCTTGAGATTGTTTACATTTAAGTAGTCTTGCACAATCTGGTACTGATACTTCGCTGCTTTTTCACCTTCTGGATTGTGATTGATCAATTTCTTAAAGAGATATGTCGAAGCGACCACGTTACCGGAGTAGCTGTAGCGATAGGCTAGAGCATCTAATAACTCAATGGTTTTCTTTTCACTATTTGTCGTTTTAAAGAAATCACTCTGTGCCTGCTCATATTTGCCAGTTTGTGCATAAAAGGCTACGTAATCTTTAATGGCTTCTTCACGCAGGCGAAGGGTATTTACTTCTTTGATTCCCTCTTCCGCATCTTCTCGAGCTTCTCCTTGGCGGATCACTTTTTCGAGAGTGTCCACGGCCAAGTCATATTTGCCCATACGGTACTGACACCACGCTGTTTTATAAAGAGAAAATCCGCGCAAACGTGCTGCTTTTTTATTAACTAGACGACCATATTGCTCAAGCGCTTCGTTCCAATTTTCTTTTTCAAAATAATATTCACCAAGTGCAAAATGGGATTCATCCACATAGGCGCTACCAGGGTAATTCTCTGTAAGTTCGCGATAGTACCCTTCCCCTTTTTTAGTATTCTCAACTTCAAAGTTGCTATAGCCAAGGAAGTAAAGAGCTTGGGGAATTTTTTTATCCTTAGGGAAATCCCGAACAAACCACTCATAAGCTTGTATCGCGCGAAGGTAATATCCTTTGCCCGGATTTTTAGGCATCACGGGTTTATTGGCGATTTTCTTTTCTTCCCAGAGTTTTACTTTTTTATCGTAATCATCTTGTGCTTTAAACTCGATGATTTTTCCTTTTTCTACATAGCGCTCAGCAAGACGGAGCCAAATTTCTCCACGACTTTTGCTGGTTTTGTACTTTTTTGATAAATTATAAAGACGATCAATCTCTTGATCGATCAGTTTGTTGTATTCCGCCTTGAGGGCGTTATCGTCTGTGAAAAAACGACTCGATCGTGGTGGTTTGATCACCGAGACATCGCGGGGAACAACTTTTTCACCACTTAAAGGTTTTGATTGAGGTAACTGTTCACTCAACTTCTTCAGTGTCATCTCAGCTAATTTCTTACGCTCCGAATGTGACTTTGGAGTTTGCGAAAAAGCTGGGTTGACAGTAACCAGAACCGATAGAACGAGGAGGTTTTTTACGATTTTATTCACAGGCTTGTACTCCCACGTAATGATAGTTCCCTAATTCATCGAGCCAATACTCACCCTGGAACGGCCAATATTCGAGACCATTCGCGATAAAGAAATTTCTGGATGCATCATCAGTAATGGTTTTATGCGGAATCTTGCGCCCGGAAATTTCTTTGGCTACGATTTCTTTTTTGCCACCTAACATTTCAAGCTTTAAGAAGTCGTTCTGCTCAAAGAAGTCGCGCAATTCCGACTTCATGGTTAACAAATGATTTCTAGCAAGTTTCCCAACAAGATCTTGTGTGCTCGCTTTACGTCGTTCAATAATACGCTTACTGAATTTACCGATAGCTGATGCTTGCCAGGCCGGGGACATCTGACTGATAAGTTGAGCCTCTTTGTTCAGCATTTCATAATAATGGGCATTACTGCGAATTAAAGGCTGCTTCAGAATGGAAGACATCACGATTTCATTCAAACGACGAAATGATCTCTTTGCTTTAGGATTTTTACCTTCTTCCAAGGTCTTCTTCACTTCATCCCAATAAATACGGCTGTCTTCGGAACGCTCCAACATCTTATCGATATTGCTGCTTACAGGCTTATAAATTCGATCGAAGAGATCGAGAACCTTTTCCATTTCATCGTAGCGACAGATATAAAGATACACAATCGAACGTAACAACAGAGACTCGGGATTATATTGGTTATCGTAGTAAGGTGAATGTAAGGTATGGAAGTTGCTGGAGGCCGAGCGAAATTGTCCCGCCATCATCATCGTCCAACTCATCTCAAACATGGCATCATGCCACTGAAGCGTATCACGAGGAATTTGACGGTAGTAAGCCAGTGATTGATCCCACTTTTTGCTTTGATAATAAACGCGCGCTAAAGCTAAATTGGCATTCACGCGGTTTACGTCTGTGACTGGACGACTTTGATAGATGTTTAGCATTTCTTCAAAGGAAGCAATTGCTTTACCCAACTGCCCTTCTTCCGTATAAGCAAGACCTTGCTTATAAATAGCTTGTGGATACACCGAACTGCTCGGATCGACTTTCGCAAAAGATTTAGCCGCTTCTTGAAAGCTTCCTTCCTTCAACTTCAACTCACCATATCTATAGAAGAAAAGATCACGACTTTCGGCAGGGAACTGATTGATCTGAATTCGAGAAACCGCGTACTTCAATAACACATCGGAATCTAACAAATTACTTAAGTACGATAATTTACCCAAACTCTGTCTTAAATATTTACCATCCCCACCATCGCGGATTTCTTCGTCCACCACATCATAAAAAACAAACGATGCCACTTGATTGAGTTTGAGCTCCATCAACATGAGGCCCAGCATATATTTTAGCTGAGCTGCATCTTTTTCATTTTTTGGACTACGACTGACAGAAAATAACAATTGTGAAGCTTCTTGGAACTGCCCTGCCGCAGCTAGATTTTTAATACGTGCGACAAGGTTTCCACCTTTCGCTGCTGCAGTACCTGCTTTGGCGGTGCTACTTTTTACTGTACCAGCCTTTGCGCTCGTTTTTTTACTGCTCTTCTTTTTTGTCTGAGCAACATCTCGCGATGGATTTCCCGAGGACTCCTCAGCCAAAGCTCCAGTCGTTAGCAAAAGGCAAACTGTGAGTAAAATCGATTTTGTGGTCATCATCGGTATTTTGCCTCCGGAAAGTAGAAGCTCAGTCCAAAATTAATAAATAAGTTATTTTGCAGATCACTGGTAACGGCCACACTGGATCCGTTAGTTGTTCTCACTTCAGGCTTCATAAAGTGCCAACTGACATCCCAGCGGAAGGTCATCCATTTTGTTAGTGCGAAGACTTCACCCGTAGAGAGTCTTAAGGTGATAGGATCATCGAGTGCTTCGACCTTAATATTTGTGGCGGCGGAACTGGATCCTGTGGCCAACTGTGTTTGCCCTAAACCTATTGAGAAGTAATGATCAAACGGAATAATCTTTTTATCAAAGTACGAAAACTTTCCATAGATTGGTGTCCAGCGGAAATCTGCTCCGTAAAAAAGCTCGGTTACAACCATCCCGTTAGTCACAACACCACGCTCAAGAAGTTGATTGGTCGCTTTACTATTGCTGGTGCTAAACCACTTACCCACAAACTCCACACCAAATTTTTCTGAGAAGTTGTAAGTAAGACCACCACCTATCCCATAGGCAGAAAAGAAAGAGTCATTAACATTCGTGGCGGCGTTGATATTCGCCTCGAAACGTTGTGTTTTTGGAAGATAGCGCTTTTGAATCACAGCCACGTCTTCAAAAGGTTTTAATTGGTTGAGATTTTCTAATTTTGTAACATTGATATTCTCAGTTTGATTAGCACGTGCCTCAGCACTCTTAGCTTCATCGCGCGCTTTTTGCTCGTCTTTATTTCCTTCGTCGGTAAAAAGGTTTTCAATATTATCGACGTCATCTGCATACGCGAACGTACTCAGAAAGCACATGGACAACAGGACACAAAGGTAGTTTTTAATCATAGATGAATCCCTAAACTGCTAACTTTTTATTACTCTGCTGGTTTAAGGATAAAAAAAAATTAAGGAAAACTGTAGACTTAAGAAGGAAACTAGACCTTTGATCGGCGCTTTTCCTTCTTACAACAAGAAAACCCAACCAAGCATGACGCTCGGACTGATGTTAAATTGAGTGGAAAAAATCCCTGGATCCACAGGTCCTGTGGCCGGACCGGTCACCGTATGTTGGCTTGTCACATCTAGACCATTGTAAAGTAAAAACTTAACATCCAGGCGTAAACCCATACGCGGCGTGAAGAAAAGATTCTGCCCAACACCAAGGTTAGCAATCCATGTCGTCCTACCGCCAAGATCGATCATTCCCGCGCCACCTGTTAGGTAGAGTGCGAGATTCATGACCGTTTCTTTAGTTAAGCTGATTTTTCCGTAATAAGCTGACATTTGATAATCAAGAGAGACATAGTACTTGGGCACCGGAACAACATCAAAATTGATTTTCCCAACACCGTTAGACACCAGATCGCTATCCACTTGGTGAGCATCGCTGGAAACTTTTGCATCACGCATGATCGCCTTGATGGCTAAGCTATGAAACTCATTAAAATGATACCCTAGATGCAATCCTCCTGCGTATTGCGAGAAAAAGGGTTCATTAAAAATCATCCCTGCCATCGGACCCACTTCAAACCTTTGTTTGGTCACAACACGACGAGATTTCACCGCCACAGTTCCCCCCTCAAAGACAGGGAGAACGGATTCTTTCGCCAGTTCTTCTTCAGGAAGTTCGATGGTCACCGCAGAAACGTTCGTAGATATAAAATTAGCTGCAATAAAAAAAGTTGCGATTCCCAGAAGCCAGCTCTTCACCCTATTCTCCTTTGCGAGAGTAATATCCATATTTCAAAATCAAATCACACAATTCACGAAGTGCTCCATTACCCTCAATATTCTGAGTGGTATAATGGCACACTTTTTTGACCTGCTCCATTCCGCCAGGAACAGTCACGGCAAATCCCACCTGCTGCAAAACAGGAATATCAAACACATCATCGCCGATGTAACAGATCTCCTCGTTAGTATAGCCACTGAGTTTTTTAATTTCATCAAAGGCTGGACCTTTGTCTGTCTGTTTTTGAAATAAATAATGGAATTTAAGATGTTCCGAACGTTTTTTAACATCTGGTGAGGCAGCACCAGTAATGATGCCCGTTTTATAACCAGCATCCACTAAGAAGTGCAGCCCCGCTCCATCGCGCACGGAATAGAAACGTCGCCATTCACCATCATCACCGAGGAAAATGCGACTATCAGTCATGACGCCATCGACGTCGGTGATCAACATTTTGATTTTATTTAATTTTTTAATAAGTTCTTGAGCCATTTGCATAGCTCAAGTCTGACGGATCTCAGGAATATCGTCAATGCTTCAAGGATCGTTTTAAAAACGATATCCTATTTTTATATCGGGGCGAATCCCATTTTCTAAATTATAGCTCACGCGAGTCGAAGACGTTCCGCCAGAATTTGAAAATCGAGCTAATACATCCGAAACGTATCCAGGCTCATACTGGACCGAAAAGTCCATAATAAAAGCTGACTTCTTATATGGCGAAGAGATGCGATACCCCACTCCTGCATAAACACCATCATCGTTGGATTGCATGTTCGCACCCGGCGCGCGAATATATTGAGGAGTGTAATTTACATTTGCTTTTGTCCATTTGTATCCCGCACTCACGTAAAGTCCTCGCCAGCCACTGCTCGTTAAGCCATTGTACAAACGCATTCCGAAATAGTTATTTTTTGTACTGGTATTAAAAGCATTCAAGTCAGTACCCACTATATATGTGTCATTTTCCCCATCAAAACGCTGAAGCTTGTATGCTGCCGTCACCGAAAGCCATTCCTTAACGAGGACTTCAGCCCCCAATCCATAGCCCGCATAGAGGAGTGGTAATGGATAAAAATCAACAAATAGCCCCACTCGCGATGACCAACGATCTGGATCGATCGCATTTAAACCGAGCCGCTCTGATTCGACGTCCGCACTGGACGATGTGGCCACCACGGCCGTTTCTGGCGCGGTCGTTGTTGTTGTCGCGTCTTCTCCCCATGCGAGAGTATTAGTTAAAAATAAAGCGGCGATAATTAGATAATGAGTCATGCAAATCTCCTTGCACGGAGTATAGGCATGACTGTTTTAAAATCGTAAAAAAAGTGAAATCTCTAAAATTTTTACACGCCTGTCCGGATAAAAACCGCAATTCACCCCGGAGCTATCATTAGATCCTTCGCTCCGCTCAGGACGACGTGGAACTTAGCTGGAGAGATCCACCTAGAAAGAATCTTGAGGACAAAGTCCGAAGGAGCTGCTTAGCGGATTTTGGCTTTGAGGAGATCTTGTAAATGCAAAATGCCTACGGGTTTTTGAGATTTTTCGTCGGCCATTACGAAGAGCATTTGGATGGCGAATTGCTCCATCACGAATAAGGCTTTTTCGGCCATTTCTGTGGCCGGCACGGTTTTGGGATTGAGAGACATGATCTCTCGTGCTTGCGTCTTAAGATGATCGCGATCGGTATTGAGATGACGACGGATGTCTCCATCGGTGATAACTCCCACCAGATTTTTATTTTCATCGACGACTCCCACTGCGCCACGAACTTCTTTCGCCGTCATCACAGGGAGAACTTCTTTCACCGTCGCGGTTGTCGAAACCAGCGGGAGCGCTTCTTCTCCATGCATGACATCTGCCACGCGTGTAAGTAAACGTCGTCCTAAACTTCCACCTGGGTGGAATTCTGCAAAATCTTCCTTGCGAAAACCTTTGGCCAACAAGACAGCCATGGCCAATGCATCGCCCATAGCCAAGGTGGCCGTGGAGCTGGATGTGGGCGCCAATCCCAATGGGCAAGCTTCTTCCGAGATACCGACATCCAACACATAGGTCGCATTTTCGGCTAAAAAGCTTTTTGGATTACCGGTGATCGCAATGTAAGGAATCGCTTTTCTTTGAATGTACGTGAGTAGAACTTCCAACTCATCGCTGGTTCCACCATAACTAATGATTAAAACCACGTCGTTGTTGGCCACAACACCCAGATCCCCATGGGAGCTTTCTGCAAGATGCAGAAAAAAAGAAGGCGTTCCCGTGGAACTGAAGGTGCTTGCGAGTTTTCTACCGATGTGACCTGATTTGCCAATCCCAGAGACAATCACTTTGCCTTGGCAACTTTGGATCAACTGCACCGCTTTTTCAAACTGCACGTTGAGCTTGCCTCTGACTTCTATGATGGACTTCGCTTCGATATCCAGAACCCGGCGGGCTTCTTCTAAAAACTTCATCACTAATGCCCTTTATGTTTTTCTGATGCCTGCAAGAAGTCTCTAAAAATCGGATGCGGAGCGAGCGGTCTCGACTGAAACTCTGGATGGAATTGCACGCCGATAAAAAAGGGATGCTTTGGTAACTCGATGATCTCCACCAGATCGCGCTCTTCGCAAATGCCAGATAAATTCATATTATGTTTTTCGAAAAGTCCGCGGAAGTTATTATTGAATTCATAACGATGGCGATGTCTTTCTTGAACTTGATCTTTTTTATAGATATTGCGCGCCAAGGAGCCTTTTTTTAAAGAGCAAGGAAATGAACCTAAACGCATCGTCGCGCCCTTATTCAACAATCCCTTTTGCTCTTCCATAATGTCGATCACAAAATTTCTCTGACCATTCACTGTTTTATTTTCAAACTCACGGCTTGTGGCATTTTTAATTCCACAAACATTGCGCGCAAATTCGATGGATGCCAGCTGCATGCCTAAACAAATTCCAAAGAAGGGAACTTTATTTTCACGCGCGTATTGAATGGCAAGAATTTTTCCTTCCACACCACGCTCGCCGAAACCACCTGGAACTAAAAGTCCATCGATCTTTTTAAGATGCTGAGCCACATTTCGCGGAGTCAGTTCTTCGGCGTTGACATAAACCATGTTCACTTTGCTGTCTAAAGCAATGCCCGCATGATGAATGGCTTCAGAAAGCGATTTATAACTTTCCTTCAGATCCACATATTTACCCACAAGGCCAATGGTCACTTCTTTTTTAGGATGCTTTACAACTTGTACAATTTTTTCCCAAGCTTTGAGGTTGGGCTTAGGAGATACTAATTTAAGAGCTTGCACCACTTTTTGATCGAAGCCCTCTTTGTGCAACATCATTGGAACTTCGTAAATGGTCGTCGCATCGTACGCAGCAATCACATTTTCTGGACGCACGCTACAGAAGAGACCGATCTTAGATTTCATTTCGGGCTCAATCGGCTTTTCGCTACGACAAATTAAAAAGTCAGGTTGAATACCAATTGCACGCAGTTCTTTCACCGAGTGCTGAGTCGGCTTGGATTTGAGTTCTCCCGCCGCAGCGATATACGGAATATACGTCACATGCACAAACAATGTATTTTCAAATCCTAAATCCACACGCATTTGGCGAATGGCTTCGACAAATGGTAGACCTTCGATATCACCAATGGTTCCACCGATTTCCACAATTGTTACTTCAAAACCCTGAGCCGCTTCGTACATGCGTGATTTGATTTCGTCAGTAATATGCGGAATCACTTGCACGGTTCCGCCGAGATAATCTCCACGGCGTTCTTTGCGAATCACACTGTCATAAACCTGACCCGCCGTGATGCTGTTGTGTTTGTTCAGTGTGATCGAAGTAAAACGCTCATAGTGACCTAAATCTAAATCGGTCTCCGCTCCGTCGGCCGTAACAAACACTTCACCGTGCTGAAAAGGTGACATCGTTCCCGGATCGACGTTGATGTAAGGGTCACACTTCATCAATGTGACCTTAATCCCGCGCGCCTCAAGGAGCGCGGCCAAACTGGCCGCGGAGAGGCCTTTCCCAATGGAGGAAACCACACCGCCGGTGACAAAGATAAATTTCTGCTTCAATTGTTTTGTTTTATTTTTTCGCATTGTTTTTACTCAGTAAAATTTTTTCAATTTTTTGTACATCACTGGGGATATCAACGCCCCAACAATCATGTTGAACTTTGACGACTTTAATATTTCCACGCAAATATAAAGCGCGGAGTTGCTCAAGACCTTCAGCCTCTTCGATGCCAATCGGCGCTTGCTCACAAAAACGTTTTAAAAAATTCTTTCGGTAAGCATAAATACCAATGTGTTTTAAACATGGTATTTCTTTAAACTCAGAAAACGGTTTACGCGAAAAGGGAATCGGTAAGCGACTAAAATACAAAGCCCGTCCCTTTTCATCCATCACCACTTTGGCGACTTGCTGGGAGTGCAAAGTTTCTTCGCTCAGCTCGTGACCTAAAGTCCATGCACCACAATCGGCATTTTCCGCAAGTTCAGTCTCAGTCACCAACTGATCGAGCACGTCACCGCGAATCAACGGTTCATCCCCTTGGATGTTGACGATAATATCGTAAGGCAAATCTTTTACCGCGGCCCACACACGATCGGAACCCGAAGGGAGATCGGACGGAGTCATCCGCACTTCGTAGCCCAAACTTTGAGCCACTGAGGCGATTTCATCATGATCCGTTGCCACGACAATTTTTTGGATTTTTTGACTTTGAGACACACCTTCTAAGACCCATTCGAGCATGGGTTTATTAAGGATTTTCGCCAGTGGCTTCCCGGGAAAACGGGTCGCGCCAAAGCGGACTGGGATAACGCCCACAACAGAGTTCAATTTTCACCTCGGCTGAAAGGGTATAATTAGCACATTTTTGAGAGAATTGTCATGCAAGAAGCCAATCAAACAGTGTTTTCTCAAGAGCTACTAAGCCCTCACCATTTTGATTGGAAAATGGCAAAACGAGATCAACATTAAGCTCACGTAATAACTTGTCTTTTTTGGTTTTTGCAGCGCTCTTAGAAACCTGATCCGCTTTGCTCAAAATGAGACCAAATTGCAAACTCTCCTGCTCCGCAAGAGATAAGAGCAGCTGTTCATCCTCACTCCATTCGCGGCGAATATCCATAATCAACAATAAGACTTTGAGGTTCTCGCGCCTGAGAAGATAGGACTCAATCATTTTGCGCCAGCTCTGCACTTCTGTTCCGCTACGCGAGGCATATCCGTAACCTGGCATATCCACCACACGATAGCCCTCACTATGATCGAAGAGATTGAGCAAGGCTGTTTTTCCTGGTCTTTGACTGACTTTGGCAACCGGATAACGAGAGCGAGCTAAGGTATTGAGCAACGACGACTTCCCGGCATTCGAACGCCCAGCAATGGCCACTTCGGGCTTATGATCTACGGGGCACTCCGACAGACGTGTGGCACTTTTTAAAAACGTCAATTTCGACATTCTAGTGTCCCGTCAGGTAAGTTTTTTCAATATCTTGCTTGTTTTTTTCTCGTAAATTCAATTTGTTCCTCCTCGAATTGGCTTTTGGCCAGTCCTTCGTCGTCACGCATTGAATTTCCAAGAAAACTCCTGCGCAAGCTATTAAAAAAACTTACCTGACGGGACACAGGCTTCATACCGTACAGAATCCGGCAGTTCAACTCTTGAGACTCAAATCTCAATGCAAAGACCGAAATCCGAATTTTTTGACCTCTACTCCAATACAAAGCTTCCTCGCCTGGTACAAAACTTGAAAAACAAGTTTGGAGCACGACCGCCTGAAGTTTAGCTTATCGAAGGGAGCTCTCATGATTACAAGTAAGTTGGACAGCCTTTTTGCCGCTGATACGGAAAAGGCCTACCTAATACCTCTACAAAATAGCCAAGATTTGGTGGAACTGGGCGAATTTTTATCCCTAGGACGTAACTCGAGCAACACCCTTTCTCTGCAAGATCCTTTTGTTTCGCAAAGACATGCGCGCATCGAGAAGCGCGGGACTCTCTATATTTTAAAAGACCTGCGCAGCAGCAATGGCACCTGGCTCAACGAAACTTCCATCCATGAAGCTCCGCTCAAACCCAACGATCGCATTCGCGTGGGTGAGACACAGTTTACCTTTTCAACTGTGAAGGACAAAGAAGAGAAGACTTTGCAAAGTAAGAACAGTGACTGGCAAAAACAGTTGTCGCGTTTGCCAGCGTTTGCAGCCTCCACACACACAGTTCTCATTATTGGGCCCTCAGGCACAGGCAAAGAAGTTGTCGCCGAGCAAATTCATCAGCTGTCTCAGCGCCGTTATTTCCCTTACATTACGATCAATTGCAGTGCCCTCAGCGAACAACTTGTCGAAAGTGAACTTTTCGGTCACATCAAAGGCGCCTTCACTGGTGCTGCCGAAGATCGCAAAGGGGCATTTGAATCAGCGCGTGGTGGAACACTTTTTCTCGATGAAATTGGCGACCTTCCACTCTCTCTACAGCCCAAACTTTTACGCGCTTTAGAAAATCAAGAAATACGTCCTGTCGGAAGTGATAAAACAATCAAAACGGATGTTCGCATCGTTGCCGCGACTCACAAAAATCTTTGCGAAAAAGTATTAAAAAAAGAATTCCGCGAGGATCTTTACCATCGACTCAATGTGTGTCGAATCACGCCGCCTTCGCTCTTGGAGCGCATGGAGGATTTTGAAAGTTTGTTGTATTTCTTTGCCAAAGAGTCGCGTGTGCGTTTTTCTTTTGCCGCCATTGAACGCCTGAAAGAACATACGTGGCCTGGTAATATTCGCGAACTCAAAAATATGGTTTCTCGAGCCTCTGCCTATCTTCCTGGCCAGATGATTGAACCACAGCATTTGTCAGATGTTTTAGATACAATTCAACCAGAGCATTTTATTTTTGATAATCTTCCGCCGCTCAAAGAAATAGAGAAAGAGCTGATGATTAAGAATCTTGAAAAATTCACCGGGAATCAACGCAAAGCTGCCGAAGAACTTAAAATGCCCAAAAGCACTTTTCATGACAAATTACAATTGTACGGTATTAATCCTAAAATTTTTAAAAAAAGAGGGCGTGCTTAAAACACGCCTAGAAAACGACGAGTTTATAACGAACGTTTTTGATTTTAACATCTAATTTAGAGTTGATGGCAACAAGCAGGACTTTGCGCATCTCTTCTTTCCCTTCCGAGCCACGGAAGTCTTCAAAAGTGTGCAACTTGAGAGTGCGACTTAAAATTTCAATAATTTCTTCGTAGTGATTGTTAAAAAAAGCAGCATGCTCTCGGTCGAGGAGTTCAAGATAAAATCCAAAACGCGCGACACGAATATCGGCTTTGGGTTTGAGCGGGAATACTTGTTCTGGAATTTCTAAAAAAAATTGGTCGGTCAAAAAGAGATGCATCAAATCTTTGGGTTTGTGGCTGGCTTCGAGTTGAATTTTTTCATCCGCCAAAGGAGCTAAGGATGTTTCTCCCGCCACAAGGAACGCTGGGGTCAATAGACCAAACATGGAGAGGAGGAACAACGGTAAACCTATAAAAAGCAGAAAGCCACCGAGTACGACTGCAATTTGAATTTTTCGATCTAAGCCAAACCAAAAACGGTAATACCAACGATCTTTTTGCGCCACCTCGGCTTCGGTGGGCAAACCGATCTCTTGATCATTGAGATTTTCTGCCTTAATGCTTTTGAGTTCTTGGACAAACTCTGGCATCGCCTCTTCGAGAATATCATCTATCTCGCTGAGTTCTTCGCTGGACGCTGGCTGTTCATCTTCAATTTCTTCAGACATGTCCTTATTTCACAACGATAAAAAACAAATGTAAAATGTTTTTCGAGCCGAAACTTATAATTCGGCCCAGTTTTTGCCCTTAGAAATATTAACCTTGAGCGGAACATCTAAAGTCATACAATTTTCCATGAGATATTTGATTTTTTCCATTTTTGCAGGAAGAGTGGCATCGTCCTTGATCTCAAAGATCAATTCATCGTGCACCTGCAAAGTCATAACATCTCTAAACTCGCGAGCCACTTCGATCATCGCCAACTTGACCAAATCACTCGACATGCCCTGAATGGGTGCATTGATTGCGGCACGTTCGGCAAAATTCTTGATATTGTTATTCTGCGAACGAATTTCTGGCAAATACCGGCGACGCCCTAAAATCGACTCCACGTATCCATGTTCTTTTACAAACTCCACCACTTCGTGCATGTACTTTTGCACTCCAGAAAAACGTTGGAAGTACAAATCGATGATATCCTTTGCTTCGGCGCGAGAAATCTTAAGGCCCTCTGAAAGACCATAAACTCCTTGTCCATAGGCGATTCCAAAATTGACCGCTTTCGCCTTACGGCGCAAATCTTCGTCCACCTTTTCAAGAGGCACTGAGAAAATTTCGCTGGCGGCTTTAGCGTGAATATCGACGTCATCGTGAAAAGCTCCACGCAAGCCTTCATCTTTGGAAATATGGGCAAGAATGCGCAGTTCGATTTGACTGTAATCCGCCGAGACCAAAACATATCCGTCTTGGGCGATAAAAGCCTGACGAATTCTTAAGCCTCGCTCAGAACGTATAGGAATATTTTGTAAATTGGGATGGATGCTGGAGAGTCTTCCCGTCGCCGTCAATGCTTGGTTGAATTGGGTGTGAATTCGGCCCGTTTGTGGATTCACCATGGTTGGTAAAGCATCCACATAGGTGGATTTTAATTTTGCCACTTCTCGAAATTCGATGACTTTTTTGCAGATGGGATAAAGGTCTTCGTATTTTTCTAAAACATCGGTGTTGGTCGAATAACCGGTTTTAGTTTTTTTACCTTTAGGCAATCCCAATTTCTCAAACAAGATATGTCCCAATTGTTTGGGACTGGCGACATTAAAAACTTCGCCGGCGTCTTCGTGGATTTCTTTTTCGATACGGCGCAAATCTGTGCCGAGGGTCACGCCCTCTTGGCGAAGAAACTCCACATCAATCAAAACACCTTTTGTTTCCATGGCCGTTAACACATCCACAATTGGCAACTCAATGGTCTCGAGGATTCCCATCATCGAAGTTTTTTGTAACTGCTCCACCAATTTTTCTTTAAGAAGCATTTGCGCACGATAGAGGGCTAATGAGTCAGGGAGTTCAGGTAAAGTTTCTTGAGCATATTCACTTAAAACGGCGGCAAAAGATTCTACGGCGCCCGCACGCACAATGTACGCGGCCAAGTAACTGTCCCACACGGCACGATGGGGCTTTTTCAAACCCATTTGTCGCCAGCAGGCTTTTATATCATACCCCTGCCAACCGAGATCTTTTTGATCATCCAACCACTGAATAAGCTGAGCCTCATCCCCTTGGTAATGACAGATGTCATTTTGATCTGCAAAAATATATTCACGATGATAATCCACACACCACAGTTGCTTTTTACCCGTGAGCCATTTTTTAAATTCTTCAAAGTTAACAGTTTTTACAGAGAAAGATTGTGTTGTTTTGGCAACCACGCCATTCTCACTCGTTGCGGGAACCGTGTCGCTTGCCGTTTCGTCTGAGCCGATGAGATTTTTCTTAAAGGTTTGGAATTCCAGCTCCTCTAAGGTTTTGCCGAGTTGCTCGCGATTGGTCTTTTTAATTTTGAGATCGTCGGGGCCAATATCTAATTTCATATTGGTATCAATCGTCACCAGTGTTTTTGATAAAAAGGCGATGTCTTTGGATTCTAAAAGCTTTTTTTGCAGATTCGCATTTTTTATTTCATCGAGGTGTTCGTAAATATTTTCGAGAGTGCCATACTCCTGAACCAATTTTTGTGCCCCTTTGGGGCCAACACCTTTGACACCTGGAATATTATCCGACGAATCCCCCGTGATGGCTAAATAATCAATAAAGTGCTGAGGTGTCACTCCCCACTTCTCCACAACTTTTTGCTCGTCCCAACGCGCGTCTTTCATGGTGTCGTACATGCTGACGTTGGCATTGATCAATTGAGAAAAATCTTTATCACCGCTAATGATTACAACCTGCATGTCATGAGCTTGTCCAAAATGCGCTAAAGTTCCAATAAGGTCATCGGCCTCGAACCCCGGTTTTTCAAACATCGGAAGCCCTAAATATTCGGTCAATTTTTTAATGTAAGGAATCTGCGGGATCAAATCTGGTGGCATTTCCGAACGATTGGCTTTGTATTCCGCGTATATCTCTTTCCGAAACGAAGGCTCCGGGCGGTCGAAACAAAAAGCGACATAATCGGGTTTGATGTCTTTGAGAAGCTTCACGATCATTGACAAAAAACCATACACTGCGTTGGTGGGAAGACCTTTTGAGGTGTTCAGAGGTCTCACCGCATAAAACGCGCGAAAAAACATTGAGCTCACATCGACCAGATATAACTTCTTCATTTCCCTGACCTTTTTTAAGACTCTTTCGTATCACAAAGCCTTTTTCAAAGTCACGATAAACCCAATCAGTCTCATCTTGAGACGGCTGGGCTCAAAAAAAATGTGCAAATTATGACAAAAGTCCTAAGGTTTTTAAAGAACTGCCGATAAGTCCTCTACGGGAGTGCGTATGGCCAGATATTTTATTATTGGGTTGAGTCTGATGTGGATGACCGTTTTCTATCAAAACTGTAGCCCCCGATCCGAAGCCACAGCGCAAACCTCTCAGAAGGCTCCTGATAAGCAAATCTCTGCGGTTAAATAATTCTTCTTCAGCCTGTTGAATTGTCGGTTCATTCGTCAGCTGATTCGACGACTGATTTATCGGCTCGCTCATACGACTATTCGCCATCTGCAAATACAAAAACCAATTCGTCTTCGCGAACCAGCCCGAGTTGTTCGGTGGCTTGTTTTTCGATAAATGAATGGGATTGAGCTGCGGCTACTTTAAAGTTGAGCGCCTTTACATCTTCGTGAAGTGCTTCAATGCGTACTCGCATTGCTTTTTCGTTGCGATGCAAACTCCACAAATTCCAAAAGCTGCCATCACTCAACAACCAAATAAATGCAAAGCTTGATGCGAAAATAAACATCTTTATGGGATGTTGCAAAAGACGTTGGTAAAGAGAGAGCTGCGGAGTCATCGGATTTGTATACATACTCTCAGTATACAAACAATGTGCTCAGCGAGAACTCTCCCTCAACTAAAGCTGGGCAAACGTCGCGCTTCGGATGAGCTGTTCTTCGATGCGCAACAATTGATTGTATTTCGCTGTGCGCTCGCCACGACAGAGACTGCCGGTCTTAATCTGACGACAGCCCAGGGCCACAGCCAAATCAGCAATGGTCACGTCTTCGGTCTCGCCACTGCGATGGGACATGACTGTGTTGTAACCCGAGTTTTGTGCAAACTGCACAGCTTGGATTGTTTCTGTCAAAGTTCCGATTTGGTTAACTTTAACCAAGAGAGCATTGGCGCACTTTTCAGCCACGCCTCGTTGCACACGTTCACGGTTGGTCACAAATAAATCATCGCCAACAAGTTGCATCTGGTTTCCCAACTGCGCAGTGAGCTCACGCCAACCAGCCCAATCGTCTTCGGCCAAACCATCCTCGATGCTGACTAAAGGATATTTTTTGGCCCACGAAGCATAAACACCGGTCATCTCTTGCGAGGAAATCTTTTTACCTTCCCATTCATACTTGCCATCTTTGTAAAATTCGGTCGCCGCCACATCGAGAGCTAAAAAGACATCTTCGCCCGGTGTGTAGCCGGCTTTTTGAATCGCCACCATTAAAAGTTCTAAGGCTTGCTCATTGGATTCGAGAGCGGGTGCAAAACCACCTTCATCGCCCACGGCGGTGGCAAGTTTTTTCTCCATAAGAATTTTTTTAAGATGATGAAAAATTTCTGAACCGGCGCGCAGAGTCTCACGGAAGTTTTCTTTGCGCGGAACGATCATAAATTCCTGCACGTCCATGCCATTGTCCGCATGAGCGCCACCATTCATCACATTCATTAATGGCACCGGCAGTTGATGGCTGTGCACCCCGCCAATGTATTTGTACAAAGGAAGTTTGGCTTCGAGGGCTCCGGCCTTTGCTGCCGCTAAAGAAACTCCTAAAATGGCATTGGCACCTAAGCGGGATTTATTGCGAGTACCATCGAGAGCAATTAATTTTTGATCTAAACCCGCTTGATCGAAGACATCAAAACCTTCAAGGGCGGTACAGATTTCGTCATTGACGTTGTCCACAGCCGTGAGCACGCCTTTGCCTAAATAACGACTCTTATCACCATCCCGCAACTCGTGCGCTTCGTGGGCGCCGGTGGATGCTCCCGATGGCACGGCCGCTCGACCAATGCAGCCATTGTCCGTTAACACTTCCACTTCGACTGTGGGAAATCCTCGACTGTCTATAATTTCGCGGGCGTGAATTGATACTATCTCGGACATGATTTCTCCTTCGGTTACAGTGGCAACGGTAGGTTCTTATTCCCGGAAATATCTCCCTCAGTCAATGACTGGGCTTTAAATTTTTGAAATCGTTGCGACAAATCTTGCATGGTGGACTTGTTTTTCAGCAGGCGTTCACACGCAGCTTCCACCATTTGCTCATAGGAGGTCTGCACATGTTGCCAATCCATGCGTCGCATGGCCTCATCGACCTGTTTTGTTTTTCTTCCAGAATGCACGAGGAATGTGACAAGCTGTTGTGATCTTACGAAATAATCATGAAGTTTTAAGAAATCATTTTTGAGTGCCAAAGTTTCTTGCAAATACAGTTCAAATTGTTCACCCGACTCGCGCAAGAAATTTTGTAGCTCGCGAATCTCCTCCGAAGACACATTTGAGGTGTTGCCACTAGGGCTGGAGCGACTCTCCATATTTTTTTGGTGTTTTTCCAGACTCTCCATCATCGTGCGCACCCACTGCGGGTTAAATTGGCGCAAATGCATCTCTTCATCCGGCAAGAGACTTTCTTGTGTTTGTCGCCACACGATTTCGATTTCGCTCTCTTTCCAATGTACAATCCCCATTGGCTGGCGCATGTACAATGGCAAACCCTCAAGCGCGCCGGTCAAATACATGGTCACGTAAGGATATTGCTCAGCAAGAATAGGAAGTTGAAATCGAATGCGATCCGCATCCTGTCGCCAAGAGGCGATGGGTGGCTCTGGCGAAATAAAGTAAGATAAAAACCGGGAAGGTTGGCCGTAAATGTCGAGCGGTGATTCGACCATTTTTAAAACGCTGTCGAGAACTCCCCACGATCGCAGTTGCTCATTTTGCCGACCGATCTCGCGAACATAATCTTCAGGAAGATCGGTAAACTGGAGGTCGATTTCTTTGAGCAAGAACTCCATTTTTTCGGCCTCTAACCAGCACGCAGTATCGCGCATGAATTCCTCAGGAATATCCATATTCTGAAAAACGGGAGATAAATCTCTCCCCTGTCTTTCTAAAGAACAAAGAACTGAATTGGAAACTTTGCAGCTGATGAGCACGTCTCATTTTTGCAATGAAACCCGTGAGAAAACAATAGATATTGAGAGACATTTCCTAAGATCCTTATGCAGGATCTAGGAGGCTTTTTTATTGGCAAAAAACTTACCGCGTGGAAATGGAATGCGGTTGTCTTCGATTTCCTTCATAAAGGTCGGAAAGACACCTGTGGGCTCGATATGACCTTTGAGTTTTCCATCGGGCATACGCGTTAAGGTGCTGATTTTATATATATCCTCAGTTTTATAAGTGCCGTCATCGCCCAACCCCATAACTTCCGAAATGGACATGATTTTGCGCGATCCGTCAGAAACCCGCGAAATTTGCACGACGATTTCGATAGCCGATGCGATGGAATGACGTAGTGCTTTTTCACTCACCTTGTTATCACCGCCCATGGCCAATGCCTCTAAACGCAGCAGCGCATCTGGTGAAGAATTGGCGTGAATGGTTCCTAAACAACCTTTGTGACCGGTGTTCATAGCTTGGATCAGCTCCATGCCTTCGGAGCCACGCACTTCACCGACGATAATGCGATCCGGGCGCAGACGCAGACTGCTCTTGAGCAGATCATACATCGACACTTCTCCCTTACCCATTTCATCGGCCATTTTTGTTTCAAAACGGACAACATGTTCGTAATCAATAATCAATTCACTGGCGTCTTCGATAACAATCACACGTTGGCCTTTGGGAATGCGACTGCAAAGTAAGCCAAGTAATGTGGTTTTCCCAGAACCTGTGCCACCGCTGACTAAAATGTTTTTTCCGAGGAACATGCAAATTTCTAAAAACTGCGCCGCATCGGGAGTGACAGCCCCCCACTCAATGTATTTTTTAAAATCTATTTTTGTTTTGCTAAATTTACGAATGCTCACGGTTGGACCGCTCATCGCGCACGGACGAATCACAGCGTGAATACGGGAGCCATCTGGCAAACGAGCATCAAGGCGAGGTTCATCTTTGGTGATTCGGCGTTTTACGTACTGAGCAATGTTATTGATACCGGCAAGAAGGTCATCTTCCGAGGCAAAAACCGCCGTGGTTTTATGAAGTTTACCGCCGCGCTCAATGAAAATATCATTGGGACCATTGATGAGAATCTCAGTAATGGTTGGGTCTTCGAGATACTCAAAGACCGGCGCTAAATAATTTTTTAAGGACTCTCGAAAGAGTTCTTTTTCGCTGGCTTTACTCATCGCCCCCTCTAATAATTGCTGGCGGTACGGACTCTTCGTGTTGTTGCGCTGGCTGACGAATTTGAATCGACGGCACAGTTTGCATAGTCTCTTCCGGTCCGTAGACTAAAACTTTTCCTATAAATTCTGCTTCGGGACAGTAAAACTGAAAAAGGCCTTCTTTTTGCGGTTTTACTGTAAACGTCACCACGTCGCCAAAATAGGTTCCATGGTGTTCAGCAAAAGCATCTAACATGAAGCTAACATTCTTTTTGTTTTTGTTCACATTCACAACGGAAACTTGATAAATCTGGTCCTTCTTAAGTCTTAAAACATTGGGAACAAAACCTTTGTCTGTATTGGCAATGACCACTTCTTCTTTGGGCATTTCTTTTTCAAAAATTTGCTCCAGGGTGGTCTGCTTTTTTTCATCGGCAGCAATTTGATCCAGGTCCAGGCGTTGCAAATCTTTCTGACGTCGAGACAGATCGATTTTCCAGTCAGCAGCAAATGCTGACATTGAGCAAACCATCATTATATTGATTATCAACCATTGTTTCATATATTCCTCCGTCTTCTCAATGAACCACTGTGTTGGTGTGAAAAGACATTAATTCTTTTGCTACAAGCATGGCCAAATAGTTGAGAGTTTCTTGGTCAAACGATTGCAACTCATCCATCAGCTCGGTGTAGGTTCCGGCACAGCTGTTCACAGCTTCGATCACCGGACTTAATCTCCACGGCTCAGAATCCAATCTCCCAAACTCATCGCTCCAATCCATCTTTAAAACGGGATCAATAACTCCCATGTGATAAAGGGCATCAAAGACACGCTGTAAATCACCTTGTAGAAACATCCAATCCTCCCTGATTGCTAAAGAGAAGATCGGCTCATTTTGAGATGCTCTTGAGTCTAGTTTTAGGGAACTGTTATCTATCTCGACTCTCAGGACGACGGGCGCGGATTCGCTTGAGACGAGAGGTCCTTCGCTGTCGCTCAGGAAGCTTTTTGAGGAGGTCCTTAGCTGGACCTTCGCTGACGCTCCGGAGGTCTGAAAAGGCTTCCTGAGCGTCAGCGAAGGATCTGGCTTTATTCGGCAGTGCCTTCTTTAGCGGGTTCTTCTTTCGCGTCTTCTGTTTTCGTATCGACTTTGGCTGCGTCTTTTTCTGTTGCCGCTTTTAAATATTGGAGACCTTCAACTATTTGTTTTTCTAAATTCGCTGGCGTGGAAAAGAATCCGCTCATCACGCGATCGATAAATCCTTCGTTTTTACCTTCGATACGGCATAAAACTTCGGTGGTTGTTTCGGTCAGAGGTTTGATTTTAAAAAAGACATTTACTTTTAGATTTTGGAAACCAAATTTTTGCACACGTGTTTTGAATACTTCGCCTTGAACCACATCTAAAATGGCCACTTTCCCTTTTCCCGCGGAGGCTTTGCTCTCCCACTCCACCCAGGCTCCGGCGCCGGCTGTTTTTTCTTCGTTATACTCTAAGAGAGTTTGTTTATCTTGTGAGTACCATGGGTTCCACAAACGCCAATTTTTGAGATCATTGATCATGGGGAAAACTTCCGTCATCGGTTTAGAAATCTCTATCGACCTCAACGCTGTGTACTCGGACTTCTGCAAACTTCCGACAACTCCGGCGATCATTAAAAAACAAACGAAAATTCCCAGGACTACGAAACCGACTTTTTCTTTTTTCATATTTATATCTCCTGCAGGGTCGAGATCCTTCGCTTCGCTCAGGAAGCTTAGGTTTCCTGAGCGAAGCGAAGGATCTTCTACATTATAAGGACTTTATACATTATACACGAAAGCCCTCGTAAGAGGGCTTTCCTTCAATCTACGCCCTCGTAAGAGGGCTTTCCAAGATTCCATCTGTGAGAAACACAGACTGCTTATTTTACAACGATCGTGCTGTTTTCCAATGCTCCGTAGATGCCTGGCTCATAAAGAGCTTCCGCACGTGTTGGAGGCATTTGGAAAGTTCCAGGATTGTTGAGTTGGAACTGGTAGCTTACAGTTGTTTCACCCTCAGCTAAGAACTCGAAGTACAATTTGTAACCTTCGTACGTTTTTTGCGAGTAGTTGTAAGGTCCCCAGCCTTCGCTCAAAATATTGGCGCCAGCAGGAATTGGATCAAACACGCCAACGTGGCTCAAGCTTGATGGATTTTCGATCTTGATTTCAACTTGGATCAAATCACCTGCGGCATATGTTCCATCTTGACGAGTGATGTTTTTCACCGTTTTAGAAACTTTTAAGCCTTGAGTTTTTGAACCCTTCACAGGAACAGCCGCTTTTGTCGTGATAGCCACCCATGGTTGACCTTGACCACTGTGAGTCACAGTTACTTTTGCGTCAGCATCTGTCCACTGAGTGACAAAGCCGTTTTCTTTATTCGCTTCGCCTTGGCCCCATGCAATCATCGACGACACAGAGGACTCAGTATTGGCCAATGTGGTCGTACCCGAAACAGGTTGTGCTTCGAATTTCGCAGCAAACGCTTCGAGACCATCAAGAACCCATGCTTTTGTACGAGTTGTGTACCATTGGTCGGTGCGGTTTGCGTCTACAAGTCCTTTGACCAAATTGTCTAAACGGTTGTCAGAGCTTTTTGCAGAAATGGCTGTCAACGCTCTTACCATTTTTGCCGTCATTACGATTTCGTCACTATAACCCCACCAGCCCCACTGAGCTTTTGATTTGATAATAGCGCTAGAATCTTTACTGCTTAGCAAAGACTCACTTACAAACTTCATCACGTTCGAAGTTGCAACGGTGCTTTCTGGTTTAAGTACCGAAGTCAATACAACCGCATCAACCACTGTTTCTTCGAAAAGATCATTCAGATTTTTAACCGCATTCACTTCATCCAAAACTGCAACAACTTGTGAGCCGTAATTGACAGAGCTGGTCAACATAACGACAACGTTCGCCGCTTTGACTTTTGCAGCCAAACCAATTGCTGCGTTGTTGGAGTTACCCAAATACGCTGGATCCAAACCACCAGAGAGAGTAGCTTCAAAACTGTTTCGCCACTTTGCTTTGAGGTTCGCAGGAACGCGAGCCAGAGCCCATGGTTGCGCTGCGACCAACTGTACAACTTCGGCTGTCATCCAGAAACTGCCCATCGCACTACCTGGGTAGTACTTGATCATCCCTTGGCTATCCACTTGCGAAACAACTTCCGCAAGAACTTTATCTAAAGCCTCAGTATTTTGGGCGCTCGATTTAATCAAAGCCACAAGGATTTGATTCTCAACAGTGAAGTCCGCAAATGGACTTGCACTAAAGCTGCTTTGAATCGACGTCGATGCCGAGTCAACGATGCTAGAAAAGACGCTCGTTTCGATAGAACCAAGACCGGCAACCGCTGCCGCATCTTTGCTCACAACTTGATCATACGTTGTGCCAGACATTTGCACCATGTATTGCTCTTGAACAGTCACAGGGATGGCTGGTTTGATTTCTTGCGTTTGATCAACCAAACGATCCATTAACAGACCATTTTGATTGTAAACAGAGACATTGTAAGTGGCGCTTGTCGCTCCCGCAGGGATTTCAAGATCACCGATACGAACAACTTGAGAGCCGTTCGAAGCAATCGCTTGCGATTTTTCCATAGTTCCTTGGGCAAGAACAACACCGTTGATGCCATAGATCACATAGTCAACCACAGACTTAAATGTTCCATCTTGGGCACCATTGTTTTGCAAAGTGACCGCGACAGGGAAGATATCCCCTGTGCGTGCCACAACAGGAAGGTTCGCTACCGTTTGAAGTTCTTGAGCAGCGACATACGCTGTATCGCCTGTTCCATACTTGCTAGCCGCATCTGTGGCGATGGCAAAGACTTTGAACTTCGTCAATTTATCATTCAATTTGAAAGAAACTGTCGCTTTACCATTTACGAGCGGAACAGTTTGCATGGTTACGAGGGCATCAAAAAGTTTGCGATTCATTTGTTCAAATTCAGAACCAGAACCACCTTCTTGGCCAGCCTTAGCTTCGTCACCGACTACAGCACTTTCGGCCGCTTCTACGGCTTGCGCAAACGATGTCGCAAGACTGTAGTTATTGATTGTCTGAACATTGTGGTCACGCATGCCCATAAGGCTTGTCAATAGATCGTAAGTCTCGTTTGGACGAAGAGTTAAAATATTCTCTTCGATCACCACAAGCGTGACGTCTCCACCCAACATGAGACCTTGTTCGGGAGTTACAGTGACTTCCGCAACAGCCATTTCTGCTGGTTTGTACTCAGCTTGGTTTGTTTTCACCTCTACGTTGAGTTTGTACTGTTCCCAGTCAATCTTAAGGTTAGCAAAACCAAGACGGTAGCTCGGTTTACCTAAATCGAAATCCGTCGTAGAAATCGTGGTTTGTGCGCGTCCAGCCGCTAAGTAAACAGAGGCGAAAACGTTAGGAGCTAATTCGCTCTTTACAGGAATGTTTACAAATTGGTTTTGGCAAGCGGCTGTATCAACATAGGCGTCGATGACATCTGAGCGTTCTAAGGTTACAAGGGCCGCGCAATTTGCAAAAGGGCTTTCGAAAGAAAGTTTCGCGGTATCGCCACCTTTGTAAGATTCTTTATTCGCAGCCAATTTCATATTACGATCGTCACTTCCATTATCGTAGTAGTAATCGCTTTCACCCGTAATCTGACCAGCAGCATCCACATTGAATTTAGAGTAAGTGGCTTGTCCGTTGGTTTTAGAAGTCACTTGGAAAACGTAGCTGCCTTTAGCTAAAGAACCAACGGCACAGTTTACAACTCCTGCCTGAACAGCACACGATGGTGTCCAAGTAGAGTTTTCTAATTCATATTCAAAAACGTTTTTCACTAAACCGCCAAAGATTTCTTCGCTGATCACATTGGCATTGACCTTTAAGACTTCCGTTTTGATGTCAGAGAGGCTTGTCGAAGCTTTGCCATCGACTTTCAGATTCACCACACTCAATTGGGCGCTCGCTCTTGTACCTGCCACAACTTTTGTTCCTAAGTAGGTGTTCACGTTATAAACTGTTTCTGATGTAGAAACAGTTTGATACTCACCCATTTGGTCGAGGTAACGCATACGAACGATAAGTTGATAAGGACGATCCGCAGCTTGCAACAATTGCGCAACGCTTTGGCCACCTTCTAAAGATTTTTCGCTGACAGAAACTTTGACTAAACCATCTTTGTCAGTGGATAGACCCTCGATCGTAGCCACTTGATCGCTGTTTGGTAATTGAGTTTGAACTTGCTGCTGAGCTTCTTCGCCAGTGTAAATACCTTTAGCGAATTCAAAACCAGCATATTCCTCAGATGTATCAATCGATGCCTCAGCAAAGTAGAAAGACACATCGACCGCTTGGTCTTTAGCACCAACACCATTGGCGTACTGGATAAATCCCGACACTTCAAGGTCGTCCACTTTTACAAGGGGTCCTTGTGGTAAAGAAACGCGTGCGCTCATCAATGGCACTTTGAATTCAGAAACTTCGATATCTCCACCCGCAAGCGGCCAGTAACTGTTCTCTTGTTTGTTCACATACATCTTATATAGACCGAGTGTGATGGTTTGTGGAACGTTCCAAGTAAATTGGGCACTTCCGTTTTTCCACTCAAGAGGAAGAGTGAAAGAAACATTGTCATCCGCCACATTGGTGATGGTGACATATTGTGGAAGACTGCTCTCCACCGCAGGTTTGAAACCTTTTTGAGTTGGGATCGTGGCCACTAATTGGACGGGTACAGTTTGGCCAGGTTTTACGAGGTTAATACCAACAACAGGCTTAATAAGAACTTGTTCATCATTAATATCAGCACTGATGAACTCTACGCCCGGAGCGTACATCGCCCAAGAACCTCGGGTTGTGAATGTGCTGCTTGTGAAAGCCATATCGTCCGCTGTCGAAGCCGCAACGAAGTAGTTTTGGCCAGCGGTCACACCGCCGTTAGAATTTTCACAGCTTGGAAGATTTGCTTTCGAAAATTTATAAATACCTTGAGCATTCGTAGTTCCCGTCGTCACAACTGACTTGTCACAACCATACACTTGGATCGCGACATTCGCCGCAGGAAGACCTGTGGAGTAGCTCGTTACCCATGCAAGTGTTTCTTGAGAGCCTTGTTTTAATTGAATGTTAAAATCTGTTAAAAGCACGAGACCGTATTGAGACACGCTGTCGGCATCTGCCAAGCTGCTCTTAGTACTGATCACATAAACACCCGATTTGAGCGGGCTTGCGAAAGTGGGAGCAATAAATTGTTTTTTGTTTTTCTCGCCAGTCAAAGCTACCACTTCTTGCGAAGAATCAATACCTGCTAGCGCAAAAAGGTCGTAATCTGTTTCTGCATACGTATTGGCTTCGTAAGCAGCAATCAGGTCGATGATTGTTGGCATTTTAGAAACAGGAACCCATGCTTTTTTAGTACCTGATTTTCTGATGGTGAGAGTTTGGTTCAAGTTCATGACACTAATCGGAAGACCTGTGTTTGCAGCCACGTTCTTTTCCATGACAGAAAGACCTTGTGCAAATTGTATCACTTCACCGTAAGAACCAAATTTTAATGCATATTGATTGACTGCTAACGCGCGATCATCGACGTCGGCGATTCCAGCTGGGAATACAACTGTTGCTGTCGACTCTGGAGCAATCCGAACTTTGAAATCAAGAGAAGTCACTGTGGCATTGTCAATATCAACACCCAGTTGTGAGCCGATCCAGCCTAGCCATGAATAAGCTACGCCTTCGCTCGAAGGTTTGGCTGTTTCCATTTTGCCAGATTTAGCATCGACATACTGGAATTCTACATTTTTCGCCACAGACCATGGAACGTTTGCGTTGAAGCGAACATCCACGCCATTTTCTGGCATACATGGACCCGTATCCGTGCTGCGAGAGCAAGTGACATCGGCTGCGAATTGAGGACGAACCTCAAGGACTTGATTGTTTTCGGCAGAGATGGCTCCAGAGGCATAAGCCGACTTTACATTGGTAATGCTGACATTGATTTCAGCGCCAGGAATTAAATTTTGTTTCGCAGTCACTAAAACCCAATTTTTAGAGCTGGGTGTCGCGTTGCTGTAAACCAAAGAATAATAGTCATCAAAGGTTTTAAAGAGCGCTTCGCGATCTTGAGTGACGGGGGCTAATGCGATGGTCTCAGAAGGACCGCTTTTTACAGAGTACCACAAGAAGCTTCCTGCACTGTTATAAAGGGTCTCTGGTTTGATATCCCCATCAAAAACAATCATCAATACAGGGTTGCTTTCGCGCAATTTGCCGTTGAATCCAGGAACGGCGTAGACAGAAACAACATTGGGTCCCGCCACTGTGAAAGTGTACGGAGCCACTTGAACCTTCGCTCCCGCCGCAGATTGTAATGATTGAACTTGTGTGATGGAACAAGAAGAACCACCAGGAAGGCCACGGCTTTCACCCCATTCGTCTTTTCCCACTTGCAGATTGTACATCCATACGGTGTTGTTGTCGGCCCATTGACCGGAACCTTCAACACCCGGATCACACGAAACGGTGAAAGGGTTATCAACTCTTGTCATGGACTCAGAAAACTCAACGCGAATTTGTTCTACATCGGGTGTAGAAATTTGCGCCGGACTGTAAGTCACATTGACAGCAAAACTGAGGCTCGCCGTAGCCGAAACTACAAACGCAAGCAACGCTCTTAGGGAAAGACTCATATAAAGACTCCTCTAGATATAATGTTATGAATGCTTAGTATTTAGAACTGTACCCAACGGGCGGGAAACTAGTCTTGACGGTAAGCAAAGACAAGAAAAAATATTGATTTGTAAAAAAGTGAATCCTGGTTCCACATAAAATTATGTCTTCGCTATGACGAAACAAGTGACGAAAAATTCAAATATGACGAACTCACTTTCCCAAACACAATCCTGACAATCCCGAAGCCCTTACAGATTTTCACTGTGTGGGAGATCCATTTGTTTTTAACATCTCCTATGTTAAACCAGCCTTCTCTATGCACGAAAGCTTGATTAATAAAAAGATTTTGATCTACGCCATAGGGTTCTGCTTGTTTCTTGTGGGACTCTTTTTATGGGTTTTGTGGGCTACACCATCATATATAGATATAAAAAAGCGCGCCATGGGTTCGGATCGTTATCTTCTCTCATCTGATTTGCAATTGATCCAACAACAACGGTCCGACTTTCGCAAACGCCGCCTGGCCTGGCTTCCTATCAGCTCCTACTCTCAAAATCTGACTAAAGCTGTGGTGCTGGTCGAAGATCAGCGTTTTTACTACCATTGGGGTGTGGATATTCGCGGCCTTCTACGCGCTGCGAAAGTTCGCTTTCAAGAAGGTCGTCGTCAAGGGGGAAGCACACTCACTATGCAGCTGTGCAATTTGATCCAACGTGAAGTCTTAGAAGGGGGCCGCCCTATCCAACGAGGACATATCTATTATAAGGCGCGGCAAATCCTTTGTGCCCTGGGGATCGATGCCAAATGGAGCAAGGACGAAATCCTCGAGAGTTATTTTAATTTGATCCATCTTCGCGGAGAGTCCCAAGGGTTCCAAACGTTTACTCGCTCTTATTGGCAAAAATCACCCACCTACTTAAATCTCACCGAAGCCCTGATACTCGCCAATCTGATTCGCTCTCCCAACCGCTCCATCGAAAAATTCGCCACAGTCGTTTGCGAACAAGGGAAAAAGCTTAAAACGGATTATGATTGTGAAAGTTTTGCTCACGACAGCCAGCCCCGCCCGGCGAGTTCGCAAAATTCGGGCGAAGAATTAGCTCCGCACTTTTTGCGCAAGCTGATTTCTCTGGGACTGAATGAAAATATGATGAAGAGTTACATAAACCCATCGATCCAGGCTGAAGTGCAAAAAATTCTGGAAAAAAATTTGAGCTCCCTCCAGAGTCACAACGTCCACGATATGGCGGCGGTTGTCCTCGACAATAAAACGGGGCAAGTCCTTGCCTATGTGGGGAGTGTTCCCCGTTATTCGCAATCTCCCGACGTCGATGGAGCTGACTCGCCTCGCTCTGTGGGTTCCACACTGAAGCCCTTCTTTTATGGAAAAGCCATTGAAGAAAAAGTGATCACCGCCGCTTCGATTATCGAAGACGAACCCGCCGCTATTTCGTGGAGCGGGGGACTTTATCGTCCGACCAACTATGATAAAAAATTCCACGGTTCGGTGACGGTTCGCCAGGCCTTGGCCTCCTCCCTCAATGTTCCTGCCGTCAAAGTGATTAAGATTTTGGGCTTAAGTGACTCGTATCAAATGCTCAAGCGCATGCACATTAGCGATTTAAAACCGCCTGATTTTTATGGTGCTTCCATCGCTCTCGGTGCCATCGATATTCGCCTGCATGAACTCGCCAATGCCTTTCGTGCGTTGGCCAACAAGGGCCAGTGGTCGCCGCTCATGTGGAGTCCTGATCTCCCTGTCGCAGCTCCTGCCGATGCACAAGATCGACTTCTCTCCGAAGAGAGCGCGTTTATTATTTCGGATATTCTCGCCGACCCCAATGCGCGTCGTATCGGCTTCCATTGGGATAGCGCTTTAGAGACGAGTTTTTGGACCGCGGTCAAAACGGGAACAAGTAAAGACATTCGCGACAATTGGTGCATGGGTTATTCCAATGATTACACCGTCGGTGTGTGGGCTGGAAATTTTTCGTCGGAACGAATGACCGGAGTCAGTGGTGTGACCGGCGCTGGTCCTTCGTGGAATGAAATTATGGGCTTTTTGCATCGTGAAAAACGAAGTGCCCCGCCCGCTCAACCTTCCGGCGTTGTGCAGAAAAAGATCCAGATGCCGAAAGTGGGCGAAATCAGTGAATACTTTATTCAAGGTACAGAGCCGCAACGGGGTTTTATTCAGATCTCTCCGCGCACGGGCGTGAGTTTTCTTTTCCCAATTGATGGCACAACCCTCGTGCGCAACCCGCATCGAAAAAACATGCAGCAAAATATTTTTGTTCGCTACAAAGGGAACGCTCCTGCGGGATGTGAGCTTTTTCTCGATGATAAAAAATTGGGACCTTTGAAAAACCCGTTCAAAGTGGTCGATCTCCCTGCTGGCCAACATCATTTTGCCATCAAAAATGCTGCTGGCGAAATTCTCGACGAAGTTCGTTTTACGCTAAAATAAATTCGAATTGAAATAGAGGAAAATCGCAAAGTGAGACATTTTTGCTCAGATCCTTCGCTTCGCTCAGAAATAATGGACGCCCCCTCTTGCCAACGAGGGCTGGTTACCTCAATACAGTAAAACTGTAAACAAAAGGGGGAAATCCATGAGGAACGTAGTATTTATTGGTTTAGATGTCGATGATAAA
>JBGSUL010000097.1:0-9271 GCA_041736155.1 Bdellovibrionales bacterium
AACCGTGGAATTTTTTATCATCGACATCTAAACCAATAAATACTACGTTCCTCATGGATTTCCCCCTTTTGTTTACAGTTTTACTGTATTGAGGTAACCAGCCCTCGTTGGCAAGAGGGGGCGTCCATTATTTCTGAGCAAGTTGCTAGAACCTTCCTGAGCGCAGCGAAGGATCACTCTCTGACTAAGTATTTGACAGTCCTGAAGCTATTTCAGTGCAACATAATATTTTTTGCTAACCTCCTTTTATCGTTATACAACACACGCGTTCTTAATGGATTTTGTGTAAGGATGGTTTATGAAGCACTCACTAATTAAAAGCGTAATATTTATTTCGATAATGACGGTAGCCTTCGCCAGCCAAGCCCAACAGCAAATGCCAAGTACACAGGGCCAGATGCAGCAACAGCAGCCGCAATTTCCGCCACAAGGACAAATGCAACAACGACCACAAGTACAGATGCAGCAGCCCCAGTTTCCATCACAAGCTCTACAGCAACCGCAATTGCAGCAACAAAGCCAACCGCAATTTCAGCAAGAACAACAACAACCCCCATTTCAACAGACGGAGTCACAACAGCAGACTCAGCCCCAACAACAAGTGCAACAGCAGCTGCAACCGCAACAACAACAACCAACAGTCGCCGTCTCTGGCGAATCTTTACAGATGAATTGGTCTTCGCTGATTTGCGTGCAAGACACTCCCGTCTCTTTAAAAAATTATTTTGTACGTGATTTTGAAGGCAACGTTTATCAAATGAATAGCCAACAGTGGGACTGCGAGAAGCAAGCGGGCATTAAAAAGTTTCAACCGTCGCATTGTGGTTGTGTTCTTAAGACGGCAGAAGTAGCGGCGACAGGTGCTGGTGCTGTGACAGTCGTCGATAATACTCAGCAAGAAGCACAAAGATTTGATGCCGCCAACGCGGGAGCTTTTGAACGTATTGGTCAAAATATGGAACAGCGCCAAGATGGGCGTCAGGACACTCGCGATCAACGCCAAGACAATCGTGACCTTCGCCAGGATTTGCGTCAAGACCAACGTCAACAGGAGCGTCGCTAAGGCTCTGACAGTCTGGGTAATAGCGACCAAGACTTAATAGGGACTTTTGTTATTTTTTCTTAAACGAGACAAGCTCTTTACCCTGAAAATGAAGGCTGGTATTCATTTTCGCCTGGAGATCCCTATGAGCCGTTTCGTTTTTTGTCTGTCCATCATCTTATTAGTATCTGGAAATCTTTTTGCACAGTATTCACTCAATCGCTGTGTCGATATTGTCGGATCTATACCCGACGAGATGAAATTTGAGGGGCGCGTGGCCTTTCGCGAACAACAACTTGTGGTTTTGAGGGCTTCGCAAATAAAAAAACCTGGACGCTGGAGCCGCTTGTTCTCAATGAGCGCCCAACAGGATTATGAAACTCATTCGCGCATTCAAACAGAAATCATCCAAGTTCAAGATGAGTTAAAACAACTTCGTCTTTTGCAAGACCAAATACTCGCCGCGCGCCGACGGGATGCGCTCTCTCCAGAGGTCGAAGCGCGTTTAATTACCAAGCTTCTTTCGAATGAGGAATATCGCCGTTCGTTGCAGGTCATTCATCAAAGGCAGACGGCACCCCAAAGCACGACAAAGGAGCAAGATTTTTTGACTTCATGTTTATATTATATGGCTTGGGGACCTGACTTTTCTCTTATGACGACCCCCTTTCATCATTGGATGATCCTCAATATGCTCATGGGTCGCGAAAACGAAGGGCACCTTGTAGATATTATCGGACAACTGAATCGAACTGTGGAAAATTATGAAGACCATAGGAGCTCATTGACCCCTTCAGTCATGACACATATCGAGGATGTATGGTCGCAGAATTATGATCCTATTCGTACAGAAATAAACAATACATCTTCGCAAGAGGTGCAGTTCGCTTTGCAAGAGGCCCTAAATGATGGAGTGATCAGTGAGGCAGAGCGCGAGGATTTACACGCGCTGCAAAGTGTTTATGCCGATGGAGTTGTGACTTCCGATGAACGATCCTGGCTCGATTCGCACGATAGTCACAATAAGGACAACACCACAAATACTTCCGACGATTCTAGCGGTAAGGATTCAGGTGGTAGTGGCGACAATGGGGGTAGCAATGACAACGGTGGCGGCTATGATGGTGGCGGCAGCGATAACGGTAGTTCGTCTGATTTTTAAAAATTAACTCAGTTTTAAAAGCTGATCCAAAAGAGGTCCCTGAATCATCACGACCGATGATTTAGGTAAACCCTGGCGATCTGGCCACGTGCTGGTCGGCTTGAGTGGATCTGTCGTTCCTTCCCCAGGATGTTGCACGCATAAAAAAAGTGTTTTTCCATCGGGGCTAAACATCGGTCCCGTAAATTCAGCATCACAGGGTGATGTGGCGACACGAAACGCTTGCCCTGCAAATTCACCGCGCAGCGGAACATAAAATAAACTGTTATTTCCCAGGCCTTTGTAAGGACCACGATTGGTATTTTCGTCGGCGATATCACTGGTGACCCAAAGATTACCGTTTCTATCAAAGGCCATATTGTCGGGACACGCTACGCCCCACTCAGGGCCACCACTTTTCCATGTGGAAGCTTGGAAGGTCATCGACTCCGGGTTGTTATTGTCTTCGACGATTTTCAGCAAAGAGCCGTAATAATTTTGGCGGTCACTATTGTTGGTGAGGGCCACGAAAATATCCCCGGTGAGCGGATCAATTTCTATATCTTCTGGGCGATCTTGTGGTGTGCCTCCCGCGAGCTGTGCGGCTTCACGTGTGTAGGTGAGAACCTCTGTTTGCGAATCAAAGTGTGGTTTGAGTTTTGGATTTTTCTTCAGATCGAGAGGGATCCACTTTCCTTTTTCGGTGTCGGCGACGTACAGGGTCCCTTTTTCTAAAGAATTCTTTTTGCTGGAAATAAATTTGTACAGACAGCCAAACTTACGATCTTCGCCCATGTAAACTACCGGGCGCTGATCCTTGGTCATCTTGATGGTGGCACATTCATGTTCAAAACGCCCAAGCGCATTGCGCTTCACAGCTTTGCCAGTAAAGGGATCCACTTCGACCACCCAACCATAATGCTCGGGAGGGAGAGGGAAGTGATCGAACCAACGGTATTTATCGATGGGAACAAATTTTCTTTCTTTGTTTACATAGGTGACGTCACCATAAAAGTTGTCGTAGTTCTCTTCGCAAGTAAGGACCGTACCCCAAGGCGTGACCCCTCCGGCACAATTGACCAAAGTGCCAATGGCTACTTTGGAATCAAGAATGGTATAACCCTTTTGAAAAGGAATCGGTGTACGGGCGGTGAGGCGTCGATTGTATTGGGAATCCTTGACGATCTGCCATTGATCATTTGCATCTTTTTTAAGATGGAGGAGAGAGCAACCCAGTGTTGATTGTTCGAGCAATACTTCGTCTTTGGTGCGCTCGCCATTTATAATTTTTCGAGCGTGAATGAGTGTTGGATTTAAATATTCGTGGTTGACCAACAAAATGCCTTCGTCGGTTTTTCCCGGGAAAAGTGTCAATGCTAAATAATCGTTGTGGGTGCCAAACTTTTCTGTCTTATTTATCGACTCGTTGTATTTAATAAGAATTTGGTAATGGAGTCCTTCCGCCAAAATAAGATCATCTTTAAGACTTGGGCGAACCACCGGAAACGGCGATTTTTTTTGTGTCTCTAAACTGGTACAAGAGACGGTACTTGCACCGACGGCAAATGTGGCGCCGGTGCCGAGAAGTGGGGTCAGGCTGGTCAGTGTTAAAGAACGGCCCATGAACTCGAGAAAATGTCTGCGCTGAAGACGTCGTTGAACAGGTGATGGTTTGTGCATGGGAAGATTATTTGGCATTCAGCAGCGAAGGGCAAGTTAACTTGTAATTAATTCAATGGGTGCTCATTTTGGGTGATTGTTAAGAACTGATTATTTTTTTGAATGGCCTTTCATTAAACTTTGCGGTACGACCCCCCTTTCACAATTAATTGCAGGGGGCTGCATGGGACTGTTTACCAAAAAAACCATCGCGCAAATGTTGTCAGAGTCTTCGGATCAAAACGTTGGCGAACACACACTTAAAAGACATTTGGGTTGGTTCAACCTGACGATGTTGGGAATTGGCGCCATCGTGGGCGCTGGGATTTTTTCTCTCACCGGGACAGCTGCTGCAAATTACGCGGGCCCCGGGATCGTCTATAGTTTTGTGATCGGTGGAATTCTCTGTGCCTTGGCTGGATTGTGTTATTCCGAAATGGCATCCATGGTTCCAGTGTCGGGTTCTGCCTATGCGTACTCCTATGCCACCATGGGTGAATTTGTCGCGTGGATTATCGGCTGGGATTTAGTGTTGGAGTATGCATTTGGTGCGATCACCGTTTCGGCCTCCTGGTCGGGATATATGGTGTCCCTACTTTCGAAGACTTTGGGTGTACATTTCTCGGATCAATTTTTGATGTTTACCAAAGGGCCCTGGGAGCAGGTGACTTTGAGTAATGGCACCATGGCTTACGGCTATTGGAATATGCCCGCTTCGTTTATCGCTCTTTTGGTCGCTTTTGTTCTTTACCGTGGGATCAAAGAGAGTGCGATGGTGAACAATATTATCGTGATGGTTAAAGTTTTAATCATTCTTGTTTTTATCATTATTGGTTGGGGTGTCATCGACACTCAAAATTGGATTGCCAACCCTGAGGCTTCGGGTTTGATGTCGCTCATTCCTCCTTATGGCGAGAGCATTCGCCATGGTGAAAAGTTTTACAGTTTTGGTTTGAGCGGCGTGCTCACCGGTGCGGGCGTGGTTTTCTTTTCCTACATTGGATTTGATTCCATTTCGACGATGGGACAAGAATCAAAAAACCCGCAGCGCGATTTACCAATTGGTATTCTCGGCTCTTTGGTGATTTGTACGACTATATATATATTGATGTCGCTAACCATGACTGGCGTGGTTTCTTACAAAGAGCTGGGCGTGTCCGACCCTGTGGCTGTCGGTGTGGATCGTATTGTTGCCCTTCGCAATTGGGAACCCATTTATCAATCCCTGCTGTCCTTTTTTGTAAAGCTAGGAGCACTGTGCGGTCTATCGTCAGTGATTCTGGTGATGATGATCGGTCAAACACGAGTTTTCTACTCCGTGGGCAAAGATGGGCTACTCCCGTGGTTTGATCGCGTCCATCCAAAATTTAGCACACCCCATGTGGCCACAGCCATTACTGGCGTTTTTGTTGCTCTCTGTGGCGGTCTGATGCCGATGAGCTTGGTGGGAGAAATGACATCCATTGGAACGCTGTTGGCGTTTGTTTTGGTGTGCGCGGGGGTTTTTATTCTCCGTATTACTAATCCTGAAATACCTAGACCTTTTAAAACTCCTGTCTATTGGTTGGTGTGTCCTTTAGGTGCACTTTCCTGCTTGTGGGTGATGACCGGTCTTCCCGTAGACACCTGGTTGCGTCTGGTGATTTGGCTGATTATTGGTCTTTTCATTTATTTTGGTTACGGCGCTAAACACAGCAAGCTGCGTGGAAACACCAAAAAAGTGTAAAAAAAATAACAGCTCGTCTCAACTTGAGATCTGTAATGAAAATAAGACCACAATGAAACGCGGACCGAAGTCTATCGGACCTAAGTATTTAAATTTTCACTAAGACCTCCGATGAGTCTCTCAGAAGTAATAAAGATGAAGGAGAGACTTATGAAGACATCTATGATGAGACTAGCTTTGGTCACGGCTTTTGTGACAGTCAGCTTGCAGAACTCGGCGTTGGCAGATGACCCAACAGAGTTGCAAAGTGAAATGATGGAAGTGGAAGAGGCGATTGCTGATTCCGAAGCTGCGAAAGCAGAACAAGCAGAAACAGCTAAGCGTCTTGAAAAAGAAAAAAAAGAAGCTGCTGTGATGAAAGAAAAAGCGGGTTCTGAGCTCAAGCGCGCTCGCCGCGATGAAGATCGTGCTCGTGAGCGCATTGCGATGAACGAAAAAAAGACTCTAGAAACTCAAGACGAAATTGAAAAGGCGAAAAAAGAAATCGAAGAGGCCAAAGAACTCATCGATAAAAATCGTCTGGCGATTGAAAAATCACAGGCTGAATATGAGAAAGTCAAAAAAGAAGCTCTTCACCATGCGGATCTTAAAAAAGAAGCTTTGGCGGAAAGAGATGTTGTTCTTAAGACTATGCAAAAAGAAGAACAAAAATTGGCGGACATGAAGCGCACTGAAAAGTCAGCTCTCAAAGATTTGACACGTGCTGAGCAAGAACTCAAAGATGTTCGTGAGCGTGCAAAACATTCCATGGAAAAGAGCGGTTCCGATGGTAAAGAGTATTTGCGCATTGTTCAAGAGCATAGAGACTCGCTCAAGAAGATCGCAAAAAAATTAGATGAGATCGAAGTGGAACTTGAAGTTGATAAAGCTTACGAAGAAAAGCAACAACGCAAACAAGTGGCCATGGAACGTTCGCGCAGTGTGAGCAGCATGGGCAGTGGAAAATTTGCCAAAGTGACTTCACCCTCGTGTAATATGCGCAGCTTCCCTGCGGCGGAAGCCAAAGTGGTTGGAAATTATAAACAAGGTCGCAAAGTTCATGTGAAAATTCACGATAAAGCGTGGTACTCAACGATTTATAATGGAGAAAAAGTTTTCTTAGGCGCTGGCTGTTTTGAATAAAACGTCCTGAGAAAATAGGGTTTCTTTTTCATCGAAAGACCGGTAGCCCCGGTCTTTTTTTTTACAGCATGGCCGGGTAGCCCCGGTCTTTTTTTTCATTTGTACTGTGGCTTATTCTGATTCTTGTTGCGGCACAATAAGCATTCTCTACCATTGCGCACACTTGACGCGAACCTCGCCCAAAAGGTAAACCGTCTGGACGAGCTTCGCTCGTGAACGAGCGCCAAAGCGCTCTCTTTCCAGACGGCGTTATCTTATGTTTGTAAATCTTAGTCCTCTCAAAAACTCTGCGCAATTTCGTAAACTCTTTATCGGTCAAACCGTTTCCTTCTTTGGCAGTATGATGACCTATGTGGCCATTCCCTATCAAATCTACGAACTGACTAAGAGTTCTTTTTGGGTGGGCGCTTTAGGTATTGTGCAATTGATACCTCTGGTGGCGGCAGGATTGTACGGCGGAGCGGTGGCCGATGTTATGGATCGACGGAAAATTCTTATTCTCAGTGAAGTATTTCTCATCGTTGTCGTCTCACTCATGGTGGTGAATTGTTTTTTGCCGTCGCCATCCGTGGTCCTGCTGTTTGTGCTTGCGGCGTGCTCGAGTATCTTGGCAGGCTTTCATCGACCGGCCATGGAAGCCATGGTTCCGCAGATTGTGTCGCAAGAGGATTATTCTGCGGTGGCCGCTTTAAGTGGTATGCGTTACGCCATTGGGGCTGTTGCAGCTCCAGCTTTATCTGGTTGGTTGATCGCGCAGTACGGATTGGTTTCCACCTATGTCATCGATGTGGTCACCTATGTGGTGGCGTTGGGAAGTTTGTGGAGCATGTCTCCGGTCGCGGTTCCCATTGCCTCGGAAGAATTGGGATGGAGTAGTATTAAAAACGGTTTTGTTTATGCTGTTCGCCAGCCAGTCATTCTCGGCACTTATTTGATCGACATCGTCGCCATGCTCTTTGCCATGCCCATGGCGCTATTCCCAGCTATGGCGGAGCGTTGGGGAGGGGCCAAGGCCGCCGGTTGGCTCTATGCCGCTCTCCCTTTAGGAGCCATGGCCCTAACAATATTTTCCGGTTTCGCAAATCGCGTTCGCCGCCAAGGGGCAGCCGTCGTTCTTGCAGCCATTTTTTGGGGTGTGTTTATTGTGTTCCTGGCTTTTGCTGGAGAGCTTTATTTAGCGGTGATTTGTCTCGCTTTGGCAGGAGTCGCCGATGCCATAAGTGGTATTTATCGGCAAACCATTTGGAACGAAACTATTCCCGAAAATTATCGCGGACGTTTAGCGGGTCTCAACATGCTGTCGTATATGATCGGCCCTCTGATCGGCAACGCGCGCGCTGGTTTAATGGCGTCTGTGGGCGGAAATTTCTTCTCCATCTTTTGGGGCGGAATTTTATGCGTGATCGCTTGCGGGGTTATGGTGTTTTTTCTTCCTGAATTTTGGAAGTACGTTCGAGTAGAGCAAAGTAGTAAATCCGCTTGATTTGTTGAGGCGGAGATCCTTCGCATTGCTCAGGATGACGAGCGGCGAATCAGGACGGCGTCGAGTCGTCGTCCTGTGAGGGCGAAGCCCGAAGGATCTCGCAGACATCTAAAAGTCGTCGATTTGACCTTCGAATTCGGGATTATCGATAAATGGATTACGGTTGTGTTGAATGGCATCGATCTTTTCGTTGAGATCGATCTCGTTTTGATCGGGGGGATCCATTTTATGCCAACGGCGAACAGCTTCTTCTTGATTGGCATCCAGTTTCACTTTGTAGCGAACAGAAAAATAAAGAGTGGCGCGAGCCATATCGCCTTTAATCGTATCGTCTGGTTCAAAGACGCGTTCACCAGCCGCATTCAAGCCGAGAGCGGCATCGGCGCACGGTTGTTGTTCGGCCTTTACAACTTCTCCAAAAGCATAATTTCCGCGAATCGAGTTAATGTGACTGCGTGTGGGAAACAGGATATGCAAATCTGCTTTTTGAAAATCCTTAGGAAAGTTACCAGTAAAATGGCTTTGCGGCCAAGCATGCTCGACATTCACAATGTTGTTATTAGGAATTTGCATGGGGCCGAGATCATTGGAAGAAAAATCTTTGTTCGTGAGTGATTCATTACAGTAATAGACAAAAAGCGAATACGTCTCTGTCGAGTGCCCATCCAAATATAAAGAACCAAAAATAAGTTCGCGCGCATGTCTATAAGAAACCGGGGAGTGATGAGCTTTGACTTCAGCAAAAAGTGTGTCTTTGCTGACAGTGTCTTTTTGTGCCGCATGAACGTTCAAAGACAGCGCAACAACCAAAAAAAGAAAAATCCTTCTCATACATATCCTCCCGTGGACATTTATTGTTGAAATCGATTTTAGCTTTGGCGACTGGGCCTAGACAAGAGGGATCTTGCAATTTTTACAAAACAAAACAAAGAGCTCTGTTTTTAGGCGATTTTCTCTGAGATTGAGGTCCTTCGCTCCGTTCAGAAATAATGGACGCCCCCTCTTGCCAACGAGGGCTGGTTACCTCAATACAGTAAAACTGTAAACAAAAGGGGGAAATCCATGAGGAACGTAGTATTTATTGGTTTAGATGTCGAT
>JBGSUL010000020.1:0-21961 GCA_041736155.1 Bdellovibrionales bacterium
CCGACTAAACCGGTCGAACTGATGCGCATCTGCTCCTGAAGTGCGCCGGAATTGTTGGTTACAAACCGCAAGCTTCCCATGGTATTTGTAGCGCCTTCCCAAGCGCCAGTAATGCTACCAATATATGCAGACCCCTGACCAATGAAACCAAGGCTGGATCCGACGCCCGAGGCCGCAGGAGCCGTGTTTACCAAACTTAAGCTACCTGACGTCCCCGAGCTATTGACCCCTTGTATCCGCGCATCGCCGCCCGATACATGTAACACTTCGGCCGGGTTGGTCGTTCCGATCCCAACACTTCCTGTCGCATCAATCACAAAGGGAGATGTATCACCAGCGGCATCATTAACTACAAAGGAATTACCAGAACCAGAATTGGTGACCGAAAGCACATTGGTCCCGCTGACTGCGATATCTGTGCTAGCATCGAGTGTCATCGCATCCGCAAAGTGTGTAAAATCTAAACTATCCGCTGTCGGCGCTAAAGAACTCACCCAGCTTAAAATTCCCGTACCATCTGTAGTAAGTACTTGTCCCGAACTTCCTGCTGTTGTTGGCAACGTGAGAGCATAGCTCGTGGTGATTGCATCTGGAGCACGAATCGTTGCGGTCTCTGTTCCACCCGCTGCGAGCTCGCGCATGATTAACTGACCAGTGTTCCCTGTGCTTGTTCCGTAGGGACGAGACGTAATTGCTCCTGCAACATCAAGAAGAGTTCCAGGAGCCGTCGTTCCGATACCGACATTTCCGCTAGCATCAATCACAAATGGACTGGTATCCACTGCTTGATCGTTTACAACAAATGAATTTCCTGTTCCTGAATTTGTAACAGAGAGCACATTGGAACCCGTCGCGGCTATGTCTGTACTCGCATCCAATGTCATGGCATCCGCAAATTTATCGAAATCCAAACTGTCATTCGCAACGGAGGACTGATTAACCCAACTGAGCACACCTGTGCCATCGGTTTGTAGCACCTGTCCCGAACTTCCTACTGTATCAGGTAAAGTTAAAACGTAGTTTGCTCCTATTGTAGCTGGCGCCTGAATGGCCGCGTACTCGCCACCCGCACTGTCGGCAAAGCGCACTTGTGCTTGCGTGTTCATGGTAATATTCACTGCCGTATCGGCACCGCGACCGACCACGCTATCTAATGTGTCAGCTTCTGCAGATAAGTAGCCGTTATCTGAGACCATCGCGTCCACTTCAGCTTCGCTTAATACAAACTCACTGCGTGTGGCTTTACGACGAACGGATCCACTGACATCATAGATGAGAACTTCATCAGCGTTATCTACGACTGTACCTAAAGCTGTGGTTCCCGTGATATCCACCACAAACGTGCGATTGGCTGATAAGTCTCCGCCGCCACTGATCCCACTGTCGGCAGCTGTGGTTAATGTTCGCGTTGTTGGCACTTTTTCTGTGTCGAGCTCATCAATCGCTGCTTGCACAGTCACTGCCGCTACGCTACCTGATGGCGTGTTATCCACTTGCACAGCATCGTAATCACTCGTCGCTGCCACAACTGCACCTGTTCTTCCAAAAACGCTCGTCACAGGGGCTGATGGAATCGCAATCCAACTGAGCACACCTGTGCCATCGGTTTGTAGCACTTGTCCCGAACTTCCTGCTGTATCAGGTAAAGTTAAAACATAATTTGCACCAATCGTCGCTGGAGCTTGAATGGCCGCGTACTCGCCTCCCGCACTGTCTGCTAAACGTAATTGGTTTTGCGCCGTCATCACAACGGGTCCTGTTACAGAGCCCCCCGTGAGAGCTAATTTTGTGCTATCAGTTGTCGGCACACAGGACCACACATACGTGGGCCCCACACTCATCTCTAAACTCTCATCAGGATTACAATGCGGAACAAGAGAGTTGGCAGTCGTCGCCGTTAAGACTTCCTGTGCCGCTGTTCCGTCCCAGTACATTAATTTATCTGTCGTGGTGTTGTACCATGCGGTGCCTTCTTGCCCACCCGTTAGAGGTGTCGCAAGGAGAGTGGTTTCTTGTCCACCAGTGAAACCACCCAAACGCAATGTGCGCTGGGCACTTTGTGTAATGTGACCCGTACTGGTGATATCATAAGAACCCATGTCGATGGCACCTGCCATCGTTCCGCCAGCTAATGGAAGTTTGGTCGGATCTGCGCCTGAGCCCGAACCCACTGTTTGCACAGCCGTACCATCGTAGTACTTCAGTTCGTCAGTGGTTGAATCGTACCAAATTTGTCCCGCTGTGGGGCTTGCAGGGTCACTGGGACGCGAAGGGATCACTGTTCCGTTAGTGGTGCTTTGTAAATACAAAGAGCTCGAGCCCGCAAGTAAACTCGTAAGTCCCGCATAACTTGCACCGAATATATTTTCCGCTTTCGCTTGCGTCACATTGGCGCTCACTTGAATAAAATCATCGGTCGATAAACCTTGCAAACTTTCCGCAACGAGAGCTTGTGGCACTGAATCGATGGTCATGTCCGGGGAAAGTGTACTTGTGACACCCGTGGTACTTGGTGTAACGATGAATCTAAAAAAGCGTGAGTCGCCGGTGCCCGGTGTATAACTACAACCGATCGCACCGCTGGTGAGACCGGTGATGGCCGTATTTTGATTTTGGAAAACTTCCATCATCGAGTTTCCAGAATCAAGCGCTGAACGTTTGAGCGAATCCGCTCCCGCTGTGGGAGATCCGACTCGAACGTTAAAATACCCGCTAGAAGAAAGTGTACTTACGGTTTGTTCTTCCTCGTAGAGGATACAAGTCTTTGCTGGGTTTAAAACTTGAATGCGTAAGAGGACAGAGTTATCGACAAGAGGTTGCGAACTATTGGCTTGATATAATCTTCCATCCACTGACATAAATTGCGGCGGCTCCGTTTGCGCAAAAGCACAAACAGAAAACATGAATACCGTGCAGGTAAGAACTATTGGCACCTTTTGCAATACTTGAAAAAGACGAACCACCACAAAGACTTATCGACATAAAGCGCATTTTCTTGAACAACTGGACACAAGTTATTCAAAAAAAAATATTATGATACGTTTCGAGCTTATTCTTGTTAGGAAACTTGGATCAATGTCTCAAAAGATCTCAATATGAATCACTTTTTCTTAACGTTGATGAATCTAAAAAAGAACGTCTTCCTAGATGAGCGACCTACCAGAGTTCTAGCTTTTGAAGCGTGGCACCCACTGAGCGAAGGTAGAAGAACCACTTGCTTGGGCTGAAGAATACTGGTCAATTTATTGATTATCGTCAGAGGGTATCAAATTCTCTATCAATTACAAATGCAGCAATTATTGAGAAATTGAACGTGTATCATTCTGATACATTTTTTTTTAGATTCAGTGCCAAAGTCCTTAAGAAAAGCACATCAAAATCCGACAAATACCTAGTAAGTGGTACTGTTTTTGGGGGACTAAATGAAAAAAATCTTCTTATCATTACTTGCGACTTTTTCGCTTTTAGTTTTATTTCAAAACACCGTCAATTTTAATCAAGCTATTCCTCTGGGCGAAGTCGGCGGTGTGGGAAAGTACCCACGTGGATACGTCGTTTGGGGATGGGCATGTCGCGAAGGGATGATAAATCCTGTTTCTCTCGATTTGTATTTTCAAAAACAAAATGAAAAGTATTTTTGGAAAAGCGTTGTTGCAAATTTAACCTATGAAGAAGATAAAAAAGAAATCAGTGAGAAGTGCAGAACCGCCGGTGCGTATCATAAATTTATCGAGCACATCCCCAATGAGTTGGTAAAGAAATATAGTGGATTTACTGTCAGTGCAGAAATTCCTCAGACCGGCGGACCTTTTGTTTTACCAAAAGGTAGTGCCCATTCACAAACTATAGTTTTTGATGAAACTTCAGCTTACACAAAGGCTGGCTGGGTGAAAGGTGAAGCGTCGAGCTTGTTTGCTCATGTAGAATTGTTTAAGGGAATTCCCTATGCTAAACCCCCTGTGGGGCAACTAAGATGGGCTCAGTCCGTAGAGCCAGCTCCATGGACTGGTGAAAGAGAAGCAACGAAATTTTCCTCAGCCTGTATGCAAGAGGATGGGCATCTTCCGACTGGCGTGGAAAATGCCATCTCACGCTCTGAAGATTGTCTTTATCTCAACGTCTGGAAATCAAGCAAAGTGAGTAACGCTCCCGTGTATGTCTACATTCACGGCGGTCAGTTTAAGGGCGGCTGGAGTGGTTTGCCCGATTATGATGGAGCGTACTTAGCTTCACGGGGTGTGGTCGTTGTGACTTTTAACTATCGTGTAGGTATGATGGGTTTTTTCTCACATCTCTATTTTAAAAACAAAAGAGGGAATATCAATTTTGGTCTTTCTGACCAAGAACTGGCTTTGAAATGGGTGCAGGCCAATATATCTGAATTTGGTGGTGATCCAAAGAATGTGACCATTGCGGGCTCTTCTGCGGGTGGCGCGAGCGTTGGTTTTTGGGTAGCAAATAAAGTTGGAGTTGAGAAAGACGGTCAAGGCGCTCTCTTCCATCGTGCCATTATTGAAAGTGGGGGCGGAAGTTTGGATTCTTATTTAGAAACCAAAACCCTTGCAGAAGCTCGTGGACAGCAGATGACAGAAGCTCTCTTAACACATCTCTCTAGCAACCCTATCAATCACTTCACTTTGGAATCATTGCCGGCGTGTAAAATCAATAAAACCAGTGATGCTTGTATGGAAGAGGTTCTTTTTAAAACACCTGCTGATGTTTTAAAAAATACGCGCTACTTTAACAGATACAAAAATGCCACAACAGGTGAGATTACTGATCCTTTGACAAAAAACAGTGGTTTTGAATTTCATCCTTATCTTGACAGTCATTATGTACCAGGCGGCACAATCGACATTTTTAAATGTGGTTTGCAAAAAAATATTCCTTTAATTGTGGGATCCATGGGATGGGAAGCAGACATTGTTGAAAAAGTTATTCAAAAAAATCCGACACCATTTTTGAAATATTTTAATCTTACGACATTGCAAACAAAGTTTGGCATTAAAGATCCTGTACTTCTTGCTGAACGGGTTTACGGTGACCGCACATTTGCAGTGCCAGCGCGCATTTTAGCTCGTCTTCACTCGGCGGTGAATCCCTATACCTATTCCTATCTATTTAATTATGTTGGAGACAACTTGACAGACGAAGTTCGTACTTACTCAAAAGGAGCGACTCACAGTATGTTAGATCCTTTTGTGTTTAATAGTATTTCCACAACAAGAATTAAAGATTTTGTAAAGCCAACAGAAAACGATACGGCGGTGGCAAAGGTGTGGAGTGGTTATTGGGAAAATTTTATCCGTGGAAAAATAGATAACAATGGAAATATCCGTTCGGCATCCGGCAGTACAGCACTTTGGGAGCCATATGATCCGCAACTTGATAATCGTTTGTTAGTGAACCATTCGGGGAAGATTGTTTCACCCGGTGTTCGTGAAATTGGCAGTAAACATTCTTATATGACGTCTGCCTTTTTAAAATCACGTTATGATTATATCGAAAGTGTATTTTTCCCCGCCAGACTTCTTCAGTGTCGATAGACAAAGAAGAGGGCTCATAAAAATTACTGGGGAGCGTGTGGAAAATGGCTGCAATTCGATAACCACCTAGCGATGATACTCACAAACGCACCAGAAAAAAGTTAAAAAAAATTCAAAATGTAATGATTCTGGGGATTTAATCGCTCTCCAGGTGCGTATAAGTGGTACCCGAGACAGGACTTGAACCTGCACACCTTGCGGCACTAGATCCTAAGTCTAGCGTGTCTGCCATTCCACCACTCGGGCATTAATTATTTTTTAACGTCAGAAATAAGTTTTTTATAATCCGGCGCACGCATTAAATTTGCGAGCTCTTTTTCAGAATCCATTTCGATTCTCAACAACCAACCTTCGTTCATCGGATCATCGTTAATCAGGCTGGGATCATCTGTGTGACCTGTGTTCACTTCGATGACTGTTCCTGAAACAGGAGCTAGCAAATCACTGACAGCTTTTACGCTTTCGACCACACCGAACTCTTCGCCTTGTGTGACTTTTGCGCCTTCTTCAGGAAGATCGACGTAGACCACTTCGCCAAGAGCATCTTGTGCGTATTCAGTGATCCCAATCGTCACAATGTTCTCATCAACTTGAGCCCACTCGTGATCTTTAGTGTAGTAATAATCTTCTGGAATATGAAATGTCGCCATCACTGTCCTCCTCTAGTCACAATTTGGTAACCACAAAGGGTGTTTTCACGACCTTTGCTTCAACCATTTTATCGCGAATCTCTACAAATAATTCTTTACCTAAAACTGCGTCCGCAGGATCTACGTAAGCAATGGCAACCGCTTTGTTGAGAGAAGGCGATAAAGTACCACTAGTTACCTCTCCGCTTTCTTTCTTGTCAAAGGAAAATACCTTGTAACCGTGACGTGCAATGCCTCGTCCGGTCACTTCTAAACCAATTAATTTTTTGGTTTTTTCTTTGCCCGCCAGAATCACGTCTTTGCCTAAAAAATCTTTGTCTTTGGGCTTCACGACCCAACCTAAGCCGGCGCCATAAGGATTGGTGGTGTCGGTGATTTCTTGGCCATAGAGGGAGTATTTCATCTCTGTGCGCAGAGTATCCCGTGCGCCAAGACCGATAGGCATGAGCTCCCCTCCACTTTGCTTAAAAAAGTCTTTCCATAAAGCTGCGGTTTTATTCCATGGGACAAAAATCTCAGCACCATCTTCCCCGGTGTAGCCAGTCCGCGCGATATAACACTGAGCGCCGTCATAGGCTTTCATCACAAAATGAAAGGATTTGAGATCTTTCACATCGTTGCCAAAAATCTTAGCAATCAGATCCATGGCATTAGGGCCTTGGATGGCGATTTGCCCCCAATTTTGCGAAATATTTTCTAACTGCGCCCCGCGATTGTGCTTTTGCATGTGGGCGAAATCTTTATCGGTATTGGAGGCATTCACGCACAACAAATAGTTCATCCCCGGCTCGATACAGTAAATAATTAAATCGTCGACCAGTCCGCCTTGTTCATTGGGAAACAGCGAATAGTGCGCTTGGCCTGGTCCGAGCTTGGCCACATGATTTGTCGTCAACCACTCGAGTGTCTCCAAAGCCTTCGGCCCCTTCACACTGATTTCCCCCATGTGGGAAACATCAAAGGCGCCGACCTTGCTACGCACGTGCAAATGCTCCTCTTTGAGTCCCGAGTACTGAATGGGCATTTCCCATCCCGCAAATTCCACCATTTTGGCTCCGTGCTCGAGGTGTTGCTCATAAAGAGGTGTGCGTTTTGACATGAATTGTCTCCTTAATTCAAGGTTTGTTTGTAAAGTTCCAAAGTGTTGTTCATCAGCATGGCAATGGTCATGGGGCCCACACCACCAGGCACGGGCGTGCACGCGGCCACGTGAGAAATATCATCCCATTTCACGTCACCGCAGAGCTTTTTATTCTCTAGGCTGGTTGGTTCTTGTCGATGAATGCCCACATCCACAACGATGGCTCCCGCTTTGAAATATTCACCAGTTAAAAACTGTGGTTTTCCAAGAGCCGCTACGACTAAATCCGCCTGCGCGGTTAATTTTTTAAGATCTTTAGTTTTCGAGTGCGCCACCGTCACCGTCGCATTGGCTTGAATCAGCAACTGCGCCATGGGCAAGCCCACAATTTGGCTTCGTCCCACAACCACTGCACTCATGCCTTGGACATTGTATTTGTAATATTTGAGAATTTCCATCACGCCCGCAGGAGTGCACGACGAGATTTTTTGCCGTCCTTGCAAAAGCAAGCCAGCACTTTGAGCGGTCAAGCAGTCCACGTCTTTGGCGGGATCAATCAAACCAATGACTTCGGCTTCCTTGAGATGTTTGGGAAGAGGCAGTTGCACCAAAATGCCGTGCACCTGGGGATCTTTGTTGAGTTGCGCGATGAGTTTTTGCAAATCAGCTAAGGACGTTGAATCGGGAAGACGGTGCTCAAAGCTTTGAAAACCCAAGTTTTGGCAGGTTTTGATTTTGCTCCCCACATAAACCTGACTTGCGGGATCTTCGCCCACCAAAACTACAGCGAGTCCGGGCGGTTTGTGCCCTTTTTGGGTCAGAGATTTGACTTCGTCAGCAATCCTTTTTTGGACGCCCGAAGCAACTAATTTTCCGTCTAAAATTTGCATGCCTCAGATATAATGGAGCTCCCCCGTGCAGGACAATCAAAAACCCCCGATCCCCCGAGTAAAAGCATGATTTTGAGTGTTGACCTAGCCGATAGGTCGCTGCTAGCTTAGCTGGCATAACTGATAATTTCCCTGGAGATGACTTTGAGCACCAAAAAAGTAAAAGTGAATTCTGACGGTAACATCGATTTCACCATGGGCGAAGTGCCTACATCCCTTAAAAAATTCCGCCAAAGCCCTGAGATCGAAGGGTTTTACCGTTTTATCTACGAGAACGAACTGCGTGTGGAAGCTCTCGAAATTATCGAACGCCTGCTTGTCGCTCGTAAAGACAAGAGCAAAAAGCCCAAAGCTGCCGTAACAAAATAATTCGTCTCATAATCCGCCCAAATCTTCATTAGGTCCGAGGTTCGGATCTTTCTGCTTAATTATTTATTAAAAAGATCCTACCCGTTTCTTTGTTTTGCATCTGTTCTCTTCAGGAGGACAATTTATGCGCTTTTTAAAAAATAAAAAAGGTCAGGGCTTAGTGGAGTATCTCATTATTATGGCTCTCATGGCCGTTGCCAGCATGGCGATTATTCGTGTGCTCAGCCAAACCACCGCCGTGAAATTTGCAGAAGTAACAGAAGCTCTGCAAGGGAACGAATCTAAAACGAATTTCCAAGTGGAACAAATTCAACTGGACGATGTGAAGAAAAAAGATATGAGCGATTTCTTCCATGGTGCAAAAAGCAGCAAAAAATAATGATCAAAAACCAGCGAGGGACCGCCCTTTTGGAAACTCTGGTGTGCAGTAAAGCCTTGCTGGTTTTTTTTGGGATTATTTTAATCAATGTCTATGTTTGGGTTGCGGTTTATTGGGCCGATTTTTGGAGTTATCGAGCGATGGTTTGTTTGCTCCCCGAGACCACTCCCCATCGATGCGAATCGCTACTGAGAGAACGCTTACAAATGGTTATACCGAGAAGCCACTTTACCGTGGAGGAATTATGGAAAACGTCACGAAAAACATCCGTCGCTGTGAGAATCCACCTTCTCACGACGAACACCGAACAAACAAAACTGCCCCTATTTCAACACTTCAGTTACGTCATTCAAAAAGAAATTTCGCTGCCCTTAACTCGCGAGGTTTTGCTTTCGCCCTAGGTCTTTCGCTGCTCCCGCTGGTGATTGGAGCCTTCTCAGCAGCTTCTGGTCTATTTATTTACGTCTACAAAAAAAATGAACTTCTTTATCAATGTGAGAGTGCTCTTTTAAAAGCCCAAGAAATTCTTCTTGAAGGTGAAGAAAAAATTTTACAACTCAACCCACAAATCGAACAATTGGTGATCGAAAAAAGAATTCTCAAGCAAGCCCTCGCCGTAGCCCCCACGCCCATCGAGCGGGTGGCGATCCGCGCCGAACTCACACGCATTGAAATCATGCTCTACAACCTTAAATTTCGTCAGTATTTTTTTAAAAACTCCAGCGAAAATATGGCCCAGCTAGTAATGTTGAACGTTGAAAGAAGTCTTCTGCAAAAATTGCGTCAATTTTCGAAAGATTGGAAAGCCTCGCTCCATGCGCAGGTTTTTAAAAACGCACCGGCCATGAAAATCGTTGAAAAAAAGATTGATCCCTCAGCCAAAATTTACCTCGTACCGCCACAAATGTCCTCTCTGCAAACACTCACTCTGCGCTGGAGCCTGCAAGGCACGTCCCTCTTTCCGCGTTGGCTGACCTATCTTCATAGTCAGCGTTTTTTTTGGCAAGATTCTTGTTCCACCTATCCACAAGCAAAGGAGTTGCGATGGCATGCAGAAATAGCCGCGGCAGCACACTTGTAGAAACCTTGATACTTTTAACTTTGTTTTGCTTTTTATTTTTAAAGTTCCAAATGTTGATTCACGTGGACTTTAAATATCGACACAACAATCGCTGGGAAAAACATGAAGACAAAAATTCTAGACTATTGCAAAAAAAATAAAGAAATCGTCGGTCTTTCGGTGGCCCTCGTTTTTGTCCTTTTTTTTCAATTTCTTAACAAAAGCGGATCCGACACACCTCCACCCGCGGATGCCAACAACCCGCAAAACATTGATATTTTGATTCCGGAAGGACACACTTTAATTCCCATTGAAGTCACCAATTACGAGACTCTGGACTCCTTGTTGGGACCGTATGGCGTGGTGGATCTTTTTACCAACGGACCAGGACTTGAAACCGCCAATAAAAAAATAGCCTCGATGGTAAAAATTTTAAGAGCTCCGAAAAACCCGAGTCATTTTGCTATATTGGTCCCCTCACACTTGGCGCAAAATATTTTAAAGTATTCCGGACCGTTCACGGCTTCTGTGCGCAACCCAAACTCACAAAAAGGCATAAAATTTGAAACAGCTCCGTCTAGAAAACGGTCGCGTATTTCTTATAATTAGGAGGTTTAATGTTTTTAGTACTTTTGACAACGTTTGCACTCGCCAACCCTTGGTTGATTAAAGCCCCACAGGCCAATCCCCAAGAATATGCGGTTTATTTGCAAAACTCAGATTTTGAGAAAATCTCCTCCGTTTTTCTTTCCTGCGAAGCTAAAAATAAATTAAAAGAACTTTCGCAAAAAGCACAGATTGAGTTCCTCGGAGGGGACCTCAGTAAAGCTCAAAATTTTTATCTGGATATTGTTGAACAAAAATGGACTTGTGACTGGAACGAAAACGAGCGGCAGTTTATTTCTTTTGCGTTCTTTCGTTTAGCACAATTAGAAAGTAGCTCTGAGAAACAAACGTTATGGCTCACAGAGGCCATAAATTTTGATGACACTTACCTTCCCGATGTTTCACTCTTCCCTCCCCCTTTGATTGAGCTTTCTAAAAATTTGCAAAAACAAATTTCAAAAGTGCGCATTCTTCTTCCGGAACCAGTTAAAAAATTTTCTGCCTTGCTGAGAAATGGAAGACTCATTCCTCTGAATCAAATTTCATTAGAAGAACGTCCCGGGAAGGCCCGCTACACTTTTATTTCAGAAACCTATCAGCCAGAAAAAGTTTTTATGTCACTCAAAGAGTTGGAAACTCTGTCGCTCTCACCACGAGTTTTAGTGTCAGGTGATTGCGAACAACCGCAAATAGATCCTTCCTTAAATTCTTTTGGAAAAGTTTCTGTTTTCTACAGCATGGACTGCATCAAGGAGATCAACGCTATCAACACGGCCGCGACATCCACGACTTCGGCGAGCAAGATTGCGATGCCTTCGTCAATCCTGTCTGAAGACATTCATGCTGAACACCCTACAGATCTTCCGCAAAAGAATTGGATACAAAGAAATGGGCTGTGGTTAGGTGCTGTGGTCGTCAGTTCTCTTTTGGTAAATTACTACATACAAAATCAAAAACAGGATCAGTATGTGCCAGTACCGACAACTACAATGCATACACAAAATTCACGTCAGTGAGATTTATTTAAGTTAGTAGCCTGAGTAGCCACCATTAGAATATCCACTGTTAGGATATCCGCCCGAGTAACCTTGTAAGTTAAACGATGCACTGGCGCCACCACCCAAAAGGGTTTGCACCATGGAACCCCAATCGAGGCCGGCGCTCGGATAAAAGCCACCTTGGTAACCATACTGTTGCTGAGCTCCATATTGACCGCCGTATTGGGCTCCATACTGTCCACCGTACTGACCACCATATTGAGCTCCGTACTGCAATCCATATTGCCCACCATATTGCTGTCCACCATACTGACTTCCGTATTGTGAGCCATACTGGTTGCCATATTGGTTTGGTGCATAGCCGTACTGCTGATTCACCGTGCCCACTTGGTTGGCCCAGATTCTTTGACGAGCTTCTCCAATGCGTGAATAAAAATAGGCATCTCCACCATAATTGTTGAGGCCGGTGCGCGCACCATAAGACGTGCTGGGATAAGAAGTAAATACAGGGGAAAATTGAGTTGTGTATCCAGACGGCTGATTGTAAATCCCACCCAATTGGTAAGGCATATTGTAGGCACCGCCGTAAGAACCACCATAGGACCCACCGTAGGATCCTCCACCATAACCGGCGCTGGCGTAACCGCCGCCGCCACCAAAGAGAGAACCAAGAATACCACCCAAACCATTGCCGTAGTAACCTTGTGAACAACCGAAAGCACCTTGTGCTAAAGCTGGTAATATACCGCCGTAATTTCCAGAGTACTGATATGGATAGCCATACTGTTGGCCGTAATAACTAGGGGCCGCCGCATAACCTCGCGAGTGGTAAGGAACTTGGATCGCTGTCGAACGATAGGCCAGTGAATTCGGTTGGCCTAAGCCATATGCATAGTTAGAACCATAACCGTTACCGTATCCACTTCCAGAGCCAGATCCATAACCATTCCCATACCCACCACCGTAACCACTTCCTTGATACGGATACGATTGATATTGGTAACGAACATTGCGATAGGCTTGGTAATTCAAATATTGACCTAATAGAAAAGGTCCAACGGTGCCGATAAAACTTCCCAAGAAATTTCCAAATCCAGAGCCATTGTTGTTGCGACCATAAGAATTAATTTGATTGTTGTAAGCTTGGATCTGCGCTGCCATACGACGTTTTTCGTAGGACATCTGATAGTAATAATCTAAGACACGCACACATTGTTGATAATCATTAGGATATTTGCTCTGTGTTTGGCAAACTCCCGGATCAATTTTTCCATCGCCACGACAAGCTCGTCCATACCAAGCGGCGGTCGCTGCAAAACCTGTTTGTAAACAAAAGCCACCGTTTCCTGGAGAATCATTTTGTCCCCAATCTCCCTGACAATAGCTTTGCGCATTGCCATAACAAGATGCCGCCGGAGTCTGGGCTGGCTCATCCAAATAAGGACTGGTATCGACAGGTGTATCGTAAACGGGAGCGCCCACGGCATCTGTTCCCGCAGGGCGACGGTCGGAAGGTTTATCTGCCATATTCGATGACACTGCCGCTGTTCCAGGTGCGCAACAGTCAAAGCCATTGTCCATGTGGTTGACCATGGCGTTGGCCCATTGCGAGTCAAAATAGTAATACAAACCATTGCGTGCGTTTTGGAGCTGTTGATTAAGTTGCGCCATCTGTTGCGCAAGGCCCGCACGTTGCGACTGTAGATTTTGCGACTGCACTTGTTGAGAATGTTGATAATCCTGTTGTTGAACCGGATAAGAAGATTGCGCGTATCCACACTGACCCGCACCGTTATAAGCAGAGCTTATCCACGTTGTAATCAATAAATGTATAAGAAACATCATGCAAACTCCACGGGTATCCCGCTTGTGTTTTCGTCATTTTGGCTCACAAACTTGAATTCCTACCTAGATCAGGTCAAAGGTCTGGGCTGGACCCAGACCGCAGGCTTCGCAAGAGCTTAGACAGGCTCTTAAAAAGAAATTATACTCTATCTATGTTGCCTAGAATCCTGTGCATTGATGATGAAGCCCATAACAACGAAGCCATTGAACGGTTGTTGCGAAAAAAATATCGTGTTCTCACCACTATTTCTCCACAGGAAGGCTTAAAATTAATTGAAGAGCATCAACCCGCTCTGATTATTAGCGATCAGCGCATGCCGCAGATGACCGGCGTGGAACTTCTTAAAAAGTCCATTCCTCTTTCACCAGAATCCGTGCGTCTTTTGCTCACTGGCTACACCGATCTCGAGTCGGTCATCACCGCCATTAACGAAGGTCAAATTTACCGTTACTTGACCAAACCGTGGGAGCCCACCGACTTGCAAGTGACGGTCGATAAGGCTTATGAAACATTTCTTTTGCGTCAGGAACTGAAAGCGCAAAACGAAATTCTCAAAAGTCTTGATAAACTCAAAACGGATTTCATGTTGTTAGTCAGTCACGAACTCAAGACGCCCCTGACCGGCATCAGTAGTTTTGTGCAACTTCTTAAAGAAGAAATCAAAAACCAAGAGCAAAAATCCTACGTTGCTCATATAGAAAAGAATACGCAACGACTGCAAAAACTGATTGAAGATATTCTCTCCATTACACAAATTAAAACGACCGCTGCGGGCGTAACTCCTCAGAGCATTGACGTCGCTATGTCGATTGATAAAATTTGGAAAGATTTAGCTGCCAAAGGCATGACTCTCCATTGCCGGCTGGAAAGTCCTGTGTCGAATATAGAGGTCGATGCCAAACTCTGGGAAGATTTACTAAAAAGAGTTTTTTCCAATTGTTACCAACATGCCGCTCCAGATAGCGAAGTTTTGGTGGAAATGAAGGAAGACGAACACAACTATCAACTTAGCGTGAGCAATGTCATGCAGCATACCCTTACTGTGTCTCCGCAAAGTTTAATCTCGGCGTTTACAAAAAATGAAAAAATTATGAATCACACACAAGGAACAGGGCTCGGACTCTCCGTCGTCGACGCCTTATCTCAGGCACTCGGGGGTACTCTCAAAATCTCTGCCCGCGATAAAAAATTCCATGTGAAAATCACTTTTCCTAAAAAATCATAGAATCCGGTCTCTTGTTCGGAATCCGAATAAAATAAAAGCAAAATTTCTATAAGGTGTCTGTGCCTTGCACAACAACTGCATCCTGTTTGGTATGATTTTATACCTATTCATCCAAATGTCCTTGGCCATTGAATTAAAAGTGCTGTCCCCCGACACATCGCTGGAACTTCCCGTGCGATCCACACAATCTATCTATGTGGAAAAAGCACAAATTTTGCAAGTAAGTGATTTACAAAATAAAGTTAAATTGCGCGGTAAAAAAATAGGTCGAACACAATTACGTATCGGCCAAACGGTTTACGATGTTTGGGTCGTGAACTCTAAAACCTTTGCGACCTATCAAAAACTTTTGGCATGGATAAAAGATAAGCGTGGGCCCGAGCTGCAAATTCATGATTATGTTATTTTTATCGCAGGGAGGATTCTTCGCACGGAGGATTGGCTCGAGCTGGGAACTCTTTTGACCACCCACGATGATTATAAAATATCTGCGCAACTTTCAGAGGACGTTCGCAAAAGTATTCTGGAGAGAATTAAGGATATTTTACAGCAAAATAATCTTTCATTTACACACTTTTCTCCACAGCCGGATTGGTCCTTGTTTTTAAACAAATCCTCTAACAATGCATTGGCGGAGGAATTAAAAAGTTATCAATCTATTTTAAAACCTTATGGGATTCAAATAAAATCTTCTTCGCAAATTATTCAATCCGCGCCACTGATTGAAGTTTCTGTTTTGGCGGTCGAGGTACAAAGATCCGAAATAAGAAACCTGGGGGTCCAATGGCCGGCATCTACATCTGTACTTGCGGAGCTTCCGTTTTCCAAATTAACCCAGGCCTCATTGCTTGTGGAGATTCAGCATCTCGAGGAAAAAAACAAAGCCCGCACTTTGGCTAAACCCACACTCATTTCCCAATCCGGTGAAGAGGCCACCTTCCACTCGGGCGGAGAATTTCCTATTAAAGCCATGACACGATTGCAGTCGAGTGTTGTTTGGAAAAAATATGGTCTTCTTTTAAAGATCACGCCACGCGCTGATTCTTCGGGGCGGATGGATGTTAAGATTGATTGCGAATTTTCCATGCTCGACAGTCGGCAAGATCCGAGTGGGGTGCCTGGTTTATTGGTTCATCGAGTGACAAGTCATATTAATTTAGAAGAATCCAAAACTTTAGCCCTCTCGGGCCTCATCAAAGATGAATGGCGGCAAGGTCGCGCAGGCCTCCCAGGTTTGTTGGAAATTCCGCTGCTGCATTCTCTTTTTTCCAGTGATAGTTTTCAAAAAAATCAATCCGAGCTGATCTTTTTTATCACTCCAAGAGTTGTAAAATGAGTACAGAATCTCTTCCGTTGAGTCTGATTCCACAACTCCAGGACGATGGAGCTTTTCTCAAACCTCTTTTTGAAGATCTGGAAATCACTGAGATTTTTATTTTAGGTCATCAACGCATTTCTTATGAAAAAAAGGGTGTCATTTATCCTTTTCCCACTGGATTTCCTTCCTTGGTGAGTTTTCAAAACTTTGTTCATCAGGTCAGTGAAGAAGCACAAATGCTATTTAATTATGAAATTCCCTTTGCCAATGGTCATTGGCGAAGTTTTCGTGTGCACGTCGCCTCACCACCTATTTGCGCACAAACGACTCTGACTCTACGAAGAATCCATTCCTCTGCACGGAAATTACATAGCTTTCAGGATGGTGACAAATGGACTCCCCTGCTCCACGAAAGTGTACGTTCCCGACAAAATATTTTAGTTGTCGGTGGAACGGGAAGCGGCAAAACCACCATGCTTAATTCTTTGGTAGCTCAAGCCACACAGGATCGCTGTGTTTTTATTGAAGACACCGATGAGCTTCTCCCCGCCAATGATTTTAGTACAAAGTTACTCACTCGTATCGACTATCAAAAGCAGTTTGATGATATTCTTCAGGAAGATCTTTTAAAACAATCCTTACGCATGCGTCCCGATCGATTGATTGTGGGGGAAATCCGCGGCAAAGAAGCCAAAGATCTTTTGATGGCTCTTTCCACAGGACACAGTGGCTCCATGGCCAGTTTGCATGCCGGCACTGCGGCGGAAGCGCTTTTGCGATTAGAAATGTTGGTGCAAATGGGAGCTCCGCAATGGAACCTGATGGCTATACGCCGTTTGATTCAATTAACTATTCATACGATTGTAGTTACAAAAAAATCGAAAGAGCACTGGGGAATTGCTGGTCTTTACCGCATCTCTTCCTTGGAAGAGTTTGGCTTTTCTATAGAACCCATTGAATCAATGAGTTCCCTGTCTATTCTGTAATTAAATTTCGACATCCAGATAGCTGCCTTTAGGAACAGGCTCACCCATCAAAGGACGATCGGGCTCGGTGGTCTGAAATGATTGAATGCTTGCCATTTTCGCCTGTGTTGAGGGCGACTCAATCAATGTATTTTCATACATCTGATAATCCGTCCCCGTATCTGCCGAAACAGCATCCTCTGACGCTTGCGATATCCAAGAGGTGTCTGGATTATTTTTTTGCTGTTGAGCTAACAGCGCCATCTCGCGACGTTCACTCTGTCGACTCTGACGTTGATCCACCATCTGGCGATGAGCTTCGACAGCTTTGTTAATCGAAGAATGATGCCCACGAATCATGGGACTTCTTTCTAAAGGTCCTTGGCTTGCTACACCGCCGTTAGCAACGGATGATGAACCTATTGAATTGTAGTAGGAAACTCCAGTAACCTTTTCCATGGTAACTCCTTGTCCAGTTCTTGCGAACCTTTCACCTTCGGCCTGCGCCTCGGCAGAGCAGCCTCATGCTGTCTCTTTCTACTTATCGGATAAAGTGTCTCAAAATGAACGAGACCTTAGTCAGGTTTTTCAAAAACTTCCTGAACGAAGCGAAGGATCTCGTCTAATCGTTGAGTGTGGAATTCAACACTTCTTGTAAGGAAATCGTTCCTTCTTGGAGACGAAGGAGCGCTTGCATTCGTAAGGTTATAAATCCCGATTGAATAGCGATTTCTTTGAGAGTGGCGGCACTCTCGCCGCGCACAATCGCCTCGCGCAAGTCTGTGCTAATCTCTAAAAGTTCATGGAGTGCCACGCGCCCTTTGTAGCCAGTCTGATTACAAGCTGCACATCCTTTTTCTTCGTAGACTCTTGCAAACTGATCGAGTTGTTCTTCGCTGACACCTAAATCCTTGAGAAATTGTGGCGACGGTGTACGCGGCACACGGCATTGGGTGCAAAGTTTCTTGAGCAATCTCTGCGCCGTCACTAACGTGGTCGACTCCGCCACTAAAAACTTGGGAACACCCATATCAATCAAACGGCTGACGGCAGAAATAGCGTCATTCGTGTGCAAGGTGCTCAATACCAAGTGTCCCGTAGAGGCCGCTTTGTAACACATGGTTGCGGTTTCTAAATCGCGAATCTCCCCCACCATAATGACATCTGGATCTTGACGTAGAAACGATCGCAAAGCTTCGGCAAAGGTAAAACCGATCTCTGAATTAATCTGTACTTGGTTGATGCCATCTAAATTAAATTCGACGGGATCTTCTGCCGTAGAAATATTTTTGGCATTGGAATTAAGCTCCAGCAAAGCTGCGTACAGAGTCGTTGTTTTTCCACTGCCGGTGGGGCCGGTCACTAAGACCAACCCTTGTGTTTTCGCTAAGGCTTTTTTGATGATTTTGGACTGTAATGGGCTGATACCTAAACCGCTTAAACTCTGATTGACGTTTTTCTTGTCGAGAATACGGATAACCACTTTTTCGCCAAACAATGTGGGAATCACACTGACCCGCATGTCGAAGTTTTCTTCGCGGAAACGGAACTTAATACGCCCATCTTGCGGATGTCTTTTTTCTGACACATCCATCCTCGCAAGCACTTTGATTCGACTCACTACCTCTGTGGCATTCAAACCAGGAACGTTGAGAACTTCGATCATTTGACCATCAACGCGGAAACGAACACGAAAGCGAGCCTCAAATTGCTCGAAATGAATATCCGATGCTTTGGATGATGTCGCCTCAGCTAAAACTTTATCAATAAACTGCACAGAATTTTCATCACCATTTAAATGCAGAGTTTTTATTTGGGCGCCAATATTTGTTTTGGTCATCGGTGCTGCTTCCGCATGAGTTCGTGTAAATTGCGTAGCAGTTTCATAAGTCCGCTCGAGTGTACTTTTAATTTCTTCTTCGCGCGCGACTACTAACTCAATTTGACAATTGAGGAGCGTTTCCATTTGCGGCTTATAATGGAGTACATTGGGATCAGAAAAAGCAAAAGTAATACCTTTTTCAGTTTTTACCAGTGGCACGACAAAAAACTTTTCGCAAAAAGCTTTTTTAATAAGACTGGTTAATTCTTTGCTCACTTCCACCTTGCTGAGATCAACCAGTGGCAATCCATAATTTTGTGCGATCAATTTAGCAATGCGTTCACTCGTAGCAAACCCGAGACTAATCACCGTGCTCGAAACACGATTGGAAAATTGCGGCAAACGCGTTTGCACGTGGCTCAATTGCTGTGTGCTGATGGTCGCAGATTCAACTAAGATCTGCGGAAAGCTTTTTGCAGCCGCCAATGATTCCTCCGGATATCCTTATATACATCGGAGGAACTTTCAGAAAATTTGACTCGACTGGAGTTTGGTCCTGTTTTCTCGTCAAAAAAAGCTAGCTTATGCGTAATTCGATTTTAAGACTCAAAACCTTATGCCCCTAAGCCAGACTATCTATTATCGTTTTATCGTTTTATCGTTAAATGTAATATCCTATTGTTGATTTTAAGGCAGGTTTATATAAGGAGTTAAAATGTTTTTAAGAATAATATTTGGAATTTCTTTTATCTTAGTGACATCTTGCACACATACGAGCAGGTTACCAAACGCCTTAGGGGATAGTTGTTATCGTAATGAAGTTAAGTATGAGATTGGCGAAACCATTACAATCACTCGGCCAGAGGGGTTAAACTTTGCAAATCTCAATAGCAGCTCACCGACTCTTATGTTTTATTTTCGATCATCGCATGAGAGACATGGCGATGATCAATCTATAATTACAAATGGGCACGATTGTGCTTTTAGTACCGAATTTAAAGTTGCCCCTAACTCAAGAGTGAATCTGCCAAGAGGAACAATACTACGTATTATAGGCACACCTGATCTATCTGTGGTTGACAATAATGGATACATTTTAACTTTACAATCGGACACCGGCAAAAAATACTTGTTGGTTTGCGCCAGAATCCCTACGGATGGAGGCAGTACGCTACCTATGGTTCAAGACAATCTCTGGTACTTTCACGATTGGATGACGTTAAATCCAGAAACCTGTCCACCGGTCGAAGAAATTCCAGCTTCCGATGTACAACCTCCGTCAACTCCTCCAGCACCTGTTGCGATATAAAATATCGTCCGATCACAACTGTGTTTACATGCTCATTGAGGATGCACGTCATCTTGAGCAAAACGAAGGGTCTGGAATCAACACCTGTTCTCCAGTTTAAACTTAAATCTATTGTGCCGTCCGCAAAGAACTTGCAGATTTGTAAGTTCATTTCCTCCCCCGCGACTCACGCTCTTTATATGATCTATTTGTAAAAAATGACGACTGTTGCAAATCTTTCCAGTCAGAGGATCGCGATACGAACAAAGTGCATTGGTGTGGAGTACCCGCTTCTTGACTGACTGAGGTATAGGTTGTCTCGAGAGCACACCGTTAACTCCAACTCCGATTGTGTTTTTGTATATTGAAGTGAGTTGGTTTGCTCTCTTTGTGATGGCTGGTTTAGATACCGTAGCGGTATCTACTGTGTTGCGCGCTTTTGAAACCTCCGAGGTTTTGACTATTTTCCGTGTACGTCTCGACAGTTCATTCTTCGCCAAATAGGCAATCAAGCTTGCCCAATTTTTCTCGGGCACGGCGTGGGATAGCATCGCTTCAGCTTGTTCTAAAACCTTCATTTGTTCTTTGGTCAAAGTCATCGTCAAAGTGACCGATTCGTCTTTATGTTGAGTGACTTTATTTTTTGGATTGATATCAATATTTAAGGTCTGAGCAATCAGTCGTTCTGTTCGTACTTGGGTTTGATGTTCCATGCTAGCAAGATGCTCTTTTTTAATTTCTAGGGGAATCGCCATTTTCGTTTCACGCTTTATTTCTCGTTCAGCTCTTTGGAGGAGACTCACCTGGCTCAAGTTCACCTTTCCGTTCTTAATCTGTTCTGCAACTTCGGGAATTTGTTGCAACAAACGGGCACCATCGATCCGGCGCATGGCCGCGCTGGGACTATACCCATAATTTTGAACCAAAAACTCAAACAAGCTGGGATAAGCTTTTTGGATATAAAGTTCCCGTCGGTCGATTTCAGCAATACATTGCAAAACGAGGTGCGTAATTTTACGTTCTGTTCTCACAAGTTTTTTGAGTCGTGATTCCAAATTATCGTTAGAGAGAGACTGAAGGTTCATATTTTATCCTTTAGTTCACTACCGTAGCGGTAGCGATTTTTTGAATACAAAAGTTGTAGCATAGGTTTTTATTTTATTATTTTTAAGGTTGTAAAGAAGCCGGACAGAATTTTATAAAGGCCTGTTAAGACCAACTTCAGCAACTTTAAAAGCCCTAGATTCCCATAACTTTTAAAGCACACCATGGGGGGTGCACACGAAATAAAAATCGCATGTGACCAATTTTAAATAGCCCAATTCCCGTCAAGTTTTTTTATATCCGGTTTACCGGATTAAAAGTAATCGCTTTAGTTGCTCGTTGAAACTCGATCTGACATTCTTAACCTATGAAATACTTTTTAAAAGTAACCCTGATCACAATGGCTCTCATCATTGGAGTTTTATTTCTGATTGGTTTTTTATTGGGCCCAGAAGATGCCTGTCTTGATAGCGGCGGATGCTGGGATTCCATTGATAATGTCTGCCGATCTTCGGAGTCTGAATCTATTGCCAATGAACTATGTGCCCGCTCAAAACCAAGATAACTTGAATCTTGCACCGCTACCTGGTCGCAACTATCTTTCTCCGGAGCATTGGCTTTATTCAATTTTTCAAATCATATCTTTATAATACTTCCCAGGATGGGAAGGATTGAGTCATCCATGGATGGACGAATTTCGCACACTTTGATCTGCTTTGCTGGCGATGTCTTTCGCTTCGCTCAGAAATAATGGACGCCCCCTCTTGCCAACGAGGGCTGGTTACCTCAATACAGTAAAACTGTAAACAAAAGGGGGAAATCCATGAGGAACGTAGTATTTATTGGTTTAGATGTCGATGATAAAAAATTCCAC
>JBGSUL010000032.1:0-255794 GCA_041736155.1 Bdellovibrionales bacterium
GATAGGCCAAGTTCGGACAACACTTAATGCGTTAACCAGCACGCGAATATGAGGATGATGTTCAAGAATGCTCATCAAACAGACACTCCGACCCGAGGCCACTTTTACACTTGACCGGGGTGGCGTCCATATGAGGAAGCCACTATGACTTTAGCGCTTGCCTCTTTTTACATTGCGCTTGATAGCGGGGGCGGCCATTGGCAGAGGGGCCGGCACTAAATCCATCTCAATCTCTTCGCCGTTGACGGCGCGTTTGCTGAGGTCGCGCCAGGATTTTCCTTCGCGGGCTTTGGGATCGAGCTGGAACGACGACACGGCCGATGTGTGGTCTTTGTAGTTTTTAGAAAACACATGCGTGCCATCGTTGCGACTGACGAAAAAAAGATAGTCGGTAGTTGCAGGCTGAATCACCGCTTTGAGAGCCGCAAAGCCTGGATTGGAGATCGGGCCAGGTGGTAATCCCTTACGGGTGTACGTGTTATACGGATGATCTGTCAGTAAATCTGTGCGTGTTATGTTCATACTATATTTTCCAGTACGCAACATGTGCGCATAGATCACCGTCGGATCGGTTTGTAAACGCATCTTTTTTTGCAGCCGATTGTGAAACACTGAAGAAATCTGAGGGCGCTCAAAGGTGGCGCCGGTTTCTTTTTCGATGATCGAACCCAAGGTCACAATCTCATGACGTGTCCAACCCGGAAGAGTCCCGACACTCTTAAATCTTTCGAGAAAATGTCCTACCATACGACGAGCGATGACTTTGCAGCCATCCACTTTGGTAAAAAAATACGTGTCGGGAAATAAGTAGCCTTCGAGTGAATCGACTTTGCTATCTCCCAACACTTTCGTGATAAACGCTTTGTTGGTTGCCAACTCTACGAAGTGTTCTTTTCTACACAGAGATAAGCTTTCTAATTTTTGCGCAATCTCATACATATTTGTGCCTTCGGGCACAACCAAACGATGACCCAATGATTTACCGCTCAGGAGAATATCAAACAAACCGCTGAGTGAAATCCCCACAGGAATGCCGTACTCCCCGGCCTTTAATTTTCTGTCGTGACCCATGAGGCGCGCCCACATAACAAACTCTTGGGCAGAATCGATCACTTCTTTTGTTTCTAATTCTCGGGCCACATCTTTGATGGTGCTTTCCTCAGTGACAGTGACAATGCGGTAAGAATTCATTGGCAGAGCTTTGCCATAATAGTTGTGCGTCTGCCAGGCTACAAAAGCGGATACTCCCAAAATCGTGATCAGAATCCATTTCACAAATTTCATTTTCCTCCGCTTATTTAAATCACTTCGCGTAGTTCATCCCCGGTAAAACATTCTTGGGATCAAACGAAGTTTCATCTTCTAAGCATGCCACAGGAACTGTACAGTAATAAACTGCGAAGGTGGACGTAGGTCGGTCATTCCCCGATTTATCTCGACCTCCGAACGGGAGTTTGGAACTCGCTCCATTGGTGGTGCGGTTCCAGTTTAACAATCCTGACCGTGCCGCTTTGAGCGCTGTCTCGTAGGTCTCTCGCTTTTTGCTAAAAATAGAAGTGACTAAACCAAAACCGGTGGAGTTATTCAAAGCGAGAGCGGATTCCAGGTCGTCCACTTTGTAAACCGCCACATTCGGTCCAAAGATTTCATTTTTTTGGTAAACAGAATTTTTATTAATCTCTTTCACGCTGTAAATACTCGGCGAAACGTAAAAGCCTTTTTTGTCGAGATCCAACTGTTTCCCGCGCATAACTTTTTCACAGCCCTCGCGCACAGCGATTTCTTGAAAACGCAAATAGGTATCTAAAGACTTGGCGTTAATAAGCGGGCCCATAAACGGATTGTCTTTCCAATAACCCACTTCGAGCTTTTTTGCCGCTTGGTAAAATTTTTCCAAAAATTCGCCATGGATACTTTTGTGAAGAATGATTCGGCTTGTGCACGAGCATCTCTGTCCCGCCGAGGCAAAAGACCCAATCAACGATTCATAGATGGCCTTTTCAATGTCCGCATCATCCCAAACAATCGTGGCATTTTTGCCGCCCATTTCGAGAGCATGAATTTTCCAATAATGTGTCATGGTGGATTGTTTGATTTTTAAACCCGTTTCGTAAGACCCAGTGAAGAGAATGCCATCGACCAGCTCATGCTCCACCAAACGGCGACCGGTCTCGCCCACACCTTGCACAAGGTTAAATACGCCCGCTGGAAATCCCGCCTGATGAATGCATTCGGCGTAAACTTGCCCCGTGGCGGGTGTGAACTCGGAGGGTTTAAACACGACGGTGTTGCCCGTGAGGAGCGCAGGAACAATATGTCCATTGGGAAGATGCCCCGGAAAGTTAAAGGGCCCCACCACACTCATGACTCCGCGCGGTTTATAAATCACTCTTCCACGCACACCCGGAAGAGCATTTTCCACGACAACGTCTTCGACCAAACGCATGGCTTGCTCAATGGTTATGGGAATTTTGTTAATCATCGCCGCCACTTCAGTGAGACTTTCCCAGGTGGGTTTGCCCGTCTCCCGGGAAATCACATCGGCAATTTTATTTTTATTTTCTTCAAATACTTTTTGCAGGCGCTGCATCCCCTGCACACGGGTTGCTAAAGGAAGAGCCGACCACTCGGCAAATGCCTTTTTCGCAGCTTCGCAAGCACGATCCACGTTTTGATAGGTGTAAGGAACATTTATTACCGATTCTGAAAGATCCGCGGGACTTTTATTTTCAATAACCCCATCTTCTCTTTCCGATTTGATAAACTGCCCTTGAATGTAGTCTCCCAAATACGCAATCGTCGTCATGTTAACTCCTCGTTGTAATTACAATAGACTGCAAAAAACATTTTTCCCGATAAATTGTTTTAAATACGCTTCACCCACTAAATTGACAAAGACCGTGTCTTTCTCTGTTTCTACAAAAGTGTGGGCACAGTAATACTGTCCACCGTCTTCGTAACCAAGGAGGGCCTCTTTGGTGAGCTTTTTTCCGCCCTCAGCCACCGTCATCAGTTTGCCTTTTTTCACGATGGAAATATCCTTAAGTGCACAACCAAAATGCGGACCGCCATCAAAAGGATCCACCTCGTTTTTATAAGTAAATCCCATTTTCTTTAAAAGATGGCGAGCGCCACGTGTTTCTTCTGCAACTTCACCCACGACCAACCGTGCGCTGGAATCCAAAAGTGTTAAATAAATGTCTTCTTCGGGAAAAAGTGTCTTGATAAACCCTTTGTGCTGCTGACTCACGCGATCCGCTTCGAGGTAATTCATTCCTGTAAAACGACGGCCCAGGGCTTCCCAAAACTCACTGCGCCCCTCATCGGTCAGTGGTGGGCTCAGTTCACAGAGCACTTCGCTTTCAAAATTTTGTGGTCGCAAACCCATATAAACAAAACGACTCAGACTGAGCAGACTCCCCAGTTTTTCGGGACGACGTCGATAACTGCGATCCAGCATCAACCCACCAATCTCTGTGGGACCATTCGTGTCTTCTCCCAAGCGCAATACACTGTGGATAAAACCGACGCCGAGATTGGCACTTTGACGTTTTTTCTCAGAAATACGAAAGAAGTAATGCGGATATTTTTCTGTTCCATGTTTGGCTAAAATCAAGCAGGTGCCAATCACCCGTTGTTCTTCGAGATCTTCCAAAACAAAAAGATATTCAGCTTGCTCTTTTTTGAGCTGACCTGCAAAACTCTGGACGCTGGTTTTGATTTTCTGCTTTAATACTTTAGGTTCTGCCGGCAAATTCAAAAGAGAAAACTGTTTGGCCAGAAACATTAAGTCGTCATAATCGGAATCGCGAATACTTCTTACTATAAAACTCATAAACAAATCTTCTCCATCATCATAAAGTAAAAATCTTCGGCGACTTTCAAATCCTGGAGCGCCACATTTTCTTCGGGAGTATGCGAATTGTTGTGGCGACGTCCGGGTCCAAAAACAAGACTTTCAAAACCAAAACGACTTAAGACATTGGCTTCATTGGTCACCGGCTGGGTTTTCAGTTCAGCCGTCACCCCCAGGCTGCGTAAAGTGTCCAAACATTGGCGAGAAAAAGGCGACTTTTCATCGATGGAAAATGGCTTTTTTACATCGAGAATACGTAATATCGCGCCCAGCTCTTTGCATTGCGTGGCTATGCTGTTCATCCATTCCGTATAAGTGCGCTCAGGAACGTGTGACGTCCAACGAACTGCTCCTAATATCTGAATGTGATCTTGGTGCGTGCGTACACTTCCGATGTTCAACGTGGCATGGGGTGGTTCAAAGGCGGGATCTGGGTATTTTTTAAACTCTTCCCCTAACCCACGAATAGTTTTGTACAGTGAGCGCAAAGCCGTGCCGAGGTGCTGTTGTCGTCCTGTTGTTAAATCAAATTCCAGTGCGGCTTGTGTGGGGATGGTGTTAAAACTCACTCCTCCATCAACATGGATCACCTGAATGGATTCGGGAAGTTTATCAAGATACTCCAACATTTTCACAATGGCGTTTTCGCCCATTTCGGGTGATGAGGAATGGGCTGCTTTTCCTTGAAAAATTTTACTTTGAGTTGACGCCGTGGTTTCATCCCACGAGTCGCCGTTCTCCGACGCAAAAGGAATAATCACTTCTAAGCGCGCAATTCCTTTCCCGGCGTATATGACTTGTAAATCTGTAGGTTCGCCAATCAAAGCCAAAGACGGTTGAATCCGTCGTTCACGCACAGCACGAATCGCCCCACGCATCTGCTCTTCTTCACCAAAGGTTCCCAATAAAACAGCGGTGCTGGAGCGTTCGCTCCAAGACATTCTTTTCATCGCATACAGCTTGCAAAGAAAATCTAATTTCACATCGGCTGAACCTAAGCCATAAATTTTATCGCCACGAATGGACGCCTGAAACGGATTGAATCCTGTTTTTGTCCAGAGGGCAAAAGATCCGGGATCGACAGTGTCGAGATGTGTTTGCAACAACAGCGTTTGTTTCTTTTCGTTGGGGCGAACAAAAATATTCGCTTGCGAAATGCCATTGACCACTTCTTCCATGATGTCCACATGCAACCCCATAGGAACGGCTAAGTCTTTTAAAAACTTAACCGCCTCTTGAGTCCCTTGTGCAGGTGTACTATCGATAGAAATTAATTTTTTCGCTGCTGATAAAAAATCCAAAGCAACCTCTTAGGTGGTGGCTATTTCTAAAATCGATTTCTCTACTATTTTAACGGCCAGTTCAATCTCGCCATCGGTGATCGTCGCCGGAGCTAAAAACCTTAAACGCAATGGCTTTTTCCCGCAGGTGTAGCACATCAAACCGTTCTTAAATAAAACTTTGACCAATTGATTCACTTTGTCTTTGTCGCCAGAAAACGGCGTGACCGCAATCATCAGTCCTAGCCCATCTGGATCTTCGAGAAGTCCGCGGCATGCGCCCTCGATCACTTTGTTAAATTCTTGCACAAATTTTTTGTGCACATGAGCCACTTTGCCTTGGGGGCCAAAATAACCTTCGCTCATTTCATCAAGAATCGCCAATCCCGCTGAAAGCGCCGATGTCGCGCCTGCAAAAGTTCCTGCGATCAGGCCCGGTTTGGGATTGTATTCTTCTGTGTAAAGTGTGGCCGCCACTTGTACAGTTTTCGCAACCGTACAAATATCCACATACTCACCAAAACCCATGGTTTGGAAAGCAAAGGCTTCTCCCGTGCGCAAAAAAGTTTGTACTTCGTCGGCCCAGATTGCGATTTTGTTTTTGCGACATTCTTCAAAAAGCGGAATGAAAAAATCAAGGGGTGCCGAACGGTACCCGCCCTCACCCAACATCGGCTCAAAACAAAAAGCAGCAATCTGACCCGCGTGTTTTGAAATATGCTCACGAAGGGCATTCAGCGACAACTCGCGACTGCGCGGATTGAATTTGTCAAAAAATGGAACGCGCAACACTTCGTTGTAAGATGGCAAACCTTGTTTATAGTCTGGATTGTCAGTGATTTCCGCCATGAGTGTGGAACGACCCGCAAAAGCATTCTCCATGGAGATGATATATTTTGCCGGTGTGTTTTTTTGTCGCGCCATTTTAAGCGCGTTTTCGTTGGCCATGGTACCACAGGTGGAAAGCCAAACATGTTTCAGGCGACTGTTTTTTGCCACAGCGAGAAGTCGTTGACTCATTTGCACATATTCTTCGCCGGGCTGTAGATGTCCTTGATTCACAGTGTCTTGTAAAGCGCCCCGCACACCTGCCGCCAAAACGCGCGGATGAGAATGTCCCAAGAGATGAACTCCAATTCCATTGATCAAATCTAATTTAACACTGCCGTCTTGGCAGGCAACAAAAGGCCCGCGCCCCAAGCCACTGCTAATGTAGGGCCAATAGAGAGGGCGACCGCGATACCCACCAATTTCGTCCAAGTGCCCTTTGTATTCTCCCTCAAGGTCCTTATCAGGTGGTTTTACATTCGTGAGTGGAGCTCCCGCCGCCACCACTTTTCCGACTAACTGTTCTATTTCTTTTTCGAAGTTCACAACATCATTCATTTTGTTCAACACCCAATCTCCCTTCGTTTTTTTCCCATTATGTCACGTTCCGCCTGACTGGTCGAAAAAAATACACGAAAACTCTTCACATCATTCTTCTATTTATCTAAACTCAACCTATGTTACCAGCTTCTATTTTCCTCGCACTGACATTTTGGATATCACCGGCATTTCCCGACTCAGAATCTTCTGCTGTTTTCACGCAAGCTTTGCAGAGTTTCAAGCAGGGAGAACTCGCAAAAAGTCGTGATTCCTTTTTGCAACTCCTCACGGCCCATCCCGATGATCCTGTATTGCTTTATAACTTAGGACTCACCGAAATGACCGACCAACATCCGGGACGTGCTCTCGCTTACTGGCGCAAGGCGCTATATCTCGACCCCGGCTTTTCCCCTGCGGTGGCGGGATTAACGCAACTCGCACAACTTAAAAAATTTGATTTTACTCCCTCTCTGACAGAACAAATTCATTGGCGAATCAGTCTCACAAGTTTTCTTGTGGCGCTGTGGCTCACCTGTCTCTTTTGCGGTTTTTGGCTCATTCGTTGGGCACGTGGGCGGCGAGAAGAAAATAACCCGATTCCTCTGTGGCCCGTCTTTGTCAGTGGTCTTTTTTCTGTCGTATTTCTTTTTTTCGCCACTCAACGGATGTGGCGCGATCACTATCAACTCACCGGAACGATCTTAGCTTCCTCCGCGCCCGTTTATGCTTCCCCCTCCGTAGATGCACCGGCCCTTTTCGACTTTAAAGAAGGTGATGAGGTGCGAGTTCACCATTCAAAAGAAGGCTGGCTGCAAGTGCAACGAGGCGATACAGCTGCGGGTTGGGTGAAAAAAGACGAGGTTTTGGTTTATGCATTTTGACTTTGCGAAAGGCTCTTTCTAAACTGCGCATCATGAAGAGGCCCTTACACTTTTTACTTCTTGTTTTGTTTTGCTTCGCGTCAGGCTGTGTGACGGAGCCAAAGGTCGATACCAATACTGCTGAAGGCTTATTCAAACTCGGTGATTTCTACCAAAAACAAGAACGCTACGAAGAAGCCATCACGCAATTTAAAACTCTCTCGAACAAACACCCGTACAGCAAGTTGGCCATCGAAGCCGAGTTGCGAGTGGCGGATTGTTACTACAAAAAAGAAGATTTTCCAGAAGCTTACAGTGCCTACAAAACATTTAAAGAACTCCATCCAAAACATCCCAAGATGGACTATGTGACCTATTACGCCGCTGAATCTCTGCGTGAAGAACTCCCCTCGACGGTGGATCGCGACCTCAGCTCCGCTTCGCAAGCGATTAACTTCTATGATGAAATTTTAGCTGTCTATCCCGATTCGACTTTTATTCCTCAAGCCAAAGAGAAGTGTGCCAAGCTTGTACAAATGCTGGCGGATAAAGAACTCTACATCGCCGATTTTTATTTTAAACAGAAAAAGTATTTAGGGGCACTGACTCGCTACGAACTTTTTCTCCAATCGTTTCCGCAGAATAAACGGATTCCTTATGCACTTTTGCGTGCAGCTCTCTCTGCCAAAGAGATTGATAAATCGGATCTCGTGACTCTTCACTGTCAACGTCTCGTCTCGGAATTTCCTAAGTCTTCCGAGGCATCCACCGCGAAAAAGGAGTTTCCTGGTGTTACAAGATGATTTAAAGGTGCTTTTAGAAACCGCTCAAGATCACTTTAACAAAGGTCACTACAAACTCGCCGAGCCGTTGTTGATGCAATTGCAAAGCGAACCCAATCCTCGTCCCGATGTGCCCTATATGTTAGCGTCTATCGCCTTTGATAAAGGCCAATTAAAAAGAGCCATCCAACTGTTCAAACAATCTCTCGAAATCGATCCCGAATTCACTGACTCCAGCGTCGGCCTTTCTATTATTCTCAACGATCTCGGTCGTTACGAAGAAGCCAAAAAGGTTTTTGAAGATGCTTACTCGATTATGAAGCAACGACAAAAATTGGGGAAAGACGCCTTTCTAACACAAAAATTTGCGCAGAAACATACTGAGTTGGGCGATCTCTATTTATCGAATCAGTTTTATCAGGAAGCGTTGGATGAGTTTCAAAAAGCTCTGAAATACAATCCTACGATGGCAGATATACAAACCAAAATCGATCAGTGTTTGGCGGCGCTTTCACCACACGATGATCTTTTGCAAAAGCAGTTAGACTCTTTAAATTTTTAGGAGGGACCTATGTCTCAACTTAAAGAAAATATGACCCCGTTTGTTTCGCAAAAAAAAATTGCTGAACTTGTCTTCCGTTTGGCCAAAGAAATCGAAATCGATTATCACGGCAAAGAGTTGGTTCTTATCTGCCCACTGAAGGGATCGGTTTTTTTTGCAGCAGACCTTATGCGCCAGATCTCTTTGCAACAAAAAATTGATTTCGTTTACCTTAAGTCTTCTGAAAAGGGCGGATCAATCAAAATCATTAAAGACATCAGCACCAACATTCAAGGCAAACACGTCATTATTCTCGAAGAAATCATTGATAATGGTCGCACACTTAACTTTTTAAAAAGCCGCCTGATGGCTTCCAATCCGGCCAGTCTTAAAATTTTAACTCTTCTGGATAAACCCGCTCGCCGCGAAATCCCTCTGAAACCTGACTATATCGGCATGACCATTGATGATCGTTATGTCGTGGGTTATGGGATGGATTCTGACGAACTAGGACGAAATTATCGCGATATATTTTCGTTTAAGATGTGAATAAGGCCCTCCATCTTTTCTCCTTTGGCTTGGGATGGGTGCTGTGCTTCTGGGCTGCCATTGCGCAATGGCCCCGTCTTTCCTGGATGATCAGTCTTGGACTGCTCGTCGTTAACATTGCCATACAAGAGCGCCGACGCATTTCTATCAGCAAGATTCTGGTTGTTCTCACTTTGGGTTTTGTAATTGAACTTGTAAATAGGCATGTTGGGCTTTATGAATTTCCCAAAAATCATGCATGGTATCCGCCGTCTTGGCTCTTGGCTTTCTGGCCTATTTTTGCTTTGCTCTTTATGGACGTTATTGGCTCTTCATCCCCACGGCCTCTGTGGTGGAATTTTATTTTTGGTGTTGTCGGCGGCCTCGCCTATTATGCTGGAGAATGGGCCAACTTGATTCATTTTAACGACCCAAAAGCTGTAACGATTCCGCTGTTCTGCATATTGTGGTCTTGTGAATATATATTGCTCGTGAAACTCACTCGCATCGCGGGCCGATTGTCGTTTCTACAAAGAGATTAGAGTTCCTTCGCTCCGCTCAGGTCAGCGAAGGTTCTAGTTTACTGAAGATGTTGTGTCACTTCAGGGCGCGGACGAACATTGACAATTTTTCCGACAAGATCATAGTCATGGCTCGCGGTGATTTTAACGTTCACGATGTCTCCTACTTTCGCCTCACCCTCATTGATTAACACAACTCCATCAATGCCGGGCGCCTGTTGTGATGTTCTGCCTTGCAACAGCAATTCTGTTTCTTCACTGAGACCATCAATAATCACCGGCACGGTTTGCCCGATAAATCTTTTGTGGATTTTTTTGCTCATCTTTTGCTGTAGACTCATCAAGCGGTGGAATCGCTCTTCTTTGATGTCTTCATCAATCTGGTCAGTCATTTTACCACCCGCTGTACCCTCTTGAGGAGAGTATTTAAAACAACCGACACGATCAAATTTTTGCTCTTCCACAAACGCTAAGAGCTCTTCAAATTCTTCTTCTCCCTCGCCTGGAAAGCCGACAATAAACTGCGTACGGATCACAGCTTCAGGCATGAGGCGACGGATGCTATTGATAGTACTTTCAATTTCCGCGCTCTCCATTTTACGATTCATTAGCTTTAACATCTTGTTGTTGATGTGCTGCAGAGGCATGTCAAAATACTTTACCAAATTTTTACGCTCTTTCATCAATTGTAATGTCTGCTCATCTAACCCGTCTGGATATAAATACAACAAACGAATCCAATCGAGGCCGGGAACGTCGGAAAGTGCTTTGAGAAGTTCATAGGGAGATTCTTTCGCTGTCGAATCTTTACGGCGCAGGTCCCAACCGTAGTCTGTAAAGTCGTGAGAAATAATATTCACTTCTTTTACTCCTCCAGCAACCAGCAGCTTCGCTTCATTGACTATGCCAGGGATGCGTCGTGATTGTAAATTTCCACGAATTTTAGGGATCGCACAAAAGGAGCAACGCTTCAGACAGCCTTCTGAAATTTTGATATAAGCACGATAGAATGGCTCGGAGTTAACGCGCGGAGTTTCTTCTTCTTGCAAAAACGTCGGCAAATGGAAGTAGGTTTTTTGAGCGCGCCCAGCTTCTTGATCGCGCAAGATTTTAGCAATTTTCTGGAATTCCCCAGAGCCCACAAACATATCCACTTCGGGGAGCTCGTTGACGAGTTCCTCCTTATAGCGTTGAGGAAGACATCCCGTCACCACAAGGTTTTTTAATTTTCCTGTTTCTTTGTATTCCGCGGCTTCCAAGATTTTTTGAATAGATTCTTGTTTGGACTCGTCGATAAAACTGCAAGTGTTGACAATGATCGTCTCCGCTTCGCCTTCGTCTTGAGTAATTTGGTAACCATCTTTGAGAAGAGATCCCAACATCATTTCACTATCTACTAAATTTTTAGGGCAGCCGAGGCTGATCATGTGTACTTTTTTGTTCATAGATTATCCTAATAAGTTGCGACTTCTGCCCCTTTGGGAGGGGCATATTTAAAAAAATCATCGGCGAGAGGTTGATCAAATTTCACTTGCGAAAATTGGTAAGTTGTTTGGTTGTTGAGAGCGTCGGCATATTTCAGTTGGGTGATCACTTGCTCTTTTGTATCAACCGTCATTTCCATTTTTTGTAGATCTTTATTGTTCTTTTGTGGCATAAGTTCAAAAATAATATTTGGTGCCTGTTCTGTACTTTTGGTTACTTTGAAATATTTGAGAACACCAATCTCAGTTAATACACGCAACAGTTCATGTGGTTTTTTCTTCTTGCTCGTGAGAGTCATTTTTGCCACTTGAGTTTTGGAATTCTTGATCTTTTCTGACGGAAGTTGCACTTGCCACAAAGTTTCGCCATCCACAATGATAAGAGATTTTTCTTTGTCTTCGTCCTCAGCTTGTAATTCCAGACGAAACTTTCCTTTTTTTAAACTGATCTCACCCACCGATGTTTTTTTCTGATCAAGCGCCGTGAGCACATCTATTTTGTTCACCTTCATTGTCACCGTTTTTGCTGACAAATATTTTTGATCAATTTTTTTGAGTGCTTCAACAGACCCAACCTGCACGGCGTGTGTTGATCCAAAAGCCCCATAGAAAATGATGCCAATAACAAAAAACAGACAGACTCTAACCATGCATATCTTTTTAGCAAAAACTCTCGTAAATCACAAATTTTACAGACCCAGTTGAAAAACTTATATCCTGATTTGTTCCATCGAGTCCGTGGTTAGTGGAAAGCTCGGTAAACCATCGTTACTGCTCGATAATCTGAAGGACGACCAAGGGCCTCCCAGACTGTGAGTGCCGTCGCCCCGGTGGTCAGTACATCATCCACAAACCAGATAGGTCCTTTGAGCTGTCCCCGTAAAGATGGGTCAACGGTCACCTGTCTTCCTGCGTAGCGCTCACGACGGTGTAATGTTTTATAATTCGTCTTATTGTTCGTCTTATTGTTAGTCGACGGCTTTACAAGTGTTAAGGGGAGCAATGAACACTGATAATGTTTTGCGAAACCCTCGGCCATAGCTAAACCGTGATCCTTATGGGAGCGACTCACGACACAGCAAATCGTTTGCGGCGGGGGTTGTTGTTTGAGAAAATCGACAAAAAGGAGGAGAAGGCGTTCACGCGCTTCGTGTAATTGCCTTCCTTTTAAATCTAAAAGCAATTTTTGAATGCGCACATCTTTGTGCTCCCACAGCCATAAAGAAAACAAAACAAGTTTACTTTTGGGTAAAATTCTTAGCGTGGGTTGTAGATTCTTCTCCAGTTCCGTCCAACACTCTTCACATAGAAAGTCAATTTTTCCCCAAGAAACCTTACAATACGCACAGGTGCGCCACCACATTTTCCACACATCAACCGCCTCTCTTTTGAAATATGAGGTATTTCAGCATCTTGCATGCCACCCTCGCGACGAACTCTCTTTGAACAGCGTTGACTATTTCCGGGAGTCGGAGCATGTTTATTTTTTTATGAGAAGAGAAAAACCCACCGTCAGCGAATCGACGATCATTCTTGCAGCTCTTGGCGTTGTCTTTGGAGACATAGGAACAAGCCCTCTCTATGCTATGCGTGAAGCTTTTAATCACGCCGATGGCATGGCTGCGGATGCACTCAATGTGCTCGGCGTTCTTTCTCTTATGATTTGGTCGCTGATTCTCATCGTTTCCTTCAAATATTTGATGTTTGTACTTCGCGCGGATAACAAAGGCGAAGGGGGCGTGTTGGCCTTGACCGCACTGATCTCTTCATTGCGTCCCGCTGACACCGCTAAAAAAAGTCCTTTGCTTTTGATCGGACTCTTTGGCGCCGCTCTCCTTTTTGGTGATGGGATGATTACTCCCGCCGTAACCATTCTCGGTGCTGTGGAAGGACTCAATCTTGCCACTCCTATGTTTAAACCTTTTGTCGTCCCCATAACCATTACGATTCTCGTCGTGCTCTTTTGGGCTCAACATTATGGAACTGCAAAAATTGGTGCCGTGTTTGGTCCCATCATCTTACTTTGGTTTGCCACTATTGGAACGCTGGGTGCCGTGGCCATCGTCAAAATGCCCTCTGTACTTGAGGCATTTAATCCGCTTTACGCCATCGACTTTTGTATTTCCTCTGGCGGACACTTTGTTATTGTTCTCGGCGCTGTGTTTCTGACGACCACAGGTGCGGAGGCCCTTTATGCCGACATGGGGCATTTTGGCGCTTCGGCCATTCGCAAAGCTTGGTATTATGTCGCTTTCCCATGTTTGCTCTTGAACTACTTGGGACAGGGTGCGCTTCTCCTCACCTCGAGTGAAGCGAAAGAAAATCCCTTTTATTATCTTGTTCCCGCCTGGGGGCTCTATCCCATGGTTATTCTGTCTACATTGGCTGCGGTGATTGCCTCTCAAGCTTTGATCACAGGCGTGTACTCAATTACCCAACAAGCGATTCACTTGGGTTATCTTCCGCGTTTGCGCATTGTCCACACATCTGAAACCACCAAGGGACAGATTTATATTCCGCATGTGAATTGGATGCTTTTAGTGATGACTGTTTGGCTGGTCATTACCTTTCAAACTTCGAGCGCTTTGGCTGCTGCCTATGGGATCGCAGTATCTTTAACCATGATTATTACAACTCTCCTTGCCTGCATGGTAGCGAAGCGCCTTTGGAAATGGTCAACCTGGGTTACGTCCACTGTCTTTGTACTCATGATGGTCGTCGATCTTGTTTTCTTGGCCTCCAATGCCATTAAAATTCAACACGGTGGTTGGTTCCCACTCGCCATGGCCGCACTTCTCTTTATGATCATGTCCACATGGAAAACGGGACGCGCTATTTTAATTGATTACATGAAGTCCCACACGATTTCCTTTGAACAATTTCTCGAAGAGCTGCGCCTTAAACCTCCTGTTAGTGTGCCAGGCACCGCTGTTTTTATGACTGCCGAATCCAAAGGGATTCCGCTCGCTCTTCTCCATAATGTTAAACACAATAAGGTCCTCCACGAAAAAAATATTTTTCTAACTATTTTTGTCGAAGAAGTCCCATTTGTCCGAAAAACAGATCATCTGGAAGTCACCAAACTTCGCGACGGTTTTTACAGAATGTCTGTGCGTTATGGTTTTATGGAAAAACCTGATATCACCCACATTTTCGATGCGACAGCGAACAGTCCTATTTGTTTAAATCCAGAAGAGACCTCCTTTTTCCTTGGTAAGGAAACCATCATCGCCACTCATAATCGCGGCATGGCAATCTGGCGTGAAAAGATTTTCTCTTTTATGTCCAAAAATTCAGAAGGTGCCATCGTGTTCTATAATATTCCACGCCAACAGGTGATCGAACTCGGTGTGCAAATCGAGCTTTAGCAAAGGACCACTGACGGAGCTCTCTCGCTTCGCCCACGAAGGTTGTTATTCGTTGTGATAGGGAATGCGCTTGATAATCGTCAAGGCGCGATAGAGCTGCTCCAGTAATACGGCTTGTGCCAAGTGATGATTCATCACCAAAGTTGAAAGCTGCATAGTTTCTTGGGCGCGTTTTTTAACCTCATCACTTAGGCCGTAGGCCCCGCCTATGACGAAAACGATCTTGCGCGATGCTGATTGTTCTAAAAGTTTTTCCATTTTTTTTGAAAACTGCACAGAAGAATAGATTTTCCCGTTCTCATCACAAACAATCACATAATCTTTGGTGTCCAATTTTTTTAGAAGAGATTCGCCCTCTTTAAGAATTTTGTCTTGTGTTTGTCCACGCGCTTCGCGATACGGTTTAATGCTGGTCACAGAAAATTTGAGAAAATGATTTATTTTTTTGAGATACACAGATTGGAGTGAGCTGAGCCACTCCTCTTTGTTATCAGAAACCGTCAAAACTTCCAGACGCGACATTTTAAAAGGACGTCTTAGGAAACGACGTCGGGTTTATCCAAGTAGGGATCTTTCAGCTTCATATCTTCAGCTGTTTTCCACAAGTGCTCAAGATTGTACTCGAGGCGAACGTAATCATAAAAAATATGAACGATCAGTTGGCCATAATCAATCAGCACCCATCGACCTTCATCCATACCTTCAATACCCACAGGAGTCAGACCGTATTGGTTTTTCACTTCTCGCGCCAACCATTCACCGAGGGACTGAGCGTGTCTTTTGCTCGTGCCCGAAGCGATAATGACATAATCGGAAGGAGCGGCAATTTTTTGTAGATTGAGACCACGTAAGTTTACTGCTTTGCGAGCGAAAAGTCGATCTGCACAGAATTCAGTAAAGAGTTTGTAGTCACCCACCTTGGGGCCAATCAGCGGATACAAATTATGTTGGCGGATGTATTCTTCTACACGCATATCCAAGAACTTATCCACACTGCGATTGGTTTTAAGATACTTGCGAATCTCTGTCGCAGCTACATCGATGCCTTTAACACGCAAAAATTCCACGGTACGACCCGTTGTCAGAGCGACAAACGAACGATCCAACACATCGACAAACGGTCTGAGTGCTTGGGGCAGATCTTCTTTGGAGAAAGGGAGAATATTTCCTGGGCGACTGACCACGATAAAATTACAAAGCTCCAGAAGCTTTTCAAACTTGTGCCACTTGTGCAATTGGTAAAATTCATCCAGCCCCACCACCAAGTGGAGTTGTTCTGGCCCGTACATTTCCAAATATTTTTCTACTGTATCAATCGTATAGCTTTTGCCTTTGCGCAAAATTTCTTGCTCGTCGATTTCGACATTCTCAAAGTCTTGTAGACCGACACGGACCATTTCGGCGCGTTGCTCAGGAGATGGACCGTCGACAAATTCTTTGAGGGGGTTCTGGTACGCTGGCACGACGAATATTTTTTCGATCTTTGTTTTTTCCAAAATTGTCTGGATACAGTAGGTATGACCCATGTGAAAAGGATCAAAAGTTCCGCCGTAAATGGCAACTAGCTCATGACTCATGGGATGTTTCCTTCGTAAATACTAATGAAGATAATTTGTGAACAAGCTGTGGCAGCTGCGTTCGTGCGGCCGCAGAGATTTTGTAAACTTCCTCAGCGCCTTTTTTCTGAAATACACTGTACCAATACTCAAGGCGGTCTGGAGTCGTTGAATCTATTTTATTAAAAACCACGACCTGAGGTCGTCGCGAAAGGGGGCGATACCCCTCTTGGTCCTCGTTAAGTTTATCATAAGCTTTCAACTCATCGTTGATGTCGCAAAAATCTTGCCAGACATCACGATCAGAAAAGTCACTAACGTCTAAAAGATGCACAAAACATTTTGTGCGCTCGATGTGTTTAAGAAACTTATGTCCCAAGCCTTGGCCAAGATGCGCACCCTTAATCAATCCCGGAATGTCGGCAATAATAAAGTTTCTATCTTCGGCGATGGACACAACGCCAAGCTGTGGATTGAGCGTCGTGAAAGGATAATCGGCAATGATTGGTCGGGCCGCTGTCACCGAAGAGACCAGTGTCGACTTTCCCGCATTGGGAAAGCCAATGATCCCGACGTCGGCGATGGTTTTGATTTCGATGATAACATCGACCAACTGCCCATCTTCTCCGGGTTGTGCGTGTGTCGGCGCTTGGTTGACGCTGTTTTTGAAGAACGTATTGCCTTTGCCGCCGCGTCCACCCTGTAAAAAAGGAACATCGCCCTCTTTACTGATATCGAGAAGGATTTGTCCATCAAGGTCTTTGACAACTGTGCCAACGGGAACACCGAGGATGAGGTCTTTGCCGTCTGCCCCAGTCATTTTTTGAAAGTCACCAGGGTGGCCGTTTTCGGCTTGGAGAATTCTCTTCCCAGTATAGGAATAAAGACTGCTGACATTGGGAGTGGCGCGAAAGATAACATGGCCGCCGCGTCCACCATCACCGCCATCAGGTCCACCTCGTGGCACGAGAGCTTCTCGACGAAAGCTGACCTTACCGGCTCCGCCTTTTCCTGACTGTAACTGAATATTAATTTGATCTACAAATTTCATGGGAACTCGCTTTTTATTGTCAAAGCGAAAGAGGAAGACTGCGGGAACTTTTCCCGCAGAAAATACTCAACAGCTTTTGATTACGCTGTTTTTGCTTCGGAATAAACGCTCACTTTAAATTTTTGCTTAGTGATACGCTCGAACTTTACCTGACCTTCAATCACAGCATAAATTGTATGGTCACGGCCAATGCGTACATTGTTACCCACATAAAATTCTGTTCCTCTTTGACGAACAAGAATTGTACCTGGCTTTACAGTTTCTCCACCAAAGCGTTTAACACCTAATCTTTTACTCTGACTGTCGCGTCCGTTTTTGGTACTACCGGCGGCTTTCTTCGATGCCATACTTCACCTCTCGCTTATTTTGTCTTTTTCGCAGCGGTTTTTTTAGCTGCCGACGTGGTTTTTTTTGCTACCTTTTTTGCTTTAGGAGCAGCGGCTTTCTTTTTAGGAGCAGCGGCGGCTTTTTTAGCAGTTTTAGCAGCTTTTTTTGCAACTTTAGTTTCTTTTGATGCGCCTGCATTGGCAGCCAATTTAGCGGCTTTTTTTGCAGGATCTCTGACTGGCGCTTTTGTATCAGTCACTTCTTTTTCTCCGTTGGGAGAGATAATGGCTTTTACAAACAGCTCAGTGAATGGCTGACGATGACCTGTCAAACGGCGATAGCCTTGACGGCGACGACGTTTAAAGATGATGATTTTTGGATTTTTACTCTGTTGAGTAACAACCACAGTCACCTTTGCATCTTTAACTAGTGGAGATCCGAAAAGGGAAGTTTGTCCTGAAACAACAAGGACTTCGTTCATATCAAATTCATCACCAAGATTTTTATTCAATTTTTCAACGCGAACGACGTCTCCCGCCTTCACTTTATACTGTTTGCCACCCGTGCGAATGACTGCGTACATAGGACCTCCTAAAGGGGTTAAGAAGTGCCACAGCGCAAAAGTATTGTCAATGAAAGTAGCCGGAAAATGAGGCTCTTATAACCCAAAGACTAAAAAAAATGGGCCGAGTAAGGCCCATCTGATTATTTTCAATATTATTCAATAAGTTCTATCTTTGATTAAGCTGCCCCGGGAGGGTCAGAATGCTTCAATTAAAGATGATCGATAACGATATCGCGAGCCATAACCGTTTTACGGCCATCCGCTTTCGCAGATTCTGAACCCTTTTCGCAAAGAGCTTCAACGGCTTTGCTTAGAACATCAATTGTTTCAGCCGAAGTATTGAATCCATATTTTTCTTTAATATGCTTCTTAACTTTACTTGTGACGACGAGAACGTCTGCCATGGAGACCTCCTAGAGTGCTTAAATTGCTTTATAGAATTTATATTAGTGCTTTGGATAACTCAAAAGAAATAACCAACTGATGGAGTCATTCTGGCACTGCGCGGTGACGCTCAATAAGTAAGCTGACCTCTTATGATTTCAACTAGTTAGCTAGTGAGTTTCTTATAATTCCACCACGGATTCGCCCCGCACCTGCAGCATTTTTGCGGAGCGCCCGCCGTCTTCTTGAGGATATATCCACACAAAAGCCTTTTGCCCCTCTAATTTAGTGCATTCCACATCCAAAAAAGCGGGCGACCAGGTTCCCGGGTTCAGATGCTCTATGGCGCCAATGATTTCATGCCGTAAGGTGTGGGTGTGGCCATAAATGATTCTTTTTGTCGCCGTAATCAAGCCTGACATCGTTAAGGTCTCTTCATCGGGCTTTTTATAATAGGACACATAGGACTGCACGTTGCGACTATAGATAAAGTAGGGTGGGAACAGCACTACCATGGGCAGCAACAACCAATAAAAAGAGATATCGTAAATGCGATCGATGAGAAGAAATGCATAAAGCACTAGAAAAAAACCGATCAAAATAAGAAAGGCACGATCCAGCCAAAGCTCTTTTAAAATTTTAAGTGGACTATCCGAAATGGGCTGCGCAAAAAGCTGTTGCATCTCGCGCACCATGCGCGGAGAGGCGTTGGCTTTTTTGGCAATTTCATCAATGCGGTCTTCGATGGTTAACGGATTTTGCAAAGATCGCATCGTCGCATGACGCAAAGTTTGAATAAATGTGACGAGTGTTGTCCAAAACCCGGTGAAAACAAGAAAGGGTTGCGCACGCAACATGTAACGAAAGTACACCTTGGTAAATCCCCATGCCGATAATAAAAATGTCGAGTCCACATGGGGATTAAAAAATCCCATGCCGTTACTTAAGTAGCGACAGACGAGGTCTCCAAAAGGCAGGCGAATAAGTAAGCGATTGTAATCAACCACCACGGGATTCACTGGATCTTTGCTGCAACAGAAGGGGTCGTGCTGATGCCCATGCTCTATCAAGGTGTCTTTGTTGCTGATATAAAACCATTCAACAAAACGCACTTGGCGTCGCTGTTCGGTGGTGAGCTGCAAAATATCCAAGATGCGTTTTTGCACATCGATCCAGTTGAGCTCGAGATCGTGATTTCCGATAACAAAAACGGCACGGTGCCCTCTGCGTATAAAATTGGATACCGCCTCGACCCAAAGAGGGTGGTCTCTCAATATCACTTCAATTTTGTAAATAGATTTCTCTTTTTCTGAATCTAAACCGCGGCGCGATTCCATCCACGAGACATGGTATCCAGGCTCTTCGGGGTGACTGGTCACGCTGTCAAAATCAAAGATATCCCCATTGAGAACCAGCTCCACTTCTTTTTCACCAGCTTGCGTTTCGAGATAATTAAGAAACGTTTGGAATTCGTGGTCAAAAAAAAATTCTTTGGACTTAAACTTTTTCCACAGCGGCCGGTGACGATGCGTCGGCTCCGCCTCACACAAATGCAGATCACTCACGACGGCGGTGAAAGCCGAGGTGGAAAAATCGACTTCTTCTGAAGAAAAGTCTATTTGTGTGGTGAGAGTTTCTACCATGTCAGTTTATTTTCTTTGGGCTCTATGACACTTAAAATAATAATGGAAATTTCATACAGAAACACCAGTGGTATACCTAACAGCATCATACTGATCGCATCGGGGGGCGTGAAAACTCCTGCTACGATGGCAATTGCCACAATGGCATACCGACGCATACTGCGCAAACCTCGACTGGAAACGATGCCCATCAATCCCAAGATGACAAGAATCAACGGCATCTCAAAGGCTGCGCCAAAAACCAAAATGGTCATAAAGAAAAAAGACATGTAATCGTTGATGGTGATCATCGGCACATCGACCGTCCCACCAAAAGACAAGAGGACTTTGAAAGCTGCGGGCAAAACTAAGAAATAGGCAAAACTGACCCCAGCAATAAACAGAAAAGAACCGAAGAAAATAAAATATCTTCCGTATTTTTTTTCTTTTTTGTAAAGCCCTGGCTCGATAAAACGCCAAACCTGATAAATCCAAACCGGGCACGATGCAATCAGCCCTGCTAAAATCGAAATCTTTAGATGCGCCATAAAAAGATCCGTCGGCGCCGTAAACACTAATCCTTTGCTCGGCAAAAAACCGACAATGGGCTTTCTGACAAAATCCATCACAAGTTCACTAAAATTCCAAGCGACAATGGTAAACGCAACGATCGCATAGAGTGAATAAACAATTCGCGTTCTGAGTTCCGAAAGATGTTCTACAAGGGTGTAGTTGTCTTGTTCAGGTGCTTGATTTTTTGTCATCGTTTTCGTCCAGTTGATTTTGCTCGTGATTCTTTCTTAGCTCTTCTTCTAGATCGACCGTCACAGAATGCTCATCTTCAAGGAGTTGGTTGCGAAGATGATCTGTAGAGTCGTGGAGAGCATCTTGAATCTCGGCGATGGCGCCCAATCCTTCTTGCATTGGTTTTTTCAGATTTTCTTTCACCTCTAAGAGGCCGCCGGAAAGATCCGTCGTGGCCTTTTTAAACTCGTTCATCATGCGGCCCAACACTTTGGCCACCTCTGGAAGTTGTTTAGGACCAATGAGTAAAAGGGCCAAAACACCTATGATCATAATTTCTGAGAATCCGAGATTAAACATGGGCTTCAGATTAACGATTCCACTCGTATCTGTCATCCCTTCTTTACTGATTTTTAGCTTGTTTTAAATTTTGTGGGTTAGTGAAAATGCCCTTTTCTAAAAGAATGTCCTGGGCCACGCCCGAACCTGTTTTGGCCTGATACTCCATCAAACGCAAGATATTGTCCTGCTCTGGGGCCATGGTTTTACGTCCCATCAGCATAAATACATCAACAAAGATGTTAAACTTTCGAGAAATTTCCAAATACATTTGCGAAAAGGAATCCTCGTATATCTCGCGCGAAAGCGAATGATAGGCCGTTGCTCCCATATCCATATAGTAATCCACATCGATGACCTTGCGCTGGAAAGAGTCGGCAAAAAAACCACTGATATAGAGCGCACTGTCGCCTAATTTTTTAAGCAGCTCGTACCTTTGTTTGGGCGCACTGTTTGCGGCTCGCAACATCATTTCGGCAAGCGTTTCTCGCGTTTTTTTACCAGAAGGGTCTTCTTCGTTAAAAAGATTGGTCGCCAGCAAGTAATAATTTAAAACGTCGACGAGATACGCCTCTACTTGTGGCGCTGTTTCCACCCGCCTTTGTGTAAATGCTTCACGTAGACTTTGACGGAAATAGTCTTTGGAGTTTTCTGAGAAGGAGAGGTCTTTTTTTACAGCATCCGCGGCCATGCTTTATTTTAACATGGAGTCTACTCAACTTAAAAAAAAATGTGCGCCTATAACTGAGATTTTGTCTCACTATAAGACATGTTTATTAGAAACATGTCCTGTATAAGACACGTTTATTAAAAACTCTCCTTTGGTCCAAGAGGCTCGCACCTAAAAAGTGGTTGTCATCTCGCGCGGTCCGACAAGTGACATCGCCGCTTTCTGTTGGAAGAGCTTCTCAGCCAGTTTTCTAACATCTTCTGTACCCACCGCCTTGACCCTTTTGGCGTAGTCGTAAATTTCTCGATACGTCAGACCGTAGATTTCATTAAAAGCAATGGAGGACGAGATCGCTGAATTTTTTTGTAAACCAATGTCATGACCACCGATCAGGTAATTTTGTGCTCTTTCCAACTCGGCCTGTGAAATGGTTGTGCTCGCCATTTTATTCAACTCCTCTTTCATCATACGCAAAGCCGTCTCTAATTTTTCTGGTGAACAGCCAATGTAAGTTGCAAAATAACCGCCATCCACTCCTTCCATGCGCAATGGCGAAACACTGTACGCCAAAGAGGCTTTGTCGCGAAGCTCGAGAAATAATCTACCACCTTGTCCCGATAGCACAGCCTCTAGCACAGAAAGCGTATAGCGTTCTGGATCCGTCAATTTGAGTCCTCGAAATCCGTAAATAAGGTGGGCCTGCTCTTTTGCCGCGTGAGTGTATCGATACTGATTTTGCGTAAAAGCTTCGAGGGGTTGAGCCGCCATCGGTGTGGTGGTCACCTTGAATTGTAATTTTTCAAGCATTTTCATCCACAAAGACTCTTCAAAACATCCGGAAATCGCTGCTACAGCTTGTGTTTGTTGTTGGTGAAAACGCAAACACTCTTCGACATCTTTTTTAGTCAACTGCGGGACTGACTCGAGAGTACCCAGGGGATCCAGAGCATAGCTGTGATTTGCAAACATCATCTGCTGAAACTGGAGTGAAGCGACGGCGCCAGGAGAATCTTTGCGAGAGCGCAGCGATTCTAACATCGAAGCTTTTTCGCGTTCGATGATTTCATCACTGAAATCGTACTCATTGTGCACTTGCAAAAATAAATCGGCCATTTCTTCTTGGTACCCGCTCACACCATCCACCACTAAGCCCAAGGTGTTTCGCCCCGAAAAAGAGTAAAGACTACTGGCCAGAGCATCCGTTTTGTCTCCCAAAACGTGCTCGCTCAGTTTTTTGGTTTGCGTTGTCCAAACGCGTCCCGCAAGCTCGGCTAATCCCGCCTTTGCCAAGGGCATCGCTCGTCCACCGCCCAAAAAGACCAAACGCATATTATATATAGCGGCCTCATCTCCCCAGCGGTAAAACAAAGGAATGTTTTGCGGCAATGTCTTCTGCTGAATACTCCCCGCATTCGTTGGGGCTTCTGTGAGTTTTGTTTTTCTGTAATCGTGAGCTTTGTTGGGCGCTGTTTCTTTCCCACCTTGAGGTAGACGAAAATCCCATGTCTCTAACATTTTCTGAACCGCTGTTTTGTCTTTGGGTACAACTGCCGACATCACGTAGTTTTTATTTTGTAGATACTCGCGTGCGACCGCTAAAACGGCTGCCGTATTTACTTTTTCCATTTTTTCTTGGAATTTTTCGTGAAAATACAAATCATTGGTGGCTTCGTAATTGCCGCCATATTTGCGTGCCAGCCCACCGACGGTCTCAATAGTATACGCTTCTTCTGCTAAAAAATTTGTTTTAGCTTTTTGTAGCTCTTCTTCCGTGACACCTTTTTCTAAAATTTCGGAAATCTGCTCGCTAATCAGTGAAAGCGTGGTGGCTAGTTTTTCTCCATTGAGACTTGCCGTCACCGAAAGAAACCCTGGGCTTTGTGTCGGCGCCCATAATCCCGCACCGATGGAATTCACACAGTTTTCCTGCAAACGAAGTTTACGATAGAGGCGTGAACTTCCTCCTTGTCCCAAAATTAAAAAGAAACATTCAAGGGCCGCCATATCTTCGTGATTGATCGATACCCCTGGCCAACCGATATACAATATCGTTTCTTCAAAAGGCGCTTCTTCCACCACCACACGTTTGCCTTTGGCAAAAGCCCATGCATCGCGCTTGGGCTTTTGTACTTTGAGTGGCTTTTGGTCGCCAAAAATAGTTCCCACTTTTTGCTGAAAATCGGAAGCGTTAAAATCGCCAGTCACAATTAAAAACATATTTTCGGGCACATATCTCTCGGCGAAAAATGCACGCAATTTTTCCACAGAAACTTCTCGCACGTTTTGTTCATAACCAATGACTGGAACGGCATAGGGGTGCCCTTCATACATTTGTGAGAAAAAAAGACGGCTGGCGCGACGACCTAGACTGTCGTGACTGCGTTTAATTTCTTCAATCACCACTTCGCGCTCACGGTCCACCTCGAGAGAGTCAAAAAGTGGTGTCGTCACCATGTCGGCGATAATTTTCATAGCTTCGTCGGCAAAGTGTTTAGAAATAGTGATGTAATAAACGGTTTGATCGAAAGATGTATAGGCATTGATTTCCCCGCCACAGCCCTCAACACGTGCCGCGATTTCACCAGCACGATACCGAGCTGTGCCTTTAAAAACCAAATGTTCGATAAAATGACTCAACCCCTCTTCCTGCGCGCGCTCGTCCGCGCTACCATTACGGGTCCATATTTGAACCGATACGACAGGTGATTTGTGACTTTCAATGCCGATGACTTTAAGGCCTTTACTCGTTGAAAATTCATGAATCATTGTTATAGTCCCTCTCGATGTTGGGTTTATATTTTCACATTCCCTATTGTTTGCAGCGCTGTCGTTATTGCGATTTTGCAACTTATGTTTTTGATGAGATTCTTCCGCCCGAAGAATATATCTCGTTGGTCCAAGCAGAAATTCAGCAAAAACAGAACTGGTTTCAGCAAAAAAAAATTCACTCCATCTACTTTGGCGGGGGAACACCCAGCCTTCTGGACGCTGATCTTATCATAACGCTGTTGGAAGAGATTGCAAAGTATGATGCAGTTATTTCACCCGATACAGAAATAACCTTAGAAATCAATCCGGCCACTTTGAATCCAAAAAAAATTGAGCGCCTTTTAAAGGGTGGGATCAACCGCTTCTCGGTGGGCGCGCAAACTTTTCACGATCACCACCTCAAAGCAGCGGGCCGAAAACACTCGAGCGCCGAGACGCGCCAGACTTTGGACTTGTTAAAATCGTTTGGCATCAATTACAGCTTCGATCTGCTTTTTGCACTTCCCCAGCAGACACTGGAGGAGTTGAAACAAGATTTGGCGATCATTGCCGAATATTCTCCTCCTCATCTCAGTGCCTATTGCCTCACGGTCCCCGAGGGCCACCCGATGTCTTACAATCGCCCCAATGAAGATCACCAAATCACTATGTTTCAAATGATCGAAAGTGACCTCTCGGCCATGGGTCTCCTCCGATATGAAATATCGAATTTTGCCAAACCGTCTTTTGAATCCAAACACAATTTGCTCTATTGGCAAGATCAAGATTTTTTAGGATTTGGTCTAAGTGCTCATTCGTATTTAAAGTCTTTTTCTCCATGGGGAAACCGCTTTGGAAACCCCTCGAGTATCGAAAAATACAAACAAATGATTTTGCAACCCGCCTCGCAATTTATCGACAAACTCCAGAAAGAAAAAACCTGGGAAACACTTTCTCTCGCAGCCGCACTTTTTGACTTCGCGCACACCTCATTGCGTTTAGAAATAGGACTTGATGAAAATTCTTTACACCAAAAATTTTCTCCGCTGGTGACACTGCCTTTGCGTCAAGAGCTTGCGCGACTTCTCCGCGAGGGATTATTGCACCAACCCCGTTTGCATTGTTGGACATTGACAGAAAAAGGCCGCCACCTCAGCAACTACGTCTTCTCCTGCCTTCACGCGCAGATTCCCGAATTGACAAGTTCTTAGGAGTTCTCATAATGTAGTGGCCCGGCGAAAGATCCAATAAAGTGAATAAAAGTAAAGGCTATGTATGAACGAAGAAAATAACTCCAACACTCCTGAAACCCCTGAGAAAACCGGCATTCAAGATGGTGACCTGGAAACAGAAGCTTCCACGATTGAATCTCTTCAAGATGAAATCAGCAAACTCAAAAATGAGTACCTTTATTTACGCGCCGAATTTGATAATTATCGCAAGCAAGCCATCAAAGAGCGTTCTGATTTGGTGAAATTTGGCGGCGAGCGACTTGCTAAAGACCTTCTTGAGACTCTTGATATTTTCGAATCCGCACTGGATTCTGATATTTCTGCCGATACTTTGAAAAATTTTGTGTCTGGCATTGAGCTGACCGCACAGCAACTGCGTGCCGCGCTGACAAAACACAATATTCAAGAGCTTCCCGCCCTCGGCCAAGCTTTTGACCCTTATGTGCATGAGGCTCTCGGATCAGAGGTCTCTGATACGATCGCCCCTGGACACGTCTCGCGTGTTTTCAAAAAAGCTTATAAGTATCACGATAAAGTTCTGCGCCCTGCACAAGTGATCGTTGCAAAAGAATCTACTGCCAAAGAAAAGTAGACTCTTTTCAAGAGAAGTGAGACCCTCAAGGGCACTAATATGAGTAAAAATTATTACGAAATTTTAGAGCTCACGCCAACAGCTTCTTTTGATGAAATCAAAAAGTCCTTTCGTAAACTGGCACTCAAATACCACCCCGATAAAAATCCCGGCGATGTGGCTAGCGAAAATAAATTTAAAGAAATCAATGCCGCTTATTCTGTATTGTCTGACCCTTTTAGAAAAAGTGATTACGATCGTGTGCACTTTCCTCCCAAACCAGCCAGCAAAACGCCCACGAAACAATCAAGCAAACAGCACACCCGCGCCGCCACAAAATCGCCAACCATCACCGTGGGCAAAAACCTTCTTTATCATCTCAATCTCACCTTAGAAGAGGCTTTTTCTGGAGCCCTCAAAACCATTTCTTACGTACGAACTGTCAACGGTGTAAAAACCACCTCACATCTGGATGTGACGATCCCCGCAGGAATTCGCGATTCTAAAAAGTTGCGCGTGCGCGGGGCTGGCGAATCTCTCTCCGCCCAACAGCGCGCCGGAGATCTGGTCGTACATATCCATATTCTCCCCCATAAGTATTATATTTTGGAGGGCGACGACATTTTGTTGAAAATGCCGGTGTCGTGGATTGATTTTTTACTCAAGGAACCCGTCGTGATTCCCACTCTCCATGGCCCCATTCCACTGCCCATTCCAAAGGAAGATGAATTTGGCGTTGCCGGGTCAAAATTAGAAGGCCGGGGATTCCCTGTCGATGAAAAATCTCGCCATTTTGGGGACCAATATATTCGTTTTATTGTTGATGTCCCCACCTCTTTGAACGAAAATCTTAAAGAAAAACTGCGGGCACTCAAAAAAGATATGCCCCTCAGCGATTGGCAGAAAGAAATTCTTTCGCTTTCGGAGAATAAAAAATGAAAAACTTTTTAAGTTCTAGCCTCATCTTTATCAGCTTTCTTTTCGCCCTGAGCTCTTGTCAAACGGCGCCCGTTTCACGAACTGCCGAAACCGTTCCTGCGGCACCTTCAACGGCGCAAACACAAAAGAATTACCAAGAAGCCCTTCATTATTTTGATCAGGGCCAAGACGACAAAGCCATAGCCATCTTAAAAAACCTAATCAATAAAGAGCCGTCTTCGGATTTGGCGGATGACGCCCACCTTTTGCTGGGACGAATTGATTTTCGTCGCAAACAATACCCAACGGCCTACAAATATTTTGAACACGTTTACACCTCCACAACACGCAGCCCGCGCGAAAACGAAGCACGAATTCTCGCCGTCCAGTGTTTACTGGCTCAAGACCGTACGTCGGATGCCGAAAAGCTCATTCGCAATTCTCTCGCCCAAACCAATTTAGAAAATAAAGAGCGTGCCTATTTGCTTGAGGCTCAACTTCCTCTTCTCTTAAAGCGCGATTCCCAATTGGAAACTTTTGAAGCCCTGGCCTTTCTTGCCCAAAACCATCCCAACGGAAATTCACGGGAAAAATATAGTGAATTAGCCAAAGATTTTGTCGACTCACGTCTCAAGTCGGAAGAGCTCAAAGAACTGGCCGAAGACTCTGACCTGGGGGAATTCCGCGTTGAAGCGATGTTCAAATACGCCATGAACCTCGTCAACGAAAATAAATTAGATGCAGCAAAAAGCTATTTTTCACGCATCTCTACAATCTCTCCCACCAGCTATCTCGGTGAGCAGTCCAACAGCATGTTGAAACAGCTCGACGCCCGCGCGTTTGTTGAAACCAAAACCATCGGCGCTGTTCTCCCCATGTCTGGTCCTTATGCACAAATTGGTGAACAAACTTTGCGTGGTCTACAAATGGCTCTGGGTATTTCTGGATCGCAAAATAAATATAATATCCGTCTTGTTGTACAAGATTCCTTTTCCACTCCCGAAGATGCCGCTAAGGCAGTCGAAAAATTGATTTTTGTCGATCATGCGATTGCCATCATCGGTGGCCTTTCTGCAAAAACCGTTGTTGCTGAAGCCACACAGGCCCAAAATCTAGGTGTTCCCTTTTTAGCTATGTCGCAAAAGTCGGATTTAACACGCCTTGGACCTTTTATTTTTTCCACAGCCATAACACCACGACTGCAGGTTGAAACTCTCGTTTCTTATGCTATGGAAAAGTCAAAGCATCGTAAATTTGCGATTATTTATCCCAACGACAAATACGGTGTGGAATATGCAAATATTTTTTGGGACACGGTTGTATCGCGTGGTGGAAAAATTGTTTCCGCGCAAACGTATCTCCCCGACGAAACAGACTTTAAAGCGCACGTTAAAAAAATGGTGGGCACTTACTACTTAGAAGATCGCAATCAGGAATATCAAGAACTCCTGCGCGAATGGAAAAAGAAAAATACCAGCAAAAGAAAACAACCCCCAGAAACTCTTCTTCCGCCTATTATTCAGTTTGAATCGTTATTTATCCCCGACGGTCCCAAAGCTCTTGGCCAGATTGCTCCGATGCTGGCGTTTAATGACGTCAATAACATCCAATTGTTAGGCACCAACCTGTGGAACTCTCCCGACTTCTTACAACGTGCGCAGGGTTTTGTAGAAAAATCGGTTTTTGTAGATTCACATCTGCCAGATGCTCCAGAGCTGACGCAGTCTGAATTTTATAAAACTTTCCGCGCCAACTATAAAGATCGCCCAGGAACCTTTGCCATTCAGGGTTACGACTCGGGAAAGTTGGTGCTCGAGGCTCTTAAAAGTGGTCCACGCAATCGTATTGATTTTTTGCGACTGCTCTCCACACTAGAGGTCAATGGTGCCTTCACGCCTTTAAAAATGACTCCCGATCGTGAAATCTACCGTCCTCTTGTCTTGATGACGGTGCGAAAAAACCAATTTGTTATCGCCGAATAGGTTGTAAAACAACTCTTACAACCAGTTGGTTTTTTGACACCCCTCTTTTAAGAGCTAAATCCAGACCTTATCTCCACTTTTTTTGTTAAGGCCCCCTCCGGTTTCGCCGAAGAGAATTCAAAGAAACAACAAGAATCTCGTGGCCTGAAGATCGCCAGAAGATTCGGAGGAAGAATGGATCAAAGTAATCTGAATATCCCTGAGACAATCCCGATGCTGCCTGTCCGCGACATTGTCATTTTCCCTTATATGATTATTCCTTTATTTGTAGGAAGAGAAGCATCGATTCAAGCGGTAGAAGAAAGCTTGAGCAAAAATCGACTCATCTTTTTAGCGTCTCAAAAAGAATTTAACGAAGAAACTCCTTCACCGGAATCGATCTACAAAACAGGAACTGTGGCAATGATCATGCGCATGCGCAAACTTGCTGATGGCCGAGTGAAGATTCTTATTCAAGGTGTAAGCAAAGCGCGCGTAACGCAATACACACAAAAAGAGCCCTTCTTTAAAGTTTCTGTAGAAAAAATTGAAGACTCCTCTGTTTCGAGCGAAGAAAATAAACTTCTTGTTGAGCCTCTTATTAAGACAGCAAAAGAACATCTAGAAAAAGTCATCGCCCTTGGAAAGATGCTTTCTCCTGATATTCTTCTTGTTTTGGACGACATCCAAGAACCTGGACGTATCGCTGACTTAATCGCTAGCAATCTTGGTCTCAAAGTTTCTGATGCTCAGGGAATCTTAGAAACACCTGATCATATAGAGAGACTGAAGCAGGTCATAAATTTGTTAGCCGCAGAGTTTGAAACTCTGCAACTTCAATCCAAAGTCCGTTCGTCATCTAAAGATGATATGACCAAGTCTCAACGCGAATACTTTTTGCGTGAGCAAATGAAGGCTATAAAGAATGAACTGGGTGAGCAAGACTCTAAAACTGATGATTTAGAAGACGTTCGTAAAAAAATCCAGTCCTCTGGTATGCCTGCTGATGTAGAAAAAGAAGCCTTAAAACAACTGGGCCGACTTGAGCGCATGCATCCAGACGCCAGTGAAGCTTCTATGCTCCGCACTTATCTCGAGTGGATGGTTGATCTTCCATGGGGTAAAGAGACAGAAGATTCGATTGATCTTAAAGTTGCCAAACAAATTCTTGAAACAGATCATTTCGGTCTCGAAAAAGCTAAAGATCGTATTCTTGAATTTCTTGCTGTGAGAAAACTAAAAGAAACTATCAAAGGACCTATTCTTTGTTTTGCTGGACCTCCAGGAGTGGGTAAAACTTCACTCGGAAAGAGCATTGCCAAGGCTATGGGAAGAAAATACTTCCGCATTTCTCTCGGCGGCGTGAAAGACGAAGCTGAAATTCGTGGTCACCGTAGAACGTATGTCGGAGCTATGCCCGGCAAAGTGGTTCAAGCTCTTAAACAGTGCGGAACCAGAAACCCGGTATTTGTTCTTGATGAAATTGACAAACTTGGCAGTGATTTCCGTGGAGATCCAAGTGCTGCAATGTTGGAAGTTTTAGATCCAGAACAAAACGCCACATTCCGTGATAACTATTTGAATGTGGATTTTGATTTAAGCAAAGTTTTATTCATTGCTACAGCCAACAACTTGGAAAACATTCCACCTGCTCTACGTGATCGTATGGAAATCATCCAACTTTCTGGTTACACAGAGAATGAAAAGCTTGAAATTGCTATGCAGCACATTGTTCGTAAACAACTTGAAAACCATGGTGTTTCCGATGATCAGTGCCGCTTTACCTCAGACGCTGTAGCTTATTTGATCGGTCATTACACTCGTGAAGCTGGTCTACGTAATTTAGAAAGAGAAGTGGGTTCGGTTTGCCGTAAAGTTGCTAAAAACATCGTTATGGGCGACCTCTCCTCCGTCACTATCACTAAAGAAAAAGTGATCGAATATCTCGGAGGTCCTCGTTTCTTGAGAGAAGACCGTATGAACGAAGATGCCATCGGTGTCTCAACAGGTCTGGCTTGGACACAAGCTGGTGGTGAAGTTCTTTATGTGGAAGCTCTCGGCATGAAAGGCAAAGGTGGGGTAACTCTCACTGGCCAAATGGGTGACGTGATGAAAGAATCTGCAACGGCAGCACTTTCCTACGCTCGTGCACATGCGGAACAACTTGGTATTGCTCCCGATTGGTTTGAAAATAACCATATTCACATCCATCTTCCTGCTGGCGCTATTCCTAAAGATGGTCCATCTGCGGGAATCACTATGGCGACAGCCATTATTGGTTTGATCACAGAGGTGCCAACCAATCGCGATGTGGCTATGACGGGAGAAGTGACTTTAACCGGTCGTGTTCTTCCTATCGGTGGTGTTAAAGAGAAATGCCTTGCCGCCTTCAATCACGGTGCAAAAACAGTGATTTTACCGATGGCGAACAAAAAGGATATCGTTGATATCCCCGATGAGATTCGTAACAAACTGAAGTTTTTCTTTGTGGAACATCTCGATGAGGTTCTTCACATTGCTCTGAATTCCGATGCTAAAAAGTCGACTCAGGGACGCAAAAAGAAGCATAAATCTACTGAGGCCGCTGCTTAATAGGCGGCTTTCAAAAAATAAAGGCCACTTCCTGGTGGCCTTTATCGGAGAACGATGTCCTAAAATAAGAGATTCCCTCTATTTGGGACGGGCGATGGGTCTCTCTTGTTGTGCTTGCATCGTTATTCTCCTTGCAGTCGGTGATTTTCTTTTTCCAATAGCAAAACGAGTGTCTTTAAATCTGATACCTGTTGTTTAAGATAAAGTATTTGGTCTTCTTTACTTTGTAGTGAATCCAAATAAGCTCTTTTTAACTCATCCAAAAGAAGTTTCGTGGTCGAGAAAGACTCCGTAGATTGAATGTTGGGACGAATACCGATCTCATCCACCGCACTCGCGAGGATTTGCTCTTCGGGGCTGTCTAAAATAAAGTACTTACCTTCCTCGAGCTTAAACTGAATCTTGCTAGATTTAATACGACGACGAAGAGTGGAGATACTCAACCGGTGTTTGTTTGCATAGTCATTTAGAGCAATCCATTGACTCATGTTTTCTCCACTTCCACTAAGGCTATTCGCTTGAATATCCTTACTGACTATTCAAGGTTAGCATACGAGAACACAGTGTAAATGCTTATTTTGCAAGCCTTTTTCATAAACTTACGACTACCCACTGCCTATTCAACCAACAAGTGTTTGATTTTACTTATTTTTTCCTTTCTAATGGGGACATGAAACTCTCCCACAAAAAGAAGATCGCCCTCGTCCTTAGTGGGGGTGGTATTAAAGCTGCTGCCTTTCATATCGGTGTTTGCTTAGCCTTAAAAGAAAAAGGATTTAAGTTTGCCGGCGGGACCAAAGAGGAAGTTTCGGCCCGTTACGGAAGTGATGAACTCACCATAAAATTCTATGTAGGTTCCAGCGCTGGTTCGGTGATTAGCACATTTCTTGCGGCTGGTTATTCCCTCAATTCGATCATCCATGCTTTTGAACGTGGCTCCACTGAAATTTCTGATGGTTTGAAAACTGAAAAACCTTTCGATGAAGATCTCAGTCCACTCACCTATCGCAATATCTTTTCTTTGAACACCAAAGAAATGTTACAGATGTTTCCCAACCTGATTAAGAATCGCGGCTCTTCCATCGTCACCGGTGGCTTTGAAGTTTTGATCAAAAATGGCTTTAAGCTCAATGGACTCTTCTCGACTAAAGGCTTGGGAAAGTATATTCGCGATGAAGTTTGGAAAAGTGATTCTTTTGCGGATTTGGGTGTGGACCTCTACATTGTGGCCACACAACTCAATCAAAGTAGAAAAGTTATCTTTTGTGCAAAAGATGAAATGTCCAAGGATCAATCGGTTCTTTATGCCAACTACGCCAGTGTCAGCGATGCGGTTGCCGCTTCTGCAGCTTTACCGCCCGCCTTTTCTCCCTACGCCATTAAAAACCGCGATGGTAATGACATTTACTTTTTTGATGGAGAAATTCGCGACACATTATCTTCTCACATCCCCGTGGATCATGGTGCAGACTTGGTCATCGCCAGTTATTCCATTCAGCCCTATAACTACAACAAAGTGATGGGAAGTCTTCATCAGTATGGAATTCCGGTGATCCTCAACCAGGCCCTTTATCAGGTTGTTCAGCAAAAAATCGAGAACGCCATTAAGGCCAGAAAATCCATCGAAACTGTCTACAAAGCGGTGGATGGATATTTAAAACAGATAAACATCGCCGATGAACATCGGCAGAAACTTCTTGAGATCATTACAGAAAGAACAAACTACAAGCCGCAAACGGACTATATTTACATCCATCCACACCCGCAAGACTACCGAACCTTCTTTGCGGATCATTTTAGTTTGAACCCACAAATTCTCAAAGATACTGTTCAAGCTGGATTTAGGTCAGCCCTCAATGCTTTGAGAAAATGGGATATCTAACCCTTTCGACGTTGCCAGCTGTGTTCACCGTTTCCAAATTTTGGTTTTTTACAATAAAGCCACTCAAGGCTTTTCTTTTGTGAATCGTTGCAGCGACCCTTTTCACCACCCTGGAATGAGGAGCAGATTTTATCCTCGATGTAATCACACGGCAAAAAACGCGGCGACTTCCATTCTGTGCTCGCGAAAGCATAAAAGTTGGCCGTTCCCCAAAAAATACTATCCCACATTCCCATGGAAAGTCCCTGACTGCCTTTGACCACAATTTGGCTGTTCTTTGGAATATCCAAAGTTAAAAGATAACCCTGCACATGCTCTGGATTGCTCATCACCGAGCATGCCGTGTTATCGTAAACGACACTCACACGATTTTTTTTTGCTAGTGGGACGATGTGTTTATCCAAGTAAGCTAGCGTCCACCAATAATCTAACCAATGCCCCACAAAACCAACTTCAATTTGATCACCTTTAGAAATATTTGGAAGGTGCGACGCTAACGACTCATGTGGCTTTCGGTCGACCACAGTTTTGGTAGAACAGGATCGTTGCGCCATCCACATTTGGCAGCCTTCTTTAAAAAAAGCTTTTTGATTTTTCTCCCGGCCAATTTCGCAAGCGCAATGAGTCGCCGAAAATGCCTGTTTCGAAATAATTATGAAAATAAAAAAAAAGAGAAATCTCCTCATGGTCCCCACCCCCGTGAATTTATTACATCCTTGGGTGGGCGTTATCAAGATCTCAAGGTAACAGCCTGCAATACAAAAAGGGAACTGTTACCTAGAGTTCCTAGAGAGAGTAGGACACGGCTGTTTGGACAAACTTAAATAATGGTGCGGAGAATATTCCAAAAATAATCATCACCAAAGCCATGACAAGGGCGATCGCTTGCGTCAGATAAGCACTCGACGAAACTGTCATTGTGCCCCCCTCGTGCATATACATCGTGACGATGGGGCGAAGGTAAAAATAAACACCAATGGCAGAGCCCACCATAGCCATAACCCCCAGCCAGAAAAACCCTTGATTCATCACTGCGGCGATTAAATAAAATTTGCCGAAGAATCCTAACGTGGGAGGAAGTCCTGCGAGGCTTAATAATAAAACAGCCAAAGCAAACGCGGCGAGTGGTGCGCGATACGCAAGGCCCTTAATATCATCAATCAATAAAATACTATCGGCTTTGCTCTCCAATGCTGAAACGATGGAGAACGATCCGATGGTCATAAGAACGTAAGTGAGCAGATAAAAAAGTAAACTCGTTGTTCCTTCTTCAGAGGATACACCAAATCCGGCCGCCACTAAACCCAAGAGGGCATAACCAGAATGCGCTATGCTCGAGTAAGCCAACATACGCTTAATGTTTTCTTGGCGGAGAGCAGCCAAACTACCACCGATAATCGTGAGAACCGCTAACCACTGCAGCACATACACAAGATGAGATTCTTCGACGGCATCGGTGTATAAAAAGAGTCTTAAGAAGGCAATAAAACAGGCCAGCTTTACTCCCGTGGCCATCAATGTGGTCACTGGCGTCGCGCTCCCTTGATAAACATCGGGTGCCCAGGCATGAAACGGCATCAATGAAACTTTAAATGCCATTCCCGCAATCAGCAGTCCCATTCCTAATATAAAAATTTTGCTACTTACAAATAGCTCAGCGCTCTTTACACCAATCTCCTGCAACATTACAGTTCCTGTGGATCCGTAAACAAAGGCAATCCCATAAAGAAAAATAGCCGAGCCCACAGCGCCAAGAACAAAATATTTAAACGCAGCTTCTTTGGAGAGAACTTGTTCTTTACTCAAGGCGATCAAAATATAAATACTCAATGACATTAATTCGATGGCGATAAATGTAATCAAAAGATGATTGGCCATGGTGACCAACACCATACCCACCACAGCACTGAGAACGAGAAAAATATGTTCAGAAAACTGATGATCGCGCGTCGCTTTGTTTTCATAAAGCTGCATCAGCACAAAGCCCGCAATAATATAGAGCACATACGCCGCCCACACGGCGATGCCGTCAACGATGAGCGCGCCAGAGAACGCTGTGATAAAATTTAATTCAGAAAGACGCCAATAACCACTGACCAAAGAAATATTTAAACCGGCCGCCGCAACCACGCCGACAATCGCCCACACTAACGAAACAAACGGCGCCATCTCCCGCCCGCGAAAAGCTTTGACGGAAATTGGAATCAAACTCGCCAAAAACAAAACAATCAGAGGACTAAGGACTAAAAGATCGGCGGGATTTACGGGCAACATATTAGTTATTCTCCTGTGCTGGCTCGGTCTCTGAACCGTAAATTTTGAGCTGATAATTGTTTTTATTCTCAATGAAATGTCGAATCGACGTTTCGCTGTAGGATAAAAAATGTTGAGGGAAAATCCCCATCCAGAAGATCAGAACAACGATGGGCGAAAGCACCAACTTTTCGCGCAGGCTCAGATCGAGCATGCCTTTGTGTTTCACAACTGTTTCTCCAGCTTCGCCAAAGAAAACTTTTTTCACCATCCACAACATATAGGCTGCGCCAAGGATCACACCCAGAACGGCGACTCCCGCTAAATATTTATTGTAACCATAAGTTCCAAGGAGAACTAAAAACTCTCCCACAAACCCATTGGTCATCGGAACTGCTATGCTTGAAAAGGTGATGATCAAAAAGAAAATGGCGTAGATAGGCATCGCCTTGGCGAGACCGCCGTATTTAGCAATTTCGCGTGTATGGGTTCTCTCGTAGATCATACCCACCAAAAGGAATAATCCACCAGTACTCACACCATGCGCAAGCATTTGATAAAGACCACCTGTCACACCAAAACTATTGAGTACAAATAAACCCACTATCACATAACCCATATGGGAAACTGATGAGTACGCCACCAGTTTTTTTATGTCGACTTGCACCATGGCCACAAGAGCTCCGTAAATTATACCGATGACACCGACGGCGATAAATAACCATCCCCAGGCCGCTGCCGCTTCAGGAAAAACGGGGAGAACAAAACGTACAAAACCATACGTTCCCATTTTCAACATCACCCCCGCAAGTATAACTGATCCCGCAGTAGGAGCTTGAACGTGCGCATCAGGAAGCCACGTGTGCAATGGAAAGACTGGCACTTTGATAGCAAAGGCCACTGCAAACGCAAAGAATAACAGCGTTTGTGGTGTAAAAAAGTCGCCCGCAACAAAAGGAATGTTCAGCTGATAAAAATCGAGAACACTGGCGCTATAGTAACCAAGCTGCGCTTTACATTGCAAAATCATGTAAACAATGGCTGCAAGCATAAAGACTGAACCGGCCATGGTATAAATAAAAAACTTATAGGTGGCATAGATTCTGTTTTCGCCACCCCAGATTCCAATCATAAAATACATCGGAACAAGTGAGAGTTCGAAAAACAAATAGAAAAGGACACTGTCGATCGCCAAGAAAGAACCTATCACCGCCGCTTGCAAAACAAACAAAGCAATGTGAAAGCCTTTGACGTTTTTCTCAATCGCAGTCCAGCTAGCACCGATCACGAGCGGCGTGAGAAGTGAGGTCAGTAACACCAAAAGAACCGACCAGCCATCGACACCCAAAAAGTACGAAATCCCATAATCCGGAAGCCAATTGGCATACTCCACCAACTGAAGATCGGCGCTCCCTTTATCAAATTTATTCAGCAGCAATAAACTTTCCGCAAAAAGGAATAAAGAGCTGAGGAGAGAAAAGCGACGGATCGCTTCGGCAGAATTTACAAAAAGTAAAACTCCAGCAATCATCAACGGCAGTATAATCAAACTCGTTAAAAACATTTCTTCCTCACATCATTAAAAGTAAGAGTGTTGCCACTACGCCCACCAACATCATCAAAGTGTAGGTTTGCAACTGACCCGTTTGTAGGGATCGTAAGCCTTCGCCAGCGCTGCGAATAAAATCTGTCAGTTTATATGTGGCGAGATCCACCAAGCCAATATCCACCTTCACCCATAAAAGGCGCGACGCCTTGACGAGGGGCTGTATAAGCACTGCTTGATAAATTTCATCGACATAATATTTGTTGGCGATGAGCTCATGAAGGGGGCGAAGCTTTTCGGACAAGGCCTTCGCCACCGATGGCTTCGTCGCATACATATAGTAGGCAATTCCCGCGGAAACAGTGGCGAGGAGAATAGTGATCACCATGAGCAGCATTTCAAGAGAAAGTGATCCGTGTTCCAATCCTGGAATTGGGCGAATCACCGGCTCTAACCAATGCTCTAAAATGTTTGATGGGTGTCCTGGCAAAAATGTGGCGAGTCCGTGAGGAACTCCCAACCATCCTGCAAAAACAGAAAGCACTGCAAGTACGACCAGTGGAATATACATGGTCGCTGGCGCTTCGTGAGGATGAATGTCTTTAGGCACGCGCGAAGCACCCCAAAAAGTCATCGCCATTAAACGTGTCATGTAAAAGGCGGTACACGTTGCGGTGATCAATGCCACAAACCACAGTGCGGGACTGCCCAGCGGACTGTGAAACGACATCCATAAAATTTCATCTTTACTAAAAAATCCCGAGAAGAAGGGTGCGCCAATAATCGCCAACCACCCGCAAACAAAAGTCCAATGCGTGACAGGAAGATATTTTTTCAGTCCCCCCATTTTACGCATGTCTTGTTCTTCGTGCATGGCATGGATCACGCTACCCGAACCCAAAAACATGAGCGCTTTAAAAAAAGCGTGAGTCATCAAATGGAAAAAGCCGGCGCCGAACGCGCCCACACCCACGGCGAGAAACATGTAGCCCAGTTGCGAAACTGTGGAGTACGCGAGAACTTTTTTAATATCATTTTGTGCAATACCAATCGTTGCCGCAAACAAAGCTGTGGCTGCACCAACAATGGCCACCACGGCCATGGCGTTGGGAGCTAAGAGAAACAACGGATTTAGACGGATGATCATGTAGACACCCGCCGTCACCATGGTCGCCGCGTGGATCAAAGCAGAAACAGGTGTTGGGCCCGCCATCGCATCAGGAAGCCAAACATACAGTGGAATTTGCGCTGATTTTCCCATGGCTCCAATAAAAAGAAATAAACACGCCAAAGTCATCGCGCCCGTCCATGCCATTTCGGTGGTCGCTGGCAAGGCCGTGATCAGCTGTGCAAAATCTATTGTTCCAAAGGTAAAAAACAACGTGAAAATCCCTAAAAGAAAACCCGCATCACCAATACGATTGGTAATAAATGCTTTCATCCCCGCTGCGGCTTTTTCTTTATCAGAAAACCAGAAGCCGATCAGGAGATACGAACAGAGCCCTACGCCTTCCCAACCAACAAACATGAGGACGAGGTTGGCTCCCAGTACAAGAAGTAACATGTTAAAAACAAAAAAATTGAGATAGCTAAAATATTTGGAAGGTCGCTCGTCGTGCGACATATAACCGATACTGAACAAATGAATCAGCGATCCGACACCGGTTATGATCATCACCATCAAAATCGAAAGCGGATCGATCACAAAAGCGACCGGAATTTCTAATCCCCCTAAAGACAACCACTGAAAGTATTCAACGCGTATGTGTCGTTGGTCGGGTGCAAAATTTAAAAGTTGCGTAAAAAAGGCCAACGCCGAAGCAAAAGAAACTGCCACTGCGGATGTGGCCACAGCTCCTGCCAAAATTCCGTTGTGACTGCGAAAGCGCAATCCATTAAAAAGAAATCCGGCCACCGGCGCTAACAATAATATGGCTAATAGAACTTGATTCGACATTAAAACCTACCCACGCAAGTGCTCAAAAAAGCTGATGTTCAATTCTTTGAACTTTTTAAATAACATCACCGCCAAAGCAAGACCGATACTCGCCTCTGCGGCTGCGATCGCCATCACAAAAAGGACAATCACCTGACCCTCTAAATTCTGTTGAAAATAAGAAAAGGTCACAAAAGAAAGATTCACAGCATTTAACATCAACTCAATGGACATGAGCATAACTATCATATTTCGGCGCAAGAGAATGCCGGTCAATCCCAGGCAAAATAAAATAGCCGATACAATTAAGTAGTGTTCCTGACCGATCATCAGACTAGCGCTCATGTGTTCCTCCTCGGATACGCGTCAGAGCCACAATCCCTACGGGAATGACCAACAACATAATCCCCAAAAGTTCAAAGGCGAGAACGTACTTTGTAAATAACAATCGTGCGATATCCACCACTTCTGTAGCCTGCTGAGCCACGAGAATTTTGGTCGACATGGGCGTGCGCAAAATAATCGATGTGAGAAGTCCGGCGAAAACCCCGACGGTGAGACCTTTAAAAAGCGCAGAAATATTTCCACCACTAAACTTCTCTTCATCTTTATTGATGTCGATCAACATCATCACAAGAACAAACAAGACCATGACGGCACCGGCGTAGACCATGATTTGCACGGCTCCGATAAACGGTGCTTGTAACAAAAAGAATAATCCCGCTATGCCCAACATCGATAATACCAAGTAAAGGGCGCTCATCAGAGGATTTTCATTCATCACAACACCGACCGCCGTTAAAACAGTGACCGCTGCTAAAAAATAAAAAAGAATAATTTCAGCCATTACAACACTCCTCCGCCACCTACCAGAATTAAAAAGGCGGTGATTAAGACGTTCGCTAAGGCCCATGGCAACATTGTTTTCCAACCCAAATCCATGAGTTGATCATAACGAAAGCGCGGCAAAGTCCAACGAACCCAAATAAAAACCCATAGGAAAAAAAGAACTTTCAGGAGGAACACTAGGAACAGCGCCATGGCCGCCATCACATTCCCCATATTATAAGAAGTAAACGCCCCGCGCACCGCTGTCGTCAGCGAGTCCGATAGGTGAAATGGTAATTCATAACCACCAAAATAAAATGTCGTCATCACCGCCGAGGCCACCATCATGTGACCGTATTCCCCGATATAGAACATCAGCATTTTAAGACCACCGTACTCTGTGTGGTATCCCGCCACCAATTCGCCTTCGGCTTCGGGTAAGTCAAACGGTAGACGATTTGTCTCGGCAAAAGCGGCTGTGGCAAATAACAAAAATCCCAACGGTTGATAAAAAATTCCCCAGTTTGGCAAAAAGGGAACTACCAATTCACGACCGAAAAAATAAAAATGCAGTGGACCTTTTTGTAACTCAATCATTTGTGAAAAATTGAGCGTTTGATAAAGCATCAGCAAGCCCACCAAAGAAAGACCCATAGCTAGCTCATAACTGACCATCTGTGCACTGGCGCGAAGAGCGCCAAATAACGAATACTTATTATTAGAACCCCAACCTGCGAGCAAAAGCGCATAAGCTCCCAAAGATGAAATCGCTAAAATAAAAAGAATGCCGATGTTGAGATCATAGCTTTGGAATTTGAATGTATAGGGTCCCCAATGACTACCGAACATATCAAATGGTTGAATTTCAATAGGCATTGAGAGCGGGATTCCGCCAAAGGCAATGGCTCCCGGAACAAGCGCCAGTACTGGAGCTGCATAATAAAGAAGGGCGTGACTGCTCGGTGGCACAAATTCTTCTTTAAACAAAAATTTAACTGCATCCGCGAGAAGTTGTGTCAGCCCCAATGGTCCGACCCGATTGGGGCCAAAACGATTTTGAATAAACGCTGAGCCACGTCTCTCTACCCAAACAAGAATGGGCACAAGCTGCACCATCAGCAAAAAAATCAGGAGCATCTTAACAACGTTTACCGTAATTTCAAAAACATCCGATCCCATCTTAATCCCACTCCAAAGCTTTCGCTTTAATTTCCCACATCAATCCAAAAACGAAGAGGCCGATAAAAACAAAAAGTTCCCAAAATAAAAAAGCGCCCTGTCCTTTGTCGACAAATTCGCGATAGACCACCGCCCATGGGTACAAAAAAAGAATTTCTATATCGAACATAATGAACAGAATGGCGGTGAGATAAAAACGAATGGATACGTTGGTTTTTTTATTTTCTTGCCCTGGCAAACCACACTCATAGGGCATATATTTTGCGGCCGTTTTTTTCTTTTTAGGACCGACAAGCGATGCCCCATACACCAATAAGGTGCCAAAAGTTGCGACAATGAGAGCGAGCACAAGCACTGGTAAAATCATCCGATGTTCCTCTTGTTTGCTGTTTCTCGTGCTTCGACAATTTGAAACACGCGGACACGCTTTATAATGTAAGACCAATCTAATTAACTATAGGAAGTTGCTACAAATTTCGAGCTCTTTTTCTATTCACAACCTTCATGATTGGCTGCGTAACAAACGCTTCAAAGGACGCTCTTTTCCGAGCGTATTTTGCAACTCTCTTTTCCACCCTCTCTTTTGCCACTGTCTTATTGTGCGAACTTGTGAGAAACGTGAGGCTCATGGCTTTTTTAAATTTTGATTCGACTCTGCAACAAAACCTAGGGGCCCAACCCTTACGAGTTATCTCCTCTGATCCCCATGTGAGTGCGGCACTTCTTTTGGGTCAATCTTTAAGTGCGCAAAAATCCTCTCATAATCTTGTTATTACTAAAGATTTAGGCTCTGCCCAAAAATTGATCTCCTATTTGGATCTTTTTGGAAGTTTTTTGAATCTACGACCCGCTCCGGTTTTTTTGTTACCGCCCCACGATATTTCTCCGTATTCTGGTCTCTACAGTTCACGCCCTGCCATGCTGCAGCGTTTGCGCTGGTTGTATTATGCTTCTATGCCACCGCCCGGAGCTATCTTCATTGCTCCCCTGAAAGCGCTGGCGCAGTTTACTCTGTCGCAAGATCTTCTTCTTAATTCTGCTCAGTTTTTTAAAAAGGGTGACTCGCTGCCTGAAAATTGGGCTTTTTATTTATCCACCTTAGGCTACAAAAGTGTACCCGTGGTCGAAGATGCCGGCACTTTTGCTTTGCGTGGGGGAATTCTCGATATTTTTTCCCCTGCCCATGACTTACCTTTGCGGGTCGAACTTTTTGGGGATCAGATCGAATCCTTGCGATGGTTTCATCCACAAACACAAACTTCCATCGAAGAAGCCACAGAGTTTACCCTTCTTCCAGCACACGAAATTCTTTTTTCCGAAGATCGCATCTTGCGCTGCTGCCAAAAATTGAGCGAGCGCGAAAGCGAAACTGATATCACGTCTCTTCAATCACAAATTCGCAATCAAACATATTTTGACGGCATTGAGTATTTGGCACCACTTTTTTACAAAGAAAAAACTTTTGCTATCGATTATCTTCCACCAAACACCGTCGTCTGGTCCCCCGATGCCATTGCCGCTGATGCCCAATGGACTACCGACTTTCACCATCTTCGTGAAGAGTATCAGCAGTACAAAACCCATATTCCCACGCCCGATGAACTTTACTGCTCTCCCGAAGCTTTACAGCAAAAACTTCCAACAAAAAATAAAATTGAATTTGAAATTCTCGACACGGCCGACGGCGATCCTCGTCACGTTTTAGAATTCTCCTCGCGAAATATTCCACCCGCCAAGACCAACACCTTTAACGAAAAGGTGGATTTTCTTATTCAAAAAGTTGAGGAATGGAAAAACAGCCGCGCCACGGTCTTTTTGTGTGGCAACTCCGAAACACAATTTAAAAGACTCGAATTGGCTTTCCAAGAGCATCAGCTTTCCCTGAAATGGATCGATCACAAATCAGATCTTTCGACTTTGCGTGAAACACAAAATAAAAACACAGTTTACTTTTTACACCACACTTTTGACACGAGTTTTCAGTCCCTGAACGAAGCTTTAGTTTTTGTCGGCGTTGAACACTTTTTAAAAAAGAGCGAGGCGCGCAGCAGCTCCGTCAAAGCCACAATGGATCAAGCCGAAGCTTTGAGTTTTTCCGAACTCCGCGAAGGCGATCCCATTGTTCACAATCAGCACGGCGTGGCGCTTTACATGGGTTTGCGGGTCATGAATATCAGTGGAGTCGAGGCAGAATTTCTTGAATTAAAATTTAAAGATAATGATAAACTTTTTTTACCGATTTATCGCCTCAGCCAAGTTCATAAATATTCCGGGGCGGGAAACCATCATATTCTCGATAAATTGGGTGGCAAACAGTGGGAAAAAACCAAAGCCAAAGTACAGACTCGCCTTCGTGAGGTAGCAAATGAGCTGGTGCAGCTTTATGCCAAAAGGCGAACCCTCACGCGCCCAGCATATGAAGTGCAAACTTCGGAGATGCAACAGTTCGAAGACGCCTTTCCCTATGAAGAAACCGCGGATCAACTTCGTGCGCACGAAGATATTAAAAAGGATTTATCCAACGAACGCCCCATGGATCGTTTGATCTGTGGAGATGTTGGTTTTGGCAAAACTGAAGTGGCCATGCGCGCCGCCTTTCTTGTGGCTTCTCAGCGCCGGCAAGTGGCTATTTTAGCTCCGACAACCATTCTGACATTTCAGCATATGGAAACTTTCAAAAAGCGCTTCTCAGGTTGGCCACTGAAGATCGCTGTTCTCAATCGTTTCATCAGTACGACCGACGTGCAAAAAATTCTTAAGGAAGTCAAAGAGGGCGCGGTGGATATTCTGATCGGCACCCATCGTCTTTTGAGTAGTGATGTTCAGTTTACCAATCTGGGCCTACTCGTCATTGATGAAGAACAAAAATTCGGTGTAAAACACAAAGAAAAAATTCGTTACATGAAAAACACCGTGGACACTCTCTCGATGTCGGCGACACCTATTCCGCGCACACTCAACATGAGTCTACTTGGTTTACGCGATCTCAGTCTTATTAATACTCCACCACATGATCGGTTGCCCACCCGTACTTTTGTTTCGAAATTTGACATGAGTGTGATTCGAAAAAATGTTCTCTCTGAAATCAAGCGAGGCGGCCAAGTCTTTTTTCTGCACAATCGGGTACAAAGTATTTATGCTTTGGCCGACGAACTCCGCGAAAATCTTCCCGGGGTGCGTATGGCTGTGGCCCATGGGCAAATGGAAGAACACGAGTTGGAAAAAGCCATTATTGCTTTTTTTAATAAAGAAATCGATATGCTCGTGTGCACAACGATCATCGAATCGGGGATGGACATCCCCAATGCCAACACCATGTTCGTCGACCAAGCGCAAGCCTTGGGGCTCAGTCAACTTTATCAGTTGCGCGGTCGCGTGGGGCGCGGCAAACAGCGGGCCTTCTGCTATTTACTGATTCCGCGCAGTGGAACGTTGGATGACATTGCCAAAGAACGCTTACGCATTCTTCAACAAAATTCGGCCTTGGGGAGCGGAATCCAAATTGCGCAATATGATCTCGAACTTCGCGGCGCTGGCACTCTGCTCGGCGAAGAGCAGTCTGGATCTGTGGACGCTGTCGGCTATGAGCTTTATATGGATCTTCTCGACGCCGCCATTCACGAAGCCAAGGGTCAGCCTTTGGTGGAATCCGTGGAGCCCGAAATCAATCTCAAATTGAAAGCTCTTTTTCCGCACGCATATATGCCTGATATTCGCTTGCGTTTATCTTACTACAAAGTTCTTTCCAATATTCAGTCGGTGGACGAGATCGATCAGATCGAAGCCACTCTTCGCGATCAATTTGGCCAACCGCCCGAGGAAGTTTTTAATCTCATGGGGCTTATGATGATTCGTTTGTTGTGCAAACAACTAGGCATCCGTGATGTTTCGAGTGGTACAAATACGATCAGTCTTATTTTTACCGACAAGACGAACCTTCCCATACAAAAGGTCATTGAGCTTACATCTTTGCCTAATAAAAAATACTCCATTACACCCGACAGCCGCCTTAAGATCCGCATGAATGAAATCACCTGGCAGAATGTCTATGGAGAGCTTGAATACCTAGTAAAATTCGCAAAGTAGATCCGGGCATATAGTCTAGCTTTGCACTGTTTTTGGTCTCTCGACTACGCCACTCTTCGAGATCTTGTTATTCTGAGAATATGTGCCGCCTTTTTTTTCTATTCTGTGTGTTCGGATCTTTTGCAGCTCATGCTGTTTCTATCGATGATCTTACCCTCGAGCAAAAAGTCGGACAAATGTTCATCTTTGGATTTTCTGGCGACAAAGTTCATAAAAAACTTCGCGCCCATCTCAAACAGCATCAGCCCGGTGCGGTGATTGTCTTTGGACGAAATATTAAAAATCTCACGCAAGTGGCAGAGCTCAATGACGACTTACAAAAAGTTTCTATGAATTATTCGCAAGTTCCATTATTTATTGCTATCGATCAAGAGGGTGGCGCTGTTTCGCGAATCAAAACCTCTCCTGGTTTACCCAGCGCCTACACCATTGGAAACACCAATGATCCGGCTCTTTCTTTTCAAGCGGGTAAGGTCACCGGACAAATTCTTGCCGTTCTTGGCTTTAACATGAATTTGGCCCCTGTTTTAGACATTACCGATTCACAGTTGCAATCCTTTATTTCTTCGAGAAGTTTTTCTGAGTCACCACACAAAGTGAGCTCCATGGGCTTGGCATTCGCACAAGGTCTGCAAGAGAGCCGTGTCCTTCCCGTCGCCAAACATTTTCCAGGTCACGGGCCTATTGCATTAGACACTCATCGCACCACTCCTCATAGACAAATCTCTTATCAGTCTCTCCTCAATTCTGACCTAGTTCCCTTCTCCCAATACGCCAGCTCACAAATTGATGGTGGTATTATGGTGGCTCACATTTCTTTTCCTTTGATTGATTCTTCTCAGCTTCCTGCGACTTATTCCAAACATCTTGTCACCCAGGTTCTCACCAACGAAATGAAATACACCGGCCTCATCATGACAGATGATATTGAAATGGCGGGAGCAGCTGCATTACCTAAAGTTGAAGAACGCGCAATCGCAGCCATACAGGCCGGAAATGATTTAGTGATGCTCGCCTGGTCACCCGAATTACAAGCACGCGCCTTCCAAGCTGTGGTGGAAGCCGTTCGCACAGAGCAAATTCCCATGGAGCGCATCAATCGCAGTGTAGAAAAAATTCTGAAACTAAAAAAACAATATAGCCCTGTTGCCAGTGCCCCACGCGCGATAGCTTCTAAAAGCTCGATTAAATCGCAACTGAATAAAATTGAATTTAAAAATATCTATAGTGACATAGTTTCGCGCTTTTTTAAAAGCTTACCGGGCCTGGAAAGAACAGAGCGGGTGTTTAACTCTTATGTGGTCGTGAGTAATTCAAAAAATTTCGTCAGCTCCTTCCGTCGATATATAAAAAATCAAAAGACGTATGCTTTTGATGATTTCAACAAAATAAAAACGACTCATACGGATTCCCTGATTATTGCTCACATCACCAGCCAAAACCAATTGCGTCTGCTTTTTAATATGTCTGAAGAGCAAAAGAAAAAAACGGTGGTCGTGAGCTCCTATGCCAAAGCACAGTTTGAAGATCGTTCCTCGTTCTTAGATATCGTTGAAGTCTTTTCCCTTCATCCCAACTTAGGTGGTTTTACGGCGGATGCCATCAATCGTGCTTATACGCATGTTTCACTCTTTAATGAGAGTGATTACTTTTAGGATTTTCTCTTTTTTGTCGCGCGTAACGTTTCCAGTAGTAGGCACTGACCACCACATAGGTGATAAATAATAAACCCTCTGGAAATTGGCGTGTTCCTTTTATAAAAAGAAAAGCGGCATGGGCAAGAACCACAGCCTGCAAAACAACCACGGTCGCTGTGATTTGAGGATATTGAAAAGCTTTTTTGATTTTTATCCACAGGTTTATCAAGAGGTGACTCTCTCCAAACTCAGACTTCCAAGTACAGGAACAGGAATTTCAATTTTAGAAATACGCCCTTCATTTCTATGCACAATTAATTTTTGGTCTTTTTCTCGACGGCGAATTTCCAGAGTTTCTGAGCGGTTTTCGTGAGCTAAATCGAGTGTTATTATTTTAGGACCGATGAGCAAATTCACATTATTTTGCGTCCAGGCGTCCTCATCCAGGAGAAGAAAGAAACCAATAGGGTCTAAAACTTCTATGTTTGATTCTTTTGTATATATTTGTTCTCTCGCTACTGATTTCCCCAGCGTTCCATTTTCGTGAGCGGGTGTATGCTCAGACCACAGTAAAAGATCGTCACGGTAGTCTGTGCTCATCGAGTAAGATTTTTTTAAAATAGGGAGCTTCACCTCGGCCTCACAAATAATTTTGTAACCTTGCTCGAGTTTTATCTTATGAAAACGAATTTCCGCAAATTGAAAGAGCCCACGATAACGAAACGTTAAGAGTGTTGTGAGCTCCTGCATGAATTAATGAATATCTTTTTGCACGGTTTTTATGCGCGCTTCTGCACGCATAAACTTTCTTTGATACTTTTCAAATTCGTCGAAGGTCACATTAGCTAACTTCTCAAGAGATTCTGTGCGTGCTTGTTCGGCACGCTTCAAATCAATCTCTCCCGGTGCTTCTGCTGTCTCCGCCAGAATGTTCACTTGCCCTTCGGGTGTGACTTCGCAGTAACCCCAGCTAATGGCCACAGATTTTAAATCCGCTGCTCCTTCGAGTTTGTATCTAAGTACGCCCTCCGAAAGAGTAGTAATGAGGGGAGCATGGCCGGGAAGAATTTCTAGTTCGCCGCGAAATGCAGGAACAAAAACCTCTTTCAGGGGAGCACCCTCAACGATTTTTTTCTGTGGTGTCACTAACGTTAAGCTAAACATTCGTCCTCTTTAGTTGAGAGTTTTGGCTTTTTCTAAAGCATCTTCGATGGTTCCCACCATGTAGAATGCTTGCTCTGGAAGCGCATCATGTTTGCCATCAAGAATTTCGCGGAATCCACGAACGGTATCTTTGACATCCACGTAACGGCCTTTCATACCAGTGAACTGTTCAGCAACGAAGAACGGCTGACTGAGGAAACGTTGTACTTTACGTGCACGCCCCACAACCAACTTATCATCTTCACTTAATTCATCCATACCAAGAATCGCGATAATATCTTGGAGTTCTTTGTAGCGTTGTAAAAGAGCCTGAACATCACGAGCCGTTTTATAATGTTCTTCGCCAACCACATCCGCCGCTAAAAGGCGCGATGTCGAATTCAGCGGATGCACCGCTGGGTAAATACCCATGGCCGCAATATCACGATCCAAGTTGGTCGTCGCATCCAAGTGAGTAAATGTTGTAGCAGGAGCTGGATCTGTGTAATCATCCGCAGGAACGTAAACCGCTTGCACAGAAGTCACCGAACCTTTGTTTGTCGATGTAATACGCTCTTGCAGAGTTCCCATATCCGTTCCGAGTGTCGGTTGATAACCCACGGCCGAAGGAATACGTCCCAAGAGAGCAGAAACTTCTGCACCGGCTTGTGTAAAACGGAAAATGTTATCGACGAAGAAAAGAACGTCTTGTCCTTCGCGATCACGGAAATATTCAGCAATCGTAAGACCTGTTAAAGCCACACGCGAACGGGCTCCAGGGGGTTCGTTCATCTGACCATAAACCAGAGCTGTCTTCTCAAGAACGCCTGATTCTTTCATCTCTAACCATAAATCTGTACCTTCACGTGTTCTTTCACCCACACCTGCAAATACCGAATAACCACCATGCTCTGTTGCAATGTTACGGATCAGTTCTTGAATCAAAACTGTTTTACCAACGCCCGCACCACCGAAGAGACCGATCTTTCCCCCTTTGGCGTAAGGAGCTAAAAGATCCACAACTTTGATACCTGTCATAAGAATTTCGGCTTTTGTCGATTGGTCTTCAAATTTTGGCGCTTCACGGTGGATCGGCCAATATTCTTTGGCCATGACTTTTCCGCCGCCATCCACTGGGTCACCAGTCACATTGATAATGCGACCTAAAACTTCTTTACCCACTGGCGCAGAAATCATAGTTCCTGTGTCAGATACGGACTGACCACGGACAAGACCTTCTGTGGAATCCATGGAGATGGTACGAACAATTCCATCACCCAAATGCTGTGCCACTTCGAGAACGAGATTGCCTTCACGCTCATCGATCGATTTGTTCGTCGTCTTGAGTGCCGAAAGAATTGGGGGCAATTTTTTAGATTTAAACTCTACGTCAACAACGGGTCCCATGACCTGCTTGATGATACCTGTTTCCATTTGATCTCCTCGTGTTCCAACCATTTTTAACCCTTGAGCGCTTCTGCACCGGTCGTGATCTCAATGAGCTCACTCGTGATCGAAGCTTGTCTTAATTTGTTATATGTTAAACTTAAATTTCGAATCATTTCGCCAGCGTTTTTCGTGGCGTTTTCCATCGCCGTCATTCTCGCGCCATGTTCTGAGGCTACGCTTTCCGACAATGAACGATACACCTGTACAGAAAAATATTTATTCAGCAATTCTTCAATCATGACCTGTGGTGCAGGCTCGATGATTAAGTCTGAGGAAAACTTATTTTCTTTTGTTGCATCGACATCAGTAAGTGGGTCGATCGGCAACAATGTTTCGCAACGCACTTCTTGCGAAATCGCCGATTTAAACTCGTTGTAAACAAAACGAACTTCATCGTAGTGACCTTGCAAATAAGCTTTCATCACTCGTCCAGCAATATTTGCTGCCATGGAGTAAGAAATCTCTCTCGCCAAATCTGTAATTGTATCCACCGGCTTTAAATCTTTACGCGCAAAAAAATCACGCGCTTTTTTGCCGACAAAAATCACATCCATCTTGGCATATTTGTCTTTATTTTCTTCTAAATATTTCGTCGTGTATTTATTAATGCTCGAGTTAAAGGAGCCACACAATCCACGATCACTGGATACAACTACCAAAAGAAGATTTTGCACGTTATTGCGTTTTTCTAAAAGAGCATGTTGTGCTCTTTCAGAAGCGGCGAGATCATAAATCATTTGCTTAAGAGCCTTCGCATAGGGACGAAGATTCACCACGTTGTTTTGGGCTCTTTTGAGTTTTGAAGCCGACACAAGCTTCAGAGCACTCGTAATCTGTTGAGTGTTCTTGGTACTCTGAATTCTTGCGCGAATGTCTTTTAAACTTGCCATTGCTCTCTCTTATTTTGCTGAAGGTTCAAAAATGGATTTGAACTCTTTCAATGCATCTACGAGTTGCGTTTTCATTTCATCGCTAATTTTTTGTTCTTTAACGATCGTCTCAAACATTTTGCTGTATTTTTGTTTCATGAAAGTGAGCATTTCTTTTTCGTAGCGGCGCATATCTTTTGTTGGGTACGCATCCACATAACCGTTGGTCGCTGCAAAAATAGAAAGAACTTGATCAGTCACTTCGTAAGGCGTGTATTGAGATTGCTTGAGAAGCTCAACCAGTCTCTCACCACGCGCTAACTGTGATTTAGACGCCGGATCAAGATCCGATGCAAACGCAGCAAAGGCTTCAAGATCGCGATACTGAGCCAAAGAAAGTTTTAATGTTCCTGCAACTTGCTTGACTGCTTTTGTTTGCGCGGCTCCACCCACACGCGACACAGACTTACCCACAGAAATCGCCGGGCGAATCCCTTTATAGAAGAGATCGGCCTCGAGGAAGATCTGACCATCGGTAATCGAGATCACGTTTGTTGGAATGTACGCAGAAATATCACCCGCTTGTGTTTCGATGATTGGCAAAGCTGTTAAAGAACCACCACCATCGGCTGCCGACATTTTTGCTGCGCGCTCAAGAAGGCGTGAGTGAACATAGAAAACGTCGCCAGGGAAAGCTTCGCGACCTGGAGGACGGCGAAGAAGAAGAGATAACTGACGATACGCTTGAGCTTGTTTAGTTAAATCATCATAAACGATCAACGCGTGGCCACCATTATCGCGATAGTACTCAGCCATGGCTGTTCCCGCATAAGGTGCTAAGTATTGAAGGGGAGCAGGAGCACTTGCACCGGCAGCAATCACTGTTGTGTACTCAAGGGCGCCAGAAGAACGAAGTTTTTCCACAACCAAAGAAATGGTCGATTGTTTTTGTCCAATGGCTACGTAGAAACATTTAACGTTTTTACCTTTTTGATTGATGATCGTATCGATAGCAATGGCTGTCTTACCAGTCTGACGATCACCAATGATTAATTCCCGTTGACCACGTCCGATTGGAATCATGGAATCAATCGCTTTAATTCCAGTTTGTAGCGGCTCGTGAACAGGTTGTCTTTTCACGATACCTGGAGCTTTAACGTCAATCACACGATTTTCTTTAGAAACGATGGGACCCTTGCCATCAATCGGGCGGCCAAGAACATCGACAACGCGACCAAGAAGGCCGTCGCCCACAGGGACTTCGACGATGCGTTTCGTTCTCTTAACGAGATCACCTTCGCGAATCGTTCTATCTTCACCGAAAATAACGATACCGGCAGAATCTTTCTCGAGGTTCAAAACCATTCCTGTGATTTGCCCTGGGAACTCAACAAGTTCTCCAGCCATGGCAGACTCAAGACCAAATACGCGCGCAACACCATCTCCCACTGAAAGGACAGTTCCTGTCTCGCGAACTTCAAGTTTATTTGTATAACCTTTGATTTGTTCTTTTAAAATGCGGCTGATTTCATCGGCGCGAATACGTGTTTCCATTTAATTTGAACTCCTCTTTAATGACTCATTAAGCTTTTGCAAATTTGATTTTAAACTGTCTTCAATAATATAACTGCCCACTCGCGCTTCGATCCCGCCCATGAGGTCGGGGGACGTTTTGTAATCGAGTTGCACTTTAAAATTTAATTTTTTTTCTATGGCTTCTTGCAGATTCTTTTTCTCGGTGTCAGTCAGCGCGATCGCCGACACAACTTCACCTTTTTTCACGCCTTTACCACCCGAACAACTCTCTTTAAATTCTTCGACGATTTGCGAGAGAAACCCAATGCGCCCGTTTCGCGCGAGAAGTTTGATAAAGTCCATCAAGTCCGCATCAGCTTTTCCTGCCAGCGCCGCCTCGACAGCCGCTTCTTTTTCTTGTGAAGTAAAAAGGGGAGATTTAAAGAACTGAATTGTTTCAGGATCATTAAAGACGGGTGCCAAAGCATCTATTTCATCGACAAAACGAGTGGCTTTTCCTGATTCATTGGCGATTTCATAAAAAGCATTGGCATAAGATTGAACAACTTGTGTACTCATACGGTTGCCCCCTCAATGCGTTTTTGAACCCGTTGATTCAATTTTTGTTTTTCAGCGGCGTCGATAGATTGGAACTGCTGTCCCGCAGCGGCCACCGATAGTTCGAGAGCTTCTTGGCGAAGTTTTTCGATCATCTTCTGTTGATCCGTTGCCATTTGTGCATCGACATCTTTAGAAATCTTCACCGCTTGCATTTTTGATTTTTCAATTTCACTCAGATATAATTTTTCGGCCTCTACCTTGGCCTCTTTAAGGCTTTGTTCGCTAGTTGTTTGCAGCTGTTGTGAGCGACGAAGGAGATCCGCTTTTTTATTTTCCAATTCCAAGCGCGCTTTTTTGGTTTCTTCCGCCAAACGATGGAACTCCGTCAGACGGGCATCAAAAACGGCTTTGACTTTATCTTTTCCAAACCAGTAAAGAATGCCGATAAAAATGGTGACATTGATTGCTTGATACCAAACAACCGTAGGGACTCCCGCATCATGGCCGCCGCCATGACCACCAGAACTTGCTGACGCCAATTCTATAGACAAATCAGTGAATAAAAGAAGAGCGGTTTCTATCATGGTTCTAGCAACCTTTGTTGAATGGCCTGGCCCAGCTCCGGGACCAAAGTCTTAAGCTGATCTTTTGCGCCGAGGTAGGCGCCCTCAATATCTTTTTTGCCCAAAGCTAGTTTTTCTTGAGCACCCTTTTGGGCCTCTGAAACTATGACGGCCGTTTCTTTCTGAGCCTTGGAGCGTTTTTCATCAGATGCGATTTTAATTTTTTCGTTGAGAACACGGGCCTCTTGTGAAAACTGGCCCTCGAGTTCGTCGATCTCTTGTTGGAGTTCTTTAGCGACTCCGGAACCACCCACTGTTCTTCGGCGACGTTCTTCGTACGCCGCAAGGTATGGCGAAAATATAAAATATTTTAAAAAAACAAAGGCCACGATGAAGATCGCAAACTGTGCAAAAACAGTTTCATTGACCCCTAGACCGGTAAGGATATTTAGAACTGCACCCATTTTCATCCAATTGTAAATAATGATGTTCGGGTATTGAGTATTAGTTACTGGTGCGAGGGTCAAGTTTAAAGTTGGTCGAGGACGACCCGTCAAAAAGGACGCCCTCTTCAATCTTAAGATTCGGGACCGAAACGGTCCCTTTGAATTTGGCGGGGGCCAGCATGGTCACGCGTTTTTCAGCCTTCAACTGGCCAAAGAACTGGCCCTTGATTGTGGCTTCTTTCACACAGACATCTCCCTCGACCACCGCGGTCTCATCAATAATTAGGACACCTTCGGAAATGATTTCCCCTTTGAAGTGCCCACCAATTTTGAGGGCCCCCACAAAAGAAAGTTTTCCTTCAAAGTAAGTTCCTTCTTGGAGATGACCCATTACCGGCGTTCGGGAAATTTCTGGTGTGCTCACACGGACCCTTTCATTTTATCAATAATGACCGTCAGACCTTCGTCCGAGTAAAACTGCACCATGATTTTGCCTTTTCCGTTTTCATAATCGATTTTCACTTTGGTACCAAAAACCTTTTGTAGGTCTTCGGCCATCATTTCCACCAGACGATCCGATACCGATTCCTCGGTTTCTAGGTCAACGGACGTCGGTTTTTTAAGTGTCGCCACTTCTTTTTCCACCGCACGCACGCTCAGACCGCGATCGATGATGTCACGCGCCAGTTGGCGTTGTAGTTCAAGATTTTCTAAGGATAATAAAGCCTTTGCATGGCCTGCTGTAATTTTTTGTTCACGAATTAATTCACGAACTTCACGCGAAAGGGTCAAAAGACGGAGAGCATTACTAATTGTGGCTCTCTCTTTGCCCATTTTCTCAGCTAACTCTTGATGAGTATAACTATAGTTGCTGATTAATAGATTATAGGCTTCTGCTTCTTCAATGGGGTTGAGATTTTCACGCTGAATATTTTCAATTAGCGCCCACTCGAGAACCTTTTTGTTATCAGCTTCTTTAAGAATTACAGGCACTTCGTGAAGTCCGGCCACCTGTGCAGCTCGCCATCTTCTTTCGCCGGCGATAATTTCATACTCACCGCTGTCTAACTTACGAGCCACGATGGGTTGTAAAATTCCCTGTTCTTTAATAGATGCGGCCAATTCACGAATTTTATCAGCATCGAATTCTTTACGTGGCTGATCTTTATTCGGCGCGATTTTTTCAATACCCACAGTCCATATTCTTTGCGTCGGCGCCACAATTTCTTGCGGAATCACTGGCGCCATCGGCTGTACTGGAGCCTGAATAATGACCGTCTTAAAATTCTCTTCTGTTGATTTTGTTTGTACAACGGACTCTACCCCGGTGGCCTCATCGACCATGCCCGTTTCGGTAATTTCATCGGTGAATAAACTTCCCAGGCCGCGACCCAAACGTTGTTTCTTTTTAAAGTCTTTATTTTTATCAGATTCCAGCATGGGCTACTTCCTCGTTCTTAATATTCAATTCAGCTTGTGTTCTTTGATCCAATTCAGCAGCGAGTTCAAAATATTTTTTTGCGCCCACAGACTTATCGTCATACTCGAATATTGACACGCCGTGGCTTGGAGCCTCGCTCAATCTCACATTTCGAGGGATCACCGCAGAAAATACTTTGTCTTTAAAATGGGTCTGAATCTCTTGAACCACCTGATGGCTCAAATTGTTTCTGGTATCAAACATCGTCAAAAGAATCCCTTCGATCTTTAATTGCGGATTCAACTTCTTTTTAATGATCCCCGCTGTATTCAATAGTTGGCTGAGTCCTTCGAGGGCGTAATATTCGCACTGCAAAGGAACAAGGAATGAATTCGCCGAACACAATGCGTTCACCGTTAAGAGACTCAACGAAGGGGGGCAATCTATAAGGACATAGTCAAAATCGTCTTTAAGCGTGGAAAGAGCGGTTTTTAACTTAAATTCTCGATTGGCCTCATCAACGAGCTCAATTTCAGCTCCGACAAGGTCAGAATTGGCTGGAATTATATATAAATTCTCTTTTTTTGTGGGATAGACCGCCTCTTTGGCCTCTATCTCTCCAATTAAGAAATGATATATGTTTTTTTCTTGATATTCGTGTCTTTTAACGCCGAGACCACTTGAAGCATTCCCTTGCGGATCTAAATCAATTAGAAGAACTTTTCTATTGAGATTTGCTAAAGCAGCGGCCAAATTGACAGAAGTTGTGGTTTTTCCAACTCCGCCCTTCTGATTCACTATACATATTGTTCTCATCTCTCCTCCATGTTGAGAATTGGTCTGTTCTTCACTTGCAAAGCCTCTTTTAAGAGAAATTTTTGCGCTGACTCCGCGTTGCTCGTCGTCTCGTTAGCGCTTTGCTAGCGTTTCCTCCTCGCGCCTCGATTCAACCCAAAACTTTCTCTTAAAAGAGGCTTTGCAAGTGAAGAACAGACCTAGGTAATCTCTTTTTTCTAAATATTTCAACTGATAATGCCGATGTTCCACGTGGAACATGCGATATTTTTTATTATTTTTCATTTTTGCTGTTTGTGGGTGCAAAAAAGAGGTTCTCTCTTTAGCGCCGAGCTTTGATAGCGACAAAATTCACAAAGACTACTCCGCCAAGATAAAAGAGTTCGAGAGTGAACATGCTGAAATTAAAAAAAGTATCGATGAGGCAAATTCACGTATTCAAGAGGTGGATTTTTCCCCAAAAGTTGCGGAACTGATAAAATCGGAAATATATACCCAGGAAAAATACTTACGTATCATTGAACAGGAAATCGCTTTCCTAAAAATCGAAGATAATAATAGAAAGACTGAATACTCCACAAAAGAACTCACTCAAGATGGCGTAGACAAAGAATACGAAGAATATCTTTTATCAGAGAAAGCAAATCCAAGAAAATTTATCTGGCGGCTTCGCCCTGGGCTTGTTCTTCCTCCAAAAGAAGTGGATGGAACAAAAAAGACGGATAGTCATAAAAAAGATGAAAAACATTCTGATAAAAAGCCTGAGGAACACAAGAGTACTCATTAAAATTGTGTGAATACTCAAATGTTCCACGTGGAACATTGTGAATAGCCTGAATACTCACTTCTTCTTGCTGGATATGATAAATCTTTCCACCGTGCTATCGGGAAGAGTATATTGACCACATTGTTCTATATCCCAGCTTGTAAATATTTGAGTAGGACAACTGGCTATTTCAGAAGACCAATGATCCGATTTAAAATGATAGAGGCTGCCGCCTTCATTAAACAATGAGTTCGTTTGTAAGAGTACGCGGGCTAAAGACCCCATGGCTCTGGTTATTCCATGAGTAATCGATTTTTTCTCAAGCTTCTCAAGAGTAGTCGCGAAGATAGTCACATTGGATAGTCGCTGATCACCCACCACATGCTTAAGGAACTCAGACTTGCGCACATCTCTCTCCACCAAACACACGCCAATTTCGGGGCGCATCATAGCCAATACTAAACCTGGGAAGCCATTTCCGCTTCCAAAATCATAAACCACATCGCGAAAAGTCTCTTGAGCTAGAATAATCTCCAAGCCCTTCACTGAATCAGAAAAATGCTGCTTTGCAGCATATGGGAGACTGGATGCTGATACCAAATTAACTTTGGCGTTAAAATAAATAAGAGATTGGTAATATTTAAATAATTTTTCCTGAACTTCTTTATCTAACTGAGGAAGGTATTCGGATATTTTCTCAATGTCTGTTTCCATGGGCCACTCGCTCCGCTTTGTGCAACTTCAGGTAAATGAGTATAGCCTGAATCGCCGAGGGATTCACACCACTAATTCGCTGTGCCTGACCTAAAGATAATGGTTTTATACGGTTGAGCTTCTCCACTTCTTCACGAGAAAGTCCGCGCACACCACTATAATCAATATCGATAGGGATTTTTATATTCTCTGCCTTCTTAGCAATATTAATAAGCCCTAATTGGCGTGAAATATATCCTTCGTATTTAATTTCGACCTCTACGGATTCAGAAACCACTTCCTCTTCCGTCTCAGCCAATCCATTTTCCACCAAGTCAGAAAAATTTATTTCTACGCGCCTTAAAAGATCAGCCACACTAATTTGTTTTAGCAATGGCATTGTTCCCATGGTCTTTAATTTATTTTGTGTTTGTTCTGTGGGAGAGATTTTTGTTTCGCGCAAAGTTGCAGAAAGTTTTTGGCGTCGCTCTAAAATTCCCGCGAGCGTTTTACGATACTCATCGTCGAGAAGATTATGTTTTTCTGCAATTGAAAATAATCTTTCAAGCGTATTGTCTTCGCGCAGATGTAAACGATGTTCGGCGCGTGACGTAAACATTCTGTAGGGTTCACGCGTGCCTTTAGTGACAAGGTCATCAATCAAAACACCAATGTAGGCTTCGTTGCGAGCTAAAATCAGAGGTTCTTTTTCTAAACATTTGAGAGCGGCATTCACGCCTGCCATTAACCCTTGTCCCGCAGCCTCTTCATAGCCGCTAGTTCCATTGATTTGTCCTGCTAAGAATAAATTTTTAATATTTCTCGTCTCTAGTGTCGACCAAATTTGTGTGGGTTCCACACAATCGTATTCCACCGCGTAACCGGGACGAATCATCTTTACATTTTCTAAACCGGGAATGGTTCTGAGAAACTCATACTGAATTTCTTCTGGCAAACTCGTAGAAATTCCCTGCAAGTAGATTGAATCAGTAGTGAGCCCCTCTGGTTCTAAGAATGTCTGATGATTTTCTTTATCTGCAAAACGCGTGATCTTGTCTTCGATACTTGGACAGTAACGTGGCCCCAATCCTTCGATTTGACCTGTATACATCGGCGAAAAAGCGAGGTTTTTACGTATTATTTCATGGGTTTTTTGGTTGGTGTAACTCAAAAAACATGCGATTTGCGGAAGAACAGTTTGTTTTGGGCTCGAATAACTAAAAGGATAAAAATGTTCGTCACCATATTGTGGTGTTGTCTTAGACCAATCAATCGAGGACTTCAAAAGCCGGGGAGGTGTTCCCGTTTTTAAACGAATCACCGTAAAACCATTCTCTGCCAACTGATCCGAAATCCCTACGGTCGCTTTATCTCCGACGCGTCCCCCTTCGATCCGTTGAAGGCCCATGTGCATGACCCCTCTCATAAATGTTCCAGTGGTAATAACCACTGTTTTGGAGTGAATCGTAGAACCATCTTCCAAAACAACCCCTGTACAAAGGTCGCCATCGAGAACTAAAGATTTTGCTTCGCCTTCTAACAATTTGATATACCGGTGCTTTTCGAAAACTGAACGCATCTCCTGACAATAGAGATCTTTGTCGCACTGAGCGCGTGATCCACGAACTGCCGGACCTTTTTTAGAGTTGAGGCGCTTAAACTGGACACAGGTTTTATCTGTCACGCGACCCATAAGACCACCCATGATGTCCACTTCACGAACAATATTTCCTTTGGCCAATCCACCAATCGATGGGTTGCAACTCATGTAACCGATACGATCCAAACGAGTTGTCAGCAATAACACATTTTGTTGGAGACGTGCTCCGGCCATCGCCGCTTCTATACCGGCGTGACCTGCTCCGACCACAATCATATCGAATTTTTCTGACATTTTACTTTCCAATACAAAACTGCTTAAAAACATGGTCCATGACCTGCTCATCAAACTCTTTTCCTAACATTGCAAAAATCTCAGCAAGAGCACTTTGAATTTCTATAGCAAGAAGGTCATAGCTGGCTTGTTTATCGAACAGATCTAAGGATCTTTGCAAGAAATTTGAGCACTTTTGTAAATGACTATGTTGACGATGTTGAGTAATCAGCGCTTCATCATGGTGAATATCAACCAAACTCTTAGTGTCTATAAATCCCTTAACACCCTGAATTCCCACAAGTGTTTTAGAACTTGTTAAGAAAATACGATGAAGAGGCTGACTATTCAACACCTTGGCAATCTTCCGAGTGTAGATCTCCTCAGTTCCTGGGTTTTGATCCAATTTACTGAGAATAAAGACCGTTTTCTCTAGCTTATGAAGAACGGGCTGAAAGTCCCAAGAATCCTCGTTGGCGGCGTCTAAGACAAAGAGGATAAAGTCGGCCTCTTCCAAACGTTGGAGGGCTCGCTCTATCCCAATTTTTTCCACTTCTTCATCCGAATCACGCAAACCAGCTGTGTCGATAAGACTGAGGGGCATACCAGTTTCACTATATGTGGATTCCAGAGTATCGCGAGTGGTTCCAGGAACTGCCGAAACGATGGCTTTTTCTTGTCCTAAAAGGGCGTTGTAGAGGCTGGATTTTCCTGCATTGGGTGCGCCCGCAATCACAACCTTTAATCCTTCAGTTAAAATACGGCCCTTTTTAAATCCCGAACTCATCTGTTCTACTTGCAGATGAATCTCGGAAATTGATTGTTTCATTTTATCTAAAGAGTAGGGTTCTATATCTTCGGTAGAAAAATCAATGGATGCTTCAAGTTGGGCAAGCACATGGATCAAACCTTGTTCAATTTTATCCATCTGCTGTGAAAGAACACCCGTGAGTTGTCCCACTGCTTGCGAGCGCGCCATATCGTTACGGCTCTTGATCAAGGAATGGATGGCCTCAGCCTGGACTAAATCAATTTTTCCATTATAAAACGCGCGAAAAGAAAATTCTCCACGTTCCGCGGCTCGGCAGCCCAAAGACAAAAGTTCTTGCAGAAGTTTTTCTGCGCACGCTTTTCCACCGTGTAACGAAAACTCAAGAGTTTCATCAGCCGTAAACGACTGTCCCTCAGCAAAATAAGTCACTAAACCTTCATCAATGATTTCCCCTTGAGCCGTTTTAAAACGACCCAAATAAACTCGATGAGATTCGACATCTGATTTTAAAAAAGGGCAGATCTTGCGAGAAATGGATAAAGCATTTTTACCAGAGACTCTCACGACAGAGATTCCGGAAAGTCCTGGTGTCGTAATTAATGCGCAAATCGTATCATCAACGAGATCAATGTAAGACATCAATCCATTGGCTGCTTAGCAGAGGCTGTATAGATTTTAATTTTTTTGTAATGTCCATCACCGATGGACTTACTGCGCACACGTTCATCACGAGCTAAAAATTGATGAACCACACGTCTTTCTTTGGGAGCCAAAGCTTTCACATATACAGGTTTCCCTTGGGCGAGCACTTTCTCTTTTAGTTTATCGATCATCGCCTCGAGATTCTCGTTTTCACGCGCGCGGAAATCGTTGCAATCGCACATAACGTTTACAATTTGCTCCGAGTAATGATGTTGAAGCGCACGCTTTATAAAAAGTTGTAATGCATCGAGAAGCATTGCATCTTTTTGAGTTAGCATCTCTTCGTCTTCGCCATAAAAATTAATTTTATATGACTCATTTTCTTGACCATCGATTTTTTCGATATCAAAAGCGAATTCCAAACCCGCTTTTTCAATAATACCGTTAAGTACGTGCTCAATCAGCTGCTTGGGATTTTTGAAACCTTTTTTATCTCCGCCGCCGAATAATCTTCCTATTAGACCCATGTGTCCTCCTATCAGGTTGTTTTTTCCTTCATAAACATTAATTGTTGGAAAATGCTAAAAAGTGATCCTACAAACATATAAAGCGCCAATCCACTCGGAGTGGACAGCATAAATACTGAAAACAACAACGGCATAAACTGCATAATTTTTTGTTGTGCCGGATCTGTTGTTGTTGTGGGTGACATTTTCATCTGAAAATACATAGTGCCACCAGCTAAAATCGGAAAAACATAAAATGGATCTTTAGAACTCAAGTCATGTATCCAAAGATAAAAGGGCTGCATGTAGAGCTCAAAACTACTGCTCATCATTGAGAAAAAGGCGATAAAGATGGGAAGTTGTAACAAAGCTGGTAGACAACCACTCAGAGGATTGGCTTTTTCGGCACGCATTAATTGTAAGGTCTCTTGGTTGGCACGCTGTGGATCGCCTTTGTACTTTTCTTTAATCGCTTGAAGGCGCGGCTGGATTTTCTGCATCTTCTTCATCGAACGGAAAGAATAAACTCCAGCCGGTAAGATGAGGGTTCTTAAAAGCAAAGTAATCACAATGATGGCCAATCCCCAATTACCCACTACTTTAAATATATAAAGAAGGGCGGTGTGCATCGGACGACCAATGAATCCAAATATACCATAATCAATCGTGTGGGAAAGAACGGCATCCACACGTTGAAGAATCTCTTCTTTTTTAGGTCCGACATATACTTCATACTCTACAGATAACTGCTCAGCGGGCTGGGCTGTGCTATAGCTCCAGTCGACAAAAGCTTTTTTATTTTCCACTTTACCTGTGAAAGTCGGCAGAAGCTCGGCACGATTTAAGAAAACATTCGCAAAATACTGAGAATTAAATCCTGCCACCTGTGTTTGTATAATCTCTTGATTATAAACGGTATCTAAACGGACTTTTTCACGCTGTATTTTTCCTGCGGCTTCGACAAAAAACTCTTGGTGATCTGTGGGCGGCAATAAAAAGCTCGTCGGCATATCGACAATTTGATTGATCGAACGCGCGTTGATCTTAAGTAATGACTTTTCTTTTTGTGAAATGGTTGCTTTCACTTTGATGAGGTAGACGTCGGGAACAATCTTGTACGTCACATTCATGACGCGGTCTCCATCAGCGAGCTGGCCAACGATGGTTTCATTATCTGTTTTTTGTAACTGGAATTGTGCAGGGGTTGATAGAATAAATTGCTGAACTGGATCTTTATAAATTATGTCGTCGCCGTTTCTGCGATGATACGAATTGATTTTGAGATCATGAATCGTCATGCCGAGAGATGATATTTTCATATCAAATGTGGGATACTCAAGCATCAACTCTTGGGCTTCAACAGCAGGATTTAAAACAGGTCGAGATGGGTCCGTTTTGGCTTCAACTGCGGCAGTATTCTCTGGCACTGGCACCGCGGCTGGTGAATCTGTTTTTGTCTCTAAGGTCTGCTGTGATTCTTCTTGCTTCACTTCCGTTGTGTAGGCCTTCGGATATTTTTTTTGCATGTAGAACTGCCAACCAAAAAACACCGCGAACGAGAGGAGGATGGCGATGATCGTATTTTTATCAAAAAATCCTGTTGGTTCTTGCTGCATACTCTCTCACATTACGGGACGGGATCATATCCCTGACCACCAAAAGGCTGACAGGAACAGATACGAAAAAAGATTAATTTAAAGGCTTGTTTGATTGGTTTTTTTTCTAAAGCTTCGATCGTGTATTGTGAACAGCTTGGAGAATAGCGACAGGCTGGTCCTAGCCAAGGACTGAGTGCCGCTTGATAAGCTTTCACCATAAAAATCATGCCACTCTTAAAATTGGCTACTAATTTTGCTGTAAACATTCTTTAGAACTTCTTCCAATTGTTCGTGTTTCAAATCTTTATAGAAGTTTTGTTTTCTTGAATCGAGAAAAAGGAGATTCAGATCCACGGAAACTTCTACCTTTTGTTTACGAAAAAACTCTTTGCACCAGCGTCGTAATTTATTTCTCACCACCGCGCTGCCAATTTTGCGACTTGCGGTAAAACCTAAACGAATGTGGCCCAACTCATTCTTTTCATAATTGACCAGTATCCACCCAGCTGGTTTAAAACGACGCCCTCGTTCCACAAGATTTTTGAAGTCTTTTTTGAGGGTTAGAGTTTTTATCGTCGTTTTTAGCGGCGTCTTAAACGCCGCTTCAGGCTTTGTTTTCAGCTTAGATTCCAGTCCTATGTTGGCTAACGACTATTTGCCACGTTTTTTAACGCCGAGGCGCTTACGCCCCTTGGCACGTCGTCGTGCTAGCACTTTGCGCCCATTTTTAGTGGACATTCTTTTACGAAAACCATGTGTCTTTTTCTTGCGCCGTCTCTTGGGCTGCAACGTGCGTTTCATGCTAACCTCTCCATATTAAATCACTATTTCAAAAGGGAATCTCTTAAACCATAAAGCGTTAAAAAGGTCAAGTTGTTGAACTTTTCAGCAAGGACTGCTATTTCTTTTTTTCGAGTTCATTTTTGGGGTTTATGTGGTCTAAATGACCGGGGACTTATTCATATAACAGAGGTTTGCATGCAGCACGGTGAGACTGTCGTCAGTGAAAATATTTGGACGCAGGTCAAATTCAATCTCATATCTAAAAACTCTGAAAACAAACCGTTGCAAACATGGTTTAATCCAACAGATCTAATAGCTTGTGAACAAACAGCACGCGGTCGCCGCTTTAAGTTGGGTGTGCCCACCGAACTACACAAATATTGGATCTCCGAAAATTTGTTTGATCGAATTTGCTCAGAAATTTCTTCGCTCTTCAAACAGCCCTTTGAATTGGAGCTGATTGTTACCGGCAAAACCATCCCTGTTCCTCCCGAAAGTCCCGGGGCCCTCCACCTCGCGATGAGCCTTAAAGATCCGCAAGAAGTTTCGGCTCCTTCTCCGATGATGAACTCACCCACTTATGAAGTGAGAAAACACGGAGATTTTTTAAACCCCGAATACACTTTCTCTTCGTTTGTTGTAGGTCGTAATAATGAGTTTGCTCACGCCACATCCTATAGAATTGCGCAAAGACCTGGTTCGGAAGGTTATAATCCCCTGTTTATTTGTGGTCCCACTGGTATGGGTAAAACTCATTTACTGCATGCTGTTGGTAATCACATTCGTGATTGTGCTCCACAAACGCGAATTCTCTATATATCTGCCGAACGTTTCCTCAACGAGTGTGTCTCCAGTATCCGCCGCGGCGAGATGGATAAATTTAAACAACGTTATCGTGAGAAATGCGACCTCCTTCTCATGGATGACATTCAAGTGTTAGGACGCGGCGAAGCAGTTCAAGAAGAGTTTTTCCATACATTGAATGATTTTTTCGAAAAAGGCCGCCAAGTGGTCGTCGCCAGTGATCGTGTGCCGAAAGATATTAAAGGTCTCGAAGATCGTATTCGGACTCGCTTAGAATGGGGACTTATCGCCGATATTCAAATGCCAGACATCGAAACGCGCATGGCGATTATGCGCTACAAAGCCGAGCGTAAGCACATCCTTCTTCCCGACGAAGTTATTTCTTACATTGCCAAGATCTCTAAACGCTCCATCCGCGAACTTGAGGGCAATCTTAATAAGGTGAAAATGTTTTCGGAACTGCAAGGTTTACCGATCAACCTCGAACTCACTAAAAAAGTTTTAGCCGTTCATGATGACAGCACAACGATTACAATCGATGAGATCCAACGCCTCACTTCTGAGCACTACAAAATACGAGTGCAAGATCTCAAATCAAAAACGCGCAATAAACCTATCGTAACGGCGCGCCAATTAGCGATGCATTTGATCAAATTACATCTCGATAAATCGCTGGTGGAGATCGGCCGTGCATTTGGGAGTCGCGATCACACCACCGTTTTAAATGCTTTGCGTCGGATAGAAATGCAACTCAACGAAAACTCCGATTTAAAGAAAGATTTCGATGAGTTACAGAGTCGTATCCACAATATCACGGGGGTGTGAATAGCGCATGTGCATAAGATTGTTGATAAACCGGTATATAACTTTGTGGACTGGTTTAGACACATTTTATGGGGATAAACAGACGACTTTTAAGCCTGGGTATCCACACGATTAGACTAGTTATTTTAATAGGTTAAGTTGATAAAGCCCTTATCAACGCCCCTACTACTACAACTAATTATTTATATATATATAAGAGTAATATAAGGAACCGAAAAACGAGGAAATGCATGAAACTGAAAATTGAAAAGAAAGATCTCATTTCTTTATTAGCGAAGACTCAAAACATAGTTGAAAAAAGAAATACGATGCCGGTACTCGTCAACGTCCTTTTTGAAGCTACAAAAAATAAGCTTAAAGTTTTTGCAACAGATCTTGAGGTCAGTTTGACCGATGATACGGTTGCCGATGTGCAAGAGGATGGACAGTTGGCCGTGAATGCACGCAACTTATTCGACATCGTTAAAGAGCTTGCTGAAGGACCCATCATGCTCAGCAAAAAGAAAAACAACTGGGTAGAGATCAAACAAAACAAATCAGTTTTTAATATCGTCGGAATCGGTGCCGAAGAGTATCCCATCTTCCCAACCTTTAAAACGACAGACTTTGTAAAAGTCGATGCTAAAACAATTTCGGAAATGATTGAGCGAACTATTTATAGTGTTTCTAACGATGAGACTCGTTACCACCTGAATGGTGTTTATTTTGAAAAGAAAAAAGAAAATGGCAAAGTGTGTTTTCGTATGGTGGCCACAGATGGACATCGACTCAGTTTGGTTGAGAGAGAAATCAGTTCTTCGGTGCAAGAAACATCGATTCCCAGTGCCGGCGTGATCATTCCGCGTAAAGGTCTTGCAGAGATAAAAAAAATCATCGATACGATTGCCACAACCATCGAAATGGCCTTTGAAGGATCACAACTGATTATTAAGAATGGCAATACCGTACTTATGGTTCGCCTCATCGAAGGAAAGTATCCTAATTATCAACAGCTTATTCCACAGAAGATGAAAAAATCTGCGAACATCAATCGCGAAATCTTTTTAGGTAGCATTCGTCGTGTCTCGTTGTTGTCGAATCATAAATCCAAAGGAGTTACGATCAGCCTAACTCATGGAAAAATGGAAATTTCTTCGAATAACCCAGAGCTGGGCGACGCCAAAGAAGAAATTGATGTGGATTACTCTGGGGATGATATGAAAATAGGTTTTAACGCCAAATATATTTTAGATATTCTCAATAGTTTTGATGATGTTACTTTGAATCTTGAGTTGGAAGGACAGTTATCCCCAGGTCTCATTCGTCCCGAGAGTGACAAAATGTATACCTGTGTAGTGATGCCGATGAGAATATAGTTTGTGTATATCGAAAAGATTAGGATAAAAAATTTTCGAAATATTCAAAATACTCAAATACATCTTTGCCCCAGCGTAAATATTTTTTTTGGGCAAAATGCCCAAGGAAAAACAAATTTTCTCGAGTCTATTTACACGGTCCTCAACGGTGCGAGCTTTCGCGCCCCTTATTTAGAGATGTTATTGCCAGCGCAGGATTTAAAAGCACAAGCATTGGTGGAATTACACCTACATAAAAAAAATCTTCTTCACAAGGTGGCATTGAATTTTTCTGAGAGTGAAAAACGCCATTTTGTGAATGAAAAAAAACAAACGATATCCACAATACGCAAGGAGTTTTCCACAATACTATTTAGTCCAGAGAGTCTTTCGGTGATTAAAGAAAGTGATAAAGAACGGCGCGATCTTGTGGATGAAGTTGTGGAAAAGTTGTCGGAGAAAAATCAAAAAACGCTGGAGAGCTTTCGTCGTCTTCTTCGCCAGCGTAATTTGTTGCTTAAAGAATTTAAAGATGGCCGCTACGAAGTGAATCCCAAAAATATTTTGTATTTAGAGTCCCTCACTGAAAAATATTTAGAACAAGCGGCCGAATTAGTGGTTGCACGACTCGAAGTTTTACAAAAAATTGTTCCTCCTATGGCAGAAATTTTAGGAAAAGTTTTTTTAAAAACCGCTGTGGATATCTCTGTCGATTATGTGATTTCAGACACGCCTTATCGAAGCTTAACTCAGCAAGGAGCGTATGATGCTATGTATAAACGATGGTTGCAATTAAAGTCAGCAGAGATAAAGACAGGCTTCAGTCTTATCGGCCCCCACAAGCACGATATTCGCTTTCTGTTGAACGAAAATGACTCAAGGTACTACAGCTCTCAGGGGCAGCAAAGACTCTTAATATTGGCTTTTAAAATGGCGCAGATCGGAGTACACTTCGACGTTCACGGAACGTATCCAATTCTTCTCTTGGACGATGTGTTGTCGGAGATCGACGAACAGAAACGTCAGGCGCTCATGGAAGCGCTCGAGGGATTGCATACGCAAATTTTTATTACGAGCACAGAAACCACTGTGCTTCGTTATTTAAATCGCTGTGAATACGCTGTGTTTGAAGTCAAAAACGGAGAAATGTCTTCAAAGACGGGCCATCAGGAGGAAATAAGTGTCTGACAACCAAGTAGCACAGGACGATAAGAACAAAAAAAATTATACCGCTGATTCCATTCAGGTCCTCGAGGGTTTAGAAGCCGTTCGTAAAAGACCTGGAATGTACATCGGAGATACCGGACTTCGTGGATACCATCATTTGGTCTACGAAATTGTCGACAATGCTGTGGATGAAGCGCTCGCAGGATATTGCAAAAAAATTGCGATCACCATTCATAAAGATGAAAGTATCACAGTTGAAGATGATGGACGTGGTATTCCCGTCGATACACATAAATCGGGAAAATCCGCACTCGAAGTTGTCTACACGGTTCTGCATGCCGGTGGGAAATTTGACAAAGATACATACAAAGTTTCGGGCGGTCTTCATGGAGTGGGAGCCTCCGTCGTCAATGCGCTCTCTTCCATTTGTATTGTTGAAGTCCATCGCGAGGGTGTGATTTGGCGCCAATCGTATGAGCGTGGAGCACCAACCTCAAAACTCGAAAAAATTGGTACGACGACAAAAACCGGAACGAAAGTGACGTTCCATCCAGATCGTGAAATTTTTAAACAAGAAGAACTCACTTACAATTTTGATACTCTGGCCGCACGTTTTCGCGAACTTGCATTTTTAAATGCTGGTCTTTATTTCTCACTGGCCGATGAACGCACAGGAAAAAAATCAGAATATCAATTTGCCGAGGGGATTCGTCAGTTCATCGAACATTTGAACACTTCTAAAAAAGCTCTTCATCAAACGATTATATATTTTGCTGGAAATAAAGACACTGTAGAGATGGAAATAGCTCTGCAATGGAATGATTCTTATTCGGAATCCATTTTTTCTTATTGTAACAACATCAACACCATCGAAGGTGGATCGCACTTGGTGGGCTTTCGTGGAGCCCTCACGCGAACGATGAACTCCTATGGAAATGCCAAGAACCTCCTCAAAGAACTCAAGGGAGAATCTTTGGAAGGGGAAGACATTCGCGAAGGTTTAGCCGGCGTGGTCAGCGTGAAGGTGCAAGAACCGCAATTTGAAGGACAAACAAAAACCAAACTCGGTAACAACGAAGTCAAAGGGATCGTCGAATCACTTGTGAATGAAAAATTAGCCGACTGGTTAGATCGCAATCCAGCTGTGGCAAAAACAATTATCAGCAAGTGCGTCGATGCGTGGCTGGCGCGGGTCGCGGCACGCAAAGCGCGCGAGTTAACTCGTCGTAAATCAGCATTGGACTCGCACTCGCTCCCAGGGAAAATGGCGGACTGCCAAGAAAAAGATCCTTCTCTCTGTGAAATTTATTTGGTTGAGGGTGACTCGGCGGGCGGTTCTGCAAAACAAGCGCGCGACCGTAAAACACAAGCGGTTCTTCCCTTGCGCGGTAAAATCTTAAACGTCGAAAAAGCCCGCTTTGATAAAATGCTCGGCAACGAAGAGATCAAGATGATGGTTTCAGCCATCGGCATAGGAATTGGTCGCGACAGTGTTGAGATGGAAGATCTCCGTTATCATAAAATCATTATTATGACGGATGCGGACGTGGATGGTTCGCACATTCGCACACTGCTCCTCACGTTCTTCTATCGCCAAATGAAAGAGGTCGTTGATAAGGGGCACGTGTACATTGCTCAGCCTCCCCTTTATCGATACAAAAAAGGCAAAGACGAAGTTTATCTCAAGGATGAAAAAGCGCTGACTGAATTTTTGCTTAAAACGAGCATCACGAACTTTCGCATTACCAACCAGAAAAAATCTATGAACGAAGAGGAAATGAAAAAATTCGTTCTCGATATTTTACGTTTTGAAAGTCTGATTCGTCTCAAGTCGGCGGAATTTGATCCGGAGCTTTGTCGTATCTTCGCGCAAAAAAATGTCGATTTAGAAAAATTTGTTTCTGACGAAGCTTATTGCAAAAACATCTTTAGCCAGGTGAAAGCAGAAATTTCCTCAGGCAACACGCTATTGATGAGTTTTGACCTAGTCTCTTTTGATGCTGCCAACCAAAAGGTTGTTTTTAAAACAGCGCAGATGGGCCAGAGAAAAGAAAGTACATTGGACAGTTACTCTGTCAAAGCGGGTCAGTGGAAGTCGCTCTTTCAAGTTTGGCAAAGCCTGCAAGATGTCGTTTCTCTGCCCGTACAAGGACAAGCTGACAAGGGCGAAGGAAAGAGTTTTGCCTCTTACAAAGAGTTTTACGACTTCTTTATGGAAGAAAGTAAAAAGGGCGCCTATATCCAACGATATAAGGGATTAGGAGAGATGAATCCCGAGCAACTTTGGGAGACGACACTCAATCCCTCAAACCGAACTCTTTTACAAGTTTCGATTGAAGATGCCATGTTAGCCGATGAAACGTTTAGTATTCTCATGGGTGAAGAAGTAGAACCGAGACGACAGTTTATTTCTGAAAATGCACTTTTAGCTAAAGAATTAGATGTTTAAAGGAATGATCAATGAGTGACGTAAAAACACCTCCGAGCAATGTAACTCGAGTCGATATCAACCAAGAAATGAAAGAGGCGTACCTCCAATATTCGATGAGCGTCATCGTGGGGCGAGCCCTTCCGGATGTGCGTGACGGTCTTAAGCCCGTGCATCGACGCGTGCTTTTTGCGATGCATGAGCTGAGCAATACACACGATAAGCCTTACAAAAAATCGGCGCGTGTTGTCGGTGATGTTATCGGTAAATACCATCCGCACGGCGACGTGGCGGCATATGACACCATGGTGAGAATGGCGCAGGAGTTTTCTTTGCGTTATCCTTTGATCGATGGTCAAGGAAACTTTGGTTCCATCGATGGAGATAGCCCAGCTGCTCAACGTTATACCGAAGTACGTATGACTCAATTGGCGGAAGAACTCCTTGCCGATATCGAAAAAGAAACAGTTCCGTTTGTTCCCAACTACGATGACTCATTAATGATTCCTGCCATATTACCGGCAAAATTTCCTAACCTTCTCGTTAACGGAAGTTCAGGAATCGCTGTTGGTATGGCGACAAACATTCCCCCACACAATTTAGGCGAAGTGATCGATGGTTGTGTCGCGTTGATTGATAATCCACAAATCACGGATGATGAGATCATTGAATATATCCCTGGTCCTGATTTTCCAACTCACGGTGTGATTGCCGGAAAAAATGGAATTATCTCTGCTTACAAAAAAGGTCATGGGATTATCACGATCAAAGCTGTCGCTGAGATTGTGAGCGTCAAAGATCGTGAAGAAATCATTGTTTCTGAAATTCCTTACCAAGTGAACAAAGCCAAGCTCATTGAGAGTATTGCCGATTTAGTGAGAGACAAAAAGATAGAAGGCATTAGCGACATTCGCGATGAATCTTCGCGCGAAGGCATGCGTATCGTTATCAACATTAAGCGTAACGAAAATGCGAGCGTGATTCTCAACCGCCTCTATAAATACACACAAATGCAAGTGAGCTTTGGTATCCGTATGTTGGCATTGGATGCCCGCCTCCAACCGCACATGTTTACTTTAAAAGAAGCGCTTGAGGCTTTTGTTGCCCATCGAAAAGATGTGGTAATTAAACGCTGTATTTTTGATTTGAAAAAATCAGAAGCCCGCGCGCATATTTTGGAAGGTCTAAAAAAAGCCATCGATCAAATCGATGCTGTTGTGGCGACGATTCGTGCTTCGAAAGAAACAGCGATCGCCAAAACGGCTTTAATGACAAAATTTGAATTTTCCGAAAAACAAGCGCAAGCGATATTAGAAATGCGCCTCTCGCGTTTAACAGGTCTTGAAATCCAGAAGATCGTCGAAGAGCTGAATGAGTTGATGAAGCTCATCGCTTGGCTCAAAGATGTTTTGGGAGACGAGAAAAAAGTTTTCCAAATAATTAAAGACGAGCTCGTCGAGATCAAAGCTAAATTTAACAATCCTCGCCGAACTCAAATTGAGAGTGATGGCCAAGAAATCGAAGATGAAGATTTGATCGCACAAGAAAAGATGGTGATTAACATCACCAACTCGGGAACGATCAAGAGAATCCCGATTGATCAATACAAGACTCAGCGTCGCGGTGGTAAAGGTGTTAAAGGGGCTGATACCAAAGAAGAAGACTTTGTAACAGACCTGTTTGTGGCGAATACAAAAACCACACTTCTCGTTTTCACCAGCAACGGCAAGGTTTATTGGACCAAGGTTTACAAGTTGCCGTTGGGCACTCGCACTTCGAAAGGCAAATCCATCAACAACGTGGTGGAAATTGGCGCCAACGAAACAGTGCGTGCCGTTCTGCCCATAGAAGAATTTAAAGAAAATCGTTACGTCGTGATGTTGACCAAAAAAGGCACGATCAAGAAAACACCTCTCAGCGCGTTCTCGAATCCACGGCCATCGGGTATCATTGCACTGACGATCGACCTTGAAGATGATTTGTTGGCAGCGAAAATCAGTGAAGGTAACAACGACATCTTTATTTGTACTAAAGAAGGTATGTCGATCCGTTTTGACGAAAGCGATGTGCGACCCATGGGACGTACAGCACGTGGCGTTAGAGGGATCACTCTCTCCAAGGATGATTCGGTGGTGGGCTGTGAAGTCTTTAATAAAGAGGGCCAAGCTAACATTTTGATTGTGACGGCCGGTGGATACGGAAAACGTACACAACTGGATGAGTATCGCGAACAAAGTCGTGGTGGTGTAGGTGTTATTACGCAAAAAACCACAGACAAAATTGGCCTTGTTGTTACATGTCGCAGTGTTCTTGATACCGATGACATTGTGGTGACAACAGATCAAGGACAGACGATTCGCATGCCATGCGCAGGCATCTCGGTGTTGGGACGAAACACACAAGGTGTGCGTTTGATCAGTCTCAAAGAAGAGGAATATGTCACGAGCACAGCTGTCGTGAGTGGTGCAGATAATGAAGAAACCGCAAGTATGGATCAGTAAACCGCTCATCGGTTTACTGTGTTTTTTATTTTTTATGAGCGGCTGTTTTAGCCGCTCATTTCAAGAAGATTTCGATCGCGCGCAGACACTTGCTAAAGAAGAAAAATTTGCTGAGGCGCTCACTCTTTATGAAAAGGTCTTTCTGAACAGCTCTGATGAAACATTGGTTTACGCCAGTGCCAAGTCAGCCGCCGAAATTTACGAACTTAATATCAAAAATTTTGCTCGCTCTGTGCACTATCTCAAGTTTGTCATCGCAAACTCTAGCAACTTTGCAGATTCTTATGAAAGCTTGCAAAAAAAAGCATTTTTGGAGCACCGATTTTTATATCACTTTGAGGAAGCCATCCAGTCCTATCAACGGTTATTAAGTTATGCGGATGTGCCTATTGAAAAAAGTGCGGAGATTCGTCTTTCTATAGCTAAATGTTATTATGCGATTCATGACTATGCCTCCGCGCGCACAGAACTCAAAGCCTTGATGAGCCCTACCCAGGTGGAGGAAATTCGTTTCAAAGCCAAAATTTTGGAGGCCTCCATCTACCAAACAGAAAATAATTTGGAAGAAGCGATCAAATCGTATCAAGATGCTCTGACCATTAACATCAATGAAAAAGAAAAAAAAGAAGCCCTGATCAGTTTGGCGCTTTGTTATGAGCAAAAAGAAGCTTATAAAAATGCCTTGGAAACGATGCAAAAGATCCCCAACCAAGACGAGTTTTTAAAATTGAAAGTCGCGCAGCTGGAAAGACTCGTGCAGTTTCAAGGACGGAGGCTACAGCGATGAGCCAATCTAAAAACAAAAAAGCCATAGCGGTGGCATTTGCTTTGGGTTTTGAATTGATTGGTCTGGTGCTTGTCGGCATTTTTGCCGGTGAATACATCGAAAAATCTGCTAACAATGGCTTTTCTAGTAACAAAGGAGCCTTAGTCGGCTGTGCCCTCGCCTTTACCCTGTGGTTCTGGCGCCTCATGAAAACCAGAAAGCATATGCTTTGATAGAAGTCCCACTCAAAGGCAGCATAAAGAAACTTTTGGCCGCCATGGGGCTCGCTTTCCTCGTTTTGGCCCTGCATTTAGTTGTTTTTGGTGAATACTGCGACGCAACAAGCGTTTTAGTGGGTGCTGTTTTCCTCGCTACGAACCTTTTTTTTTACGCAATAGTTTCTGCCGCGATTCTGGTCAAAAAAAATATTGCCTGGGTGGGACCTGTGATTGTAATAAAGTACCTGTTTTTAATAGTTTCAGTGTATTTGGTCTGGGCCTACTTTCACAGCCTATGGGTTGTGACAGGGATGTTTGCAGAACTCCTCTTGGTCATCGTTTTTTATTTGATGATTCAAAAGTGGCAATTGAGAAGGGACAAAATAAATGGCGCATTTTAATTGGCTTCAGTATTTAAGCGCGACGGATCACCACTACACTCACGTGCTGACAGCAGCAACGATTACCGGTTTTATTTTGTTACTTGGTGTTGTGGCACGCGTACAGCTGGGTTCGGGAGAAGTTGCTGTTGTACCTGCAGGACGTTTTTCTATTCGCGGCTTTTTTGAAATGATCACGGAAGGAACTTACGGCGTTGCTCAACAAGTCATTGGTGATGATGGCGCACGCTATGTTCCTTTGGCCGCATCGATATTCACTTTTGTATTGATTAACAATTTAGTGGGTATGCTGCCAGGAATGACACCCGCAACAGACAATCTTAATACGTCATTTGCCATTGGTGTTTTTTCTTTTATTTACTACAACTACATTGGTTTAAAGTACGATGGTTATAAATATATTTTGCACTTTGCTGGTCCTATATGGTGGCTGGCATGGTTGATTTTACCCATTGAGCTTATCTCGCATGCATTTCGTCCACTGACGTTGGGACTTCGTCTTGCTGGAAACATCACGGCGGATCATACCGTTGTCGGAGTTTTCCACGAACTTTTCCCGATTGGTCTACCCGTTCCTTTTTATGCAATGGGGCTTATTGTTAGTTTAATTCAAGCATTTGTATTCGCCTTATTGACTCTCGTATACGTTATGTTAGCTAAGGCGCATGATCATTAATTTATAATTTAAAGCAGTTCTAAAGAAGGGAGCTCGAGATGATTAATATGAAAAAAACAGCGGTGGTTCTAGGAGCCTTATTTGCAACATTGCCAGCTTTTGCAGAAGAAGTTGCAGCAGCAGCAATGAAAGGTGGAGACCTTACATTTGTAGGTTTAGCCGCTTTGGGTGCAGGTATTGCGATTGGTTTGGCAGCATTTGGTGCAGCTAGTGGCCAAGGTAAAGCCGCCGCTTCCGCTCTTGAAGGTATCGCAAGAAATCCATCAGCTGGCGAGAAGATGTTTCTTCCCCTTATTTTGAGCTTAGTGTTCATGGAAGCCCTCGGGATTTTGGCGTTCCTGATTGCGAATTCGCTTAACGGGAATATCAGCAGCGTACTTAGCAAAGTATTTGGCGCCTAATTAGGTGTTTTTGAGAGAGTGAAAGGCGATCGTCCCAGACCATCGTCTTAGCACTCTCTTTATCTTGTCTCACCCTAAGACAAATTGTGATTTAAAAAGAGACGCCACTAAGGTTTTTACCTGTGACTCCGATAAGATACCTATGAGTCAGGCAAAAACTTACACGTTGATTTTTCTCTACGACAAGATGGCTTTATCACTTCCTGTGGCGCAAACGCTAAAGGAAAAAAATATAGAAGTTCATGTGGCGCAAAATGCTGGTGAACTCATCCAACTTATTGCTTCTAAAAATGTCGACATGGTTGGTTTGAGCGCGAATCATGCGAGCTCAAGAAGTCTTATCCAAGTTTTACGAGAAAAAACGCACGTCAAGATTCTCGCTTTTGGCGAAGATAAAATGCCATCCACCGCTCAGCGGATTGATAAAATGGATGCCGATTTTAAAATTCTTGGTGTGGCCACAGCTTATAACATTTGGATGAAAATCGCTCCTTCGGTTAAAGCGAAGATGAAGGAACATGAAAATAACGGGAACGTGCTTTATAGTGGTGGTTCCAGTACACAACAAAAAAGTCACCAAGCCATAATTGTTAAGAATAGCAAAGGGGCTGCAGAAAAAGAAAAAGCCGATAGTGGCGCTAACATTATTTCTTCAGGGAAAAAGAAAAAAGATAAAAATAAACGCAAGAATGCAGAGCCAGCGATGGATGACACGTTTGAGCAAGGGGATTCGCCAGCTCAAGGAAACGATGTCATGTTCTTTAAAAAAGACGCCCCAGTATCGAAAGAATCAAAGAGAAAAGATAAATCCGATGGTCTCAGTAAAAAAAGTTCTTTAGGAAAAAATAATAAGAAAACACAAAAAGATATCGACGCTGAATTTGATTCCATGGAAAGCATGGTCAGTCCCAATCTCAGCATGAAAAAAGCCCCAACAAATGATGATGTGGAAGTAGATATAGAAAGTGCACAAGCGAATACGGGTGGTGGCAAGATGGAACAAGAAGTTCCCGATGAGCTCGATGGCTCAATCATACAAGTTGGATTAGATAAAAACCCAGATGCTGGAATCGGTAGCGTAGATAATCTAGGTGCTGAGAGCAAAGTGGGTAAACTTCTAAAATTTGATAAGAAAAATAAGAAAAAATTAAAGGGCAAAGCCAATAAAGAAAAAGAATCTGAAGAAGAAGTGACGGCTCAAGCAGCGGACGAGGTTGCAGAAGAGATTCCCCAGGAGCCTCTCGAAAATATCATTCAGAAAGCGGCGCTGAGTGCTTATGTTAGCGTCGAACCAGGAAAAGAAAATTTTGGATCCATTAACAAGATGACAGTGATCCCTGTCGATAGAGATGTGGACAGAGGGTTTATCATCTTCTGTACGAATGACAATCAGTTCCTATCGACGATTGCTGCATCCATGGATACTTTTAAAAATTCTTTGCAAGAAACCCTCGCTGAGCAAGGCATGGTTGTCGTTGGTGAGAGCTACAATATTGAAACTGAAGAAGTAGAGATACTGAATTGGGTTTTAGAAAAAAGCCAGTTTCATTACATGTTTGAAGACGCAAAGTCGCAAAAACAAATCATGATCTGTTTTTTGCCGAAGGAAAATATTTATCCAGACACGAATAAATCGACAGAACTAAATATGCTCAAAGTCGAGCTGGATGTAATTCCTCCAGCGACACCTCTTAATTTTAATGTCTTTATTTATTTAGCGCGCAACAACCGTGTGGTTCCCTATATTCGTCGTGGTGGAAAATTTACCGACGAACAAATGGCAAGATTGGGAGATCACGGTGTAGATTCGGTCTATATAAACGAAGAAGATCGTAAAGCGCTTTACTCATTTTTTATTTCTCAAACCATTGGACAAGACCTTCGTCCAATTAAAAAAGCCGCTTAAAATCGTAATAAAGATCTGAATCCTCGACAGATTTTCCAAAACAGTCTTGAGCAGACTATAGTCCTAACAAACCATATCAAACAAAAGACCTTGGTCTTTGGCGCAACTGATTATAAAATTTTTTGAGTAGCTATTAATTTATCTAATGAAGTCAAGAATGAATCATGACTTCCTATAGAACCAAAGGACGGTCAAATGAAAAAAACATTACTAATTTCCACTCTCCTTACAGCCAGCTTCGCGATGGCAAATCACGCGATTGCAAGCCAAGAATATCTTATCAAAATGAATGCGAAGACATCAGTGCAACAGCTTGAAGAGATGTACGGCGCCAACAATGTTTCCGATCTCCACTTCAACAACTGGGTGAAAGTCACCGTGGGATCAGCACGCGCTTTAGAAGCTCTTGGTGGAAAAGCAGAACATGTAGAAAAAAATAAAACATTCACAATTCAACTTCACAGACCCACACGAGATGATGGTGGTGGCTTTATCGGTGGCGCGAGTGGCGGTGGTTTTATTGGCGGCGACGACAGCAGTGGTGGCGGCGGATTTATCGGCGGTGGCGGAAGCAACGGCGGTGGATCAAGTAGTGGTGGCTTCATTGGTGGTGATGATAGCAGTGGTGGCGGCGGATTCATCGGTGGAGGCGGAAGCAGCGGAGGATCCAGCAGTGGTGGTTTTATCGGCGGTGGAAGCACAAGTGGTGGTGGCAGCAGCGGTGGATCAAGTAGTGGTGGCTCTGTCAGCGGTGGAAGCACGAGCACGGGAGCCAGTGGCGATCCTTCCTTCCCAACCAATATCGTTCCTGGTACAGGCCCGGATGCAGAATTCTCTAAACAATGGGGAATGGCAGATATCGGCGTGCAAGATGCTTGGCAAAGTTCTGGAACGAAAGGATCTGCAGACATGATCGTTGCCGTGATTGATTCCGGTGTTGATTATACTCATCAAGATCTTGTTGAGAATATGTGGAGAAATCCAGGTGAAAGTGGAAACGGCAAAGAAACCAACGGCGTTGATGATGATGGAAATGGTTTTATTGATGATGTTGTTGGTTGGGATTTTGCCGCTAGCGATAACAAGCCGTACGATATCACCGGTGGTTACATGGGGAACCCAGGGCATGGAACACATTGTGCCGGTAACGTTGCGGCTCGCTCTGACAATGGAGTGGGTACGGTCGGCGTTGCGCCTCATGTAAAAATCATGGCAATGCGTTTTATCACAGAAAAAGGATCGGGATCTACAGATGGAGCTGTGCAAGCGATCAAGTATGCCGTGGATAATGGCGCGAAAGTTCTTTCTAACTCTTGGGGTTCAGAAGGTGACGATGGTGGTGACGAGAGCAAAGCTCTCCAAGAAGCGATCCAATATGCAAAAGATCACGATGTACTATTTGTTGCAGCTGCCGGAAATAGTTCTTACAACAACGATCTCCCTGCAAAAATGGCTGTTCCCGCAAGTTACACACATGACAACATCATCAGTGTTGCGGCCATTGACCGAAATAACAAGTTAGCATCGTTCTCGAGCTATGGTTTAACCACGGTCGATATCGGAGCACCAGGTGTGGATGTGTATTCTTCTATTCCTAAAAATAAATACATGAATATGCCAGGAACATCGATGGCATGTCCTCATGTGGCAGGAGCCGCAGCTCTTTACTGGTCACATAATCCCCATGCGACCATGATGGATGTGAAAGCCGCCATCCTTAAATCAGCTGTGGCTATCCCCGCACTGCAAGGAAAAACAGTAACGGGCGCTAAGCTCAATGTTAAAAATTTAATGGCTCAGTAGTTTAACAGTTTAAATTTAACGTCGCCGCAGAGGACTTCTTCCTCTGCGGACTGAGTTGGTCGCGATATTCCTTCAGATAAATTCCCGTAACACTCGACGAATTTTGCACAATGTCTTCGGGAGATCCATAGGCAATGACATAGCCTCCGCCCTCGCCCCCTTCGGGTCCAAGATCGATGATATAGTCAGAAGCAAAAAGTAGGTCTAAATTGTGTTCAATGACAATCACTGTATGACCGTTGTCCACCAGTCGGTGAAGAATCTGCGACAAGCGAGCAATATCATGGGTGTGAAGACCCGTTGTAGGTTCATCTAAAATATAAACAGTATGCTGAGATGACTGTTTTGAAAGCTCGCGGCTTAATTTAATTCTTTGCGCTTCCCCACCCGAAAGGGTCGTCGAACTTTGTCCCAACGTCATATAGTCCAAGCCCACATCGTTGAGGAACGTGAGTTTTCTAAAAATGGCAGAATGGTTCTCGAAAAATGGCAACGCTTCCGCCACCGACATTTCTAAGACGTCGGCAATATTTTTATCTTTATACTTAATAAGCATGGTTTCTTGGGAGTACCGTCGGCCCCCGCACACATCACAACGAACAAAACTGTCGGCAAGAAAATGCATACTTGTGCGAATCATACCTGCGCCCTGACAAGCTTCGCAGCGCCCGCCTTTCACGTTAAAACTAAAGTGTCCAGGTTTATAGCCACGCATTTTAGCATCAGGCAAGTTGGCAAAAAGATCGCGGATCAAAGGAAACAGACCCACATAAGTGGCTGGGCAGGAACGTGGCGTTCTGCCGATGGGTTTTTGATTGATGGGGAGAGCTTTTTCGATATGCTCGACACCGGTGATTTTTTTCAGAGCACCCACGGGATAATTCTTTTTAGAATGAGTGTTCATCAGTGATGGCAGTAGAGTGTCCATAATCAGAGTGGACTTTCCACTTCCTGAAACCCCTGAGACGGCGACCAGGGCGCCCAATGGGATCTTCACGTCTACCGAATGAAGATTGTTTTCCGTTGCCCCTTCTAAAGAGAGCCAATTTTTAAAATCTTTTCGACGATGTGTAGGAATGGGGAACTGCATTTGTCGTGAGAGGTATTTGCCAGTCAGACTGCGAGGCGCAGCACGAATTTCATCTACAGTGCCGGCAGCCAATATTTCTCCCCCCTGCGAACCGGCACCAGGACCGACATCAATCACATAGTCCGCAGTGAGAATCGTTTCTTCATCATGCTCGACCACAATCACGGTGTTCCCACGGGAACGAATTTCTTGCAGGAGTTTGAGAATATTTTTATGGTCGCGAGGATGTAATCCAATACTTGGCTCATCGAGAACGTAAAGAACACCGATAAGGGGCGCTCCCACTTGGGAAGCAAGGCGAATTCTTTGGGCTTCCCCACCCGAGAGCGTTCGGGTTCGTCGTGATAAACTGAGATAACCAGCGCCAGCCATCGTAAGGTAACCTAAACGTTGATTGAGTTCGGCGAGAATCTTTTCGGCGATTTCTTTTTGTGATCCTGCAAGTTTCAACTGTCCGCAAAATTCGAGCAGGCGGGTTACAGACATCGAAGAAAGATCGACAATATTTTTTTTCTGAATAAGGACATGCAGGGCATCTTTTTTAAGTCCTGTGCCAGAGCAATCAGGGCAGTTTCTCAGTGTAACAAAGTCGGAGCCCTCTTCATCGTCCTCATTCTCACCACGCACTTTCCACTTGGTTTCTTTGCGGCGAATATGCTCTTCGCCCTTGGACACAGACTCTTCTTCGTACTCAACGATGTCGAGTGTTCCAAGGCCTGTGCAGGTGGGGCACGCCCCTTTGGGACTATTAAAACTAAACAGAAGAGGGTCGATGTCAGTGAAGCTGTAACCGCATTCAGGGCAAGCGTGTTTCGTGGAGTAATTATGAATACTGCCGTCAGAAACATTTTCGATAAGGATTTGTCCTTCACCGATGAGGATGGCTTTTTGCAGGCTTTCAGAAATACGGTGTTTAAAACGATCTTCGATAGGGACTTTATCAATAATTATATCGATATCGTGTCTTTTGGTTTTGGCGAGCTTGAGGGACTCGTGAACTTCGACCATTTCTCCGTCAATGCGGGCAGAGACAAAACCGAGCTTGCTCCATTTTTGAAACTCTTTACTGAACTCTCCCTTTTTAGAACGGGCAGCGGAGGCGTAAATAATCAGTTTGGAGCCTTTTTTAAATGTGAGAACTTTTTCGAGAATATCCTCGGGACGTTGCCATTCCACCACGAGTCCATGTTCAGGGCAGTGAGGAACACCCACTTTGGCAAAGAGTAATCGAAGGAAGTCATAAACTTCTGTAACGGTACCAACCGTGGAGCGTGGGCTATTGCTAATGGTTTTTTGATCGATCGCAATGGACGGAGAAAGACCAGAGATGGAATCGACATCGGGTTTTTTAAGCTGCTCCAAAAAATGGCGAGCGTAGATAGACAAACTGTCCATGTAACGTCTCTGCCCTTCCGCATAGATCGTATCAAAGGCGAGACTGGATTTGCCGGACCCACTGAGGCCTGTGATGACCGTCAGTTTATTTTTGGGAATAGAAACCGAGACATTCTTGAGATTGTGCTCACGTGCTCCTCGGACTTCGATATTCGGCAAAGTTCTTTTCATAATAGAGGTTCGATTACTTTCATAACGGATTGTTTAATTTCTTGTAAGCGCTGTTCAGAGTTGGATTCAAAACGTACAACAACCACGGGTTGAGTATTAGATGCTCGTACAAGGGCCCAGCCGTCTTCGTAGGACACGCGAACGCCATCAATAAAATTAAGTTTAACACCCGTCTGTTGTTTAAAATAGTCGGAGAGTTTTTGCACGATAGCGAGCTTCTTTTCTTCTGTCGTATCGAGGCGAATTTCTGGAGTGTTAAATGCGGGAGGTAGACCCTTGAGAAGTTCTCGGAGAGTCAGTCCACTTTGCGAAACGATTTCGATCAAACGTAAAGCAGCATACAGAGCATCGTCATAACCATAGTTTCTGTCGGAAAAGAAAATATGTCCGCTCAGCTCGCCACCGAAGGGTGCTTTTTCTTCTTTAATCTTATTTTTTACTAAACTGTGTCCGGTCTTCCACATAATGGGCTGGCCACCGTTTTTTTCAATGTCGGCGTAAAGTCGATCTGTGCATTTGACGTCGCCAATGATTTTAGCCCCAGGAGATTTTTTAAGAATGTCACGCGCCCAAATAACCATGAGTTCATCGCCGAGAAGAAAACGGGCTTCGTTATCGACAACACCAATGCGGTCACAGTCACCATCAAAACCAATTCCCATGACGGCTTTGTTTTGTAGGACAGTTTTCTTAAGTTCATCGAGATTTTCTTCCACTGTTGGATCAGGATGATGATTGGGAAAACGTCCATCTGGCTCTTCAAAAAGAATGTGTAGGGTTAAGCCAATGCTCTCAAAAAGGCGACGGGCCACACATCCGGCAGCGCCATTACCACAATCCACAACCAAAGGAATATTTTTTAAATGCGAAAATTCACGAGTGTAACGTTCAACATAGGGAGGAAAAATATCATACGGCTCATGACTGCCGTTGCCTGTTACAAAGTCTTTTTGTTGGACTAAGCGACCCAGTTCTTGAATGTCTTCACCAAAGAGAGTGGATTTACCGTACGAAATTTTAAAACCATTGTAATCAGGGGGATTGTGGCTTCCCGTGATCATGATTCCACCGTCGGCATTGAGATGGAACATGGAGAAATAAGACATGGGCGTGGTTATCAGATTTAATGTTTTCACCTGCGCGCCGGAGGCAACAAAACCAGCGACGACAGCATCCATAATCGCCGGGCTGGAAAGTCGCGCATCGTAGCCCACAGTCACAAGTGGATTTGTTTTCCCGCGCTTGGCGAGGAAAGAAATCAAGGCTTGTGCTAATTCTTTGGCAAAAGAAAGATCAAAGTCCTTTTCGTAAACGCCACGAACATCATACTCTCTAAAAATAAAAGGCTTGTGCATATTATCCCTTCGTACTTATAAAGCTATCCGCTTTGAATCCTTGTCGACAGAGTACTATAGCTTGTTTTAAGGCATTTTGCATAGAAGAAGCATCGGCCTTATTGCGACCGAATAAATCCTTAGCTGTGCCGTGATCCACACTGGTGCGCAGGAAAGGAAGGCCGAGCGTTATATGACAACCGCTGTGTGAGTGGGCCATTTTAAAGGGAATAAGGCCCTGATCGTGATAAGGGGCCACATAGATTGCGCCTTTCTCGAGAGTAGACGCGGTAAATGCGGCATCAGGCACCAAGGGGCCATCCATCGCAATTCCTTTTTGACGAAACTCTTGAATGAGCGGAGAAAGAAGAGTTTGTTCTTCGGAACCAATCAATCCCTCTTCCCCAGAATGAGGATTGAGTCCGAGGACGCGCACTTTGGTTATTTTTTTTGCACGCGGCAGAGCTTGTGCTAACGATGAGGCCGCTGCCAATGCCATCTGGATTCTATCCGAAGTGAGGGCGGCAGGAACTTTTTTTAGTGGTAAGTGCCCTGTCATCAGCACGACATGAAATTGTGAGCCGAGAAACGCCATAAACAGATGCGAGCGACCAGAAAGGCGAGAAAAAATATCTGTATGTCCCACATCATTCAAACCAGCTTGAGCAATCAAAGTTTTCGAAAGCGGTGCGGTGACCAAAGCATCAAAGGTTCCCAAGAGAGCCGTTTGCGCGGCGGCTTCCACCCAGCGTGGTGGAGTCAGAGGGGAACAAATGTCGATCAGATATTTTGCAGATGTGTGAGGAATCTTTAAAGCTTCAGGCCAAGAGGAAACCGTCACGCGGCGAAAACGTTTGTCGATTTTTCGGAGATGAGAGGCGCCGAACTGAGGAGATCGCCACAAAACAAACCGGCAGTCTTTTTGTGGGCCGAGCTTAGCGAGAGCTTTGGCTGTGACCTCAGGGCCGACACCGTCTTGATCTCCACTTGTGATAGCAATCGTGAAAAATTTGTTAGGCTTCGCCATTGATCTTTACCACAGCCGCCCGACGTTTTTGATGAATCCAATAATCCAATTGTTCTTTATAATTTTTAGTAAAGAGAATTTGGAAAATTTGCTGACGGCGACGTTCGAAGTCAGGGTTGTTGACGATTTTCTTTTGGTTCACTTTAAATATATGAAAACCCAAAGGTGATTGTACAACCTGACTGGTCTCACCCGTTTTGAGTTTGGCGATGGCATTTTCGATGGCGGGAAGCATTTCGCCACTTTTAAAAACACCAAACTCATCGTCCTTATTTTTTCCACTATATTTGCTGTGAACGGAGGAAAAGGATTGCCCCTCGGCCAAGCGACGCAAAGCCTCTTGTGCAGAAGCATAGGCCTGCTCTTTGGTCACTGTTTCAGAAGGGGTGAATAAAATATGAGAAAGATTATATTCAAATCCTTGGCCGGCGCTTCCGCCTTTATTTTGGGAAGTATAAAAATCCAAAATATCGTCATCAGAAATTTTAATTTTTGAGCCGACGTAATAATTAATAACTTCTCGACGCGCCAAACTTTTTTTAAGGAACGTTTTGTAATCTTTAATGGTTAAACCTTTTGATGCCAATAAGTTAGAAAGATGTTTTTCGCCACCTTTGTTTTCAATTTCTTTTTTCACACGATCATCGGCGATATTAATGCCTAGCTTTTTGGCTTCAGAATCTAATATTTTTTCACTAATTAATTTCTCAACAAGCACTTTGCGATCTTTAATGGCGCCATCAATTTCAGCATCATCGGCAAAAAGTAAATCCTCGTAAAGCAGACGACTTTTAAGCTGCTTCTGATAAACCGTGACGTCCGAGGACGTGATGATCTCATCGTTGACGGTGGCATAAATACGATCGATGACTTCTTGGGAAAAGATAAAAGTTGCAAAAATAATACTCCTAATGAACAAAATCATAGGGTCTCCTGATAATTAGTGGTGACGGTATGGATGAGGTCTTCATTGGTAAATACACGAACTGTTTTAACCTGTTCTTCGAGCCATTGTAAATAGAGGTCAGCACGTTTCTCTTCGAGGATCGTCTTTTTAAGCTCCTCAGACACTTGTGTAAATGACTGAGTCGTGGGTTTTTTGTACTCAACGATTTTATAAATATAAAAACCCCCAGGTCCGGGGACGACTTTGTCGACCAAACCTACAGCAAAAGGGGCCAACTGTTTTATTTGCGACGTGGAGTCGGTACGAACCCAACGCAAATCGCCACCGTTTGCACCTTCGGAGGAAAGGGAAAATTTTCTAGCCATTTCTTCAAAAGAGGAGCCAGCGCGAATTTTAGCCAAAACCGCCCGAGCCTCTTCTTCTTGCGAGAGGAGAATCTGCCGCAGTTGTACTTGCGAGACACTGAGAATAGGGGATTTTTTTTTGAACTCCGCACGCAATTCATCCTCGGAGATCGATATGCCTTTTTCTAGAAAAGCAAAAAAGTGGTTTTTGATAATCTGTAGGCGCAGGTGATTTTGCAGAAGATTTTGCGAGGGAGCGGCTTCGAAAATAAAATCGGTTGGAGCGCCGAGTGAGGTGGTGGCTTGAGTGCCGAGGTAAGCGGAAAGATCGGAAGAATCAATTTTCAGTTTATTCTTCTGCGCCCACAGAAAAAAGAATGCTTCCTGGATAAGTTCCTTTTCCAATTGATTAGACAATGAAAGAATCAAATCTTTGTTTTTAATGTGAAGGCCATCGACATTTTTAAGTTTCTCTACCAAACGATCAGAAAAATAGGATTCCGAGAACGCAATGTCGCCAACCCTAATGATGGTTTCGTCTTTCTTAAAAAACGAACAACTGCATAGAAAAAGAGATAAAATGGTAAGAACTCTCATGCGCCTCGGAGTCTACCTCAGGGCGTCTGCAGAAGCATCAATTTACAGCGTTTTTATTGATCTGTACTTTATACTTTGCGCGAATTCCCGAGAGGAATTGGTCGTAGAGTTTCTTCTTTTTTTCCTCTTGGACTGCCAGACGCACCATAGCATGGTCAGAGTCGGCATAAGATTTTTTGCCCGTGACTTTGATAATAAAGAAACCAAAGGGAGTTTCGATCAGAGGGGTGATTTGACCTGCACTCAGTTTAGCGCTTTGTCTGTAGAGCGAAGGATAAAGGGTGAGGCGATTCTGCCAGCCAATATCACCGCCCGATTTGTTGGACAGGGGATCATCGCTGTAGATCTTAACCAACTCTTCAAACTTTCTTTGGCTTTTCCGCACATTATCGGCAATATCCAGAGCCCGCTTGCGGGCTTCCTTTTTTTGTTCGGGCGTAGCATCGGCACGAACTTCGATAAGAATTTGACTTAAACGGAGTTCAGGGTTTTTTGAATAATAAGCCCGCATCTCGGAATCATCAGCGGTGAGTTTAACTGTTTTGGGAGCCAGTTCTTTTTCGACAAATCCTTTAAAAAGCTCCTGCTCCATGCGCTCTTTGATGGCGGGATCTTGATCAAAGCCGCGCCGTTGTGCTTCTTGCAGGCCGACTTCAAAGTTGATGAGATCTTCCATAAATGTTTTTTTATCTGGAGCATCGACGACTTGTTTTCTCACTTCATCATATTTTTCTTCAAACTCTTTAACGGAAATTTCTTTAGATCCAATTTTTGCTGCAACTTGTGCATGTGCGCCGAACGCAAAACAAACAAAGAGTGTGAATAAAATTGTACGCATGAGGCCCCCGATACAACCTATGCTAACAGAGACAGGTGTGGCGGTCTAGGAAGGGCTCTACTCTAGTCAAAGGTCTTGAAAAATTGGCAGAAGTTGTGGAACACTTATGCAAAGTTTAAAAAAGAATTACGTAATTTTTAAAGGAGTAAAAATGAAGAAGATTCTTTCGCTATTTTTATTGATGGGACTATTGGGTTGCGAGGTCGAACAGGACGCTAAAGATCTCGAAAACAAATCAGGTGGTGGTACAACGGAAAAAGGGACTCTTTTTGAGAGCACAGGAAAAAACAGCGTAAAGAAAAATGATATTATCGGGCTATGGGAATCTGAAATGATGTTTACCGGTGCCACGTCTGAACTCGTCCGAATCCGTTTTGCGCAAATGTCTGTCACCGTGGCTCGCGCCTGTCAGTACAATAATGGCTTGGATCTTTTTGTTCAGACCACAGCGCCTGTTTCGTACACGAACACGGAAATTAAAGTGGAACAAGGAGCTGAGAAATCTGTCAGCGGCAAACAATCAGGTTTCAATTATGAATGCGCCGTGGCCATTGATAAACAGATTATTCCTCATAAAATCTATGACGGAAAAATATACATAGAAAATCACATGTATACAAAAATTTCAGATTAAAATCCAAAGTCTCAACGAGAATGACGGGCTCCGAGAAGACCCCATTATTCTCGTACGGCTGTTTTACCTACGGCAAGCATACAAGCGGCGCGGCCTTGGTTCAGGGACTTCGCTAAAGGTTCTAAGTACGACTCCAACGCCCGTTGCGGGTCGTATTCAATGGGTTCTCCCCACTCAATGACGATACGGCTGAACGGCAATGGCAGTTCAGATTTATTCCACGATTTTTGAAAAATAAAAGAGCGTGAACATGCCATATTAATGGGAAGGATCGGCACTTTCAGGACTTTGGCGATTTCCACAACGCCTTTTTTAACTTCATGACGAGGTCCTCGCGGACCATCCACCGCCACGCTAGGGCGCCAGCCTTCTTTAGCTAAACGTAAAATTCCCTTGAGAGCTTGCACGGCGCCTTTCGATGAAGAACCGCGCACCGCTTTCGATCCGAGGTGATGAATCATGCGTGCCACGAGCTCGCCATCAAAACTTTGCGACACCATACATGCGACGCGATACGGTTTGAGAAGATGCAGAATACCCAGCTCTTCTCCGTGCCAATGGGCAACGACAAAAAGCCCATCCTTGGCGAGAAGTTTTTTGAGGGCTTCATTCTCGCGAATTTCGATTTTCCAAGTGAACTGGAAAGCACGGTAGATAAAATACAAAAAATAAGACGCGAAAAAAACTTTCATTCTTTGTCAGACTCTTACTTCTGCAACGCTTTAAATTCTTCCGCGAGGGCCGGAGCGATTTGGAAAACATCACCCACCAAACCATAAGTCGCCTTTTGGAAGATAGGAGCCTTCTCATCGCTGTTGATGGCCACAATCACTTTGCTGCTGCTCATTCCCGCTAGATGTTGAATAGCGCCTGAAATCGCAGCGGCAATGTAAAGACTTGGGGCCACGGTTTTTCCGGTTTGTCCCACTTGCATAGAGTGCGGAACCCAACCCAAATCGACTACAGCTCGGGAAGCGCCTACTGTGGCGCCGAGAGGTTCAGCCATGGCGGTGATCAGTTTAAAGTTATCGGCTTCTTTTAAGCCGCGTCCACCAGAAACGATGATATTGGCTTCGGTGAGATCCAATGCTGTGGATGTGGATTTTGCCACGTTTGTCAGCTCCATGGTCGGCGTGGCCACATCGGTGGCGATCAATTGAGGAGTTGTGGATTTATTTTGAACCACTACAGGCAATTGATTTGAACGCACCAAAAGAATTTTGGTAGCACCGTCAGCCATTGTCACAGTGGCTGTGCATTTTCCCGAATAGAGAGGGCGGCGAGCCTTGAAGGGTTGCAATTGCAACTCCGTCACATCGCTGGCAAAAGCGGCATCTAGACGGACAGCTAAACGCGCAAACACATCTTTGTTGAGTGTGTTGGAGTTGGCCAAGATGACCGCTGGTTTTTCTGATTCGACAATTTTAAACAGAGCTTCGAGATAGGCAGCGGGATTGTGTTTTGCCAATGCTCCGGCTTCACCGTGATAATGTTTTGTTACACCCCAACTGCCTAAAGACAATTGCGAGCTTCCAGGCCCAAAAGACGCCGTGATAATTTCGGAAGCGCCAGCGGCTGCGGTTAACAGCTCGAGGCTGGTGTTTTTTGGTTGACCGTTGATTGCATCGACTAAGATTAAAACTTTCATGTTCGTTCCTTTATTCGTGTTGTCTCACCCAAGTTCTAAAGAACTTTGGCTTCTTCTCTCAGCAGGCGCACAAGTTCTTTCGCTTGCTGTTGTGGTTCGCCAGGAATCATCTTGCAGGCGGGGCGATCTTTCGGGAGTTCATACTGCGTGAGTTGAACTTTCACCATGCCTGGGTTGAAGCCTAACTCAGTGGCGGGGATTTCTTTCATGGGCTTTTTCTTGGCCTTCATAATTCCTGGAAGGCTGGCAAAACGAGGTTTGTTCAACCCCTTATTGGCGGCGATGAGAGCGGGTGTGGGAGCACTGTAAGTTTCTGTTGTTCCCCCCTCCACTTCTCGTTGCACGGAAAGTGTGGTGCCGTTGTATTGAATAGCAGAAACCACAGAAACATGAGGAATTTTTAAAAGCTCAGCAAGCATCGGTCCCGTTGCCGAAAAACTACCATCGATGGAAAGTTTTCCTGTGTAAATTAAATGCGGCTCCCCTTCTTTTTTAATGGCTGCTGCAAGAAGCTTGGCGGTGGTGAGGGGATCTAAAGCGTCGCTACAATCAATCAACAAAGAATCATCGGCGCCCATGGCCATTGCCGTGAGAAGCGCTTGGTTGACGCGCGCCTTAGGTCCCACGGTCACAGCGGTGACGGTGGCTTGTGGATTGGCTTCTTTAAATTTAATAGCTTCTTCGATAGCAAATTCATCATAAGGGTTAATCACCCACTTGATACCGGTTTCGTCGAGCTGTGAGCCTGAGGCGGCAACTTTGACACGGGTTTCGGTGTCAGGAACTTGTTTTAGGCAAATATACACACGCAATGAAAGCCTCCTGTTTATTAAAAGAAATAACTCTGAGGTTATCGCAAAAAAGTCTTTATTAATAAAGCCCGAATGCGCTAGCAGATGCACAGTCCCAATCACAAGGTAACAGTTCCCTTTTTGGAAAGCACTGCGATACAAAAAGGGAACTGTTACCTTGTGTGTTGTCTCTTCCTAGACACCGAGGGGCAAAGCCAGTATCATGTGGCTTTCAACAAGTTACGAAATGGCCCCACCATGGGGTCGACAAATCGTGATAAGGAGTCTATTCGTGGGATTTGCCTGTTCTTCTATCGGAAAAAAAATAATCATGGGCGCTTGTGGAGCTATTTGGGCAGGATTTGTCTTCGCACATATGGCAGGCAATATGCTGATTCTCGTCAGTGCCGAGCTTTACAATAAATATGGCCATGCGATTGTTTCTAACAAACCACTTCTTTACGTCGCCGAAGTTGTTTTGGTTTCGGCGCTTTTAGTTCACGCTATTATCGGGATCATGTTGACACTCGAAAATCGCAAAGCCAAACCGGTCAAATATGCTGTCGCAGCGAGCGGAGAAAAACGCACGACCCTGGCTTCGCGCACCATGGCGTTTCACGGCTCGGTGATTCTCTTTTTTGTTATCTATCATCTTATCACCTTTAAATATGGCCCAGAATACACCGTGACTTACGATGGCGTTGTCATGCGCGATCTACATCGACTCGTTATGGAAGTTTTCCAGCAGCCTATTTATGTTGTTGGCTATATTATTTGTTTACTCTTACTGGGATGGCATTTAAGCCATGGAGTCTCTTCGGTCTTTCAAACATTAGGCCTGAATCATCCCAAGTACCATAACAAGATTAAATGGATTGCCTGTATTTATGCGCTGGTAGTGGCCGCCGGTTTTATCAGTCAACCTCTCTACGTGATAGCCAATTCGTTCTAAGGAGCTGCGATGTCGATTCGATTAGATGCAAAAATTCCCGAAGGACCCATTGAGAAAAAGTGGGACAATTACAAATTCAACATGAAACTTGTCAATCCTGCCAATCGTCGCAAATTCAATGTGATCGTGGTGGGTACAGGTCTTGCTGGAGGAGCCGCTGCCGCTTCTCTGGGTGAGATGGGTTATAACGTCAAAGCATTTTGTATTTCCGACTCTCCTCGCCGGGCGCACTCTATTGCCGCGCAAGGCGGGATCAACGCCGCTAAAAATTATCAGAACGACGGCGATTCAGTTTACCGTTTATTTTACGATACAATAAAAGGCGGCGACTTCCGCGCTCGTGAAGCCAACGTCTATCGTCTCGCACAAGTGTCGGCATCGATCATCGATCAGTGTGTGGCGCAAGGCGTGCCTTTTGCCCGCGAATACGGCGGTCTTTTAGACAATCGCTCTTTTGGCGGAGCGCAGGTGTCGCGTACGTTCTATGCTCGTGGACAAACCGGCCAGCAGTTACTTCTCGGTGCGTACTCGGGGCTGATGCGACAAGTGGAAAAGGGAACAGTTAAAATGTTTCCGCGCCAAGAAATGTTGGACCTTGTCTTAGTAGACGGTCGCGCTCGCGGAATCACCACACGCAATCTCATCTCGGGCGAAGTCGAGTCCCACACCGCCGACGTGGTGTTCTTAGCGACAGGCGGCTATGGTAACGTCTTTTTCCTCTCGACAAACGCGATGAACTCCAATGTGACAGCTGCGTGGCGTTGTCATAAAAAAGGCGCCTACTTTGCAAACCCGTGTTTTACCCAGATTCATCCGACATGTATTCCCGTCTCTGGTGATTACCAATCCAAGCTGACACTGATGTCTGAATCTCTGCGCAATGACGGACGCGTTTGGGTTCCTAAGAAAAAAGGCGACAAACGCCCCCCTGAACAAATCCCTGATAGCGAGCGCGATTATTATCTCGAGAGAATTTACCCAAGCTTCGGAAACCTGGCTCCGCGAGACATTGCGTCTCGTCAGGCAAAATTCAGAGTGGATGAAGGCCATGGTGTTGGTTCAACAGGTATGGCGGTGTATTTGGATTTCCGCGATGCGATTCAAAGGTTAGGCCAAGACAAAGTGGCTGCGAAGTACGGAAATCTTTTTGATATGTATGCCAAAATTGCCGGCGAAGATCCGTACAAATCACCCATGCGCATTTATCCCGCGGTCCACTACACTATGGGTGGCTTGTGGGTCGATTATAATTTACAGAGCACAATCCCCGGTTTATTTGTCGGCGGCGAAGCCAACTTCTCTGATCACGGAGCGAATCGTTTAGGAGCTTCCGCGCTCATGCAAGGACTTGCCGATGGATATTTTGTCGCACCAGCAACTCTTGGGAACTATCTGGGCTCCGAAGGCGCACAGCTCAGTAAAGTGAGCGAAAAAGACAGCGCTTTTGTGGAAAGTAAAAAACAATCGGAAGATCAACTCAATCGATTGCTGGGCAATCAAGGCAAACGGACCGTGGACGATCTGCATCGCGAACTGGGAAAACATGTTTGGGAACATATTGGTATGTCGAGAACGGCGAAGGGCCTTCAAGAGGTGTTAAAAATCATTCCTGCACTTCGTGAAGAATTTTGGAAAACAGTGAAGGTGACCGGTCCCAAAGATTATACAAACCAAGAGTTGGAAAAAGCCGGTCGTGTTGCCGACTTTATGGAACTGGGCGAACTCATGGCCAAAGATGCCCTGACACGCGAAGAATCCTGCGGTGGACACTTCCGCGATGAACATCAAACTCCTGATAACGAAGCTCAACGCGACGATGAAAACTTTTGTCACGTGGCCGCTTGGGAATTTAAGGGTGTTGGCCAACACGAGCGTCATAAAGAAGAATTGAAATTTGAAAATATTAAACTCGCATCAAGAAGTTATAAATAGCGACGTTACAAATAGCTGGAGAGTCTATGAGCGAACACGGAACAATGACTTTACATTTAAAAATTTGGCGACAAAAAAATCAGCAAGATGCGGGTGGTTTTATCGAGCACACGGCGAAGAACGTGTCTCCCCACATGTCGTTTTTGGAAATGATCGATGTGGTGAACCAAGAACTGATCTTGGCGGGTAAAGACGCTATCGAGTTCGATCACGATTGCCGCGAAGGAATTTGCGGCATGTGTTCCATGGTGATTAACGGCATGGCGCATGGCCCACAAAAAGGCACGACCACGTGTCAGTTACACATGCGAAAATTTAAAGATGGCGATTCCATCACCATCGAGCCCTTCCGTGCAAAAGCTTTTCCGGTCATCAAAGATCTTAAAGTGGATCGTTCCGGCTTTGATAAAATCATTCAATCGGGTGGATATATTTCCATCAACACAGGAAACGCTCCCGAAGCCAACGCAGCTCCTGTTCCTAAGCAAGATGCGGATCTGGCGTTTGAGGCGGCGACTTGCATCGGTTGTGGCGCATGTGTGGCGGCCTGTGTGAATTCTTCGGCGATGTTATTTGCATCTGCCAAAGTGTCGCACTTGGGTTTATTGCCGCAAGGCCAGCCAGAGCGTCAATCGCGCGTTCTCAACATGGTACGCACCATGGATGATTTGGGGTTTGGCAACTGTTCGAATACAGGATCTTGTGAGTTGGCGTGTCCCAAAGGTATTAGCCTCGAAAACATTGCTCGCATGAATCGGGATTTTGTAAAGGCCTCTCTCTACGAGAGACCAGAGAAAAAAGAATCTGGTGGTTTTTAATCCGATTATTTTGAGACGGAACTGACGTTAAAAAGCATGGCGCTTCCAGCGCCAGTGACAGAACTTTCTGACCAAGAAATTTTCCCCGTGACTGTCACGGAATTAATCCCATCCGCAAGATTTCTTTTTACCACGTCGCGCTGTCCTTTATCTAGAGACAAGGTCACCACTTCTACATGGCACGCAAAGTTGGTGTTATCCTCCAACCACTGCTCCAGCATCACATCAACCGCCGGAACAAGCATATAGAGAAATTCGATGATGGTGGCCTTGGCCGGCTCGCTATCGGCCACGTCTGCCACCATAGGATTTTCTTTCACGGTACCTTGTAGAGTGACTTCTTGCTCAAGACGCAAAATATTTCGAGCGTCCATCACCGCGCAAGGATCAGCGTCTGCTGAGGCGGAAAGCGTAGAAAAAAGTATCAAGCTGGTTAAAAGTCTTTTCATAAGTTTTCCCTAGCGAATGGCGGCGCGAATTTCATCAATGTGTTTATTCACCCATTTACCGAAATCATTAGTTTCTGGCAATCGACCGGCACGTGATGTGCGACCTAAATAGTACCACTCGTTACCTAAATTATAGAGAGTGGCTACAATTCCAGGATTTTGCGAAATATCGTAACCCTTGCTTGCATAAACACTCATCGCATATTTATTGGTGGCGGCGATAAAATAGGGAACAGTATTGGGATCTAAAATTTTCTGAAAAACCACGGTGACATCGTGATGTCTTTCAAAATTGATAGCTTGGCTACCAACACGATCATCCATCATCAATGCGCGGACAGGACTCATTTGTCCAATCCCAAAAGAGAGACCAATATCGCTGTGAGCATTGGGGTCAAAGAAATTGGTTGTGAAGTCGAGAAAAAATCTTTTTTCAGCCTTAAATGAGAGGCTAAAATCGCGATTGTTCCATTTTTGTACAACACAAAACCATTTGTTATAGGAATCGGACCTAGAGAAGCAATCTGCGTAGCTTGGATCTTCAATGAGAAGACTCAAGTTTTTCTCAGGATGGTCGACATTCGTTTGCGCCCAAATATTTGCAGAACGAGACAGCTGCTCGCCCATCAAATTTTGCATACGATCGTATATATCATAATTGAGTGCATGTTCTGCGGCGATAGATGCCGCAACCAAGACAGGGTCAACCCCGCGATTACGAGCAGCACGGTTGATCGCATTTTTGTTTTGTGCAATCACGGCTAAAGCGTTCGCGTTCTTTGCTGCCGTCTCATCTTTAATATGAGCGGTGGCATCAGCTGGGTCGACAGGAACAACAATAGCCCCAGCAAAACTTACGTTAAAAGAAAATAGAATACCCCAAAACAAAGAGAAAACACCCTTCATAAAAACTCCATCATTTAAAGTTGTCGCAACATAGCAACGCAAGGAGAGAAGTCTACGAAGAGTCGAGCACCCTGAAAAAAAAGGATGGGGGTTTTGAAAAGATGTAAAACGGTTCGAAGCGAGAACGACTATGTGGGGATCTCGAGCGTCGACGCCGGGTATTGCTGAAGAAACCCCTCAATCTTTTCGTTCACTTCTTGTGGAAAATCCAATTGAACGCAATGGGAGCCGTTGGGAATAATCAGCAGTTCACTTTGGGGGATTTCTGCAAACAAAGATCTTTGCACCGCCACCGGAGTTAATGAGTCGCGGTCGCCGGCAATCACCAGTGTCGGGGCTTCTATCTGGGTGAGGAAGGGGCGACCATCATACTGTGTGAGCTGCTCAAACAAAGTCATAAAGACACGCAAATCGATATTGGCCACACCTTGCGCGTAGATTTCGATATCTTTGAGCGCGGTTTTTTCCAGATTAAAACCACCAACCAAAGAACTTAAAAACACCGACACCGGATTGGTGACACCTAAACGCCAAATTGTACTCAACAGCGAAGGCGCCATATTGTAGGTTTTCCGGATGTAATGGAAAACTTCCTGCAACCGCTCCTGCGAGAGCATGGCTTGGAAGGGATTGCTAAAAAAGCCACTGACAAAACACAAGCCCTCGAAAAGTTCAGGTTTTTTTTGATAAGCGTCGAGCAGAACTTCACAGCCAAAACTATGGCCAAGGAAAAAAGCCTTATCGATTTTCAAGTGTTCGCACAAACAGATAATATCTTGGGCCATGGCTGGCAAACTGAGATTTTTTTTATCTTCGGGAATATCGGAAAAATGATGTCCACGGTAATCCATAATGATGGTCTGATAAGATTGTGAAAAGTGATGCAGTTGATGATGCCAATGATTGATCAGACAGGCGATGCCATAAACAAAAACCAGCGGACGGCCCTCTCCGCGCACCTCATAATAAATGCGTGTTCCATCAAAACTATGAAAATATCCAGAACGTTTAGAAACCGGTGAAATAAGAACTCCTCAGGATCGCAGCTATTCAACTTGTTAATTAATTATTTAAAAACCTAACTTCGATCACAGTATTGTGAATATGGATGAGATCGGAATTTTTCAATATCTTTTTTTCGTGTTCTTCTTCATTTAAGCGCACAATTTTAGGATAGCTGGTGGTAAATACAGCACCTTTTGCAGAAGGTGTGATTTCAAAGGCGATATCCGGGCAGTGCGGTTCATAAAGCTGAATGTCATCACATTCGCCGCCCACAGAGCGCGGGCCATATTCAAGAACATGGGTTTCGCCAGTTTGTAGTCCTTGGGTAAAATGCAGCACAGGCACGGAACGAAAAGCTTCGACAGTGAGAGGTTCGTTGCGGGCCACATCATGGGATTCCAGCAAAAGCTGATTGAGCACGGGTTTCCAAAAGGAAGTCACCGAGGCCACGCGCATTTGCGTGGTTCCCAGATCGATCACATCTCCCTCCATCAGAAGGTGCTGGGTGGAGCGCTCGCCGTTCACCAACATTCCGTTTTTAGATCCGGGATCCTTAAGAACCCAGCCAAGCACCTCATCTAATTCAAAAACAGCGTGTACTTTCGACATCTTACCGTCTTCAAACGAGATATCGGCGCTGCGCCCAAGGGTCGTCGTATGCTGTAGCTGAAGGACTTCTCCGTAGCGGGGGCCACTGAGGATTTGCAGAGAAAGGCTCATAGTAAAAGTTTCATTAAAAAGGCGCGGGAATTCAACCGCCAAGTGCAAAGGACGAGTCAAAATCAATGGACTTTGCAAAAGGTCTTGTGCTAGTTAAACAGGACCTTGCTCTAAAGACGAATTATTTAGGGCTTTTAACCGAAAGGGAGATTATGTTTGAGTTAGTTAAAGAGGCGGTCATTCGTCCGTACGAAGCCATTATTGTCATGGACCCCAATTGCTCCGAAGAGGAACAAAAAGGTTTGTTTGGCAGAAACCAAAAAATCATTGAAGGCTTCGCAGGAAAAATCAACCACATCGACACTTGGGGCGTTCGCCGTTTGGCAAACCCTATCGAAAAAACCAACCGTGGTATTTATTTTCACTGCACATTTACTGCAGGACCAGATTCCATCGCCGAGCTTGAGCGTACGATGAGAATTAACGAAAAAGTTCTGCGTTTTATGCACACCCGTCTTCCCGACGAAACTGTTCTTCCAGAATTTGTTGAAAAATTTAAAGCAAGTCTGATTGAGCGTAAAGAGCGTGAAGCGAAGCGCTTAGCTGCAAAACCAAAACGTCCCATGAGATAATTGGACATGCCATCGACGAAACGAGCCTCTCAATTTGCAGTGGTATCGCTGTTAACAACTTTGTTAACAGCTTCGTTTCTATTTATGGCGCCATTGGGAGCACGCTACTTGCACATGAGTTATGGCCGTTGGCAATATTGGTTGTTTGCCGCCGTGTCGACGACGGGATTGATTTTTGTCTTTCCGCAGTGGGCGCTGGCGCAAGGAATTGTTTTTTTGCTGATGGGTCTTTATGCCGAGCTGGAACTGCAGAAAGTCAGCCGATTTAATGCGGCATTTAGTGCGGTGGCGACGACGCTTGTCGCGGCTTTCTTTGCTATGACGGTTTGGGCACAAAGTAAGAACGTTGGTTTGATCACTTTTTTAAAAAACCAAGTCTCTGAAACCATGTTGGCGTCTCCACAGATCAAAGATTTACCAGTACCTATTGAAGCGATGCAAATCGTGACGATGTTACCTGCGCTTGTGGCGTTTTTGATGATGATCCTGGTGTGCTTTGGGGTTCTTTTTATCCGCCCCTTAGGCAAAAAAGAGAAAATCACCAGCTTTCAAGTGCCTGATAATATGATTTGGGTTTTGATCGCATCGTTGGCCGGGAGCTTTTTGGTAGATCCTATTAAAATGTTTGTTTTGCAGAAAGTTTGTTTCAACCTTCTGTTTGTGTGTTCAGCGGCCTACTACTTCCAAGGTCTTGCCGTGTTGGGTTTCTTGATGGATCGCGTGCGAATGAATTATTTTTTTAAAGTCGCACTCTTTTTTGTTCTCGGATTCCAACTGTTTGCAGCGGTGGTGGCTTTAGGTGTGGCTGAAGTGTGGTTTAATTTTAGATCAAAAGTTTTTAAAAATTTAATAAAGAGTAATCCTTACGTAGGAGATTAAGTATGAAAGTCATTTTGAAAAAAGACGTTAAAGATTTGGGCCGTTCGGGAGACATGGTGAATGTGACCAGTGGATTCGCCCGCAACTTTCTTTTTCCTCGCCAGTTAGCTGCTGAAGCCACTGAGTCGCGTGTAAAAGAGTTTGAACATTGGGGTCGCGTCGCCGCTTCTCGCAAAAAGAAAGCTCAAGAAGAAAAATCTCAAATGCTTGAGAAAATTAAAAAAGCCACAGTTGTCTTTAAGATGACTGCTGGTGAAAAAGATAAACTTTTTGGTTCCATCACCAATAAAGACATCGCCGATGTTTTAGTAAAACAAGGTTTTGCTGTTGAGAAAAAAGACATCGTGATCGAAGAAGCCATTAAGGTTCTTGGTCAACATCAAGCTAAAATTAGTTTTGGCGATGGTTTAGAGGCAACGATCGTTGTTTCTGTAGAGCGCCAAGAAGCGTAACCAGAAGATTGTGTCATCTCAGAGTAGAGTAGGTCTTTTAAGGAGACCTGCTGGTAATTGAAAAGGTCTCCTTAAGAGACCTTTTTTATTTTAGTTATCCGATTTAATTATTTCTGCCGGGGGCGAAGTTCTTCATTTTGCCGCCGCCACCACCATACTGTTGCGGTGAGGAATTCGTCGGAAATACGGGCCCAGAGCCGTCGCCAGAAGAGCTTCCCTGTGAGGGAGAATAGCCATCTTGCCATTCGGTAAATTGACCAAACTGAGCTTGCCAGCGCAATTTGATTTCGCCCACGGGGCCGTTCCTGTGTTTACGAATCAGTAAATCCGCTTGGCCTTTGATTTCGGGATTTTCGGGATCATAATATTCTTCGCGATAAAGCATCATAATCAAATCGGCATCTTGCTCGATCGATCCCGATTCACGAAGATCGGAGAGAACCGGCTTCTTGAGTTCGCCCGTTCTTCCCTCTACGCCCCGGTTGAGCTGAGCAAGGGCTATAACGGGCACACGCAGTTCTTTGGCAATACTCTTTAGGTTTTTAGAAATCTCAGCCACAGCCCGTTCTCGGCTCTCTACCTTGCCTGGCATACCCATGATCTGTAAGTAATCGATAATAATCATATCGATCCCAAACTGTGACTTGAGGCGCCGCGCTTTGGAGCGGATCTCGTAAGGCGAGATGGAACTGGTGTCGTCGATAAACAGTGAGGTGTCAGCCAACGTAGAGGCTTTGTCTATCAAACGTGGCCAGTCAGAGTCCTTGAGTCGACCAATCCGGATGTCCGACATATTCACTTTGGCTTCAGAGGCGAGAACCCGCATCATCAGCTGTTCTTTACCCATCTCCACCGAGAAGTAGGCGACGCTTTTTTTATGTTTCATCGCGGCCGTCAGCGCAAAGTTTAAGCTGAGAGCGGTTTTCCCCATGGAAGGACGAGCGGCAAGAATAATAAAGTCTCCCGGCTGAAACCCCGAAGTCATTTTATCCAAAGACGGGAGCCCTGTGGGCACCCCAGTGACTTCTTGGTTTTTGCTCGCCAGTTCGGTCAGTTTATCAATGCTGACTTTGATGAGCTCCGAAGCACTGGTGAGGTTGCTCTTGGTTTCTTTTTGTTCGGTGATTTTAAAAATTCGCGCTTCGACATTATCCACGAAAGCATCTAAGGATTCGAATTTTTCCTCGTAAGCTTCGTTCATGATGTCGCCATTGGTGTGGATCAGTTTGCGAAGAATGGACTTCTCTTTGACGATGTCGGCATAACCACGAATATTAATCGCCGCAGGAACTTGATTGAGAATTTCGGCGAGCGTGGATGGGCCACCAATGGCATCTAACTCTTTTTTATGAGAGAGATGATTGGAGATGGTAATGATATCTGCGGGCTGATTTTTTGCATTCAGCTCGGAGATAGCCATAAAAATTTTCTGGTGAACGGGCTTATAGAAGTCATCTGCACTGATAACATCAGAGACAATATCAAAGGCATCTGGCTCGACCATGATGCCGCCAATGATAGAAAGCTCAGCCTCAAGATGATGAGGCGGCACTTTAAATGACATTTACTATACTCCCCAAGAGAATATTATTGTGCGAGGCTCACTGAGGTGTCGTATTGGATGCTCGCTGATGTAGTACTAAAGTAGATTTTTGATATCTATTCTAAAGGTGTCAATTTTCTTTTTAAGAGTATTTCTGTTGATACCAAGCAGCTTCGCTGTTTTGACTTGGTTCCCACGATTTTGTTTGAGGGAGAGCTCAATAAGCGGCTTCTCAACTTGCTCAAGGATTAACTTGTGCAGATCATTGAGTTCAACATCAGCTTCCTTTTGTTGGCGGAATAGTACTTCCAGTTTGCTTTTAACGAGACTCTCTAAGCTCACCGAGTGCAAATTCGCGACAAAAAGATTTTCTGAGTGATTAACTTCCATAGGCCCTACCCCAATCAAGAATTGTTTGTTGTTTACGCAACACAGTTTTTAAATTTTAAACACCCATTCTATCAATAAAAAAATTTAGTTTTTCAGTGCGTAATAAAAAATTTTTTCCTTGAACGTCTGATAAGCATCAAAACAACACCAGCTGTACACCGTCAATTGACTTTAATGTTGACAAGAGAATGGCTTCGCATGATGGATGCGGCGATTTCTCACGGCCAAAGTCGAGAAGAAGAGTTGGTGCTTCTCCTCTCGAGAGAGAGATTTTAGAATAGAGGAATGAAAACTCAACACATCAAGTCTTTGCTCATCGCCCTGTTTTTTTTGTTTTGCGCGGTCTTTGTCGCTTTAGCGCTCGGCAGTCACAATCCTGCCGATCCGTCCTTTAACTCCCTAGGTCATCGACCGAACTCCGAAAATTTGTGCGGACTCTTTGGAAGTTTTTTTTCGGATCTGCTTTATCAACTCATGGGAATCACCGCGTGGGGTGTGGCTGGACTTCTCTTTTTTGTGAGCTGGACATATTACAGAGAAAAGCAAAAGCACCTTCAGTGGGAGTGGTTGGTTGGCGCGGGGCTATTAATGCTCACGGTCGCAAGTCTTCTGGCTTTGCACTTTCAGGGATTGAAAATCTACCAACAGAATATCTATCTCGGCGGAATATTGGGTCAGTTTGTGCAAGCCCAATTGGCGCGTCTATTTAATACAACGGGTGTGGCGCTTATTTTATGGACAAGTATTGTCGCACTTTCCATTGTCCTATTTGGTCAGCAGATTGTGGAAAAACCACAGGTGTGGTTTGCAAATTTGCGCGGTCTTATAACCAACTACTGGCAAGGGTTCCAAGGCTTCTCATTCTTAGAAAGAACACAAAATACACAGACTTTTCCACAGAGTTATACACAGAGTAAATCTGTGGATATTCCTGTGGATAGAATGAGTACAACTTCTGCGGATGAAGAGGAAGAGTCTGATGAGGGCGCAGAAGAAGAGACGCCAGAGTCTGCCAAAGAATCCACCTTTGGCAGCCTGTTAGCGCCGCTCAAAAGACGTAAGGTGGATCTCAAAAAGAAGGTACAGAGACGCATTGCAAACTGGAAGCTTCCAGAAATTGGTTTGTTGGAAGATCCACCTGAGTCTCGCTACCGAGTGGATGAGCGTGAAATTAAAACCAAGTCCAACCTATTAGTGGACAAACTGGGACAATTCGCGGTGAAGGGTGAGGTGAAGGGCGCTAAACCGGGGCCGGCGGTGACTCTGTTTGAGTTCAAACCGAATGCTGACGTGAAGATCAGCAAAATTACCGAACTGGCAGATGATTTGTCGTTAGCACTGAGCAGCGAATCGGTCAGGATCATCGCGCCGATTCCTGGGCGTGATGTTGTCGGCATTGAAACCTCCAATTCCCATCGCGAAACGGTTTACCTTAAAGATATTTTAGCCATGGATGATTTCTGGTCCGATGAAATGAAACTTCCCTTGGCACTTGGTCGTCAGGCGGATGGGTTGCCCAAAGTCGTGGATTTGCGCAAGATGCCGCATCTTTTAGTCGCCGGAACGACGGGCTCAGGAAAGTCTGTTTTTGTAGTTTGCGCCCTCACCGGTTTACTCTTCCGCCACTCCCCCCAAACTTTGCGTTTGATTTTGATTGATCCCAAACAGGTCGACTTAGCTGCATTTAATAATGTTCCGCATCTTTTGTTGCCGATGGTGACGGACCCCAAAAAAGCGGTCAATGCACTGAACTGGGCTGTGCGCGAAATGGAAAAGCGTTATCGTTCCATGTCTAAATTTGGTGCCCGTGGATTAGAATCGTATAACGAAAAAGTTCTCGCTCTGACTAAAGAGCAAATCGAAGAACATGAAAAATATAATTTGGGAACGGAGCAACCCGTCGATTCTTACTACTACACGCCACAACCTTATATTGTGATCGTGGTAGAAGAGTTTGGAGATTTGATGGCGGTGGATAAAAACAATGCGGAACACGCCGTTGTGCGTTTAGCTCAAATGGCCCGTGCGTGTGGAATCCATCTTATTCTCGCTATGCAGAGCCCGCGTAAAGATGTAGTGACGGGTTTGATCAAAACGAATATTCCAGGACGTATTAGTTTTAAAGTGGCGAGCAAAATGGATTCGCGCATTATCTTAGATGATTCCGGTGCGGAACGACTGTTAGCGCGTGGAGATATGCTCTTTTTAGCTCCAGGTGTAGCAAAACCCGAACGTCACCATGGACCGTGGGTCACAGAAACAGAAATTGCGGCGATTATGTCTTATTGGTCTGAGCAGGGACAACCCGAGTACGATGAATCGGCCATGCGCGCGATCACACGCCAGCCGGCCTTCTCCGAAGGGGCTGAGGGCGCTTGGGACAGTGACGAGAGTGGAGACGGCGAATACGATGAGCGTTATGATGAGATTCTCGCCTGGTGCTCAGGATTAAAATCTGTGAGTGCGTCGTTGATTCAAAGAAAATTTCGTTTGGGTTATCCACGAGCGGCGCGATTGATTGAACTTTTTGAGCGCGAAGGTGTTGTGGGGCCTGCGAATGGTAGTAAGCCCCGCGATGTGTTGGTAAAATCCTACGAGAAAGCACCATGATCAAAATAACTCTGGGGAGTGTATTGATTTTCAGCTCGACGGTTTTTGCGAGTCCCGTCACACTCCAGAGTGTTCGTCAGATGGTACTGGAAAAACATCTCGACGAAGCGGCGACCTTGTTAAAAGAACATTCGCGCGAACTGTTGAACTCGACGGAGAATCAACACCAAGTCAGCTCCTGGTTTCGCACGTTTCAGTTCGACAGCACTTTGGGCTCATTTGAAAAAGCGCTGGAGATGAGCGCGACGGAAAAGAGTGCACCAGAAAAGAATACGTCCGAGGCGCTCGAGGAGCGTTTACAAATTTTGCAAAAAGCCTATGAAAAAGAGCCTTACAATCTGCAGGTGATTTCTTTTTTGATTCCCACGCTTTGGGCTCTCAAAAAAGAAAGTCAGCTCAAAGAGGTTCTTGATAAGGCCCTCAAAGACATGCCGTTTTTTCCCCAATACAAAGTTTATCAAGGTTGGCTGAAGCCAGAGATGACGGGTTTGGGAGAGAATTGCGAATCGGCGCTGATGGAGGCGGCGGAGCGCGAGTTTTGTTATTACGTCAAAGCCCAGCAACGGCTGACCAACCCAAATATCAGTCCTAAAGATCGGATTCTTAAGAATTATTTACAAAAAACATCTATTCCCAACAAGCACTTTCTCCTCTGGGAAAAGTGGAAGAATTCAGACGAAAAACAAAAATATTTATCGTCTTGTCAGGCCATGTCTGGTAAATCCAGAAAGACCTACTATTTAGTGCCGGATCTTTGTACAAAAGAGCCGCAACCCTAAAAAGAGCTCTCTGAAATGGAGGAGAGATGACGCGACTGATGTTTATCTTATTTTTATTTAATCTGGTGGCCTGTGGAGTCAAAGGCCCTCCTGAGCCGCCATTACCCACAGAGGCGTCTCTTAAGAAACAGCTGGAAAAAGAGAAAAAGAAGCAAACTGCGGAACAGTCAGCAACGGGAACACCTTCCACACCGTCGAAAAACCAATAATGCGTTTTTATAAACTCCAAGCCACAGGCAATGATTTTATTTTTTTTCTCAAAGAAAACGTGACGTTCTCGCGTGAGCAACGCGAACGTCTTTGTCATCGCCAATACGGGATAGGCGCTGATGGCTTGGTGGTGCTGCAAGAAACAGGGCCTGCACAATATACCTGGCAGTTCTACAATGCCGATGGCGCCGAAGCAGAAATGTGCGGCAATGCTGCACGAGCGGCGATTTACTTATTATCCAAAGTAGAAAAACAAAACACTGCGCGCGTAAAAACGATGAAAGGTTTTTTTCAAGGAAAGGCTCTCGCGGGGGAGAACGTAGAAATTCGTTTTGCTTTGCCAGAAGCTCCTTTGCAAAAAGTGACCCATCTTTTTTCGTCGCGATTTACCGAGGGATACATCACCAACACGGGCGTCCCTCATTGTGTTATTCCGGTTAAAGACTTATCCACCGTTTTATCCCGAAGTGCCGAATTAAAAGAATTTATTTATGATAAGCACTTTGGCACCGCGGGAGCCAACCTCACCTTTTATGCAGTCACTGGGGAAAAGACATTGGCGGCAGCGACACTTGAGCGCGGTGTGAATGATTTTACTTTGTCGTGTGGAACGGGCGTTATTGCGGCCGTCCAAGTTTATCAATATTTAAATCCACAGGTACAAGGCGCGATCACGGTGAAAGCGCCCGGTGGAGAGTTAACGGTGGATTTAAGTCACAAACCAGAAGCAGTTCTGCGCGGAGAAGCACAAATTGTTTTTGAAGGGAGTCTTGCATGAGTTTTCAAGGGGTTTATACAGCACTGGTGACACCATTTAAAAATGGCAAGGTCGATTTTTCCTCTGTGGAAAAACTTGTGGAGCAACAACTCAAGGGCGGCGTAAATCAATTTGTCGTGAACGGTACCACCGCTGAGAGCCCAACTCTGGAAGCCGAGGAGAGTTTAGAGATTCTCAAGGTTGTTTTAGGTTTGGTTAAAAATAAAGGTCACGTGATTTTTGGTTCAGGGAGCAATAATACAAAAAAGACGATCGAGTTTTCGCAAAAAGCTGTGGCAGCAGGAGCCCAGGGACTTTTGTTGGTTGTTCCATACTACAACAAACCACCACAACAAGGTTTGTACGAACATTTCAAAGCCATTGCCGAAGCTGTTCCAGCACCACAACTTCTTTACAATGTTCCCGGAAGAACGATTACCAGTTTAGAAGTAAACACCATTCAGCGTCTCGCGGAATTTAAAAATATTGTGGGGATTAAAGAAGCCACAGGGAATTTAGAGTTGGCGACACAAATTCAAAAAGCCTGCCCGTCACAATTTCGTATGCTCAGTGGTGATGATGAAACTTGTTTAGTGATGCAGAAAAATGGCGGACACGGAGTCATTTCTGTATGTTCACATATTATGCCACGTAAAATGACAGAATGGTTCTCAGGTGCCGTGACAGAAAAATCTTTACAAGAATTTAAAGAAGCACAAGAGCTCATCAAATCGTTATACATTTCGGCAAATCCGATTCCAGTTAAAGCGGCGATGGCGATGCTCGGCGTGATTGCGACAGACGAAATGCGTTTACCGCTTGTTCGTCTGAGCGTTGAGCAATTAAAAAAAGTGGAAACAGCGCTCAAACTCTACGAGCGTTTTTTATGAAAATCTTTGTCGTCGGCGTGCGCGGTCGCATGGGCCAAGAAATCGTCAAAGCGATCCGCAAAAATAAAAAAACTCGATTTGCAGGCGGGTTGGCTCGTGAGAAGCAGGGTCTTATTGTCGATAATGTATCGCAAGTTAAGTCGTTGCCGGACATCGTTATCGATTTTTCGGGGCCAGAGCTCTTTCGCGAAACATTGGACTGGTGTTTAAAAAATAAAATCGCATTCCTCTCGGGCACGACAGGATTGACGGCGGCAGACTTTAAAAAAATTAAAAGTGCCGGGAAAAAGATTCCCGTGCTGTGGACAGCGAACACCTCCATTGGTGTGCAAATCATGAAAGATCTATTAAAAGCTTTACCACTCCCCACCTCTTACAAAGTGAAAATGACAGAGTGGCACCATATTCACAAAAAAGACAAACCCAGCGGGACAGCCATCGTTTTACAAAAAATTCTCGAAGAAAAAAGAAAAGGTTTGCCAGCGCCCCATTCTATTCGTGAGGGCGAAATTGTGGGTACCCATCGCGTGGTTCTTTCTTCTACGGAAGAGGAGATAGTGGTGGAACACAAGGCGTTAAAAAGAGCCGTTTTTGCCAAAGGCGCTGTGGAAGTAGCACAGTGGTTGAAAAAACAAAAGCCAGGTTGTTATCAAATGGAAGATTATGTAAAGTCCCTGTAGGCAAGTTGAGGTGAGTTTTTAGAGAAGATTTTCTCACAAGAATTCAGAAAAAAGAGATAGCGCTCGACGGTCGCGGGCTCGTCTTCGGGTCGCGTCATCTTCGATGCCGCGCCTCGGATACGCCCCGCGCGCACGCGATATCTCTTTTTTCTGAATTCTTATGAGAAAATCTTCTCTAAAAACACGTCGCTTAGATATAAAATAAAAAAGACACGCTAAAAGTGGGAGCTTAAAATGAAGTTTTTTATCGATTCAGCAGATATCAATGAGATTAAACAAGCCAACGCCCGTGGATGGGTGGATGGTGTTACGACGAACCCTTCGTTGATTATGGGTGTAGGTCGTCCGTTTCGCGAAGTGATTGCCGATATTTGCAAAGAAGTTAAGGGACCTGTTTCAGCCGAAGTTCTTTCTGTGGATGCCGATGGAATGTTTAAAGAAGGATTAGAGTTGGCGAAGATTGCCGACAATGTTGTGGTGAAAATCCCCATGACCGAAGACGGACTTGTGGTTGTTCGCAAACTCAAAGCTGAAAGCATTCGTACCAACGTGACGTTGGTGTTTTCACCTCTACAAGCATTGCTCGTTGCTAAAGCTGGCGGGACTATGGTTTCTCCTTTTGTCGGTCGCTTAGATGATATTTCTACACCAGGGATGGCTTTGATTGAGCAGATTCGAACGATTTATGACAATTATGCTTTTGAAACCGAAATTCTCGTCGCAAGCATCAGACACAATGTTCATATTCTCGAATCTGCAATGATGGGCGCGGATATTGTGACTGTGCCGTTTAAAGTGATGCAGGGTATGACTCAGCATCCACTCACTGACAAAGGTCTAGAGAAGTTTCTTAAAGACGCGCAGAAAATCGTAAAATAAGGTAAAACGTCTAGATAGGCATATGAGCCGTGGGGGACGTTTTGAACAAACGACTGTGGATTTTTTCGATGGCGGCGACTTTTCTAGTTTCATGCACGAGCATGACGGAAGGAGATTCCGCACAGAAAAAAGGAGTCAATGCCTCGGTGACCAGCGTGCTGAAAGCTTTTGATCATGCGGCCATTGGACTTCGCGGAAAAAGTACGAACGGCCGCGAAGTGGTTTCGCGTTACCACACACCCGGCGGCAACGGGATTACTTTAGATCCAAAAAATCCAAAACGTGCATTCGCAAAACTCCGTATACTGGGCGAACGTCGACCCTACACCTTACAAATTCAGTACATCATTGAGAAGCGTGATGGGTCGGGAAACTACACCACCCAGTCTTATGATCAGGAAAAAGCGACGCAGATCTTAAAATCACTGATCGATTATCTAGTCACTCGTCCCGATCGGGAAGACTTCATTGACGATTTTCAACCCTTCTAATTAAACTAGTGCATAGACGTAGTAGTGAGAGTTAAACTCTCAGAAAAATTTAGGTTTTTTTAAAGGGAACGGAAAATCATGCGACTGATAGTCAGCATTGTATTTCAACTTATATTTTTAAGTGCATCCAGCGCTTCTATTTTTTTAGCGTCGGCCGTCGTGTTCCCTCTTTCCACCGTGTCTGAAAAAGCGCCTTTGCAGATGCCACGCTTAAAATTACGTTTTAATGATTTCTCCCCGGCTTTTGCTGCCCTTGAAGATGATTATTATCTTTCCACTTACGAATTAGAGACGATTCCGCGAGATATCGCGGCCACGGAGCTGCGCCCAGCGAGCCGCGAAGTAATTTATCAAGAAATTCCACAAATTCGCCTGCCGCAAATGAGCGTTTCTGCTGCGCAGGAAGAAGTGGTGGGAACGTTGGTGAGTCAAGCGGTGGCCGATCCGACGCAACGTCAGGATGAGCCAGAGAAAAAGGTAAACGAGATTCTAGAGTCACAAAAAAAAGAGAATGGAATCACTGGTAAGTTTTCTCATTTTTGGTTGCAAGGAAAATTAGAATTAACAGAAGGTTTAGCCATCTCCGACCCCCGAGATATTTTGCGCGTAGGTTGGTTTGTAAATGGCGAGCATCAGCGCGATGGAAAAATTTCTCTTCGCGATGGGTCTTATGAAATAAAAGTCGACCATCTCGAGGGCGATATCATTGCTGAACTGGTGGATCGCAATGGCTATGTCATCGGTGAAGCCATTATTGATTTAGATCTTTTAAGCAAACAACGACTGATTACGGGGTTTGTTATTCCGGGTGTCGATTTAAAACTACGTCCCTATAATTTTTCTCACGGTGGTCAAGTGATCGGAGTTTATGATAACCCAACTCATCCTCAAGGGATCGCCGATGCCGGAGTGAATTTGGGAGATCATGATTTAAATACTCGAACAGGAAAGAATGGTAAATTTGAGCAACAATCCGTGAGCTCACAATCCACGGGTTTGATTGTTGCCGAACAGGCACGCCACCGCCAGACAGTGGTTTTGGCTGACTTTCAGCGCGGTGTGCAGATTCGTATGTTCCCCGATCCTTTTGTGGAAGCCTTGTTCGATACGATAGATCTACCCAAAAAAATGCGCAACGACGGTGTGATCTTTGGGCAAATCAGCCGAGGCGCAAAACCCGTCTTGGGCTATCAAGTTCGTTTGGCCGAGCAAAAAGCGAATGCCATTTATTTTCAGATGTATATCGCCGACGTAAAAAGTCAGAAAACGAGCGAAGATGGACAGTTTGCTTTTGTCGGCATGGCCGATGGTGAATACGAAGTCGAAGTGGTCGACACCGTAGGGCGACTGGTGGATAGCAAACTGGTCTCTGTGCGAGCCGGCGCAATCAGCGATGTGCGTTTTGATATCGAAGCCAACCGCAACGTGAGTGTTCGTGCTTTTGATCCACTCACAACCCAATCTCAAAGCATCGAATTCTTTTTACAAGGACAAAGTTCGCCTCTGAAAGCACAGACCGAAGAGCTCTTAAAAATGGCTGTCTATCCGGGGCAGGAACCGCTATTCGTTTACACACAAGTCGAAGGCAGCGAACAAGAAGCGGTCAGCTTGATCAGCCGCAACAAAAAATTCCAAGAAGTCTCTGTTCTCAACGCCAGCTGGTGGCAAGGAGTGAAGGACCTCTACAAAATTTCTGTGGATAGTGGCGTGATTGTTGGGTTTATCGATACCGATGAAGCCTTTGAAGTTTATGTCGACCACCAAACAGTAAACACTAAAATTTTATATTTTGATCAGTACGGAAAACCCTTTGATAAAACCAGTGGCCTTAAGCCCGCAGGATTTTTAATCTATGGTATAGGACGCGGCCTGCACACACTTATCCTCGATTCTGAAGAGGGACCTGTTCATAGTGAAGCCGCCTATGTGGACGGCAAAGCCATCGCACTGATCTATAAGGCGATTTAATTAAGAATGCTAAAGAGACAAAGCCCATCCATTCATTTTTAAATACACCGACTGACAATATCTGTATAGGCTTTATTCACTGGCCACACAATGATGGCACAGAATTTGGGAAGAAGACGCGAGCTATCTTCAGGCTACCCGAATGCATGTGAATTCACATTCGGTGAGCTTCGAAAGCTAATTCTTTGATCGACTGCAGATTTGCACGCACTTCTTTCAGGGTAGTTGGCGCGTTTTCATAGTTTTCGGGCGGACCACAATAAGCACCCAATTTTGTTGCCAACTCATTCATTACATTTTTAGCTTCCACCAGCCTACGATTTGCACCTGATCCGATTTCCTCTAGTGGCTTTTCGACGGCAAAGAGAATTTGTGCTTGGAGACGACCGATCAGTAAACACGTATATTCTTTCGATGCTAACGCTGAGTAATCGCTCGCGAAGCCCGCAGCAATGCTAATGTTGGCAAACGCCAATTGCATTCTAATTTGGGTGTCAGGCGCCTGGCCAAACACGTTCCATGACATTAATACTGAAGAGAGAAAAACAATACTTTTCATTTACTTATCCCATCGTTTTAGGTTTTACCGCAGGTAACTGCGAATTCTATACCGTGCCTGCTATCGATATTTCAGCCCTGCTCTGCAGACCTTTCAAAATGTGGCAATATTTGTAATCTCAAGTTGTCATTTTTCGTATATTTAAGCTTGCGGGTTGGTTCCCCGTACCTCGCCAGTATATGAAAGATGCTATTCATTTTATTCTGTCTATAAGCGCTTGTTGAAGATTTGTAGCGATTTGAAGTGCATTTTTAGTCATTTGTTCCGTTATAGGTATTGATAAAGATTCTTCATACCTGATTTGTACCGCGTAAGGAGTCAAATCTTTTGCAGAGATTAATAACGGTTCAAGATCTGGGTGGAGCTCTAATATTTTTCTTCCTAGATTTTCTAGATCATGAGTTTTATCAAACTTGAATTTAATAGACATAAGAAACGCTTTCATGGACATTTCTGCTGACTGTTGGCAATGAAAGCCAACAAATTTATATAGTTCTTGATCTTTTTGTGAAAAAATCATTCTTGCTACTTGTAGGTTTTGACGGCTTGCTTTCAACCACCGCTGTACAGACTTGTTATCCAACTCTCAGCTCCTTGCCTTCAGTGGCTACAGTATTTGCTAAAGAGTTGAATTCATCTTTCCATTCATTAAATTCTTCTTCTGTATATATAAATACATCTACGAGAGCGCCAATTCCCCAAAGGAGTCTACCCGCTTTCTGCATTCGCTCAATAGGATGTAGATTAGATTCGCGCACAATAAAGAAAACATCATAATCGCTATTGTCTCTAGATGTTCCTTTGGCTCTCGATCCAAATAAGAAAATTTTTGTTGGCTGAAACTCTGGAATCAGCCTAGTCAAAATTTCATCAAGCTTTGTATCTGAAAAGTTCATCGCCCGCATGCCTTACATTGTATCATAAATTCTCGAGGCAACCAAGGCATAACCTTTAAGGAGTGTAGCGGCCCATTTCCATTCAGGCTGTTGAAATTTTATTTTAAAAATTAGTAACTAATTAAAGTAGCGCCAGTTTCAACGGCATCGCCTGGTTTCACATGGATTTTGCTGATTTTTACGTCGGCAGGGGCCTTCATCTCGTTTTCCATTTTCATGGCTTCCATAACCAAGAGCGGAGTTCCGGCTTTAACCTCATCGCCTTCGTTGACGAAGATTTTAACGATCTTGCCAGGCATACCCGAACGGAGAGAGGACGCGCCACCAGCCATGCCGCCGGTTTTGAAGCTTTCATGGAGTAACATTTCATCGTTATAGATCTTAAGATCACGGTAACTTCCTCGCGTGAAAACAGTGCAATCCAAACCGTCCGAGACCACGTCGACAAGATACGACTGATTGTTGAAGAGGAAGCTGATGATGTTATCGGCTTCTTCGAAATCTCCGTCGGGAATCGTGAACTCTTGCCAAGCCTCTTGGCTTTGTTCCTTCAGTTGCACAAACCAGTTGTCCTCGCGGCGAGCGACGTTGATTTGGAATTTCTTTTCTTTTAAGACGGCTTCAAAATACATAAAATCTCCGTTTAATATCTCATCGCATGTCGGCGACTGACTTGCTTCCAACGCGAGTAGGTCTCGAGCTTGACTTGCGAATTATCAATCTTTGTTTCGCGCTGTTTGTACGACGCAATGGCCGCGGCAATCAGAAATATACGATCATCAATATGTTTAAACAAATCGGGTTGATTAATAATCAAATCTTTTTCGCAAAACTGAGTGGTGTAAGTCCCATCGAGAAACTTATCAGCGCTGAGAATCGATTGGTGAAGTACAATGTTGGACTTTACACCGGTTAAAGTGAATTCAATCAAAGCGCGCTTCATGCGAGCGATGGCTTCTTCGCGTGTTTGTCCCCAGGTGACCACTTTGGCGATCATCGGATCATAATAAATTGGAATGTCGTACCCAGAATACACATAGGTTTCCACACGGACGTGGGGGCCTGATGGCGGACGGAAACGACGGATAAAACCTGGAGAAGGCATAAATGTTTGTGGATCTTCTGCACAAATACGGCACTCTATGGCGTGTCCATTTTGTTTGATGTCTTCTTGTTTGAATGAAAGTTTGTGTCCCGCAGCCACACGCAACTGTTCTTTGACTAAATCGAAGCCCGTCACCATCTCGGTGATGGGATGTTCTACCTGCAAGCGGGTGTTCATCTCCATAAAAAAGAACTCTTTAGTCCCATTATCAAAAATAAACTCAAAAGTTCCCGCGCCCACATAGCCAATGGATTTGGCAGCCTTCACAGCCACTTGGCCCATGCGTTCACGGACTTCGGGAGGAACTGATGGACTTGGGCTTTCTTCGATGATTTTTTGGTGACGACGTTGAATCGAACATTCGCGATCAAACAAATGCACAACGTTGCCGTGTTTATCGCCGAACACTTGGATTTCGATGTGTTTTGGGTTGGTGATAAAACGTTCTAAATAAACCGTGTCATCTTTAAAGTAATTAAGGCCCTCAGACTTCGCGGCACGTAAACCACTTTCCAGCTCGTCGGGCCCAAAGACTACACGCATGCCTTTACCACCGCCGCCGGCCGAGGCTTTGATCATAATCGGGTAGCCGATTTTCTCCGCCACTTTGCGAGCGTCTTCGATGGTGGGGACGGCACCGTTACTTCCAGGAACGGTAGGGACGTCGGCTTTGCGCATATGAGAAATGGCCGAGAGTTTATCGCCCATGGCTTTAATGTTTTCTGGAGAAGGGCCGATAAAAGTGATTCCGGCGTCTTGCACAGCCTTGGCGAAAAATTCTCGCTCACTTAAAAACCCATACCCAGGATGAATCGCATCCGCTCCGGCTTTTTTAGCTACGGCGAGAATCTTATCTTCACGAAGATAAGACTCATTGCTGGGAGCGGGCCCGATTTCGTAAGCCTCGTTGGCGAGAAGCACATGCTGACTGTAACGATCCACTTCACTGTAAACAGCGACGGTGGGAATGCCGAGATCGCGGCAGGCCCGGATCACACGAACGGCAATCTCTCCTCGGTTGGCAACTAAAACTTTTTTAAACATAACAACCTCTATAGTGGAATGTTTCCATGTTTTTTAGGTGGATTGACGTCGCGTTTGTTTTTAAGCATGTCGAGAGCTTGGATAATGCGTTTGCGAGTGTGTGAAGGCTCAATCACTTCGTCAATGTAACCCAGTTCAGCCGCCACATACGGGTTGTTGAACTTGTCTTCGTAATCTTTAATTAATTTTTGTCGCTCGTCCGTTTGATTGCTGGCTTTGTTGATGGCATCGCGGAAAATAATATTCACCGCTCCATCCGCACCCATCACGGCGATTTCTGCCGACGGGTAGGCCAAATTCACATCGCCGCGCAGATGTTTCGAGGACATCACGCAGTAAGCGCCACCGTAGTCTTTACGAGTGATAACTGTGACCTTAGGCACTGTTGCTTCCGCGTAGGCGTAAAGCAGTTTTGCTCCGTGAGTGATGATCCCGTTCCACTCTTGTTCTGTGCCTGGCAAAAATCCTGGAACATCGACAAACGTGACAATGGGAATATTGAAGGCATCACAAAAACGAATAAAGCGCGCTGCTTTTTTACTGGCATCAATGTTAAGACAACCCGCCAAAATTTGCGGTTGGTTGGCAACAATGCCCACACTCTGTCCGTTGAAGCGTGCAAAACCCACCACGACGTTCTGCGCGTAATGTTGATGGACCTCGAGGAAGTATTTTTCATCCACCACGTGTTTGATCAACTCTTTCATGTCGTAAGGCTTACGAGAATTATCAGGCAAGAACGTATTGAGTTCTTTAACGATGCGATCAGGAGAGTCCGTTGTACTTTGCAGAGGTGCATCGTCCAAGTTATTGCTTGGTAAAAAGTTAATCAGCTCACGAATCATCAACAAACAGGTTTTATCGTCGTCGGCGGAAAAGTGCGCCACACCTGATTTTTGATTGTGAGTTCCGGCACCACCCAAATCTTCTTTGGTCACCTCTTCGTGCGTGACGGCTTTAATAACATCAGGACCCGTTACAAACATGTAACTGGAATTTTTCACCATAAAAATAAAATCGGTGATCGAAGGTGAGTAAACCGCGCCACCCGCGCAGGGCCCCATGATCGCGCTGATCTGTGGTACCACACCCGAGCTCATCACGTTTTTCAGAAAGATGTCCGCATAACCACCGAGAGCCTCCACACCTTCTTGAATGCGCGCGCCGCCGGAATCATTAAGGCCAATCATCGGAGAGCCATTTTTCATGGCCAAATCCATCACTTTTAAAATTTTGTTGGCTTGCGTGCGCGACATGCTGCCACCAAAGACTGTAAAGTCTTGGCTATACACACAAACCATACGGCCATTCACTTTGCCGTAACCCGTGATGATACCATCGCCCGGAATCACTTTGCCGCCCATCCCGAAATTTGTAGAACGGTGAGTAACAAAACGATCGGTCTCGACAAAACTTCCTGGATCCATAAGCACATCAATGCGCTCGCGGGCGGTGAGACGTCCTCCTTGCTTGTGTTTGGCAAGACGATCTTCGCCGCCGCCCTTAAAGGCCAGCTCGTTTCTGTTTTTGAGATCTTTAATTTTTTCTTGAATGGTATCCATAGGTCCTCTTGTGATTAGGGATAATTTCTTCCATAGAGACGAGGGAAAGGAATAGTTTCACGCACATGCTGAAGACCGCAGATCCACGCCACGGTTCGCTCCACGCCCAAGCCAAATCCCGAGTGCGGGAAAGAGCCAAAGCGGCGCATGTCGAGATACCATTCAAAATCCTCTTGTTTTAATTTGTGTTCTTGAATGCGAGTTTTGAGTTTTTCAACACTCTCTTCACGTTGTCCACCGCCGATGATTTCGCCATACCCTTCGGTGGCTAAAAGATCGCAGCTCATGCTGTATTCCGGCTCGTTGGGATCTTGTTTCATATAGAAAGCTTTGATCGCCGAAGGGAAGTGGTGAACAAAAACAGGGCGTTCAAATTTGGTACAAATGATTTCTTCGTCAGGAGCCCCAAAATCGTCGCCGACGATAAAGTTTTTATTTTCTTTTAGAATCATATCTACAGCTTCGCGGTAGTGAATGCGTGGGAATGGGGCTTTGATCACTTCAAGCTTGGATAAATCTCTTCCCAAAATGGTGAGTTCATCTTTGCGGTTGCGCAGAGTTCGTTGTACAACGTATTCCACAAATTGTTCGGCCAGCTCCATGTTGTCATAGAGATCGTTAAAGGCTACTTCAGGTTCCACCATCCAGAATTCAATCAGATGGCGACGTGTTTTGGATTTTTCCGCACGAAACGTGGGGCCAAAACAGTACACCTTGCCAAGAGCAGCGGCGGTGGCTTCCATGTAAAGTTGGCCACTTTGTGACAGATATGCTTTTTCTTCGAAGTATTTAGTTTCAAAAAGATTGGAAGTGCCTTCACACGCACTGGGAGTGAAAATCGGAGCATCGGTGAGAGTAAATCCGCGACCGTTAAAGAAATCGCGAATGGCGTTGACGATTTCTGAGCGAATACGCAAAACCGCATGTTGACGTCGGCCACGAATCCACAAGTGGCGATGGTTCATCAAAAAATCAGGACCGTGCTCTTTGTGAGTGATGGGGTAATCGACCGAAGGTGCAAGAATCTCGAGAGTCTTGGCGACGAGCTCATATCCACCCGGACTGCGAGGCTCCGCTTTCACTTCGCCAGACACTTTCACCGAACACTCTTGTGTGAGTTGATCGAATGTGGAAAACGTTGTGGGGTCTGTGGTTTCTTCGGAGAAGATGCATTGGCAAAGTCCGGTGCCATCGCGAAGGATGAGGAATTTATTTTTTTTGGATCCACGCAGATTAAACGCCCAACCCTTCAGCTCGACAGTTTGACCCACGTAATTTTTTAAGTCTTCAATGTAGTAACGCAACGACCCCTCCTCCACCAGCCAGGTTGGCCCATGCAATTCTTCGCCGCAAGCATTCGTCGCAACTCGTCAGTTCGTTTGCTCAGAGGGGCATCCTAACTGTTTTCTGACGGAAAAATCAAGAAATGGTTGGGGCTTACATAGCCTGAAAAAGACGCTGAGTCGCATTTACGGACGCGAAGTGTTGAGCTCGCAAATTTTTTGTATTAGTGTGCGTTTTTTACCGGAGTTGGGCCTGTTTCTGTACGCAGGGCATTGCAAAAAGGATCGGCGTACCTTTTTGCAATGCCCTGCGTACAGAAACAGGAGCTGGTCACCGGCAATAGGGAGCCTCTATGAAGCAAATTATGATCCTTTTATTACTCGTTTCTTGTGCGCACCGTCCTCAGCAAGCCAGCCAAGATAATTACCTCTGGTTGGAGGATATCGAAGGGGCCGAAGCTCTTAAGTGGGTGGAGGCGCAGAATGAGAAAAGCCAAAAAGCGCTAACGCAAAATTCCCGCTATCAAAAAGCCGAAAAAGACACTTTGGCGATTTTAGAAGCAAAAGACAAAATTCCCACTGGATATTTTGAAGGATCGAACATTGTGAACTTTTGGCGTGACGATGTGGCGGTCCGCGGTCTTTTGCGAAAGACACCTTATACAGAATACAAAAAAGCAAACCCCAAATGGAAAACAATTCTCGACATCGATGCTCTGGCGAAGAAGGAAAACGAGAATTGGGTGTTTAAAGGCATGGATTGTTTAGAGCCCGAATATCAATACTGTATGGTTTCACTTTCGCGCGGTGGAAAAGATGCCACAGTCAGCCGAGAATTTGACGGCAAAAAAATGAAGTTTGTCGACAAAGGATTTACTCTGCCAGAAGCCAAAACGGGCCTTACTTGGGCAGATAAAGATCATTTGCTCGTTTCTACAGATTTTGGTGAAGGAACTCTCACAGAGTCGGGTTATCCACGGCAAATTCGTCTTTGGAAACGGGGAACGCCAATCGCGTCGGCAAAAACTCTGATGAACATCGAAGTCAAAGATGTGCGCGCCACATCTTGGCGCATGGAACATCGACAAAAAGCAATCTTGATCCTGAGTCACGCCATAGATTTTTTTAATACGGAAGAAAGTGTTTTTGATTTAAAGACAGGAAAAGTTTTTAAAATTTCTAAGCCGCCACAAAGTGAACTGGTGGGCTATTACGACGGATATCTTCTCTATAAACTTCGCAAGCCTTGGAGTTTTGCGGGAACAGAGTATATGCCAGGCGCAGTGATTTCTCTTGCGCAATCCTCTGTGGGCAAAGAACTCACGGCGACGGATGTGGCCTTGCTCTTTTCTCCTAAGGCCAATCAATCTGTGCAAAGTGTGACAGAGTTAAAAGATAAAATTGTGATTGCGACTTTAGAAGATGTGAAGAGTCAGCTTTATTACACAGAGAAAAAAGGTGGTAAAGAAGCTCTTTGGGCCGCTTCCAAGGCGCTCATTTTGGTCGATGGAACGGGGCAAGTTCAAACTGTCAGTTCGACAGATGAAAAAGATCTGTTTTTATTCTCTTATGAAAACTTCAATCAACCCAACACACTGTATGAATATGAATTTCTCGACAAAGTAAAAAAGCTAAAAGCCAGTCCAGATCGTTTTGATGCCAAAGACCTTGTGGTATCGCAAAAATTTGCGACCAGCAAAGACGGCACCAAAATTCCTTACTTTTTAGTGCATAAAAAAGGTTTGGTTTTAGATGGAACGGCTCCCACGCTTCAATATGGCTATGGAGGATTTAACTCCTCGCAAACGCCACAATACAATTCGCTCGTAGGTAAGTTGTGGATGGAGCGCGGAGGTGTTTACGTCGTGGCCAACATTCGCGGTGGTGGCGAGTACGGCCCGAGCTGGCATCAGGCAGTGCTGAAAGAAAATCGCCAAAAAGCCTATGATGATTTTATTGCTGTTTCGGAAGACTTAATCAAAAACAAAGTCACAAGTCCTTCGCGCTTAGCGATTCGCGGGGGCAGCAATGGCGGTCTGTTGGTGGGCGCAGTGATGGCGCAACGACCAGATCTTTATGGTGCTGTTTTGTGCTGGGTTCCGCTCCTCGACATGGTTCGCTACAATAAACTTTTGGCGGGCGCGAGTTGGATGAGTGAGTACGGCAACCCCGATGTTCCTAAAGAGTTGGAGCCCATTCTCAAATATTCACCTTACCAAAACGTGCACGAAGATCGTAAGTATCCGCCAATTTTGTTAGTAACGTCGACCAAAGATGATCGGGTGCACCCCGGGCACGCTCGTAAAATGGCGGCCAAGATGATCGATCAAAAACATTTTGTGATGTACTACGAAAACACCGAAGGCGGCCACGGAGCCGGCGCGAATTTAAAACAACTCGCTAAGCTCAATGCTCTTCAGTTTGAGTTCTTATTGCAAACCATCGGTACGAGTCTATAAACACAGGTTATCAGGGACACCTGTATCCCTGAACACTGGGTATCCGGAATTTTACCTGATACCGGGTATACTTGGATTCACGTATACGTGATAGCCAGTATTGTTATTTAAGCGCTCGAGAGAATGGGTTCTTCTTTAATGGAATTTTTGGATAAGTTCTCGGAGTTATTACCGAGAACTTCTAGGTTAAGAATTCCGTGTTTATAAACACATGCACAGGTAGCTTTACTATTGTTGAACTCCTGTTGGATTTCCCATTACATCTACATCGCCCATGGGTTTATTTCGCGACTCATTTTGGATTGCTAAATTCAGTACTCTGGCCTTTTCCTTAAGATAGGCCTCGAGAGTAGCTGCACTCTCAGAAGTACAGCTCGGAACGCCACTGGGCCAAACAGAATTCAACAGTGAGGTTTCGACCGGCACATCACCGCTTCTCTCAGGTGAAAAGGCCGAACCGAGCAATTCTCCTCCAGCCATGAATGCAGCGGTGACATTCGCAGAATAACCATTTAAGGCACCTTCAAATTTCCCGGTCGATGTTTGATCAAGCAGTGCGTGGTCAACTTTCCACTGATCGAAGTCGTTTTTCCACTCCGTTGACTTAAACCCACCATGAACTACGTATCTGGCTCCCTGGCACACGACTGTACCTTTATAAATCAGATTTCGAAGACCAACGAGAGTCCACTCAAGTGGAAAGCCGAAGCCGTTCATACCTACAGCTCCTACACCTTGCACTCCTGTGTATACGGTCTTGAAAGAATGGTATGTTCCCGCATAGGCCGCAGCCGATATCGTTTCAAAAATATCTGCGGTAACTCCAGCATGAGCTGACTCCAGCATGAGGTGAATAAGCCCTGAAGTTTTAAAGCGCGATGATCGCTCCAAAACGCGTTTAAATATTCGATCAAAAGTGACATTTTCTTTTGATCGAACAACAACTTCTCCGTTCAACCAAACTTCGCCCTTAGTAGGACTTACTCTCAAAGCAATGCTCTTCCAGTTTAATTTATCAGATGAAATTTTTCCTGGCAGGAGTTTCAACGACGGCTCAATTTTATTCTTTCTCAAAAGATCTTGAACGGCAGCCTTCTCATCAATATTTATTAGCTTGTAAGTTAACAAGCCGTTGAGAAGTTCTTCTATCGATCCAAAAGAATCCACAAACGCGGCAGTACCAGTTGTACTTACTTGCTTGGGACGAAGACCCTTGGCCTGCGCACTATGCCCACTCAATTGAGTCAAGAAAGTTGCTAGAATGATTAATCGGGTGATGATCATAGATACCTCTCGCAGATATATTTGCCGTTACGTTCACTAGTTCGGAATTATATTAAAAATTGTTAATGCGACAAAGGTTGAGTTGAGACCAAAGTCTAATGTCAAAAATCGAAAATTGCCTATTAAATCGGTAAAAAATATACCTACAGCGAAGTAACCCAATACACCAATCATTCAATAGGAGATCTGGCATTACTTAATGGGAACCATGGTCATCAGCAAAAAATGAAGAAGGATTTCTGCTGCCGTTACGGCAGTGGAAATAAAAGTGTCAAACGAGAGTCGTGTCTACAGACCCAGAGGATCTTAGGCGCTCGAAGTCTCGGGTGTTATTGGCGTGAAGCCGGCGACAACTTCTAATTGTTGTCGGAGCCATTGCGCCGCTTTCGAAAAATTTTTCCAGTTTAGAATCTGCGTATAGGGACGGGCGATCCAAAACTTCTTTCCGCGAGCACGTCCCTTTTCCGCATCGAGAACGATGCGGGCGACGTGGCCGGACAAGGCGCGCACAAACTTATGAAAGGCCTTGCGCGAACGGATATGCACAATCAACTGCAGATGGTCTCCTGCATTGACGAATCGAAAGATTCGTAAATTCGTTAATTTTGCTAACCGTCGCGCAGAGGCCTCAATACGTGAAGCGAAAGGCTTTCTTAAAAAAGATCTTTCGCCTTTGGCAAATTCCGACTTGAGCACCAAATGCACGGGTTTTTTGAGGGAAATGGGACGAGCGGTTCTTGGATTCCCCTTCAAATGAAGACCACCAAATCTTTTGGTGCCTAAGTCGTTAAATTCTTCAAAAGCCAATTGTTGCGCCATATATTTATGATTCCGTAAAGTTTCAGCGATGTCAATTTTTTATTGTAGCGACAATTTGGGGCGCCGCAAAAGAGGCGGTGTCTAAAGTTTTGACAGCTCAAGGAGGCGACGAGGGCTTTATTGAGAGTAGAAAAACATCACGAGCGGCACTGGGCTTGCTCTTTCTCAGTATGGAAACTAGTTATTTGAGGGGAAATCATGAAGAATCTATTTTTTATTTTATTAAGCTTAGGGCTGCTCGTCAGCGGGTGCGCTGAGAAGTCTTATAACTCCTTCTCGCCGATCTCATCAGAAGACGATAACTTTGGTGATGATGATGATGTTATCGTGGACCCAGACGATGATGACGACGATGGCGTGGTCGTTTGTCCTCGTTACGATCTTGTCGTCATTTCGAGTGATACAATCACAGCCTCACGCAACTACAAGTTTGTTTTTAATTCAGAAATGAAACAGACGACCACTCAAGGGAAAATCGATGTGACCTTTAATAAAGACAGTTCCACTGTTCATTACATACAGTGTTCTGGCGCGGTCACAAACACCACAGTCCTTCCTAGCTTTAAGCCACTTGATGCGACAGAGGACATTACGAAACAAATCGCAATTTATCCCGGCCGTAGCTGCACAACTCAGATTGCACAAAAACAAGAAACGATCCGTGTGATTGATTCCGCTAATGGCGAAATTCTTTTTGATGAAGAAGAATTCCGCGCTAAAGTCGGAGCCTGTGCTTTTGGATATACAGCCGATGGAGAAGTTCTTCGCGAACAAATCTTACAATTCGCTCGTGGAGTTGTAGATAATGCGGCGTCGAGCTGTCATAAGTAAGTTGCTTAAAGACTCCGTTGCCTGACGGCGGAGTGGTTAGTTGCTATTCCGTCTCACGACGGAGCGGCTAGTTGCTATTCCGTCTTACGACGGAGCAGTTAGTTGCTATTCCGTCTCACGACGGAATAGTTACGCACCCCGGTTTCGCCGCTGACGAGAGAGCGACGATACGAAAAAAAATCTAAATCTGTTTTAGTGTCGACGTCGCTCACCCAAATTTGCGAGCGTGAGAATCCGTGCTTTAAAGCTTCCCGAATGACCAATTCACTTAAAGAGATAAAATATTTATTGTTTGAATGAACACAGAGGGAATCAGCGAGCGCTTTCTTGAGTGTTATACTGTGTGCACTCAGAATACGCTCTGCTATGTCTAAATCCACCTCGAAACTTTTTTGTTGTATATGGGGTCCAATGTACATACGCAAACTCGTGTCCGAGGACAAGTGACAAGATTGGATAAAATGCGAGGTGATTTTTTGCTCTACTCCTCGCCAGCCAGCATGGAGCGCGGCCACCAACAAGTGCTTCGCGCTCGTGAATAGAATGGGCAAACAGTCGGCGGTTTTGATGGCGAGAGTTTGATCCGGCTCAGCTGTCCAGTGGCCATCGGCCTCAACAATTGTAGGGGAAGCGGCCACCACAGCGCAGCCATGGACTTGTTTCAATAAGTAAAGTTCATGAGGCGGTGGAGATTCTACCTGCGCGGTAAAATGACGATTGCCAAAAAAAATCTCAAAGGCGTTATCTTTTATGAGAATACCTTTTTTCGAATCCAGCGAAATCACGACGGCAACTCCCAATGACAGAGACGAAAAATTTCTTGCAAGTCAGCGGGCCACGGCGAATTAAAAGAAAGTCGTTCTTGCTTGTAAGGGTGAACAAATCCCAACTCCTTGGCGTGCAAAGCAAACCTTGGCATATCGAGAATTAATTTTTTGAGAGCTTGTGAAGGGAGGGAATTGGCGCGTTTTTTTCCGCCATAGGTATCATCGCCGACAATCGGATGAGACAGCGATGACAAATGCACACGGATCTGGTGGGTTCTTCCGGTTTCAAGCTTCAGTTGTAAAAGGCTCAGGGCTCCGGTGGTTTGCAGGACTTCGTAATGAGTGATGGCAAATTTTCCAATGGGCTCTTGGGTGGCCATAAATTTTTTGCGATCTTGAGGGCTGCGCGAAATATAAGAGGTAATGGTTCCCTTTTCTGTTTTCATCTGACCAAATACTACGGCCCAATAAACACGATGGACGGTTTTTCTTAAAAATTGTTTGGCGAGACTGTGGTGAGTTTTTTCATCTTTTGCCAAAACCAAAAGACCACTGGTGTCTTTGTCGATACGATGGACCAGGCCCGGTCGATAGGGTGATGAGCCGGGAGACAACGTTTTATGGTGTGCGATCAAAGCATTGATCAGAGTGTCGTTGCGATGACCAGCCGCTGGGTGCACAACCAACCCTGCGGGTTTATTGAGGACCAACACATGTTCATCCTCGTAACTAATATCGAGAGGAAAGTCATAGGGTGCGAGCCATTCTTCCAATTGCAAAGGCACTTCGGCCACAATCTGATCGTTTAATTGCAAAAGATAAGAAGGTTTGATGTAGAGGCCATTCACATAGATTTTTTTATCGGTAAAAATCTTTTTGACCTGGGAGCGTGTATTAAACACACCCGCCTTGGCGAGGCCAATATCAGCGCGCAAGCCGGCCAGGTCTTCTGTCACCAATAGTTGGATCTTTTTACTTTTGACTTTACTCTCGTCCATTTTGAAACAGCTTCATAAAAGTGTTAACCACTTTATCTGCATCGAGTCCGAGCATTTTGCAATACTGGATTATATAACCGCGCGTAAAGACGGCTGCAGGAAGCGCTTGGTAGTTGTTATCTTCAATGGCGTAAAGATATTTCAAACTGATACACGTTTTCTGACTCATATCTTCGAGTTTGAGCTTTTTGTATTTGCGAACTTTACCTAAAAACACACCATCAAAAAAATCTTGATTGAGAATTTGTGCCTCAAAGGTTTCATCCACTTCGTAAGAACTGAGAGGCGTTTTCCCAAAACCCGCCGGCGCCGGAGAGGTCGTGGGCACACTCACCGGCAGAGGAGCCGCAGCGACCATAGGAACATGGGTTACGTTTTCCACAGGAGCAAGAACACGTACAGAAACAGACGGCGCCGTTTCTTGAAAATCCATGACACCAATTTTAGATTTCAAATGAGGATGGATTTTAAAAAAGTGTGCATCGTAAATCGTGCGAGTTTCATCATTTCCGATGGTGGAATAGGCTTCTTCGATCAAAGTGAGAAGTTCTTGGATCTCATCGAATGAAAAATTCTTAAACATTTGTGGATCGCGAAGGGAATAGGCCTTCTTCACCTTTAAATAGGCTTGATAGACCTCAAAAGAGGTCGCTTGGGGGTCAACCTCAAGTATATCGTAGTAGTTAATGAAATGATCTGTCATGTTCCCCATAGTTTGACTCTTTTTAATCATAGAATAGAAAGCTGGCTCGGCGGAACGAATAAAAGAGCGCGGAGCGTTAAGACTTTTTGCTCAATTTGTCAGCAGCGACTTCTTCGGCGGCGGAAGCCCGCAAATAAAGTGGCAAAAGTTGCTGCCAGTTTTTTTTTGAGAAGTCGGCGCTGTTTTGCAAAATATAACGCAAAGTAGTTTCGGCGTGAGGAAAAGTGGAAATTGCCAGAGTGGGAAGCAGTTTTTTTTGAGTCTCTGCAGAGAAATATTTTTCAAAAATCGCGGTGTCACCGAGGGAAAAGTATGTTTTTTCACTGAGCAGTTTTTCCACCTGCACAAGATCTAAGAGCGACGGTTCTAGCACGGGGCGCAGTTTTGGTGAGGAAGGCGAGGTCGTAGGATGGACCTCCTGGCGGTAGATGGCGGCAAAAACTTTATTTTTCTGAGCATCCACCAGAACCAAACGCAAAGGTTCCGTCGGCAGAGCCTGTGCATTGAGGGCAATGGCCAAGGTGTCGTCTACATCAATCACAGGAATATGATGGGCCTGCGCCAAGGTGCGCACCACACTCAAGCCCACGCGCAATCCCGTAAAACTGCCGGGTCCATGAGTGCAAATCAAACTGTTGATTTGCGAGAATTGCTTTTGCGTTTTCGCAAAGACAGCGGAAAGAACACCAGTGATCACTTCGCTGTGCGAAGACTGCTTCTGCCATGTTTCTGAAGCAATCACCTTGTGCCCCTCGGCCAGAGCCAAGGAGCCCTGGAGGGAGCTGGTAGACAAGGATAATGTCAACACGGTCTAAGACCCAAAAAGACGAGAGACATCATTAAAGAGCGAAAAGGCCAAGAGTGAGAGCAAAAGGAACATACCGATTTGCTGTGCAACTTCGAGTTTGCGCAGACTGATCGGCGCGCCTCGAATTCCTTCGATGGAGAAGAGCACAATGTGGCCCCCGTCGAGAACGGGAATGGGTAATAAATTGAGAACAAAAAGATTGAGCGAGATAATGGCCATAATACGTAAAAAAGCATCAAGCCCCATTTGCCAGCTTTTTTGCGCCATCTGCCCAATGGAAATAAAACCTCCGAGATTTTTTGCGGAAACTTTATTGCGTGCTAGAAGTACAAAACTCATGACCGTAGCGTGAGTCCATTGCCATGTTTTTGCAGCGGCCCAGGCAAAAGATCCCAAAAAAGTCGGCGCACGCCACGTCATATACTCCACATAGATGGACTTGAGTGGACGTACTCCGATGGTGAAACGTTTATCCACTTCACCCATGTCGGATTTCATCTCCGTCATTTGCGGAGCGACGTCGACATTTAAAACTTTTCCTTGGCGACGCAACGTAATTTTAAGAGGAGGATTGCCTTCTTTAAAACCACTCACCACCGCGACGATATCTTGAAAACTATGGATGGGAGTGTCGTTAATACTTAAAATTTGATCGTTCACTAATAGGCCCGCTTTGGCTGCAGGAGTGTCTGGGCTCACATCGCCGATAAAAGTTTCAGGCTTCTCATAACCTAACTTTATGGCACGATCAGGAAGAGGCTGCTTTTCCAAATCCCATTCAATTTTGACCGGTTTTGCTTTAGCTCCAGCTTCTGTGCCATAGCGGTCGATATGAAAAACAATTTTCTTTTCAGGCTGTGAACCTTCGCTCAGCAATACATCGCTGATGCTGCGAAAGGTATTCACTTTCACTTCATTGATTTTTGTAATTTGATCGCCTGTTTGAAAACCTAATTGACCAAAAAGAGATTGCGGGTCGGAAATGCCAATCACCGATGCATCGGCAGTAAAGTCAAAACCTGAGATTTGTCCTTCTTCTTCCCCTTGTTTAAAAATATTTTTGCTGGGGCCGGCGGTCGGTGTGGCGACGATGGTCATGGGCTCTTCGTGGGTTTCTCTCAAGACCACAAAACGCAGGTCCGAGTTTGCATGAGTGGCGATAGCTTCTTCCACATCTTCCCAGCGTGCCACTTTTTGATCATCGATACTGAGGATACGGTCTCCCGAGCGAAACTCGGCCTTATAAGCGTCACTGTTTTCAGCGAGGTCACCAAGCTTTGGAGCAATCACTTGCTCGCCGACAAGGCTAATAATCCAAAAGAGAAAGAATGCTAAAAAGAGATTCATCAGCGGGCCAGCAAGAGCAATCGAAATTCTTTGCCAAATCGGTTTATGAAGAAACGAACGTGGTTTCATTTCATCCGGCACAACACCCGAGAGATCATCGCCGTACATTTTGACATATCCACCAAAAGGGATGGCAGAAATGCAGTAGGTGGTTTCTCCACGGACTTTCTTCCAAATTTTTGGGCCAAAACCAAGGCTGAAAGTTTCCACTTTGACGTTAAAATATTTAGCGACCAGAAAGTGGCCGAGTTCGTGAATAAAAATCAACACACCAAGAAGAACGATCATGGGGACGATGAATGACAAACCTTGAGTAATAAAATGAATGAGTGTTTCCATTTTTGTATTCTAGTTTTTGTCTCTCAAATAGGAAAGAAGAAAAGAAAAAACGCGGGGAGAACCAGACGTAGTCAGCACCTACATGGAGATCACGAAAAATAACGAGCTAAGTCAAATATGGCACAGAAGAAATAGAGGACGGCGGAGCCAAAATAGACGCCATCGAGTCGGTCCAAAATGCCACCATGTCCAGGCATCAGTGAACCAGAATCTTTTTTTCCAGCGGCGCGTTTGATTGTGGACTCAAAAAAATCACCGAATTGCGCAAAGGCGCCGATGCACAGGCAGATGAAGGCACCAAAGCCCAGTGAGAGGGTAGAGAATTGCAATAGGAAGGCGCCACCGCAAAGCACGGAACCCAAGAGGCCGCCGAGACTTCCCGAGAGAGTTTTGTTGGGGGAAATCACCGGAAAGATTTTTTTTCCACCAAAGGTTAAGCCAGTAGAAAACGCAAAGATGTCGCCAAAAAATACGGTGACCAATAAAAATAAAAGAAGATGCCAGCCAAACTGATAAAGCAGAGTGAGTGCGAGCGCTGGCAAAAGGCCGGTGTATAGCAAACCCAACGTCATCCACTGAATGGTAGATAAAATATTTTTGGGTTCGCTCCGCGATGAAAAACAAATGGCGACGGAGCAAATAAGAACAAAAGACATCATCAGAAGAGGGAGAGTCACTTCTGGAAAATAGATATGGATGTTGATGATAAAAGCCGTCAACGCCAGATATACTATAGAGGACGGTGAGAAGGGCTGAAACAGTGCTGAATATTCGTAAGCGGCAAAAAGAGCCAGGCCCATGCTTAAATACAGAAGACCGGTATCGCCGAAAAAATAAAGTGTTCCTAAAAGGATTCCGAGAGCAGAAAAACCGGAGATCCACCGAGCCATCATAAGCTGAGCGTGTCTTCTTGCAGCTGCAGGGTGGTTTTCCCAAAGCGTCGTTCGCGGGTCTGGAAATGTTGAAGTGCGAGGTGTAAGTCTTCGGCGGTAAAATCAGGCCAGAGTGTAGAAGTGATGTAGATTTCGCTGTAGACAGATTGCCATGTTAAAAAATTAGAAAGACGCATTTCCCCACTGGTGCGAATAATTAAATCTGGATCTGGTGTGGGGTAGGTTTGTAAAAGCGTAGAAAAAAGCTCAGGCGTTAAATCTTGCGGTTGATATTTTCCTTCGCGGACAAGCTGGGCAAAGTTTTGTGCGGCTTCGACGATTTCTTGTCGCCCGCCGTAGCTGAGAGCAAATTTTAACCGCATACCAGTGTTGTTGCGCGTGGCATGAATGGTCTTACTGATTTCTTCTTGGGCAAAGCGCGGGAGACGATCGATTTGTCCAATGCATTCAAAATGAATATTATTCTTAATAAGCGTCGCTCTCTCCCGGGCCAAGTATTTGGCGAGGAGTTTCATAAGAAAGGTAACTTCTTGTTCGGGTCGAGACCAATTTTCCATACTAAAGGTATAGAGAGTGAGATGCTCAAGCCCTAAGCGCGAGCACTCCTCGATGATATTTCTAGCCACTCGTGTACCCTTAAAGTGACCAAAAAATCGGTTCTTCCCTCGTCTCTCTGCCCAGCGGCCATTACCATCCATAATAATAGCGAGATGGCGAGGCAGAGCGGATGGTCCGCTTCTCATCATATGGTCATGATTTCTTTTTCTTTATCAGCAGAAAGTTTATCAACGTCCGCTGTGTATTTATCTGTGACCTTCTGAATTTCATCGAGATACTGTTTGTTTTGATCTTCCGAAATCGCCTTGTCTTTGAGAGCTATCTTAAGCTCTTCATTGGCATCACGGCGGGCCATGCGAACAGCAACTTTTGCATCTTCCACAGCTTTTTTAGTCTGCTTCACAAGGTCTTTGCGGCGATCTTCGGTTAAATCTGGAAGACGGAGGCGAATGGCTTTTCCATCATTGATAGGCGCCATGCCGACATCACTTTTTACTATCGCATTTTCAATAGCTTTTAAGACGGAAGCTTCCCAAGGGGTGATCAAAAAACTGCGAGCATCAGGACATGTCACAGAAGCCACTTGGTTCAGTGGTGTGGGGTTCCCGTAATAATCGACGCGCACGGAATCGAGCATTGTGATTTGCGCGCGCCCTGTGCGAATTTTTTTAAATTCATTGCCGAGGGCCGCTATCGCGGTTTTCATTTTGGTTTCAGTATTTTTTTTAAGATCGTTGACGTTTATCATATTGAACTCCTTGTCTAGCTCTTGCGAGCTTTTTTGGCGTTAATTTTTGCGCCAGCCTTCGCTTCGGCCTTATTAAGAGTTAATCAAAGTACCAATCGCCTCACCTTTAAGGACTCGTAATAAGTTTCCTTTTTCCATGAGCTTAAATGTAACGATAGGAAGTTTATTGTCCATACACAAGCTCAAAGCGGTGGAATCCATCACTTTAAGGCCCTTGTTCAGAGCTTCGCGGTGAGTGAGGGTTGTGTACTTAATGGCATCGGCAAATTTTTTGGGATCTTTGTCGTAAGTTCCATCGACGGTCGTTGCTTTTAATAAAACTTCCGCGTCGATTTCCATACCACGAAGAGCTGCTGCTGTATCCGTTGTAAAATACGGATTGCCCGTTCCAGAAGCAAAAATCACCGTGCGTCCCTTTTCTAAGTGACGTACGGCACGGCGACGAATGTAAGGCTCAGCAATTTGCGCCATTTCAATGGCGGAGAGAACACGCGTCTGCATGTCTTCTTTTTCCATAGCATCCTGAAGAGCGAGGGCATTGATACAGGTGGCGAGCATACCCATGTAATCCGAGCTCGCACGGTCCATACCATTGGCAGAGGCGGCAATCCCACGAAAAATATTTCCGCCACCGATGACGATACCGATTTGCACACCTAGGGAGTAAACTTCCTTAATGTCGCGAGCAATTTGTTGAATAGTATCTGTGCTGATACCAAAACCCTGTGGGCCAGCCAAAGCTTCCCCACTGAGTTTCAGTAGAATTCTTTTATATTTTAATGACGCCACGGTCGCCTTCTACTGTTTAAGTTGCGCAGCAACTTCGTCAGCAAAATTAGATTGATCCTTCTCGATACCTTCACCCAGTTCATAACGAGCAAAACGACGGATCACAATGTTTTCACCAATTCGCGCGATCGTAGTTTGTAAATGATCGGCCATAGTGATGTCCGGGTTTTTTACGTATTTTTGGCTGAGTAAACAGCTTTCAGCGAGCCACTTTTTAATTTGGCCATCGACAATCTTATCAACCATTTCGGGCTTTTTGCCGGCCTCAAGATTTGTTGCGCGCAGAACTCCGCGCTCTTTTTCAATCTTATCAGCAGGAATTTCAGCTTCCGAAACAGCGAGAGGATTAGCCGCAGCGATGTGCATGGCTACGTCTTGGGCGAATTGTTTAAATTCTTCGTTACGAGCAACGAAATCAGTCTCTGAGTTGATTTCTACGAGAACACCAATCCGGCCTTCGCCGTGAATGTAAGAATAAACCAAACCTTCAGCAGCCACACGTCCGGCTTTTTTTGCCGCTTTGCTGAGACCTTTTTGACGGAGCCAATCGATGGCTTTGTCAAAGTCCCCTGAGTTTTCCTCAAGGGCTTTTTTACAATCAAGCATACCCGCGCTGGTACGATCACGCAGTTCTTTTACCATTTGAGCAGAAATAGACATAGACGACTCCCTTAGCTTTCGGTGCTTTCAGTGGTGGTTTCTTCAGTTGCTGGGGTCGCTGTTGTCGAAATTTCTTGTTCAACTTCTGCCAAGATTTCGATGTCGTCAGCAGTACCAGCAGCCACGAGTTTACGTCCTTTAGACGCCTTAACCACGTTAGGACCAGCAGGTTTCGCAACCACAGGAGCAGGAGCATCTCTCTTACCACCAGGACGTTTGTTATTTCTTGGAGCAGGAGCGGCTTCTTTTTGTTCTTTTTCCACATCCGATTGTTTATCGGTGCGTGTGCGGAGAACTTGTTCGAATTTCTTTGCGCCGGCAATGTAAGCCTCGGCAATCATCTCACTGAAAAGTTTGATGGAGCGGATGGCGTCATCGTTGGCAGGAATTGGATAATCAATCATGTTAGGATCTGAGTTGGTGTCACAAAGACCGACCACTTTGATACCTAATTTTTTAGCTTCAAGAACCGCGATGTGTTCTTTGTTGATATCGACAACAAAAAGCATTCCAGCGGGTTCTTTCATTTCACGAATACCTTCGAGGTAATCGTTCAGTTTCATGTATTCTTTTTCCATGCTCGAACGTTCTTTTTTCGAGAAGAAATCAAGCTCGCCTTTTTCGCGCATTTGATCGATTTTGCGAAGACGATCGATACTTTGTTTAATAGTTACAAAGTTGGTCAAAGTTCCACCGAGCCAACGTTTAGTCACATAGTATTGACCACAACGATTTGCTGCGGATTGGATGGTTTCTTCGGCTTGTTTTTTTGTTCCGACAAAAATAAGGCGTTGGCCATCGGCTGCCATATTTTCTACGAATTGCATCGCCTCTTTCGCTTTCGCGAGCGTTTTTTGCAAATCGATGATGTGAATACCACCACGAGATGTGTAAACGAAAGGCTTCATTTTTGGATTCCATCGTTCTTTTTGATGGCCGAAGTGGACGCCAGCATCAAGCATGGCTTTCATATTGAGACTCATAATGTTCCTCCTAGCTAGTTGTTACCACCTTTTCGGATAACCTAGGCCATAAAAGCCTGGGCACCAGCGGAGTCCGAAAAGTGAGTTATAGTTCACCCTAATAAAATAAAAAGGCGTGAACAGTGGGTATCATAAATGCCTAAAAAACGACAAGAAAATAGGACAAGAAAAGATAAGACAAGGCATCTAGACGCTACGAGTCTAATTGCAGATCGGACTCTAAAACTTGCGGCATGGCAGCCAAGGTTAAGGACAGGAGATCTCCCTCAAGCCCACAGCCATTGGTAAAACCACGCCCGCCAATGTGCAAACCGGCGACTTTTGGAAAGCCGTCGTTTTCCAAAAGTTGAGTATTCACAGCACCATAGGACTCAGGAGCGATAAGGATGTTTTCTTTTTGAATGTCGTCAAAGAAAAGCGGAAACATGCGTTTGATCTGCTTTTTCATTTCACGAAGCGTGGCGCCCAGGAGTTCGCTGTCGGCAGCGATTTCGGGTCCCACTAAACAAAGCCACTGCGATGTTTGCACATCATTTTCCATGGCAAAGCGTCCCACCGTGGGGACTTCTTTGGACCCATAAAGCATATGGATGGCCGTACTTTCGGTGACCACATGGGTGTGTTGGTAAACCAAATTGACCGCGGTCCACATCTGGGTTTTGGAAAGCTTAGGAACCAAAGTTTTAGGTAAGGTACTTTGTGTTTTGAGAAGCAGCTTCGAAAGTTTCAGGGGGGAATCAAAAAAGTAAATGTTTTGCGCGCTGAGAGTCTCGTTGCCATTCACGACGACTTGCGGTTGAGGCGCTAATTCTAAATGAGTTACCGCTGAAAGCGTGCGCACGTCGCCCGCCCACTTCTCGAGGAGAGAACGAATGATGGTGGGGAGGGAGAGAGAGGGCGTCCACTGGAGAGCAGGAGTATAGAGCGAATAGATATCAACAGCGTCGTTTTCTGTAGCGCCGAAACCGAGGAAAGGTTGCACTTGTCCGTTTTGGAAAGTGAGGGGGCCGACTTCGTTGGCCGTAAAACCTAAATCAGCGAGTTCGGTGCGCAATCGTTCGATGATGAGATCCATGCGCTCTGAATGGGGCCAAAAGGATAAATGTGACTCAAAAGTCGTTTCGCTATCGTTTTGGCGGAGGCCACGGAAAAGCCCACCGGGGACTTCATCCTCAGTGAGAAGCAGTCCTGTTTGTCCCTGTCTTTTTAGCTCAAGAGCTTTTAAACAGGCTTCGATTCCGCTACCAACAATGATGTAATCCCAATGATTTTTTGCCATAGAATCAAAAGATCATATTTCGCGAAGTTTGAAAAGGACTTTCAGACAACGCGCAAGGGGAGGCAGAACCCCACGGAGGATTCGTTTTGCTGAAGGTTTGTGCTGGAGGCGGTTGGCCAAGCCAGGAGAATAACGGTAGTAGAGGCGCACCAAGTGGCGCCCCAAATAACGCCCAAAAAAAGACGTAGTTAAAATTTGATTGCGGAATTGGCGCAAAATCACCAGCGTAGGGTCGTTGCGGTCCGCAAAGGCGACGGAAGCGATAAAACAATTGCCGGTTTTGATATTCGCTTTTTTCAGCAGTGTTTGATAAGCACGCGGATTTTTAGCGTGGCGCACTTTGATTGCCGCTTGTTTAGCGAGGGTGGCAAAAAGATTTGTATACGGAAGAAGTTCACCAAGTTTTGCGGCACAGGCTTCTTGTTTACTGACGTAATTGGGATGCAGGTCATAGATTTCGATGAGTGTCCACAAGGCGCTGCAAATCAGAGTCACCTCACGCGGGTGCTCACCAAAAAGCGAGGCGTCGAGTTCTTCAAAACTTTTTTCGTAAACGTATTGAATCACCTTGAGGTATTTTTCGTAACAGATGGCAGCGTCGGCATGTTCTTTGCGATCTAAACAAGCGCGGCCTTCTTTAAGCAGAGCAAAACGATTTTGCCATAAATTCTTTTTATAATTTCCCTGAATCATTTTTTCAGCTTGCAGAACGCTAGCGTTGGATAAATTTTTGGACATCACCTTAAAACAATTGGTGCAGACTTCATCAAAAGAAGTGGGCACGCCCTCTTGTTCGAGGCGTAACTTCATTCCCTGATCAATGGGATGAAGAAGAGTGGTTTGGGTTCCACACTGTGGACAACCGGAGGCGGAGATGACGTCAGACATAGATTTTATGATAGGAGGCGAAGCTGTGTTTTGTCTATCCGTTTACATTAAATTGTACGGGTCCATGTCGATCTGGACCTTGAGCTCGCGATATGCGCTTTGCAAATGGGAAACGTATTGTAAAACCTCGTGCAATACCGGAAGAGAATCTGACTTGAGTAAAATCTGATAGCGAAAACGATTGCGCAGTTTAAATAAGGGAGCGGGCGCTGGGCCGAGCAAGCGTACAGAAAGATTTTTATGAGTGATGTACCCCCGTAAGTTTTGCGCAAGATCGTGGGAGAGGGAATCCGTTTTGCTCTGTATATTTCCAGAAAGTTTAATGCAGGCGAGTCGTGCAAAAGGCGGATATTGCAACTCTGTGCGGTCGATCAGTTCTTGATTGAGAAATCCAGCGGTGTCGGCGGTGAGTGCGTAGGTGAGACTGGGGTGGTCGGGTTTGTAAGTTTGAATCAACACCTTCCCGGGGTGATGGCGACCGGAGCGACCACTGACTTGAGTCATCAGTTGATAGCTGCGTTCGGTGGCGCGGAAATCGGGAATATGAAAAGAAATATCGGCGAGCACAATGCCAACCAGAGTGAGCTTTTCGAAATCCAAACCTTTAGCAATCATTTGTGTGCCCACTAAAAACTGTACTTCGCCTTGTTCCATTTGCTCGATGAATTCTTCGAGGCGCGCGCGTGAGTCGATCTCGTCGCGGTCGACACGTAACACTTTGGCGAGGGGGAAGAGTTTTTGTAGGTCTTCTTGTACGAGCTCCGTGCCGAGCCCCAAGGGCTTTACAGCGCCGACTTTACATTCGGGACATGTTTTGGCGAGCTCCTGTGAATAATCACAATAATGGCAAACCAGATGGCTTTGGCCATGCAACGTGAGGGAGATATCGCAGTTGGGACATTTGTAAATAAAACCACAGTCCTGACAAAAAACAGTTTGCGCAATCCCACGACGATTAAGGAACAGCGCCGACTGAAATCCGTTTTGGTAATTGATCTGCAGTTCTCGATAAAGTTCTGTTGAGAGCCAAGACGGTAGAAAACTTTCGCGCGCGAGATCATGTTTACTGTCCGTCATGTCGATAATTTTGATTTCGGGCATATGCAGAGTCATCGCTCTCTGTTGCAGGCGATGAAGATGAAATTTTTTGTCGCCCACGTTTTTCCAGGTTTCTAGACTGGGAGTGGCCGAACCTAAAACAATGGGAATCTTTTCGTATTGAGCACGCACAATGGCCGTGTCGCGGGCATGGTAGCGCAAAGACTCATCTTGTTTGTAAGAAGCCTCGTGCTCTTCGTCGATGATGATCAAACCTAGATTGGGAACGGGGCAAAACAGTGCCGAGCGTGCGCCAATCAGCACACGTTTTTTTTGATCGACCACACTCCACCACTGATTGGTTTTTTCACGTTCGGTGAGATCCGAATGCAAAACCGCCATCTCGTCGCCCAGCTGTTCGCGAAAACGCGAGATGAGTTGCGGTGTGAGTGCAATTTCGGGAACCAAAACAATGGAACCTTGTTGTTCGGCAAGTTTACGTTTGATTAACTCAATGTAGACTTCGGTTTTTCCTGAGCCAGTGACACCCCAGAGAAGATGAGTGGAAAACCCTTTGGTCGCATCAATGGCTTCGACCGCCTGCTGTTGTTCGGCATTGAGTGTGATCTTTTTTTCTTCCACACTTTTTGTAAATAAATCTTTGGCGGGGCTTCGACCTTTTTTGGCCAGAGGCGGATAAAATAGCGAGAACACATCTCCTGGGGAGTGATGATAGTATTTTGAAATCCACAAGGCCCATTGCAATTGCGGGGGAGTGAGGGGCGGAATCTCTTCTTCCACCGAGAGAATGGATTTCAGTTTAAATTCCGTAGGCGCGGTCTCCTCACGATCGATCACCACACCATCGGCAGAGCGTTTGCCGAGAGGGACGAGGACCTTCTGGCCGCGAACCAAAGGAAGATCCGAGGAGTAGGTGAGGAGTTGCGGAAAGGGCGCTTTGACCGCCACTTTCCAAAGAGTAGGTTCAGACATCAGTGCTTTCTAACGAAATCGTGAATAGAATTCTTTAAGATTTGCATTTTCTGGCAAAATCGCGCGAAGACCTTTTTGGATTTGCAGAGCGGCTTCCACTTTTTTAGCTTCGAGAAGTTGCGTGGATGTATTTTGCACAAGCACAGTGGAGTTTTTCCAAAAAACGGTTTGCAGTTCGGGCTGCTTGATTTTTCCTTCTTCAAAATCTTTATAGGAATCAAATTCCACTTCCACTTGCGAGCCTAAACGTAGCTTACGTATAAGAAAGCTGTCCTGTTCAACCCAGAGGCGCGGCGGTTGCAATGTATTTTTAGAATCCAGAGCGCCAAGCATATAAGCCACGCCACCTTTGTAGCGATCCAAATTCACATAGGCGGGAGAAGACGTGTCGCCGGAAACATTGGGTGGTAAAATTTGTAGAGCCGACAAGCGGCTCATCAAGGCGCGTGAGCTGCGGTAGTGAATCAGCGGCTCAAAAAATTCAGGACTCAGTGGAAAAACCTGTGCAGCACCTTCAGAAGTGGTGGTGTGGCGGCGGCCGCCCTTGTATAAAATCTCTACCGCCCAAGTCGTGCCATCCGCATTGGTTCCCTCAGAGCGGACCTTCATCAAATCCGCATTGGCAACCGTCCATGTTTCTTGCGCGACCACATTGTCTTCTTTGAGAGTCACAGTGCGCTTAAGGACCCATGCTTTGGTGCCGCCATTGTTGGAGGTCATCTTGCCAAGAATTGTATTGAGCTTGGGAATGTAAGCCTGTGCTGAGGCCGAGCTGAGACAGAGAGCTAAAAATAAAAAAACTGTTTTCATAATTTTGTTCATAACTTCGTTCATAGCTTTCCTACCATTTGTTGAAGGTATTTTCGTAAATCTTCGCCGATTTGTGGGTGCTTCAAACCCATTTCGATATTGGCAATGACATAACCAAGCTTGTCGCCTGCATCATACCGAATGCCCTCAAAGAACCGAGCAAGAAGACCTTCGTTGGTAGCGAGCTTGCACATCGCATCGGTCAATTGCACTTCTCCATTTTTGCCAGGAGCCAGATTTTCTAAATACGAAAAGATTTTTTTGGTAAAAATATAACGACCGGGAAGAGCCCAGTTGCTTGGTGCTTTGTCGATGGCGGGTTTTTCCACCACATCCTTCACGCGGATATAATCTTTTTCCGGTGTGCCGCTGATGATGCCATATTTGGAAACATCGTTGCGTGGAACTTCCATAATCGCCACGGTTGAAATTCCAGTCTCATCAAAAGTATTGGACAATTGTTTAATCACCGAAGGTGTTTCGGGTGTTGTCGGGATCATCAATTCATCACCCAACAAAACCGCAAACGGTTCATCGCCGACCACGGATCGTCCGACCCACACCGCGTGTCCCAGTCCAAGGGCCTGTTTTTGGCGGATGCTGATGATGTTCACCATATTACGAATGTCGTGAAGTTGTTTGAGGGTTTCGTGCTTGCCGTTTTTGGCGAGAGTTTCTTCCAATTCCACATGGCGATCGAAAAAATCCTCAATGGCATTCTTACGACGACCGGAAATCAGGATCACATCTTCGATTCCGGCGAGAGCAACCTCCCGTACCACGTGCAATAAAAGAGGCTCGTCCACGATGGGGAGCATTTCTTTGGGAACGGAACTGGTGATGGGTAAAAAGCGAGTTCCAAGTCCGGCAGTGGGAATAATAGCTTTGCGTACGCGTTTCATAGGTCCTCTTTATGGGTGCTCATAGAGTCTGTTCTAAAAAGGTATCAAATTGAGTCAGGGGAAGCTATTCCTAATGCGCAAAGCAAAGAAAACAGGTATCCTATTCTTATCAGTGCGTTATTTGGGGGATTCATGAAAAAGAAAATGTCCGTAGTGATAAGTCTGGTTATCACCGCCATCGTTCTTTTCTCTTATCAAAACTGCGGTGTCGAAGCTCCACAAAGTTATTTTGACCAAGAACAGTTGTCGCAACTTCCTTATCAAGCCACAGTCGACCAAGTCGCCTATATGTCTTGCGCGGAACAAGGCAATGTGGTTAATGACCCCGGCGTATTTTTTACTTTCCGTGTGGGTGCTTATCAAGAAGGCTCGGGACTCGCGCTCTCAGACACTTTTATGGAATACACGCGCCGTTCGGAACCGGATGATCGCGCGGTGTTGCTTATGCAGGAAATGAATAGCAAAAACTATCGTTTGCAGTTTTCCGTGCGCAAACAAAGCGATCTTGGCACGATGTACATTAACAGCACCAGCGGCACAGGGATTGAAAGTATCGACTATGATTTTGTGTTTGGTGATTTAGGATCTTCGGAAATGTCAGCGTCACTGGTGGGATTAAATACGGGTGAGGCGATGTCCTACTGGTCACCTGGTGGAATTACGGCCGATGCTTACATGAGTGGGTCGATGGTCTTTAATGCATCGGAAGCGCTCGCTGCCGATATACGAAATTTTATGACCAACACAGGGATTCTCGCCGTGGGATTTTCGACAGATAATGAGCCGGGAGTTTTATTAAACCGAAGCGCGTATTTTATTACGGGAGCCGATAACGATGGCGATGGTTCGAACGAGGATAGCGACGATATGTCGGTGCCGGCAAATCAAGCGTTTGGTGTCGGACTCAAGGTGACCTTTCGTCAACCTTTACCGAGCAATTGGGGTTATACTGGGGTAGCGCATTTGAATCTTCCGAAAAGAGTTTTAAATTCGGTTCAAGAGTATGATTTGAGCAAACCTACAACAATTAAGTCGACATGGACATGTGATGCAAAATATCAGTTGCGGATATTTTATCCGGGAACAGAGGGCACTTTGTGCCCAGATGTCGCCGCACCGACGAGTGGCACCAATCTTACGGATTATCAGATTGTTCGCAACTCACTGCCGGCATCGGATTGGAAAATCAATTGGAGTAAAAAATGTGTGGTGCCCTTGCGTTATGCTTTGGGTAGCTGTTATGGGATTAACTCGACAGGGTCAACACCCGTAACGCGCACAGCGGTTTATGACATCACTCAAACATGTGACCCAGCAGTTAACTCTGTCTGTGCGCACTTTGTCAGTATTTGTCTTCGCCCGACTGAGTAATCAAGATTTCTTCTTGAGCAGGAAATAAAACCCGACGCCTAAAAAAGGTAAATCGGATAATTGCAAAACCGTAAAAATAAGAATTCCATCATTGCCACTTGAAGAGCTCATAAAATCATAAAGAAACTTATAAATGACTTGTCCCACACCGAGTGCTCCTGGGGTTGTTGGAATCACCATCGAAAGTGCTGACAGAGGAAATACCACGAATGTGTTGGCAAAACTCACTTGGGTTAAATGTTCCAGAAACGAAATCCAACAAATACAGATGACGTAAAACCCTTGGCTTAGGAAGCCGAGCAAGATGGCCACACTCCACAGTTTCCAATCTGAGAAAAGAGAAAGAACACTCAGTTTTTGCCAACGATTTTTCAAACGCAGGGACAGCCACGCGGCCGCAACAACCAGTGGAGGTACGGCCATCAAAAAATAGACACGATCCGAACGGATCAATAAATGAAGCTGAGTCCATATTTGCGGATTGAGCAACAAACCCACCACCAACATCATCAGCAACGAAAGCAAACCAAAAATTCGATCCATAAATATGGAGAGACTTACTTTCTCCATAGGAATTTTTAAACTACGCATATAATAAAAACGTCCGAGGTCTGCAGAAACAGCGCTCGGCAGGACGTAACTTGTTAGTAGCCCGGTCATGTTGAGTAAAAAGATATTCCAATACGACACGGCGACTTGAGTTCTCCGCAAAATAAACCACCAACGCCACGAAGCAGAAAGGTAGACCGCTAACTTGAGAATGACGGCTCCGATGAGAGTCCACAGACTTAAGCGCGAGAGTTCGGAAGTAAAAGAAAAAGATTTATTATTCAGTAAATAGATCAAAATACCGAGAGCCAGGGCATAACGTAAAACGAGGGAAAACGAAATGTTAGTAATTTGTAATTTCATATCCCATCGTCGCAGAATTGTTTGTAGGAGCAAGCAATTCTTTTAAACTACGCAGGGAACTCCCCGTGCTACCTCAACGATAGGTCGTCTGCAAATTTTCGCTTTGAGAAAAGATGATTTAAATCACTTTGCGGGTCCAGATCCTATTATGAGTATGTTCATGAACCACTCCGCTAGAGTTGCATGGCTTGATTTCTTCAATAAAACTTTCTGTTTTCCAATTTTTGTAAAGCATAAGCAATTCGCCAGAAGTCCAAAGAGATTCGTGCGCCTCGGCATCGGGAGCTCGTTTCACAAACGGTTTGCCCACAAAAGTATGAAGATTATGAAGACCGTTTTTATTTGTTATTTCTTGTAAATGTTGAATAAAGGAATGTCTTTTTTCAGGAATTAAATATTGAAGGGTGCCTGATGAAAAAATAACGTCAAACGTGCCCGCCATCTTTACCTCGTTGATATCCGCTTGGAAGATGTGAATGAGTGACCCGTGTCTCTCGGCATTCTCTTTGGCTTTTTGAATTCCAACACTTGAAAGATCAAAACAGGTTACATCAAAGCCATTTTTAGCAAAGAAAATGGCGTTCGCGCCTTCACCACAGCCGATATCTAAGAGTTTCATTGGGCGTTGAAGGGGCGGGACCAGCTCCAGCGTTTTGTAAACCATGCTCGAAGGTTTGAAATCCCAGTAATTTTGTGCGGATAAGTATCGAGAGTTGTAGGCTGTATCTTTCATTGACTATTTTTAGTAGGGGTTGCTCGTCTGTTCAAACAAAATACCTGAGAATGAAAAAAAGAGAGTGTTCCTAAGAAAGAGTGACGACCGCAAGGATCGTCAACAAGAGACTTTTGGCATAATAATTACAGAAAGCTATCACCTCTTTACAGGGTCCCTGGCTAAAGGAGGGCGTATTGGGTAGGACTCTGTTTTGTCTTAATTAAAAGACGTGAGAGAGGAATAGGTATGAACACTTTATTATTAACGGTTTTTATTTTTATGTCGACAAGTGCTTTCGCACAAACACTGCAACCGGTATCCACTGTTGTTGAAGAGGGCACAGGCCTTTTGGTTGTGGGCGAGTACGCACGCACCAGCGTGCAGGATGACCATATCACTGAGAAATTGGTAAAGACAGTTTCGAGTCCTTACAACGAAGTTGTTGTAAGGTATGAAAACGTTTTGCCGGGTAATTATCAATATCGTTTTGCGAGAATCCCAAAGAGTGGTGTGACTTTGAGTAATTGGTCCTCAGGAGGACAGGGCGGATGTATAGATGCCATTCGGCAAGCTCTTTTTACTTTGGTTAAAGATGTAGATCATCAGGTGGAGCGTTTTCAGGTGGTATCACAAGCTGGATCCGAGACCGCTGAGATCAGACTCTCTGCGATGCCGCCGGAAGAAACGGTGAGCATCTATAATGGCGGAGTTTTAGCGATTGCTTGTTCAGATGTGAGCCTCGCTCAGCGAGCGGCGTGGAGCGCAACACCTCGTCCAAACACAGAGTGGAGACCGCTCACCGTGAAAACAGCAAACGCGCTTGTTTTCCGTTATCCCGAAGATGTTTCAGACGCCCGATTCGAATTGGTCAAGGTCAACTAAAAGTACAAAAAGTGGCCGGGGAAAACCCAGCCACAAAGTATGTTAATTCTTCTTATTAATTTCGGACGCTACTTTTTGTGCGTCCTCACTGCTGTACGGACCGATCTCAAGTCCGTCACCTTTGATGGGCTCTCGTAGAGTGAATGTGGAGGCCACTCCCGCTATATCTGACAGCACCACCTTTTGAGCTCTCTGCTTTTTCACTTTCCGGAGTTTGGCTTTTCCAGATTTGCTGAGTTTGACGGCGAGAACGGTTTCGCCATCTTTAGAAACTTTTTCGGCTGCAATAAAATCGCCCTTGTTAAGATGGATACTCGGATCTGCATACACGCCCGCAGGAAGAGCAGAAATTAATAATGCTATTGAAAAAAGACGTAAATTCATAAGACCTCACTTTTAAATGAAATTAAATTTTTATTCGAATGGAGAATATAAAACTAAGCGAATAAAATGGGAGGGCTGAGGCCTGAACGAATGAGATAATTTTTAGTGCGGAAACTGTGGGAAATAAATGGCGGGTGGTCACCAGAAGAGGACTCTGGCGAAGTCGGCGTAGCTACTGGCAGTGTGAAAACAAACTGGGTGAAATCGGAATTTGTAGGAAATAATTTTTCACTCGTTGAGAGAACTGGCTGATTCAACTGTGATTGAACCGTACAACTGTCGGGGTTAAGAGGTTCGTTTTGAGCCTCTACTGAACAAGCCAGCTGTGAACTCAAAAAGAGCACCGTCATCGCAAAAATTTGTGTAAGCCGGTCGACCATCATGTAATTACAGTGAGGCCGAGTCTAAACCTGTCAAGATGAAGAGGGTTATTTCTTCTTGCGGTTTTGTAATAAGTTATAAGCGGCGGAGACGTCGAGGGCTCCGCGTGAGAGGATGGGATAGGGGCCTGGGCGTGCGGAATCGATGATCGCCGACTTGATGTCTTGGGCCGAGGCTTTCGGAAAGGCTGAAAATAAGAGAGCGGCCGCTCCGGTGACAAAGGGGGCGGCCATACTGGTTCCATCCATTACTTTTACAAGTTTCGGTAGAGGGTACGTACTCTCAATGTCTGTTCCAGGCGCCATAATGTGTACACGTTGGCCGTAGTTAGAAAAACCGGCAGTCAATTCATCGGTCGTCATTGCACCCACAGCGATGAGTGAACGAGAATCATAAGCGGCGGGATAGTCGGGAATACGATCGATGTTCATGGATTCGTTTCCAGCGGCCGTCACAAACAGAACATTGTATTGAGCGAGAGTATCGATGGCGACTTTTAACGAGCGCGAGCAACCGGGTCCGCCCCAACTGGCGTTGATCACTTGTGCTCCTGCTCTACGTGCGGCGTCGATGGCGGCGATGGCGTCGTAAACATTTCCATCACCTGAGGCGCTAAAAAAATCATAAGCTAAAAGTTTTGCTCCGGGTGCCACACCTTGAATAGAGCCCGCGGAATGGTCTGCGGCAATAATTCCAGCAACGTGCGTGCCATGGCCTGAATCATCGGAGAGGTCGCCGGTTTCTTCCGGAAAATTATAGCCGTGGATATCGTCGATCAAACCATTCCCATCATCATCGAGACCATTTAAAGTTTCGTTGGGATTGGAGTAGAGTTGCTGGTTGAGCTGGGGGTGTTGGGTGTCGATACCGGAATCAATAATGGCGACAACAACATTTGAACCAGTGATATTTTTTTTCCAAAGATCATCAGCAAGAATATACAGCGGCCCCCAATTGATCGAACCACCCCAGCCGAGCAAGGAGAAAGATGATTGATTCACAGGTACGCGATAAAGTGCATAATTGTTTTCCACATCAGCAATTTCTTTTTGATGATTTTGAATATATTTTTCAAAAACCTCAGAAGAAACTTTGCGTAAATCAATTTTGCTGACACGCCCGCTATGCCAGCGGATTAATTTTTCATGGGCAATGGAAGCGCCATCACACGTGGCTTGAGATTTTTCGAGGGTTTCCGGATCGGAACTTGTGGATCCACAACCAGTTAAGACGAGTAAAGAGAGAAGCAGAATGCGGCAGACGTCCATGTCATGGCCCCTTGAAGAATGGGTTTTGCGTGAGAAGCTTCTTCATCCTGAAGAAGCGCATTTTTTAATTTAAACATGAGCAAGAGAGAGAAAGAAGGCCAGTTCGCAAAAGATGAAAAAATACTTTCATGGTCACGTAAACGTGAAACAGGCTGCAATGTCTAGACGAGTGTCCTGGAATCCGCTCTGGGAGCGTTATTCCAGGGATGAGAGAAAAGTGGTTAAAAAGAGGGAAAATTTTTCTTCGACAGATTTGGCGCGTTCGGTGACTTCGTCGTGGGTGAGTTTGTGTTTACCCAGTCCAGAGGCGAGATTGGTAATGCAACTCACGGCACACACACGCAACCCGAGGTGATTGGCGGCAATACTTTCCGGGACCGTGCTCATGCCCACCGCTTTGCCACCGATCATTTGTAAGAAACGCACTTCGGCAGGAGTTTCATAGGCAGGACCACTCACGCCACAATAAACACCTTTCCAAAATGGAATGTTGAGTTGTTTTAAGGTGGCGCACATTTTTTCGGTTAATTTTTTATCGTAGGCTTCCGTCATGTCAGGAAAACGTGGACCTAAATTTTTAATATTCGGACCCATCAATGGATTTATGCCCATCAGGTTAATGTGATCTTCGATCACCGTAAAATCACCGGGCGACATGGCTGGGTCTAAACCACCAGCGGAGTTGGTGAGAATTAAGGTTTCAATCCCCAACATAGCCAATGTGCGCACTGGGTAAACCACGGATTCCATGGTATGGCCTTCGTAGTAATGAGTTCGTCCCTGCAAAATAGCCATGGGAATTTTACCGACGGTTCCGAGCACCAGTCGGCCACTGTGACCCTCCACCGTCGGTGGGGCAAAGTGCGGGATTTGGTCGTAAGGAATGGTGGCTTCTACATTGACGTTTTTGACAAAAGCACCAAGGCCTGAGCCTAAAATCAAACCGACTTTGGGTTTTAAGGAACTTGATGTACGTAACGACGTCGTCGTTTCCTGAAGTTTTTCCAGCACTTCCATAAAGACCTCTTATCCTTGGTCACAGAGCAAAAGCTCTATTTATCAGCAGCCACAATACGATCTAGGGTGAGTGGATAATTTAAAAGACTTTAGAAGGCCTTAAATTTAATTTGAATCGAGGCGCGAGGAGGAATTGCTAGCAAAGCGCTAACAAGACGACGAGCAACGATGAGTCAGATTAAAGTTAAGGCCTTCTAAAGTCTTTTAAATTATCCACTCGCCCTAATATCAAACTGGGCGCGGGGACTTTTTGCAAGGAAATCTTGCAGCTCTTTGTTAGGAATTGGTGTGCTTGGGAATTCTTGTCTTGGGTGCGAGAGGTGAAGGAGAAGAGGGTTTCGCCCTTTTTTACGGCGTCGCCGATTTTTTTATGCACGATCAAACTAGCCTGATGGTCAATAGCATCGCTGGTTTTAAGCCTTCCGGCACCAAGGCTAATGGTCGCATAACCGATGTCTTCAGCATTAAAAGTTTCCACAAAACCATCCTGCGTGGCGGCGACGGTTTCCCATGACGCTGGCTGCATTTGAAACTCACTGAGTCGACCCCCTTGGGCGGTCACCATTTTGCAGAACATTTCATAGGCTTGACCGGAGGTGAGAGTTTTTTCCGCCAGGGCGTGCGCTTCGTCGTAGGTAGAACATCTTTGTGCCAAAACCAACATTTCTGCCGAAAGAACCAGAGAAAGTTCGCGGGTGTCCGAAAAATCTTGGGGAGAGAATTGCATAACGGATTTATTTTCAAAAAGAGAAAGACATTCTAAAACTTCAATCGCATTACCGACAAAACGCCCCAAGGGTTGATTCATTTGTGTGACGTAAGCCACGGTTTGCACATGATTGAGAGCGGCAGTTTCTACGAGCCAGCGCGCCAGTTCTTGCGCGTCTTCGAGAGTTTTCATAAACGCGCCAGAGCCGGTTTTTACATCCATCACCAATCCGCAAATGCCTTCGGCGATTTTTTTCGACAAAATGCTCGCACAAATTAAACCGATGGATTCCACGGTGCCAGTCACATCGCGCAACGCATACATTTTTTTATCGGCCGGGCATATTTCAGCCGTCTGGCCAATCAGAGCGCAGCCCAAGGTGGACACTTGCTGTTGAAAACTCTGTAGAGAAAGTTGAATGTTAAATCCAGGAATGGCTTCCATCTTGTCGAGCGTTCCCCCCGTGTGACCCAAGCCGCGACCTGCAATCATGGGAACCGGTACGCCACAGGCGGCGACAATCGGTGCAATCAGCAAACTGGTTTTGTCGCCAATTCCGCCGGTGCTGTGTTTGTCGACAGCGGGATATTTCGTATGAGTGAAAGAAACTTGTTGCCCTGATTTCAGCATGGCATCGGTGAGATGACCGGCTTCTTTTTTTTGTAATCCGCGCAGGGTGATGGCCATCAAAAGGGCGGCCATTTGGTAATCAGGGATTTCTCCACGAAAACAACCATTCACCATAAAAAATAATTCTTCGCGACTGAGCTCTAATCCATCTCTTTTTTTACGAATGAGTACGGCGGGAATTAAATTCATCGAGGACCTCGCAGCTCGTGGAGAATCGCGACACTTTGACTGGCGCCAATGCGTTGCGCTCCTAAAGAAACAAATTTTTGAAAATCAGCAGCTGTTTTAATGCCACCACTGGCTTTGATAAGAAGATCCTTACGACCATGGGCTTTCATCAGTTGAACCGCCTCTTCGGTCGCGCCAACGCTGGCAAAACCAGTGGATGTTTTTATAAATTCGGCCTCGCTTTGGTTGACGAGGTCAATGGCCGTCAGTAATTCTTCATGCGATAAGACTCCCGACTCAACAATGACTTTGATCAAAGCCTGACCACGACAGGTGCGTACGATTTCGCGCAGTTCCTCGAGAACCGATTGAGTTTTTTGACTCTTTAAAAATCCCACATTGATCACGCAGTCGATTTCCGTAGCGCCGTCCAATAGCGCCTGTTGAGTTTCCGCTATTTTTACGCGGGTATGATTAGCGCCGAGAGGAAAGCCGACAACGGTGCATACTTTTACTGAGGTTTGAACAAGATGCTCACGGCAAAGTGAAACCCAGCAGGGATTTACGCAAACAGAAAAAAAGGAATGAGTTTCTGCTTCCTTACACAGGGTCTTAATTTCCTCAGCGGTGGCTGATTGTTTCAGGAGGGTGTGATCAAAGTACTGTGCCCAAAGATTCATACTTCCACACCTACAGAAGAGCGGTGACGAAGTCAAAGTTTGTCGACGACTCTCCTTGCAGAGAATCGCCAATGGGTGGGGCTGGTATTTTTAGCTGGTTTTTTTGATAAATGGATTGTCTGAAGGTACACCGCTCGACATGCCGGGAATGCCAGGAATTCCCGTATTGGCAGGAGCGCGAGGTGCGGGCGCAGATGGAGCTCGAGGTGCAGGAGCGGACGGAGCATTCGGCGCAGGATTTCCTCCACCAGTAGCTGCGTTGACGGCAGCAGAAATGCTTTTTCCCATCATACTCTTACCCATTTCTGCAGAGATTTTTCCCTCTTGCATTAAACGAGTGAGACAATCATCCATGGTTTGCATTCCTTCATTTTTGGCGATTTGCATGGTGGATTTAATTTGGAAAATTTTATTTTCACGAATCAGGTTTCCAATGGCAACATTGTTGATCATAATTTCGTGCGCAGCGACGCGACCTTTCCCATCGGCCGTAGGCAAGAGTGTTTGTGCGATTACGGCTTTTAAACTTTCGGAAAGCATGGAACGAACTTGCGGTTGCTCATCTTGCGGAAAACTATCGATGATACGATCGATGGTTTTTGGTGCGCTCATGGTGTGCAGGGTTCCAAAAACCAAGTGGCCAGTTTCTGCGGCTTTGAGGGCCAGCCCGATGGTTTCAGGATCCCGCATCTCACCCACCAGAATAATATCTGGATCTTCGCGCAAGGCCGCGCGCAGAGCATCCGAAAACGACTTGGTGTTGTTGTGTACTTCGCGTTGGTTGACGAGAGCCATCTTGTTGGGATGAGTAAATTCAATGGGATCTTCAAGTGTGAGGATGTGAACTTTTTGTGTTTCGTTGAGCTCATTAATCAGCGCCGCGAGGGTTGTGGATTTTCCGGATCCTGTCGGACCCGTGACAAGAATAAGTCCTTGGCTTGCTTTGATCACCTCTTGCATAATTTTTGGTAACTTGAGGTCTTCGCAGGTTTTGATTTTTTCAGGAATATGACGGAAGACCGCACCGATCCCTTTTCGTTGCATGAAGATGTTACAGCGAAAACGTCCCGTTCCTTCAACTGCGTAAGCGCAATCGAAATCCAAATTTTCTGTGAACTGCTTGCGTTGGTTTTCTGTGAGAATTTCAAAAATCAGCGCTTTGCATTCTTCGTTTGTGAGATCGCGATACTCGAGGCGTTCCATTTCTCCATGGAGACGAAGCATGGGCGGTGCGCCAGTGGTTAAATGCAAATCAGACGCCCCCTGTTTGACCATAATTCTAAATAAATCATCTAGCTTTGCCATAAGACCTCAATTCGTATACCTTTTCGGCTTTGAGGCGCATACAATGAAGGCCAGACAGGAGTCATCATGGTAAAAACTGAAATTTTAATTCAATCCAATCGTCTAGAGACACGCGTCGCATATCTCGAAAAAGGTGAACTGGTGGATTACAAGGTGGAGCGCAAATTGTCCCCGACCTTGGTCGGAGCGGTTTACTGTGGGCGTGTGGTTCGGGTTTTGCCAGGGATGCAAGCGGCCTTTGTCGACATCGGCTTGGAAAGAGCGGCCTTTCTTTATGTGGGCGACGTACGCGAAGAAGATTTTGTTTTCGAAGGCGAGAGCGAAGAAGTTTCTAACGTGTGGCTTCAAAAAGCCAAACCAAAAATTCAGGAATTACTGACAGAAGGTCAAACCCTTATGGTACAAGTTGCCAAAGATCCTATCGGCACCAAAGGAGCGCGGATCACCACACATATTTCTCTGGCAGCTCGAAGAATTGTGTATTTGCCAACTCTCACACATTTTGGAATTTCGAGAAAAATTGAAAATGAAGGGGAGCGCCAACGTCTTACAGAAATGTTAGAAAAAAATGTTCCTACAGGCGGCATGATTGTGCGCACAATTGGCGAAGGCATGCTTGAGGCTGAACTCAAAACAGATTTAGAATTCTTGCAAAAACTCTGGGATGAAATTCAACAAGCGTATCTCAGTAGACAAAATAAAATCGGACAAATTCACTCGGAAGTGGAATACAGCTTGCGTATTTTGCGCGATATGCTGAACCCCGACATTAACAATGTTTGGGTCGAGGGTCAGGAGACGCATCAACGCATTTTAAAATTTGTACAACAATTCATGCCGCAATATCAAAACCGCATTCAGCATTATTACGAAAAAGAACCGTTGTTTAGCCATTACGGTGTAGACGATGAGGTGGAAAAGGCTCTTGCACGAAAAGTGTGGTTGCGTTCGGGAGGTTATCTTGTCATCGACGAGGCCGAGGCGTTGGTGGTCATTGATGTAAATACGGGTAAATTTGTTGGTAAAAAAGATCTCGAAGATACGATTTTTAAAACTAATATGGAAGCAGTTAAAGAAATTGCTTTGCAAATTCGTTTGCGCGATTGCGGTGGAATTATCATTGTCGACTTTATCGATATGGTCGAACAAGAACATCGCGATCGAGTTCTTAAGGGTCTCAGTGAAGAAGTCAAAAGAGATCGTGTGCGCGTTTCTGTGGTATCCATGACCGGCTTGGGTCTCGTGGAGCTCACGCGTAAACGTTTGCGCTCGAGTTTACGCCGGAGTCTAACGGACCCGTGTTTCTATTGTCATGGGTTGGGAAGCTTAAAAAAGAAAGAGACCATCGTCTGCGAGATTTTTCGCGATCTCAGCCACCGTGTTGCCAAAAAGACAATTTCTAAACCAATCCTTGTGCATTGCCATACAGATATTGTGAACTGGGTCTATAGCGAAGAAAGCGAAATGATGGGGACATTTGAAGAAGAACTGGGTGTGCCGATCATTTTTCAAATGGATCCAAAGAAGCATTTCGAAGAATTTTCCATTGAGGTCTAGTGCTCTGACGGTCAGAGTACAGGGCACGTCCCAAAACAAGACGGCTCTCTCTGAGTCACTTTTCCGAGGAAAGGGAAGAGTTCCTCCCTATGGAAAAATCGTGAAAATCCCTTTATTTTATTGAGCTCATGTTGAATAATTAAGCTAATCAGTTCGTTAGCTTTAGGGGGATTCATGAGAATCAAAAAAAATAGTCTCGTGACGTATAGAGTGTTTGCCGCCATCACAACGTTAGCCATACTTGTCGTGGGCTTTCAAAACTGTGGAAACAGTAAAACATTCACCGCGGCCGTAAAAATAAATTCGATCAGTGGGACAGAAGAGGTTCCACAATACGCGGAATTAAAACTGGGAGAGTCTGCGTCGTTCCCACCACTCAAACTTTTTTTCGTTGTTGATAATTCTGGAACGATGCAAGCGAACCAGATCAATCTTTCCAATGCTTTTTCCGAAATGTTTTCAAATCAAAATGCCGATAATCTTTCGCCTTTTGAATCCACCGCGTACGTGTTTAATACGGCGCAAATGTCCATCGGGCAGTCAGATGAATCCTTTGCTAAATTGCCAATCAATGATTTGAAATATTTTGAACAAATGTCGTGGAGCAATCTGCTTGCTGGGCCGCGAAGTTATATCCTCAATGGCGATGTGCCCGGGGATTTAGTTGGTTATCGCTCAGTGGTTTCTAACTCTTCGGGACTCAATGCTGTTTCTTATATTCCATCGCCAGTGTCTCTTTTTATGGAGAATAGCGGGCGTAGCCTCGCTTCGACAAAATCATTTAAAACTAGAGATGGGTCTGTAGAGGAATTTTCGAAAGACTTCACAGAGCGACTCAAGATTCTCGATCCTGCGCGCTCAGCCATGGATCCTGTAAAAAAGACGGGCGTCTTGGATATGGTGATTGATAAGGAAAGCGGACTATGCGCGGTAGCTCGTGTGATGAGAAATAAAAGTGATTATATTAAAGACGGTGATATCGCTGCATTTATTGTCGTGTCGGATGAAGAAGACTCAGACATTAAAGGGTTGAGTTGCATTCAGTCAGTGAAAGATTATACTTCCGAACAAGATTTTTTTGATGGTTATTGTATCAACCCCAAAACAAAGTTGAGCTATAGAGAGCTAAATCCAAGTCCAAACCAAGCCAACTGTAAGGTCGATTATTCTACTGGATTTACCTACACGTATTCTTACACACTCCCCAAGACAGATGTATCTTACTATATCCAACAACGCGATTACACTGTTCGGCAGTACATAGTAAACTATAGCGCCGTCACTCACACCTATAGTCAACCGCAAGTGGTCATTTCTTATTACACAAAAGCGCCCACCTACGAAGTTCCGCAGTCCACAATCAGTTATTACAAAAAAGTGGAAAGCTGCGACATCCGCGATGGAGTTAAATTCAATTGCACATATACTTTTCCACAATCGACGACTTCCGTTTTTGCAGAAAGTTTTTCTAATTGCAGTTCATTTGCAACAGGAAAAATCCCCTCCGATGCATTATTGGGTGACAGTAGCCACCCGTTAACATGTAATAAATTAGCCAACAAAACCCTTTCCGGAAGTTGTACATCTACGGATACAACTAAATTGAATTGCAAACAGAACTATTCACCGTCTCGCCTAAGCTTAGCAGCTATAGACGGTGTAGTTTCCTCTACCTGTGAAAGTTTTGCTACATCTTCAGGGAAACTTCCGGCGAACGCTGTACTCAATGATGCAGGTTTTGAAGTTCAATGTGCGAGTACAGTGAAGACAAATATTGTGGGAAGTGGACTGTGCAGTCCGAATAAAGCGGATTGTAAAGAAGCAGCTACAGGGAAAACATCGGTCGCGATCGATGGCATTCCTACAGATGCTTCGGCGAGTGCCTGTATGGCCTATGCTGTGAAAAATAAATCCAAGCTTGATAGTAATGCTCTATTGGAAAACGCCTCGTACCCGGTCACATGCGCTGAATCCAATGGCCGCACGGTAACCAACCAGGAGGGGCGTTGCTCGACTTTATCGAGCGCATACAAAAACTGTTCCGAGCACGCGGCGGCCACGCCGACAAAAGGTACGCACAATGGTGTCGTTGCTTCTACCTGTTTGTCCTTTATTCAAACGGCAATTGGTCCTTCGCGCGTGATCGCCACATCGCCTGCGCCGACTTGTGCGCTATCGAGCGCGGTGCAAACTGTGATAGTAAATAAGACGATGAATTACAACGGGACGTCGTCTACCTACACACCTGCTGCAAACGCATCATGCTTTGATGAGCTCAAAGATTACATCGCGGTGAACGACGGCATTACAACGGTGACTTCGTGTAAGGTGAATTCCGTGGTGAAGTCATTCATGCTCCATAACACTGGCAAGTTGTGTGCACAGTTGCCCGATCCATTATCTCCTTGCTCAACTTCTGCTAAGCGCGAATGTATTGCTCAAGATGTGGCGGCGGGTGATCCTTATTTGAGTTCACTTACGCAAAAAGTATTTGCTGGCGAATTCACATGCAATACAAAATGCTCTGATACGTCCTTTTGTGGAACACAAGTTGGGACGATTGGCGAAAATTACAAAGATTGCAGCGTGAGCGATGCTTCGACACAGAGACCTTTTAAGAAAGAACTGTATAGTAATAAAAACATCGTTTGTAATCTCGATGAAAAGGCCACCCCTGTCGTTACCCGAGATTCTTATCGAGATATCGGTAGCAAGATTGATTACGTAGCAGGAGCCGCCTCGGAGAGTGGAATTCCCAATGCTTTGGCAAACTACATTCGCGACGAGAGCGAACTGACTTTTGGTGCGAATAAACCCAGTGTATCTGTCTTCGTACGTCAGCCCGGCGATTCGTTGGGAACCAATGGATCTTTGGGAACGGCGTACAATGCTTTTGCTGATCTTATGGGTGGAGAAAAACGATCTGTACTGAGTGGAGCACAAGGTTATGCCGAGGCTCTCAAGTCCTTAAGTGCCGTGATTAAAGAAAAGCTCGCGCGCTCTTTCAATGTCGACATCGGCCAGGACAATAAAGTGCAGCGTATATGGCACCGCAAAGCGGGAAGCACGACGTGGGGGAATCCGTTGGATTCCTCCGAATGGAGTGCCTTTGGTGGTACAGTCACACTTAACCCCAATTACGAAGTTGAATACGGCGACGAATTCCGCATCGAATTCTTTTGATGCGGATGGACTGCGGCATTTGTAGAATTTTTTAGAAAATAAAGAATCTCTTTTTTAAGACACGCCCATCCTTGGGCTCACTCGCAGGGCGAGACGTCCTGTCTGCGAGAGGTCTTAAAAAAGAGATTCTTTATTTTCTAAAAAATTCTACAAGTGCCTGACGTTTTGTTGAGGGCCCCTCAATTGAGGGAAATCAGAATAAATTTTTGAGATGCGTATTAGGGGTGGGAAACCAGCCGATTTGAATCTCGGGGTTTTTTAGCTTGGGGCTTTGTGGGAGTCCGTAAAAGAGGGCTATGGCTTGTCCATCGGCGCCTTGGCCACGGGAGATTTCTATAAGCGCGGCGGTTGGCAATTGTGCGTTGCTGTCGAGTTCTTGGAACAAACGACACAGGCTTGGGGCTTCGAGCAAACACAGGGTGCTTGTGGCCAGCGGGGGTTTTTGTTTAAAATAGGCGCGTACTAAATCTTCTGGTGCCTGTGTAGAAACAAAATGTTCTTGAACGCGTGTCGAAGGTGTTTGTTTTTGTGTGGAATAAAAAAGAAGAACGAAATGTCCGCGATGTTTTTGTCCGCATTCGATGATCTCAACGTCTTGAGAGAAAGATTGGATTTCTTGGAAGAGATCAATTTGTGTCGCGAAGGTAAAAAGATGTAGAAGGCGCATGTCCCAAAACTACTCGACAGGTGCATTTATGACAAGCTACTTCTGGCAAGAGGACATGGCATTTTTGTATTTATGGTGCAACGGATAAAGGCTGCGAAGCTCTCCCGTGGAGTGTTTAAACTCGCTGGCAAGAGTTCGTGAGAGTTGACAGTTTTTGGTAAATGCATCCAGAGCCTCGTTGTATTTTTTTTGACGAAATTCTGCTTGTGCGAGGAACAAATAGGATTCTGCATCGTCGGGAGTCAGTTCAGTGGCTTTCTTAAAATGTTCTGCCGAAGAGATAAAGTTATTTTCGGTAAAATAATCCTTGGCTAGCGCCTTGTGAGCGTTGGCAGATTCTGGAAAACGTTTGGCCAGTTCTTGTAGAGTGGTTTTGCTATCTTGCAAAGTTTCTTTAATGGCTTGTGCCTTAGCAAGATGAATATAACTGTCTTGATCAGCATCTTCTTGGCGAATGCTTTTTTTGCAGATTTCGAGGGCTTGGTCCCACAATGTGGCCTCAACAAGAAGCGCGCACTTCTCATCGAGATAACTGAGAGGAGATTTTGTGGCGGTTTCTAACAAATGGTAAACCTGCAAGGCATCTTCGGCATAAGAGGTCCAAAATGTTTTGAGCACGTTGATCCAAGAAAAATAAGCATCTTTATTTTGTGGATCCAAGCGCAAAGATTCTCTGAGTACGGTAATGATTTCCACGGCTTTTTGTCGACGGCTTATTTCCACCTGATCGTGATCAGCCAACTGAGTGAGCGCCTGCGCTTCTAAGAGTTTAGAATCAGAGGTGGAACCATATTGGCTCTGATAAAAACCAATTACCGCCAAAGCACTCTTGGCGTCGCCCGTTTTTAGATAGGTGCGGACCAAAAGAAGTTGTTCGGTCGCGGGCAAGCTTTTTTGTATAGGTTGTGCGATGGTGATTAAGTCTTGCCAATTGTTTTCTTTAGCATAGTGATCGATCAAAAAACGGCGAGCTTTTAAATTCTCCGGATCCGTTGCGATATTTTTATTGAGTTTGTCCACTTCTTCCGAGGTTAACGAGCGGTCTAAAGCGAACACATTCACGGTCAATAAGAAACACAGGCCCAGGCTTCCCCAAGGAAACAAAAATTTGAGTCGTAAGTAGACCGTGCCGATAAGATACATACAATGAATGTATCGGCAGAAATCTTGAAACCCTTGAGGTTTCAGGAGTTTAAACTAGAAAAGCCACGAATTTCGTCAAGAAAATCGTCACAGTCGGGGCAAGCCGTCCTCGAATATATTCTTATTCTTGTGATTTCTGTGGGCCTGGTTCTCGGAATTATGTATCAATTTAATACAGCCTTTAAAAAATATGTCCAAAGCTATTTTGGTAACTACATCGCATGTTTGCTTGAGACGGGGGAGCTTCCCAGTCTGTACGGGGGCGATGCCGTAGGTGGGCCCAATGCCGAATCTTGCGGTTCCCAATTCGAAAAATTTTCTCTGCAAAACGGACGACCTCTCAAAACATCAGTGGGTGGAGATGGCAGCTCATCCGCTTCTTCGAACTCCAAAGGTTCTTCGAGTTCTAAAGGTTCAAATGCCGGGAACGGGCGCAAGGGGGGACGCGCCACGGGAGCGCGGGCCAGCACCAGCAACAGCGGTGCTGCGCTCAATGCAGAAAGTGGTAGCAGCAAATCCTCAGACACGACGCAAAAGGTTCGCAAGGGCGGCAGGAATGGCGGTGCCGGTGGTGATTCGGGGTCTGCTTACTCGAGCAAAAGATATCGTGACGGATCGACCTATGGGCTTTCAGGAAAGTTTAAGACGGGCGAAGACAAAGACAAAGGTCCCGCAATAAGAAAAGTGAGTGCGAGAGGAAATGCGGGGGACGGCTCGAGTGGGAAAAAACAACTGGTACGTCTCGATGATCTTAAGCGCAAGCCCGCACAACAAAGTGATGGGGGATGGGATCTCTCCTTTGGCGATTACCTTCGCTACATTATTATCTTTGGTATTCTTGTGGTGATTTTGATCTTCTTTGGTGGACAGATCTTCCAATTACGAAAATCTTGGGATTCTAAGTAGAAGCCATCTTATAAAGAGTCTCAGTGGCGGTCTTATTTTACTTGTATCTAACATAAATTTTTTACACAAAGATCAAATGTGATCGGTGTCTTACAAAAATAGATATATATTCCTTTAAAAATTAACAAAAAAGATCGGATAACTTCATGAAGTACTTATTAATCATCTTATTTTTGCTCAAATCATTTCAGGCTGTTGCACAAGACAGCGTGGAGTCATCACCCCATATTCCTGGGCTTGGGTTAATTTTAATCAAAGACTTAGGGAGATGCTCTGCAAGTATTTTTGCGGTGGGGAAATACAATAAGAAACAAAAGGCTTTACTCCTTACTGCTGGTCATTGTGTGAATGAGGGAAGTGCTGAGTTGAAAATGAGCCATGGTACTTTATCAATGCCAGGTAACTATGAAAAAGTAAGAGAGACTCCGATAAAACCCAATATGCAATTTTATGTGAGCTTGCCCGACAACAACTATTATTCTATTCAAGCAGAAAAACTTATTTTTGCCTCTCTCTATGGTAAAGACATAGCTATTTATCAACTCGCATATACTTATGAAGAGTTGGAAAGTGCAGGAGTAAAGCCCCTTATTGTTAATGACCAAGAATTAAGTGTTGATGAAAATCTCGTTGTCTATTCAAGTGTATGGCAAACAAAATTTCAGTGCACTTTCACGGGTTACGTAAATACGACCCTTGAAATGTATTTAGTTGGAAAACATGTCTTAAGATTAAATGATTGCATCGAGGAGGCTAAACATGGAGCTTCCGGATCTCCTGTTTTAGACAAACACGGGTATTTGCGTGGTATTCTTGTCACGGTCAACGAAGCGGGGGAGAGTTGTACATTCGATAATACCTGTGAATTACAAAATAGACCGAGTTCAAAAATAGAGATTCGCGCAGGAAGTACTTACGCCACATCGCTCGATGGATTGGCCAACTGTGTAGATGAAAAAGGGAATTTTAATACCAAATTAGATACCTGCGCCTTCTAATAATTTAAGAGGTACCAACGGAGGGCTGCAGTCAGCATAATGCCGACGGTGGCCCCGATAGCACAGCACAGAAGAAATGGAATGATTGGCTTTTCGTTTTGAATTAACACAAAGAAGTCTTTCTTCTCACGACGGCGAACCACAAGAAGGTGTAGGGTTGCAAAAGCAAGTCCTAGTGTTGAAGACAGTGCGGCCGCGGAAGAGTTATTCAGAAGCTCGCGCAGGGGAAAAGGTGCGGGCAAGGTGGAGGCTATTCTGTAGATGTAAAAACCCTGCAATCCAATCAGAAGCACGGCGGACTTAACAAAGAACCACTTAAATCGTGTGAGTAGACCATATTGGTGAGATAAATAGAGACCAATCAAAAGAGCGGGAAGAGGACCTCCGGCTAAAGAAAAAAAGAAATAAAAAAAAGAGGAATGCCATCGTGTGCGCATTCCTCTTTATCGAGGGATCAACTGGGCTTGTCAACAGGCTCTACGAAGTCTTAGGGGCGTTGGCAAGAATACGGCGCTTGTCTAAGCCATATTTTTCCACTTTCATGATGAGACCTGCACGACTGATTCCCAACTCTTTAGCGAGCTTGGACTTATTCCAACCAGTACGACGAAGACCTTCACGAATTAAATCCTTTTCGAGTTCTTCAATAGCGTCTTTTAAAGAACCAGCGACACGAGCGCCCTGAATTTTCACGGCTTCATTCGTCTCGAAGATTTTGGGTGAAAGCATATCGGCCAGAAGCTTATTCTCTGAGCCAGATAATACCACCGCGCGCTCCATTTCATTTTGCAACTCTCGAACGTTCCCGGGGAATGGGTAGTCATAGAGTTTTTCCAGCGCACGTTTCGTCAGAACTTTTTTAGGAAGTCCTGCTTTTTTACAAGCATGTTCAATAAAGAATTCAGTTAAAAGTGGAATATCTTCTTTTCTTTCACGAAGAGGCGGAACGCGTAGGTTAATTACGTTCAAACGATAATAAAGATCTTCCCGGAATGAACCGTCTTCGACCATGGCACGTAGGTCACGGTTTGTCGCTGCAACGATACGCACATCTACTCTTCGCATTTCTAGGCCACCCACGGGAGTGAATGTTCCCTCTTGTAATACGCGCAGAAGTTTTACTTGCATCTGTGGCGACGTATCACCGATTTCATCGAGGAAGAACGTTCCTTTGTCCGCTAACTCAAAGAGACCTTTTTTGTCTTTATGAGCGCCGGTGAAAGACCCTTTGGCGTGACCAAAAAGTTCTGATTCTAAAAGGTTATCGTTAAAGGCAGAACAGTTTTGAATCACAAAAGGACGATCTTTGCGTGATGAATTGTAGTGAATAGACTTGGCGATCAATTCTTTACCCGTTCCGTTTTCACCTTGAATGAGCACGGTACTGTCAGCGGATTTAATTTTATCCAAGAGTGCATACAAACTTTGCATAGCTTTGGATTTACCAATCATGTTGTCGTACTTGTAGCGGCTGCCCAGTTCTTTATTCAATTCTTTAATACGTTCTTCACGGCTGGTGATTTCCAAATGGAGAGTTACGATTTCGCGAGAAATCAGTTCCACAAGGTCAAGAAAATGATTTTTTTCGTCGGTAGCTAAAAATTTAAAATGAGAAACGAGAGCTTTTGCTTCGGCGAGAGCCACACCGTACTGTTGGAGATTGTCGGCGATTTCATTGGCACGATTGCCTTCCGAAGAATCTTTAACAAATCCGAGTGCGAGAACAGTTCCTAAAAATTCTCTTTCGATTTCGATAGGGAAGATGGCAATATCAAATCCCGTGTGTGCCCATTTTTTAATGGCAAAACGGTTTTGGGATTGTCGGAGTTCAATCAGGGTTTGGTTGACCAACTCGGAGAGGTTCTCGCGAGCGGGTGCACTTTGCAGCGCATGAAAAACAGCTTTGTTAACAGGATTCATTTCGGCTTGGTTAAAACCGCGCATGGCGCCAGATTCGTCTGTAAAAACGACATCTATGTTCCACCAAGTTGCTAAAATTTGTTTTAATTTTTTAATTACGTGGATGTGCTCAAATTCATCCCAATTGATCATCATAAGGGGCTCCCTTTGTAAAAACTCTCAACAACGTATCGTCAAAATTTTAAACAACTTGAGGAGAAGTCAGAGCAGAACTAGAGAACTCGACCAAAGTCTGATCTAGCTCTGCGCACTAGTGCTGTAGGCTGGAGCATGAACACTTTATGATAGGAGGATGAACAAAAAAAAATTGGGCCTTTTGGGCATTTTAGTGATCGTCGTGCTAGGTATATATTCCAATGTCTATGATATGGCATTTGTTTACGACGATGAATTTTATATACAAAAAAACCAATACCTGAGCTCGTGGGATAGCGTAGGGAAAATTTTCCTGTCCAATTCCACTGCGGGAGCTGGATTTCAGGATTCTTTTTATCGTCCGATGCAATTCTTTTTCTACTTGATAACCCAACAATCAATAGGCACGGAAGCATGGGGGTTTCATGGGCTGAATGTATTGCTGCATGTGTGCAATGCTTTATTGGTCTTTTTTATTTTTATGCAGCTGGGAAGTTCGCGCGTCGTCGCTTTTTGTATAAGTTTGTTGTGGGCGGCGCACCCGGTTCACGTCGAGGTGATCGCTTATATAAGCGGTACGGCCGATCCGCTCCATGCTCTTTTTTGCTTAAGTGCTTTATTGTTGCTACTTAAAAAAGTCCCTTATTATTTGCCATTGTCCTGTCTTCTCTTTCTCTGCGCACTGCTCAGTAAAGAGGTGGCAGTGGTTTTTCCAGGTTTAGCTATGACGGTTTTGTTTGTGGCACGCAAAGAGCGCTGGGACTGGCGAACTTATAAACCCGTCGCTGTGTATTTGGCGATGGCCCTTTTTTATGTAGGTTTACGAGCAACAGTGCTCAATTTTAATGGCGACTTTTCATTTTACAAAACAGAAAACATTTATTCCGCCAATCTCTGGGTGCGATTCCTAACGTTTTTGTCTACTTTACCAAATTATTTACTCTTGTTGGTTAGACCCATTGGTCTTCACATCGATCGTGAATTTGCGATTCATACAAATTTTTTCGATGCGGAAGTGATGCTGGGATTCGCTATGCTTATTGCGGGCTTTGCCTCTCTTGTCTTGGCTGTGATGTATCGGCAGATGCGTTTTGTCTTTTTGGCGGGAGCGACCATGTGGTTCGCCGCAGCTCACAGCTTGCACTCAGGCGTACTGCTACCAATGAATAGTCTCTTCTTGGAGCATTGGTTGTATTTGCCATCGTTAAGTTTTTTTGCACTTGTTATTTTGGCTCTACAAACGTTTTCTGCACGTTTGATGGTGGGTTTTACCATCGTCGCCGCGCTCGTTTTGTCGGTGTTAAGTTATCGGCAGAATCGCATGTGGGAGAGTCCGATCACACTGTTCAGTCGGATTGTAGAATTCAATCCGTTGGTGTCGCGCGCCCATCATAATCTAGCCATGGCATACACAGACCAAGGTGATGATGAAAAAGCAAAACAGGAGTATGAATTTATTCTCCAACATGAAAAGACACCCTATCCGCAGACTTATCACAATCTGGCGTTGATCTACTTAAAGAGAAATAATTTGCCAGAAGGGGAAAAACTTTTGCTGCAAGCGATTCAAATTTCGCCTCGCTTTCATCCTTCCTATGATTATCTTATCCAGCTCTATGAGCATCGCGGTGATAAAGCAAAAGCAGAGGAATGGCGTTTAAAGAAACAGCAGAATGTGGTAAGCCCGTAGAGCATGATGAAATTGTTAATTTACTTATTGGTTTTTGCAGCGCTCTCCATAACTTCGCCCGCTGGGGCCAAGGAAGTGAGCGTACTTTTTATTGGCAACAGTTTGACCTATTTGCCAGGGCTAGGAACTGAGAAAGATCCCGCACTTCCACGTCTGATGCAAAATATTGCGACCTCCATTGACTCCAACCTCAAACTTCGCTCTTCGTACAGTACACATGGTGGGTTCACATTAGAAAAACATTTGGCCGATGGCGATGCGGTCAAGTTAATGGAAGGAAACTACGACAAAGTGATTTTACAGGGATACAGCATCGAGAGTCTCATGCTGCCTCCGTGGTGGGACCCACAACGGATCGGGGAAAAGTTTTTTGCCGATTCTTTAGGAAAAATTTTAAAAAAAGTAGCAACGAAAAACCAAAATATTACGCTGTATGTGCCGTGGGGGCTCAACCCGCAAAACAGTCTCCTCCAAGAGCGCCATCCAGGACTGCGTTTTCCGCCGGGCACAGTGAACGTCGGTAAAAAATGGTGCGGAGACAACAAGTACGAATATCAAAATAAAATCAATGAAGGTTACAAGAGAAATACACAAGGTTATACAGTAAAATTCTCTTACGTAGGATCTGTATGGCTCGAGCTACAAGATGCCGGTCTGGTCACTCAAGATGAGCTTTATATCCCAGGAGACTGGAAACATGCTTCGTCACTGGGGGGTTTTATTACCGCTCTTGTTCTCGTCCGCGATGTTTTGCAGCTGGATATTTCTAAAAACAAGTTTGTTCCACCAGGTATAAGTGCAGAACGAGCTCATAAAATACAGGTAAAACTTTCAAAAATTATACAAGCTCGGAGTGCTCTAGCACTTTAATTTGTTCTGAACATAATCAAATGCAGAAGTTGCCCTGTTTCTTTTACAACGGCTCTAGCTAAACGACTCACCGCAAGATACAAGCTGGGCATGAAAATTTTTAACTCCCAAGCCCTGTTTTGTACCCTTGTTTTATTAACGTCTCCGTTCACCCAGGCCATGAACTGCAAAGACATCACGGGTGCTAAGGGCATTATCGAACACTACCTCCAGGGCAAAGCGACTCGTTTCACTGGTGCGGGTATACCATTCCAGTCGCGATTGCCTTTACAAGGACAAGTCATTACTAAAAAAGAATTGTCAGGGGTGCTAGAAAATATAATGCCCATCGAAGACCTCGGTTTAAGCGATGGCCAGATTCAAAAACTCCTTTCCATGATGAACGATGGGACAATTTTATATAAGACAGTAGCGGGCTTAAGTCTTTGGACAAGGGAAGCATTTTATGAGTGGGATGGTTTAAGTCAATTTGTCACAAACCCACGATTAAACCAGATCCTCGTTAGAGAGCTCAGCGACCCCACCTCGGTCACAGAATTCCCTGGGTTAAGTCCATTTTGGTTGGCGCAAGTGAAAAGAGCTGGAGAACTGACCCGCGCGGCCTGGACGGAACCTTTAACGCTTGATCTTAGCTCAGCCTTGTCGAGCTATGAACTCAGCCGAAGTTATAAAGAAGTGATCACTTCCTACATCGAGCATAAAAACTACGTAGCTGTAAATGAAGACGATTTTTTAATTGCTGACTTTCCTTGGTCATTTGACAACGGAAAGTTATTCATGCTTCCGGAGGAGGCCAGCGAACTTACACGTTTTCTCATAAGTGTCAGTTTAGTGTCCAACAGTCTCGTGTACGATGGGCAGGAATTTCGGAGAGCTAGAGATGTCCCCATCAACGAACAAACACAGATGCTCCTCGCTCTGCGTCCGGAGCTTTTCCCGTTGGCACAGGCGATCAGCGAACGCACCCAAAACAATCCTCAAATGGCGCCTTACGGTCGCCCGCAAATTGCTAGTCCCCTCGGAGTGGACAATTTATTAAAGGGCAAAATAACTTTTAATGGACAAGAGACTTCCTTTTACATTGGATTAGAAGGCCATAGAGAACGAGACGTAACTGTCCACTACTTCGGTTCGGTATGGAGATCGACGCGTTTTTTACCACTATTGCAGCAAGCGATTGTCGATGTTTTAAAAACTACGCATCCCCAGCAAGATATCATTCCGCAAGAATTTTATACTTACGAGGCGGACTTACAGGAGGGTAACCTTCTTTTTACTTTTCGCAATTTAAGTATTTTAGAGGGTGTAATGATCGGTATTCGCACGAGTGAGCTTTTTGACCCGGAGTATACAATCGAGGTTTCTGCTCAAAACGATAACGGTTAAGTTTGTTTGTTTTACAGACGCCCGTGAGATTGAAGAAATTGTTTGAGAAAAAGGCCGGTGTGGGTCTTTTTCTGAGCGACTTCAAAGGGTGAACCTTGCGCGACAATTTTACCGCCGGCTTCGCCCGCTTCGGGCCCAATATCAATAATATAATCAGATCGCGCAATCACATCCATATTGTGTTCGATCAAAAGGACACTACCGCCGAGCTCGACAATTTTATTGAGCACGTTCATTAACAAATGAACTTCGCGAAAGTGCAAGCCCGTGGTGGGCTCATCGAGAATGTACAAGGTGTCTTTGTGTTGGGAATCCAAGAGCTCGCGTGCGATTTTAATGCGTTGAATTTCGCCACCGCTAAAAGTCGATGTGCTTTGGCCGATTTGTAAGTACTCAAGACCTACTTCGCGCAAAAAAGCCAGAGGGCGGCGAATTTGCGGGTGCGAAATAAAAAAGTCCATGGCCGATTGCACGGTGAGCGACAAAATTTCAAAAACGTTTTTGCCCTTAAAGGTGACTTCGAGAACTTCTTTGCGGAATTTTTTACTTCCGCAGGCATCGCAAGGAATTTTTAAATTGTCCATAAAGACCATGTCGACTTCTTCGTAGCCCAGCCCGCGACAGGTTGGACAGCGGCCACCGTCGACGTTGAGGCTGAATGTTCCCGGAGTGTAACCGCGCTCTTTCGCAAGTGGCGTTGAGGCGAGCAAATCGCGAACTAAGTCGTAAATTTTTAAATAAGTGAGAGGATTACTGCGTTCGGTGCGTCCGAGAGAGTCTTGGTCGATGTAAAGAACATTTTTAATCGCGTCCACACCGGTCAGTGTTTTAAACGGCTGACCTTTAATGTGTTCGATATTCAGTGCGCGCGCCAGAGCGGGATACAAAGTTTGTGTCACCAGGGTGGATTTGCCAGACCCGCTTACACCAGTCACGGTGACGAGGCGGTTGAGTGGAAGATGCAAATTTACGTTTTTTAAATTATGACCTTTGCAACCGTCGATCTGGATTTGATATTTAAAGTTTTTAATATCCACAGGACGGGGCTGTAACAATTCTTTTTGCGTTCTTTTCGGATCTAAATAATTGGCGGTGAGAGAATCAGGATTTTTTAGGAAGTCTTTTGTCTCACCAGCAAAAACAATTTGCCCCCCTAAGGATCCAGACCCAGGACCTAGTTCTATAATATGCTCACTGCTGCGAATGACGGACTCATCGTGTTCAACGATCACCAGCGTATTGCCATACGAGTTGAGGCGTTTAAGTTGTTCGATCAGGCGATCATTATCGCGCGGATGAAGACCTATGGTTGGTTCATCGAGCACATAGAGAGTTTCTGACAAACCCATGCCGAGTTGTTTGGCCAACATCAAACGTTGGAACTCGCCACCGGAGAGCGTTCGCGTAGGGCGGTCGAGCGTGAGATAATGAATGCCGATATTCACCAAAAATTCTAAACGGGATTCTAGCTGTTGATAAACTTCAAAGACGGCCTGCTTCTGTTGTGGTGAAAGCTCACAGCCGCGCAGCCAAGTGAGGATCTCTTGCAAGGTCATCTGTGCGACATCTTGCAGAGCTTTGCCGCCTAGACGAATAAATCGTGTGAAATCTTTGAGGCGTCCACCGTGACAGGACTTGCATGGGAAAGAGCCTTTAAAGCGCGATAGAAAAACTCGTACATGCATTTTGTATTTTTTAGTTTCTAAATATTCAAAAAGGCCAACCACACCCCAAAACTTCGTATCGCCATTCCATAAAAGACTTTGTTGTTTTTTAGGAAGTTGCGACCAAGGCACGGTGACGTCGATTTTTTTCTCGCGACAGTATTTCAGCATTTCGCGTTTGTCGTTGGCAGCACTGGGCATGGTGAACGGCAGGAGCGCCCCTTCGTGGACCGACAGATTTGGATTGGGAATCACCTTGTCCACATCGAGCGTGAGAATATTGCCAAAACCGTTGCACTCTGCACACGCCCCAACGGGAGAGTTAAAACTGAGAAGCTGTGGAGAAAGCGGTGGAAACTGGTAATCACACACAGCGCAGCTCAATGAATCGCTAAAAGGAAAAAGGTCGCCCTCGACAGTGAGGACTTTTAAGCGACCTGCGGCGTTCTCTTTGTTGAGATGCAAATGTGTTTTGTAGGCTTGAGAGAGAGAGTCGATGAGTCGCCCTTGATCTTCAGCTTTGACTGCAAGGCGATCAACGACCACGAAAAAATCTTTTTTAGGCAAATCAGTGCCCTTAGATTTAGCGGTGATTTCTTTAAATTCTCCCACGGGCGCGGCCGATTTTTTTCCAGGAGGTTCGTAAATGCGCGTGAGTCCTTCGGCGAGTAAAAGTTTAACAAATTTCGGATCGGGCAGAATTTGTTTTTCTTTGATCACCGGCGCGAGAATGTAAATGCGACGATCTTTGAGATTTTGCAAAACAAAATCGGCGACAGCTCCCGCCGTATGTTTTTCGATGGGGCCGTGGCCATGGGGACATTCAGGTTGCGCGACCTTAGCAAAAAGCAGACGGAGATAATCGATGACATCAGAGCTCGTACCAACAGTGGAGCGTGAGTTGCGCACAGAATTTTTTTGTTCCAGAGCAATGGCGGGCGGAATGTTGTTGATGTATTCCACGTGCGGCTTAGGGGCTTTATTTAAAAACTGACGAGCATAACTGTTGAGACTCTCGATATAACGGCGCTGACCTTCGGCATAAAGTGTTTCAAAAGCGAGAGAACTCTTCCCAGAACCACTGGGTCCACACACCACCGTAAACGACCCAACGGGGATCTCGATATCCACACCTTTAAGATTGTTTTGAGTGATGTTTCTGAGAGTAATATTTTCCACACCCACAAATAACGCGTTTTCCCTCTAAAAGGTACGCCGTACCTTTTAGTTGAGATTTGCGTCAAAGTGAAATTTTGACGCAAATCTCAACCAAACGGTACGGCGTACCTTTTAGAAGCTTTCGCGCATGAAGTTTTTTTCTTCTACTTGTTTTTCTTCGTAGGTTTGTGGGGTGGCGCTGGGTTCGGTGCCGCGCACAAAGGGGAGACGTATTCCGTCTGCACCCGCCGGTTTTCCGGTATTTTTGTCGACCATCACAAATTCAATATTCGGTGGAATTTCAAAATCTTTCACCGGTAAGGATTCGTGAACAAACTGCATAAACGGCAGCCAAATAGGGAGAGCGGAGTCGCCCCCTGTTTGACCTTTACCCAGTGTTTTTTCGGTGTCGAGACCCACCCACACACTGGCCACCACTTGTGGTGTGTAACCCAAAAACCAAGCGTCGTAGTAACCATTCGTCGTTCCGGTTTTTCCCGCAACAGGTCGCCCAAGAGCGGCGGCTTTACCACCTGTGCCGTCCGGTTCTGTGGCCACACCTTGGAGCATATTGGTCACCAGATACGCCGTTTGTGGAGAAATTAACTGGTTGGGATTATCAAAGAAAAATCCATTCACCGGAGGTTTCTCTTTGTTCTCATTATCTGGATCATCCGAAGGTGCTTGGGCCGCCTTTTTTTGTTCATAGGCCATTAATTGTTTTTTGTATTCCACGCGGCGATCGGAAAACTCCGATTCCAAAGCATCAATTTTTTCTTTAAACCGTTGATCGAGAGAAAGATCTTTAATAATTGTTTCTCCCTGATTGTTTGTGACCTCGCGAATTATGATGGGAGTAAATCGTTTACCACCATTGGCAAAAACGGCGATGGCTTTATTCATTTCGTAGAGGGAAACGCCGCTCGAACCCAAAGCCAAAGACATATCCATATTGAGGGGGCTGTAAATTCCTAAACGGCGCGCATAAGCGGCGGCGTAGGGGACTGTAGCTTTTTCTAAAACACGAATGGTGGGAGTATTGAGAGAGCGCTTGAGCGCTGTGCGCATCAATACGTCGCCGGTAAATTTACCGTCGTAATTTTCTGGTTTCCACGCTTCATCACTTTCTTGTTCCGCTGCTTTTTTATTCGCAGGGTCCGTATTTTTTCCACCGTAAACAATAGGTGCGCCCATGATTGGTGTCCCGACAGTGAGACCTTGCTCCAAGCCCGCCGCGTAGACGATCGGTTTAAAGGAGGAACCAGTCTGGCGAAGCGCTTGATAGGAGCGATTGAATTTAAATTTGGTGTAATCTTGTCCGCCGATCATAGTCGTGATGTCGCCTGTTTCGAGATCAAACGATAAGAGCGCCGCTTGCACTTCGGGTTCTTGTTCTAAAGATAAAGACGCATAGTCTTTATACGATGGCGGCGGGGTTTTGCTTTTTACGCCGGGTTTTGGAGTAGGAGTAAAAATATTTCCTAACACGCGAACGTCAATTACATCACCGACTTTGACGGCGAGGGAGGGTTTTTTAATATTGAGATGCTCCCCAGGGTGGAGATCGGGATTGAAGGGGCGCGCCCAAAGCATTTCGCTCAGTGGAATAATTCCTTGCGCTTCGCTAAATTGAACAAAAACTAATCCGGCGGCATCATCCACTTTGCTGACCACACCTTCGACCACATCATTGATTTTGATGTAGGGCGGAATGTTGAGGGGTTCTTTGGATTTTTTCTTAAGCTCGGCGAAAGGTTCAAAAACCACCAGCGTGCCATCAGGCTTGAGTTGCAGAGTGACGTTTTTTTCTTTGATCACTTTTTCGCGCGAGTCGCTGAGAAATTTTTCTAACGCCTCGCTGTCGGCGAGATCCACCTGAGCTTTGGCTCCTCGGTAGCCGCGACGTTTATCAATGTTGCGCAAGCCTTTGTCTACGCTCTCAATGGCTTTTTCCTGTGCCTTAAGATCTAACGAAGTGTGAATTTTGAGTCCTTGTTCTAGGAGCATTTCCTCGCCCAGTTCTTTGACAAGCAATTGACGAACCGTCTCGACAAAATATGGTCCAATCTCTTTATAAACTTTTTTAGTCTGCACTTTTAAAACTTCTTGCCCGGCTTCTTTCGCTTCTTCAGGCGTAATAAATCCTTCTGTGGCCATACGGTTTAACACATAAAGCTGGCGCTCCTTGGCGCGCTTAGGATTGACGATAGGATTAAAACGACTTGGTGACGTAGGCATGCCCGCGAGCAGGGTCATTTCAGCGAGAGTTAAATTTTTCAACGGTTTACGATAATAGGTTTCAGCGGCTGCCGCGAGACCGTAGGCGCCCTGACCGAGATAAAGCTGATTAAGATAAAGATAGAGAATATCTTCTTTGGAAAGATTTTTTTCCATTTTATAAGTGAGCAAAGCTTCCTTGATTTTACGAATATACGTTTTTTCGGAGCTGAGAAATAAAGTTCGCGCCGTTTGCTGTGTGATGGTGGAGGCCCCTTGGCTTTTTTTACCAGACAGTGCATTAATCCACACCGCACGCAGAATAGCTATCACGTTAAAACCACCATGCTCAAAATAGCTGTCATCTTCGGCAGCTAAAAAAGCTTTGATCAATTGCGGTGGAATATCTTCGTACTTGGTAAGAATACGCACGCCTTGTTTGCTGCTGTAAAGCTCGCCGATCTTTTCTCCACCACGAGCGTAGATATCACTCGATAAGAGGGGTTTGTAATCGGCGACGGTGATCAGCTGCGGGAGAGTTGCGTAGGTGTAATAGAGATAAGCGGCACCGATGAGGCCCACTAAAAATGCCAAAACAAGATTGAGAAGAAATAATTTTTTAAGAAATTTAGACATGGGAACAGTGTAATGGATCTGCCCTATGCAGGCAATCACGTTCCCATAGCAACAACACTAGACTCTAGTTTAGCGAGAACTGCCAGCACTGCCCGAACTCTGAGCGCGCTGTTGGGCTTCCTGGCTGTAAGCCCCCGAAGAAATCACACAGCTGGCCTGACTACCCTCAGGTCGACAGGCGGCATTCACTTCAGTGAAATAAGGCGCGACATCGGCAGGCGCTCGGTACGGAGTCAGTGCTGAATTGGCAGAGTGCAAATTTAAACAGGTGTTGGCGATTTCTGTCCACTTGGCAGCGGAGAGCATTTGCTCTAAGGAGGAAAAACTTTCGCGCGCAGCTCCTTGTTCAGTGGCCGAAAATTGTGACGTGAGAACACTCAAGCCGAGACCAATTTGCAACTGCTGTTGCTGTTGTTTGATAGTATCAGAAGCCATACGATTTTTTTCATCGACGCGATTGACTTGGAGTTCACAATAACCAGAAAGATGGGCGCGTTTGACGTTGATGTATTCGCGCTCAGCCATCACAGCCTGCTTTTCGGTGGCAAAATTACGCATTTTTAATTCCAGAGCTTCGCGATTGGAATCCAAAGAGATTTGAGTGGCGGGACTGTTCCAGCAGCGGTTGTAGAAGTCATTTTCGAGTTGGCGTAACTTTGCTTCCCCTTCCGTGGCAGCGCCGACGTTACTCACAATGCGTGCTTGATAGCCTTGCAAACGTGCGAGCTCCGACTGGTAATTGGTGGCGGCTTCGCGTGCACACCCCGCTTTGATTTCCGCATCTTGGCGAATTTTATCAGCCTCGGCATTGGTGATGTCTTGTTGACGACGTATATCGGCCACAAGAGATTTTTGCTCATTGTCACTGAGAGTTTCATTTTGCTGAAAACAATTATCTTCCACTTGTCCCAAAGCATCCACACGCTGTTGCTCCACCTGCGCGGCTTGGGTACTGAGCTGGTTCATCTGATTTGTGATGTCTGTCACGGGATTGCCGGTGGACATCAATGTGGAGGCGGGTGTAATCGCATTGCTGTATTTACTGGCTTCGTAGCGCACAGATTCTTTGGCGGAGTTAATCGCGTCGGTGCACGCTTGCGTTGCAGTGTCTGCTTCGCCATCGGCCCAACAAAACGAAGGAATAAATATAAAAACGGCGACGAGTTTTTTCATGAAAACCCCCTTATTACTATAATAGAATATCGGCAGAAAAGTGTCTCAACTTTAGAGCATAGTGAGGGTGTGGACTTTTAATGAGAGACAAAAATGTCTTGTAAAATCCATAAGGAACCCACAATTAAACAAAAAAAAGCGATGGGTTGATGTTGTCTCAAAATGAGAAAAGCGTGCGGATGTTGCGCTTCCACCTTTTTCATCCACGGGATTTCCAGCACGAAAAAAAGCAGTGCGCCGTAAGAAAAAGCCATCCACATTGTCAAGAAATCCAGAGTCATAATTGTCATATTTATGGTATCGGAAGTGCATACAAAAAAGATAAATTAAAAACGTCTAAATTTATCGACTTTTGGCACAAATTTAGAAAATTAATTACCACTTAGAGAGAGTTCTGCTAGTATTGATTCTAGGTTCTGTGGCGTAAAGCTGAGAATACAGAAATCCTACAAGCATACTAAGGGGACTGTCCCTGACGACGGTGTGCAGGCCCAGTTTAAGCTGGGAAGCCTAAAGTTGTTAAATGGTCTACCACCTGCTGACATTTGGGATTTCATTGTTTCTCATAGCTGCCACAGAATTTTTTTTCTCTTTCCATTCACTATTGACCTCGGACATTCTGCCCTCTAATCTGCCAGGCGAGGAAATCAATCGTGTCATCAAAAGATCAATTGCAATTAAATCAATGGACGACTTTGCTGGAGCCCAAACCTCAGGAATATCGCAAAGAACCTCCTCGCGAACCACCACCTCAAGAACCTGCAGCGCCGCCAGTGGCGCGCCAGGACGAGGAGCCTCAAGTTTATTCGGTGTCCGATATCAATGCTCTTATTAAAGGGCAGCTCGAGGGACAATTTAAATCCATTTGGTTACAAGGTGAGATTTCCAACTTTAAAGCGCACACCTCCGGACATCATTATTTCAGTCTCAAAGACGACAGTTCACAAATCAGCGCGGTGATGTTTAAAGGTTTTAATGGGAAATTAAAGTTCCGTCCGGACAACGGCATGGAAGTGTTGGTGCGCGGACGCGTGACGGTCTATGAACCGCGCGGCAATTACCAAATTTTTTGTGAGACCATGGAGCCCGTGGGTGCGGGCGCTTTGCAAAAGGCCTTTGAGCAACTCAAAAGCAAATTGCAAAAAGAAGGTCTCTTTGATGTGCAATATAAAAAAACTTTACCGCTTTTGCCGCGCCATATTGGGGTGGTGACTTCTCCCACGGGTGCAGCCATTCAGGATATTCTCAACATTCTCGGGCGTCGCTATCGCGGCGGAAAAATCACCGTAATCCCTGCACGCGTGCAAGGTGAAGGTGCAGGTGCCGAAGTTGTACGCGGGATTGAGCTGGCCAATCGCCTCGGCGGTTTCGATGTACTGATTGTCGGACGTGGTGGCGGTTCTATTGAAGACATGTGGTGTTTTAACGAAGAACCGGTGGCGCGTGCGATTTTTGCCTCGAAAATTCCCATCATCTCTGCAGTGGGACACGAAATCGATTTTACCATTGCAGATTTTGTTGCGGATGTCCGCGCGCCAACACCGTCGGCGGCGGCAGAACTCGTTGCACAAAGTGCGGGTGAGCTCAGCGAAAGAATTCAAAACCATCTGCGCCGCTTGACCCAGAAAATGCAATTCGTCCTTAGCCATCAGCAATCTCGATTGCAAAACAAAATGAGTCGTTTGGTAGACCCGCAACGTCGATTGCAAGATCTCGCCATGCGCGCGGATGAGTTGCAACAGCGATTGATTTTAGCATGGCAACGACAAACGCGCGACCTGCGTATGCAGACACGTTTATTGCGCGAGCGCCTGCGCAATCCACGCACAGTTGTTGAGTCGTACCAACAAAAGTTGATGGTTCTGCGCAGAGATTTACAAAAAGAAATAAAACATTGGCGCGAGCAACGCCAGCGACGTTTGGTCGCACAAATATCCTTGTTGGATTCTCTCAGCCCACTGCGCGTGGTGGCACGAGGATATTCTTTGGTTTTTGCCGAAGGACAAATTGTGAAAGATCCCCAACAGGTCAAAGAAAATCAAGAACTCACGGTGCAATTGGCGCAAGGAGCGTTACGCGTTTCGGTGATTGCCAAAGATGCGGCCAATATAAAAGGAATGGAGGAGTCATGGACTTCGAAAAAAAATTAGCACGTCTCGAAGAAATCGTCGGCAAAATGGAAGGGGGCGATGTGTCTCTTGAAGACTCCCTGAAGTTGTTCGAAGAAGGGGTGCAACTTTCTCGCACCTGCCAAAAAGAATTAGACCAAGCAGAACAAAAAGTGGAGCTCTTGTTAGGCCAAGATGCCCAAGGGCAAGCGCAGACACAACCGTTCAAAGCATGAGCGCCGACTATTTACAAAGCAGCGACGTTCTCGATGCCGTCGAGGCTGTCGAAGCTTATCTCCAATTGCATTTTCGTCACCGCAAGTCGGCGATTCAAGATGTGTCGCCACAGCTTTTTGATTCGGTTCAATATTCGCTTTTTTCGGGGGGAAAACGTTTTCGTCCCGCTCTGTGTTTAGCAACGTTTGCCAAGGCGGTCCCGTGGGCGGCCGCGGTCGAGATGGTCCACACCTATTCCTTGATTCATGATGATCTTCCGTGCATGGATAACGATGACTTGCGCCGCGGACAACCGACCAATCACAAAAAATTTGGCGAAGCATTGGCGCTTCTCGCAGGAGATGGGTTACTCACCGAAAGTTTTTTACTGATCAGTGAAGCGTATCGGGAACGTCCCGCCGTCGCCACAGAACTTGTCGCGCTTTTAGCGCGTTCTGCGGGTCTTAGCGGCATGGTGGGTGGTCAAGCCATGGATATGGGGCTTGGACTTGCGTTGAATTCTCCCGTCGCTGTGGAAAAAGTGCACCTGAACAAAACCGCCGAATTGATTTCGATTTGTATTGAAGGTGCGGGAGTCGTGGAGGGTGCATCGCGAGAAACGCAGCAGAGGCTGCGTGAAATTGGTTTGACGTTGGGTTTGTGTTTTCAGATCAAAGACGACATTATCGACGGCGAACAAGATAAGACCGCCAAAAGTTTTTTGTTTTACCTCTCTCAAAAAGAAACCGAACTGCTCCTGCAACAGAAAACCCAACAAGGCTTAGAAAAGCTGTCCGATCTGCCCATCGCGTACCACGAGCTTTCGCCCTTTTTTCACTACAATCTCGAACGCACAAAATAAAATGGCAGAACGCGCAGACAAACTTCTCTTTGAACAAAATATTTTTGAATCGCGAAAAAAAGCGCAAGTGGCCATCGGCAAAGGCTTGGTGGCCTATAGTCGCCAGGGCAAAATCATTCCCGTGAGCAAAACGTCACAGATCATAGAGTGGCAAGACGGAGATTCTTGGCAAATCACCGACGACATCGAGTTTCAGTTTGTTTCACGGGCCGGAGCAAAATTAGCAGCGGCACTGGATCATTGGCAGTTGCCGGTAAAGGATTTTGTCGTGCTCGATGTAGGACTTTCCACCGGAGGCTTTAGCGACTGTTTGTTGCAGCGCGGGGCGAAGTGGATTCTTGGCATTGATGTGGGCCAACGGCAGTTGCATGTGCGACTCCATAATCATCCACAACTCTTTTCCATAGAAAAATTCAATGGCAAAATTCCCTTAGAAGAATCCCACCTCGATCTGGTGGAACAAGCCACCCAACAGCGTCAGTTTGATTTATTGGTTTTTGATGTTTCGTTTATTTCTGTCGATTCTCTTGTGCAAGCGCAATGGCCGCACCTGCGTCCCGGTGGGAAAGCGCTGGTGTTATTTAAGCCGCAGTTTGAGGCAGGCCGAGCAGCTCTAGATAAAAAGGGAGTGGTGTCCGCTGAGGAAGGTTTGCGTGTTTTACAAAAAACAGTTAAAACATGGAACAGCGCGGGATATCCCATCGTCGATACTTTTCAGTGCCCGCTCAAAGGAGAAGATGGCAACCAAGAATTTTTTATTCTTATGCAAAAGTAGTGTGGTTTTTGCTGTGGTCGCCCTCTTGGTGTCTTGTGAAACGGGGCCGGTAAAGGCCCCCCAAAACCCACAGATTCTAGGACCATCAACACCCACAGCATCCCCTTCCGCCACTCCCATCATGACCCCGCGTACAGAAGTGGTTTCCGTTCCTGATTTTGTCGGGAAAAAGGCGCCACGTGTGGGACTTATATTGGGCCCAGGTGGGGCAAAAACGCTCGCACAGATTGGTTTTTTGCAAGAGCTCGAAAAATACAAAGTTCCGGTTGTCGCCGTGGCGGGTCTCGAGTGGGGTTCTGTGGTGGGTGCGCTTTACGCTCGTCATGGTCAAAGCAACGAGGCCGATTGGAAGATGTCGCAATTTCCCAAAATTCAATTCACCAGCAAAAACTTTTTTTCCGAGAAAAAACGTTCTGCCACGCTCAAAGAGATGGACGGATTTTTGCAAAAAATTTCTGCACAATATCGTTTAGAACAAGGCAAACTGCCTTTTGCTTGTCCGCATGTGCGCGGCAATTCAGGCCGTGTAGGTCTTTTGCAAAAAGGGGCAGGAGCCACAATTCTACGTCAGTGCGCCTATTTCCCTCCATTGGTTATGGAAGTGGAAAATCGCGCGGCTCCCTTTGCTTTGGCTGAGGCTGTGGCGTTTGTAAAAGGCCAAGGCGCGGAGTTGGTTGTGCTCGTCAATGTGCTCGATAGTGCCGACCGCAAACAATTTGCGGGTTGGGAGTCAGAGGAATCGACGTGGTTGTCATGGGCGGGCAGTGTCTATAATCTCAAACAAGCGGCACTGTTTGGCGTGCACGAAGTGGTGTCCATCGACACGAACTCTTTTGCGTGGACTGATTTTGAGCAAAGGTTGCGTTTGATTCAAGCAGGACGCCAAGGTTCGGCGTCGGCGCTGAGTGCCTTTGCACGGAAGTATGATTTTTAAACTGAGGTGAATTTTGAAGAACAGAACATTTAACGAACTCAAAGAATTCCAGCAACGACGCGAACAAGCGGGAAAAATGTCACCCAACAGTGCGTGGATCCTTTTTTCAGGTAGCGAATCGGGCTGGGAACGTTTTCGTCCACAGAGCGATTTTGTTTATCTCACTGGCTTTGAAGAGCCTGAGGCCATTTGTGTCCTTTTACCAGGACAAAAAAATCCCTTCCGCATGTTTGTGCGTCCAAAAGATGCCAGCAAAGAGATCTGGGATGGGTTTCGTTATGGACTCGAGGGCGTGAAGAGTGTTTTCGGCGCCGATGAAAGTTATGACATCAAAGATTTTTCCACCATCTTACCCACACTGCTTGTGGGTGTAGAAACGGTCTATTACGCTCTCGAGGCTTCCGAACGCGACTGGAAAGTATTGCGCGCTGTTCGTGAATTTATCAATACGCTCGGACGTTCGGGGCGCGGTCTTTTGCCAATCCACGACCCGAAAGAAATTCTTGGGGAAATGCGTATTAAAAAGAGTGCGCAAGAGATTGCATGGCATCGCGAAGCCTGTGTACTCAGCGCCGATGCTCATCGCTCGTTGATGGCCCAAGTGAAACCGGGGATGAACGAGAAAGAGGCGCAAGCGATTTTGCTCAACGAGTTTTATTCGCGTGGAGCTCATCGTGAAGGGTATTTCTCGATCATCGCAGCAGGAGGCAACGCCACCGTTTTGCACTATCGCGATAACAATTCCACCAGTCAGCCGGGAGATTTACTCTTGGTGGATGCGGGCGCCGAAAAAAATTATTTCACTGCCGACATCACGCGCACCTATCCCATGAATGGGCGCTTCTCGGCGGCGCAAAAAGATGTTTACTCGCGCGTTTTAAAAGTTCAGAAAAATTTAATCGCCAAAGTAAAACCCGGTTTGCGATATGAAGAGTTGCAAGAGTCCGCTCGCCAACAGCTCACCGCCGAGCTTATTGATATGGGCTTTCTCAAGGGAACCGTCGAACAGAACTTTCAATCTATGGCCTATCGCCAATACTATCCTCACAATATCGGCCACTTTTTAGGCATGGATGTGCATGATGTGGGATTGTACCGAGTGGCCAATCAGTCGCGTTTGTTAGAAGAAGGCATGGTGTTAACCATTGAGCCGGGCTTGTATATACCTATCGATGATACGTCGGTGCCGGCAGAGTATCGTGGGATTGGGATTCGTATTGAAGACGATATTTTAGTGACCGCCACGGGCCACGAAGTGATGACCAGTCGTGCGCCTAAAGAAATTGCCGAAATCGAAGCTGTGATGGCGAAAGGAGCCCCGTGACTTTTATTCTGACGGTCCTCTTATTATTTGCTCAGGCCGAAGTGACGACCTCGTCTCCAGCACCGACATCTTCGGAACAGCAAGATATGGAAGCACGAAATAAAAACATTCTGCGCCAACTAGAAACACTCAATTCTTCGGATCTCTCCTGCCAGAAAAAAGAAGATTGTGAAACCTTGGGAATTGGACAAATGCAATGCGGAGGTCCATCCGATTACCTGACCGTCTCAAAGAAAAATCGCTCCTATGCAGAAATGCTTAAAGCTTCGCAAAAACATCAAGCGGCGACTCGAGAGTATAATGCTCTCTATGTGTCGGCTCGAATAGGAACTTGTGGTATGGCGATTGTTCCCAACGTGGATTGTCGTCAACACCGTTGCGTAGAAGTGGTGCCAGTTGACTAAAAAAAGTGGTGAGTGAGCCAACCGCGCTCCTTGGCAATGCTCAATAATTTTTGCTCATCGTTATAGAGAGTCACATGTGGAGAATCCGCCGTTTGCGTTTGCACGGCCAAACGAACCAACGAGGCGGCTTCCAAAAGATGTAAATCACCCGAGGAATTTCCAGAACAAAACAACGGTGCGCGGCCTTGGGTTTTTTCTAAAAGGGCGTGTCGTTTGCCTTCGCGCCAGGTGATAAAGCCGTCTTGTTTATCGGAAATGATAGAATTGATCACGGTGGTTTTGACTCCCAGAGCCGCCGTCGCGGGCAAATCGACGAGCCCTGCCGCCGCTTCCACAGCCCAGTGCGTGGAGGCACTGATAATAAAAATTTCAAAATTTCTTTTCAAAAGCTCAGCAATCAACTGTTTTTGCGGAATGAGTATCTCTGGAGGAAAACGTTGCAAGGTTTCCTGTGCCCAAGACTGCACGGTGCTCAAGGGATAACCGGCGCAGATTTGCGCCAGCCACAAATAGGCATCGGGAGGATGTGTTTTTTTCAGAGATAAATAATGATCCCAGGGATCAATGCCGTGAAGCGCGGGGAGACTTTGCAAATCAATTTGGTACTGGAAAAAATTTTCACCCACATCGGAGTTCCACAATGTGCCATCAGCGTCAAACGCGGCGAAATAGGGGCCAGGATTTTTGGCGATATAAGCATCAAGAGGGTTTAATATTTGCTGACGAAGTTGTTCAGAAAAAGGCTTGATTATCATGGATCACACGATATCTTCTGCTGACAAAACACTCAACTAAAATAGACAATTTTCCAGAGAGGCAAGGGCGCGTGACAGAAATAAAGATCTTAACTCTCGAAGAGTGGCAAGACATTTTGGATTTTGAAAAAGCGCAACAAGTTGGCAGTGATTTCGAAAAAGAAATGTCGTCTTGGCATGCGCGCTGGCGCCGTGAATCCTTAGAGCACTATTTGCCACAAGGCTGGTCCTTTGTAAAACGCGAGAGCAAGGATGTTGGTGGTAAAATACGTGCCTATATCTTGTGCCAACCCCTGCTTTTTTTCGAAGGGTGGACACAAAGCTTGTGGATTGAACATGTCAGTGCCCTCACCAATACGGATGGGGCGGAGATGATTGAAATTGCCTACCGCTGGGCACGCGATAAACATTTACAAAAAGTATTCTTCAACACACAATTAAAATATATTCGAGAAGCACAATTTGCACCACAACAGACGCCCGTTCACTTAGGACATTTTTCGAGTACTAAAATATGAGGCCCCATGTTTAATTCCCATGCACGTTTAAAAACTTTAGAAGGTCTGTCGCAAACTACCTTTGATCTTTTTGTTGTCGGCGGAGGCATCACTGGTGCGGGTGTTGCTCGTGATGCCATTCAACGTGGACTCAGTGTGATGTTGGCTGAGGCCAAGGACTTTGCGTCGGGTACCAGTTCACGCTCCAGCAAGTTGGTTCATGGTGGAATTCGCTACTTAGAAAATTTTGAATTTGGTTTGGTACATGAAGCTTTGATGGAGCGTCGCCATCTTTTACAAATGGCACCCCACATGGTGCATCCTCTACGGTTTGTCATACCTGTTTATAAGTCGTCGCGGGTCGGGCTTCTGAAGATGGAGGCGGGCATGATTCTTTATGATCTCCTATCGATGTTCGAGGCGCCCAAACTGCATGAGTTTCATTTAGCAAAAAGCACAACACATCTCGAACCATTACTCAAAGCCGATGAGCTCAAAGGGAGCGTTGTTTATTCCGACGCGTATATGGAGGACGATCGTTTAGTCGTCGAGACTTTGCGTTCGGCTCATCGGAGTGGTGCGCAGATGGCCAATTACTTGCGAGTGATCGAAGTGCAAAAACAAGCCGACGGGTACCGACTTTCTTTGTGTGATGAACTCACGCAAAAAGTTTACACTACCCACGCACGCCATGTGGTGGGGTGTTTAGGTCCGTGGACTGATCTTTTTGCATCACAAAACATTCCCGATTGGAAACCTGTGCTTCGCCCTACTAAAGGGGTGCATTTGGTTTTTGCACGGGAAAAAATTCCGCTCAAACAAGCGGTGGTGATGGCGGTGGAAGAGCGCATCGTCTTTGCCATTCCCCGCGAAGACATTGTAATTGTCGGGACAACAGATACGGATTTCCGCGAAGACCCCAAAGATGTACGTGTGGGTGATGAGGATGTTCGTTATCTCCTCTCTGTCACCAATCGCTATTTTCCAGAAATCCATGTGCACGCCGCAGATATCCTCTCGTGTTACAGCGGCGTTCGCCCCTTAGTTAAAGATGGGGCGCAGAGCGAGGGGAAAACCAGTCGTGAGCATGTGATCTTTCAACCCGAAGAGCGCCTCACTTTGGTGGCTGGCGGAAAGTACACGACTTACCGGGCCATGGCTGAAGAGATTGTCGATGCCTGTTTGCGCAGCTGGTCTTTTGAGGAGCGCATGGTCTTGAAGAAACCACAGACCACGCAGCCGCTGAATCCCGCCGTCACTTCTGAAAAAATCGACAGACTCTTAGTGCAAGCAGAAGAGTTGGCGCAAGAACTGCACATTTCCAAGGCGTTTGTAGACTTTGCCATTCGTCGACGAGGAGAAGAGGCTTTGCCGGTCCTCTACATGATGGCGATGTTGCAGGGAGAAAGCGAAAGCCAACGTTATTGGCGTGCGGAGGCCAAATTTTCCATGGAAAATGAAATGTGTCTGAAGCTTGTGGACTTTTATACTCGTCGCAGCCCACTTTTTCTCTTTCGTAAAAATCATGGTTATGAATATGCCGAGGCCGTGGCGCGTATTTTTACTCAGGTTTTGGGTGGAGGCTCGCCGAGTTACTTTCAAAAAGCCATCCAAGAATTGGATGGGCACATTGCCGACGAGATGGCGGCTGTAGACAGAGCCCGTTGACGGACTGCCCTATGGGGCGCGCATTAGTAAGCTCGTGTATTGACTCTTATTTTGTAAGATTTTACTCTCATAACAACGACGAGGTCACCTATGGCATTTTGGCACAAGTTTTCCGACATGTTTTCTAACGATATCGCCATTGATTTAGGCACGGCCAATACTTTGGTTTATTCCAAAGCCGCTGAAGATATCATTATCGACGAGCCCTCCGTTGTCGCCGTTCAAAAGAATTATCGTGGCATGCAAAACCGCGTTTTAGCGGTGGGTAAAGAAGCCAAAGAAATGCTGGGCAGAACACCTGGTACCATCGTCGCCATTCGCCCCATCAAAGATGGTGTTATCGCCGACTTTGAAGTGACTCAGTCGATGTTAAAATATTTTATTTCCAAATCCATGGGCAACAGTCGCAGTTTTATTCGCCCACGGATCATCATCTGTGTTCCTTACGGAATTACACAGGTGGAAAAGAAAGCGGTACGTGAATCAGCACTGTCAGCTGGAGCGCGCGAAGTCTTTTTGATCGAAGAGCCCATGGCTGCCGCGATTGGTGCCGGACTCCCAATCACAGAGCCCATCGGTAGCATGGTTGTCGACATCGGTGGCGGAACCACGGGTGTGGCGGTGATTTCGCTTGGTGGGATTGTTTATTGCCGTTCGATTAAAGTGGCCGGTGATAAGTTGGACGAAGCGATCATAAACTATGTTCGTCGTCAGTTTAATTTGTTGATTGGCGAGAGAACAGCAGAGCAAATCAAGATCACTATCGGCAATGCTTATCCGTTTGATGAAATGCGCACGATGACCATCAAAGGTCGTGACCTTGTTGCGGGCGCGCCGAAAACCATCGAAATCACCAGTGAACAAATCAACGATGCGTTGACAGATCCATTGAGTGAAATCGTCGATGCAGTACGTACAGCGCTCGAAAAAACACCTCCCGAGCTGGCCTCAGACATCGTCGATAACGGCATTGTTCTCACCGGTGGCGGAGCGGGTTTACATAATCTAGATATTCTATTGAGAGAAAGAACAGGCTTGCCTGTGTCCATCGCCGAGAACCCACTGACCTGTGTCGTGATGGGATCGGGAAAAGTTCTTGCAGAGCTTGATCTCCTCAAACAAGTTATTACTGAATAGGTTTTGTGAAAACAAAAACAACATATATATCTTTGCGAACTCTCTTTACACGTTGGGTAGTTCTCTTTTCCCTTTTGCCGTTGATTCTTGTGGTGTTTTTATTTGCGAGGCAGTTTAAGGCCACCGTTCAAGATGAAATTTCGGAAAGACTTTTTGTTTACACTCAGCAGACACAAGATCTTTTTGATGAGTATGAGAGTTTTTCCAAAAGCAGCCTCAATGAAATAGGCGAAGATAAAACTATTCTATATTATCTAAAAACGGCGGACACCGACGATCTTAAATCGTCTCTCGAAAAAATGTTGGAAGAAGAGGTTCCGACAGGTTACGCAGTGTATGGTGATCAAGGACAGCTTTTGGTACGCACTGGAAACCGCCCCTTTACGCAAGTGGGTCCTGGCGGGCTGTCGAGCGAAGTTGTGACACTCTTAGAACAGCAGGAGTTTTACTCCAACGCCTATTTTTTTACAGCCGAACAAGAGGTTCGTCTTTATCTCAGCGTAGTGAAAAAAATTAAAGACGAAAACTTGCGCTGGACGGGTTTTTTAGAAAAAACAATCGTTGTGGACGAAAACTTTGCGAAGACATTAAAAGCCCAGCGAGGCATGGATATTATTTTTTTTGGCCCCAAGGGCGAGCTTTTTATATCTAGTTTCCCCGAAGAAAAATTCACCCGCGAGCAACTGTCCCAGGATTTTTTACAAGGGAGCAATCACTTTTTTGATGTTCCAGTACAGGGGAAAACATTTGGTTTTATTTCCACAGTGGTCTCGTGGGGAGGGCAGAAGTTTTTAGTGGCGATAGGTGCCTCCAAAGAATCGCTCGCCAAGAGCCTGTCGCAGGTTACAAAGTTGTTATTGCTCGCTTTCGTTTTTCTCATCGGCTGTTTATTGATTTTCAGTTACGTGTTTACGAATCAGATCTTGCGTCCGATTTCAAAACTCGTCGATGGTTTACAAAAAATGAAAACATATAGCGAGCCTGTGCATGTCGAGAACAAAAGCCGCACTGAAATTGGTTTATTGACCGAGAGTTTTAACGAAATGTCACAAACCATCTATGGCTACCGCTCTGATTTAGAAACCAAAATCAAAGATTTGGAAAAAGCCAACACCGAAGTGCAATCGACCCAAAGTCAGCTCATTCAATCGGCGAAGCTGGCAGGTTTAGGTCAACTCGTGGCTGGCGTCGCTCACGAATTAAATAACCCCATCGGTTTTGTGTACAGCAATATGCAACACTTGCGCGAATACACTGGGTCCTTACTCATGATCGTTGAGGAACTGAGCAAGAAAAATGAAAACGCCGATAAAGTGAAAAAAAAATACGATTTTGATTTTATCGAAAAGGATCTCCCCAAACTGATTGCTTCGTGCGAGGAGGGGGCAAGACGCACGCGTGATATCGTCATGGGTTTACGTAATTTTTCCCGCTCCAGTGATAAAGATCAAAAAAAATTCAGTGTTACCGATTGTATCGATTCCACATTGGATTTGCTCGGTGGGGCGCTCAAAAACAATCAAGTGAAGTTATTTAAAAAATACGATGATTACATTCCACTCATTGTTGGCAACCCCAATCAAGTCAGCCAGGTTTTCATGAACGTCATCTCCAATGCCTTTCAGGCGCTTGCGGGTGCGGGCGAAGTGCGGATTGAGGTCCAGTATTTAAAAGAACAAGAGCAGATCAAAGTCAGCGTGCAGGACACCGGTGTGGGTATTAACAAAGAAGAATTGAATAAAATTTTTGATCCCTTCTACACGACGAAAGAAGTGGGACAAGGCACGGGCTTAGGCCTAAGTATTTCTTATGGCATTGTTAAAAGTCATGGAGGAGATATCACGGTGGTCTCAACGCCCGGCCAAGGTGCCACTTTTGAAATCCTCTTTCCTGTGGTCCCTTAAGCTGTCTGAGTATCCTCTTTAGATTTCATGCAAAAAGTCCGATAGCTCTCTTATGGAAAAATGGAATAAAAATCATATCATAATGGGTGTTTCCGGGATGGTTCTCTTTTTGGGAGTCCTATTTTTTTTAAATGATAAACCCAACGCAAATCTTCCTGAGAACGCTGGAAGTAAAGTCTCATATCGTGAGTTGGATAAGATTCGCAAAAACGAAGAAGCCAAAGCACGTTTCCAACGAGAAAAAGTCCATGTAGAAAATTTTAAACAAGCGCCACAAATTAATGAATCGTATCGTCAGGTTGCGCCACCACAGGATAACTCTTTACGCTTGGAAGCGTCCGTGGGAGCTGCAGCCAAAGATATCGCCGAGTCCGAATTACAAGGGATGGCTTTACAAAGTTTAGAAAACCGCATTAATCAAAAACTACTCAATGAGCAAAAAGCCGCGCAAATGAATGCGTTTCAAAAAAAGCAATTTGCTGAAGCCTACAAGAAAAGAGCCCTTTCAATGGGCTATGAGGTGGAGTTGAATGAGGACCTCGAAGTGATGAAGGTGAGAAAGGTGGGTACCGGCTCACCAGCCATCAAATCCGCGCCAGTGATCGATGTGGATTCTATGGAAGAAGACGAAGAGTCATTTGACTAAATAGTCTTAAATAGCCCCTCATTGGTGCCGTTTATACGGGCAGTCTTGCCCCTCGTAAAAATCGTTGAGCTTTCTTTAAAATGGTTGATAATCGTCTCAGCAGTAACCGTATAAAGGAGGTCCTGTGAGATCGAGTCTCTATTTATTAATATTAGCCGCTTTTTTAATGCAAGGTTGTGGAACCCGCCAATTTACTAAAGGTTCTTACGACGATGTTAACAACGAAAATTTGTTGGATGATTTGTGGTCAGAAACAGATATGCAAAAGGCCGTGAATGACCTTGTTGCCAGTCTTCTGAAAAACCGCACGATTGCCGAAGCAAAAAGACCTCCTCTCGTGATGGTCACCAAGTTACAAAACAAAACAGGTGAAGTGATAGATGGGCAAAATATCATGGATATGGTAAAGGTTGATCTTATGTCTTCCGGAAAAGTTCGTTTCCTTGATAAAGAAGCCAGACAAGATATCGCCGATGAGTACGAGTATCAAAACTCCGGAATGGTTTCTAAGGACACAAAAAAAGGACCAGGCGGTCAATCGGGCTCCGATTACATCATCAATGGTCGCTTGGATTCGATTGTGAAAGAAGTGGGCAAAGAGAAAACAGTTTATTATAAACTGACTCTTATGCTCACCAATCTGAAAACCAGCGAACACGAATGGGCTGACCAAAAAGAAATTCGTAAAAAGTTTAATAAGCGTCGAGTTGGCATCTAAGCTTTCATGAAGTTGTTAACTCTGGGGCAACTTCTTCTGGTTGCCCTTCTTATTCCGGCCTGTGCCACGTACCAAAGTAATGTGTCTTCGGCACGGGACTCTTTGTCTTCGCAACAGTACGATGCGGCTATCGAGTCTTTTAAAAAAATGTACGAACAGTCCAATGGAGACCGCCTTGCCTATCTTTTAGAATATGCGACGGCACTTCATCAAGCCGGACGCTACGAAGAGAGCAACAAAGCTTTTGCTATTGCCGAAAAAGAATCAGAGCTGAACGACTACACCAGTGTCTCGCGCGAAGCGGGCGCGTTGATTGTGGAAGAGGGCTTGGTTCAGTACAAAGTCGAAATTTTTGAATACTTGCTCATCACCGTGTATCGCGCCTTTAACTATATGATGTTGGGCGATTATGAAAATGCTCAGGTGATGGCTCGCAAACTCAATGAAAAATTAAATAAACTCTCCACCGAGATGGATTCGGATACTAAAAAACGCCAAGCCTCCTTTGCCGCTTATCTCGCAGGCCTCTTGTGGGAGTCGCAAGGTGACTGGGACAACGCTTTTGTATTGTATTCCAAGGCACACGAGATGGCTCCCGAAGTGGACGTCATCAAGCGCGATGCGATGATTGCCGCCAAACGTTCGGGGCGAGATACCGACTACGAACGCTACAAAAAAAAATATCCTGAGTTAGAAAAAGAACTCAATGTCAAAAATCTAAAAGGGCAGGGTGAGTTTGTCTTTTTTTTCGAGCAAGGCTGGGTGGCACGCAAACAACCGCGCCCAGAAAACAAAATGCTACCGATGATGGTACCAGTTTCTAAAATGGTGCATTCTGTGGACCTAATCGTCGACCAAAAAAAAATCCATTCTGAAAAAGTTTATGATCTCGATTTGATTTCCATGCAAACCATGGACGCCATTTACAAAAAATTAGTAGCACGTGTCCTCGCTCGCCAAGCCACGCGCATCGCCATGCGTGAAACAGCCCGTAGAAATAATAAGAATGACGCTCTTCAGGTAGCGGCACTGGCCACCTTTATTATGGACGCTGTAGAAACCGCCGATTTACGACAGTGGTCGACTTTGCCAGCGAGTTTTCAGGTGGCGCGTATTTATCTCAATCCCGGCAAACACCATATTGAGGTCAAAGGCTTTGGTTCAGACACATTGGTTTGGCAAGGTGATGTGGAGATCAAGGCTGGGCAAAAGACTTTTGCCGTAGGACGAGCTTTTTAGGCCGAGATCCTGAGCTAATCCGTCATCCTGAGCGAAGCGAAGATCTCGCGAGGAACTTCTCTTAAGCCTCAAAATAAAAAAGCCCGCTTTCGGCGGGCTTCTTAGTCATTCTAAATTACTAAAGTAAAATTAGAACTTATTGTTGGGATTCGGAAGGCTAGGAGTCTCTTCAGGAACTGGCAAAGTTGTGTAGCCGGTTGTGTTTTCCTGAGTTGCTGCCTGAGCGATGCGGTTTTCAATGGACTGTTTTACAGTGTCATAGCTTTGTGCCGCTTTATCGATCACAGACTCTTGCTGTGTCGACTTAGAAGTCGAAGGCTGTGCTGCTTTAACAATGTATTCCTTAGGGAAAGCACCCAATTTTGCAAGATAGCTCGAAATGCTGCCGTTGGCGTGTTGGATGATTTCACGAAGCGTGAAAAGAGGAGCGTACTGAGAAGCTTTCTTTTCAGATTCAAAGATAATTTGAGTCAAAGTTGCCGCTGTGATGTCGTTTTTGGTCTTGTTATCAATAACCATCACTTCTTCATCAGAACGGATCATTTTAGCGATATCGTCTAGCGTCACATAGCAGCTTTGCTGAGTGTCGTAGAGTTTACGGTTTTGGTATCGCTTAATAATTTTAACTTTCTTGTTATCCTGGTTTGTATTTAACAAAGGATCCTCCCGTCAATTGTCCAAGAATCGTATCAGTATTGGCAGCCTGGATCCGAAGATTTAGCTCACTTTATAGACACGAAATCCATTTAATTTTCTATAGCACAGCGCGAACATAGAGCTGCCGCCATGTGTTGTCAAGCGGTCCAATATTCGAGCATATTTTATTCTTTTTACTGGGGAATCAACCAATGGGACCAGGTCGTTTTTTACACTAAAAAAACTGCATAAACTCTTATGAGAGATATAAATACCTGTAATTACAAGAACAAATAGGACCAGACGGAAGTTTAGAAGTTGCCGATTTCCTTCATTTTCCCTACGCAATCACCGATAGATCGCCATGGGAGACGGCATGCGTCTAAATGTGATTTTACAATTATCTGCTCTTTTTTTAGGAATATCCGGCTGTGCTACATGGAATCTTTCCTCACCGGCGGTATTCAAAAGTGACGCTTACAACGTAAAGGGAGAGGCGCCCGAAAGTATAGCACCGCCTGAAAATCCCGAAGAAATGGCCGAAGTTCAGAGCCAAAGCAAAGCTGACTACCATTTCACTCTTGCTGAGTCTTATAGCATGCAAGGTGAGTGGACGAAGGCCATTGAAAACTACAAATTAAGTCTCGTTCACGATCCCAAATCGTTCCGCAGCCATTTTCGTGTCGCCAGTGAGTATGTGCGCGCTGGCTTAGTGGGCCAAGCACTTGAGCATTGCGAAGAGGCGATCAAAATCAAAAAAGATTTTGCCGAAGCACGCATTCTCCAGGCGAGTCTTAATTCGGTACTAGGTTTCCATGACAAAGCACGTAAAGGCTATGAAGAGTTACTCGTTCTTGAGCCTAAAAACCAAGAAGCGCAAATTCTTTTGGGAGCCACGTATCTTGATGAGAATAAGCTGGACCAAGCGGCTCGGTATTTTGAGGTTTTAGCACGCAAAAATTCTCAGTCGCACATTGTTTGGTACTACCTTGGCAGAACGTATTTAATGCAAAAAACTCCTCAGGCGATGGCGAATGCCGAAACGGCATTTAAAACATCGCTTAAAATGGAGCAAAACTTTGTTCAAAGTGTGATTGAGTTAGGTTCGATTTACGAAAAGCGCGGCCAATTTGATAAAGCCGTGGCACTTTACGAATCTTATCAAGCGCAGTACGGACCTGATGTTTCTGTCGCTGAAAGTCTTGTGCAGGTTTATTTAACACAAGAAAATTACGCGCGCGCTTATGAGCACCTTAAAACCATCAATGAGTTGGATCAGGGCAATCTGAACGCACAACTTAAGATGGCCTTTATTCTCGTGGATCAAAAGAAATTCAGTGAGGCGATTCCTCTCTTAGAAAAAATTCTCCATCAAACACCTGAGTCCGATCGTGTGCGTTTTTATTTAGGTGCCGTTTACGAAGAGATCAAAGATTTCCCTGCAGCTATTCAGCAATTTAAAGAAATTCCTAAGTCGAGCAAATATTTTCCTGATTCGATTATGCACATGGCGTATCTCTATAAGTTACTTGAAAAGCCTGATGCCGCGATTGCGTTGCTAGAGGAGCAAATGGAATTTTTGGATGACAATGCCAAAATTTACGCCCTCTACGGATCTTTTTTAGAAGGTCAGAAGCGCTATGATGAAGCACAAAAATTACTCGAAAAAGGAATGGGAAAATTTCCTACAGATACACAAATTATCTATCAATTAGGATCTGTGTACGACCTTCTTGGGCAACCGGATAAAACCGTGGCGAATATGGAGAAGTTGATTGAGATCGACAAAAATCATGTCGAAGGATTGAATTACCTTGCTTACCTTTATGCAGACAAAACAAAAAACCTAAGTGTCGCCGAAAAACTGGCGCGTCGAGCCTTGTCATTACGTCCAAATGACGGTTTTATTTTAGATACGTTAGGTTGGGTTTTATTTAAACAGAACCGCTTTGATGAAGCCGTAAAAACGTTAGAACGAGCTCATCAGATTGAAGGCAAAGAAAGTATTATTGCTGAGCATTTAGGTGACGTTTATTTTAGAGTAGAAATGCCACAAAAAGCTCGCGACATGTACAGAAAAGCTGCGGAAAACGAAAAGAACGAGAACAATGTACAAAAAATTCGCGCAAAAATTGACACCATTGAGCAGCGTATTCAAACAGAAATACGTATCAAAAAACCACGAGCGCCAGCCTCTCGATAAAACACTTGGCATCTTCCTTCTCTTATTTTTGAGCGGCTGTGCTTCACAGCCTCCAGTGACCGATGCCAGCGGCAAGTTCTATTCAGGCAAAGCCGAAATCTTTGACAAGAAAAAACAGAAAAACGAAACAGTGAAATTTTATGTGGCAGTGGATTCCGCGTCGACTACGCCAACCTTTCGAATGGATGTCACAGCAGGAATGTTAAATATTCCTATGGGAACTTTGATTTTACACGGCTCAGAAGCGCAATTCGTCAATTTGATGGAGCGAAAAAACTATCGTTCTAAAGATGGCGCGCGCGCTTTAGAGAAAATTCTCAAAGCGCCATTGAAACCAGAACATGTAATTGCTTTGTTCAGCGAACAATTTCCTCTCGCGGCACCGTGGCAGTGTCAGAAGGCGCTAGCCAGCTCGACCAAATGCGAGACGGTGGATCTTTTCCTCGAGTGGGGCAAAGATAATGAGGGCAAAAGACAGCTGACTGTCGACAGTGAAAAATCAAAAATTCAGTTGGATTACAAGGCCAATGATCCACGACGCGTGAGTTATGACTGGCTTAAGCCCTCAGGCTTTGAAGAGATCTGGATGTCCATGTAACTTTTCTCTCGATCTGCGAGTTCGTGTAAGGTAAATAATAAAAGTTTATAATAATCTTGTGCTAGCTTAAATTATTTGCTTCAATTTAAAAAATTGGAGGATTCGATGAGATTATTGGGTTTGGTTGTGCTTGTATTTTTTGTGGTTCCTTTCAGCGCCAATGCGGGCTTTCATCTTGAGCCCTATATAGGAAAGTCATTGAGTGGCGATTGGACGCAGGGAACAGAGGGCGACGCTAAGATGACAGACTTTGGTGTGAAGCTGGGTTATCAAGCGTACTCGGGATTTCAAATAGGTGGAGAGTTGCAAATGGGCGTTGGAGAGTTTGAAAATTTCTCTACGGCTGATGCGGCTCAAGCGGCTTTTGGCTTTTATCTCGGCTATCAATCGAGCATGGGTTTGCGTGCGTACGCTCATTATCTTTTTTCCTCTGCTGCTGTTTTCGACGATCTCAACCAAACTCAGATAGCCGGCAAGGGATTTAAATTGGGTGTGGGATATTCTTTACTTTCTTGGTTGGCCGTGAATTTGGAATACCATACGATGACCTACGACCAATTTAAAACCAACCTAACCGGTTTTACTGAGTTGACTCCAGAATTTGAAAATAATTTTGTAATGGTTGTTCTCAGTTTCCCTTTTAATTTTGGTGGCGGCAGTTCCCACGAAAGTTCTTCAAGTTCCTTCAGATAAACTAAGGGAAGTCTTTGTAGGCGTAATCAAAATAGAGTGGACCTTGGCTGCAAGTTACAAAAGAAAAGTAATTTATACTGGGGTTCATGAGCTGCTTGGATATGTGAAAAGAGTTAAGAATAGAAACCACTTGGTATTGGCTATCGTTTTTGTAGGTGATGTCTGAGTGTTCAAATATTCTGTTTTTAGGTCCTACCGGCTCTGGAAAGACATCGCCGAGCGTGACTTCTTCTGCGAGACGCGGAAAGTTCTTACTCAATCCTGTAAATGATATGCTGCCACCACAGAAAACGCTGTTTTCAATTTTAAAATCCAATTCCCAGAGAATACGAAATCGAGGATCATCCAAATATTTTTTATTAAGTTCGCCCGAGGTGTCGATTTTCTCTACGGCATGCCAAGTCTTATCGTTTTCGTCAAAGTAGGCCCACGAAAACAAATTTTCTGTAAACATGACGTTCACATTTTTATTTTGACTGAGACCCCAATAGTGAAATGTGAGAGGGTTGGGGGTGGGTAATAATAAATTCTTTTTTTCGGCAGTGACCACATAAACTTGCTCTACATCAGCGGAAGCTGTGATTTGAATTTCGCTGGGCTTTACAGCAAAAAAATATTCACAGGTGTTTTCTTTCTGTGCAATAAATTTCCCAGAAAAATAATTGCGCATATACAAATCGGTTGATCGGTATTCGTTGGCAGCATTCATTTTAAGAACGAGAGCTACGTCTTGAGGTTTTTGAGGACATTGAAGAGTCATTTTGAGTCCACGAAGCGAGTTCATCACAAAATCATGCGCTGATAAAACTTCGTACCCCAAATTGTCGGGTGAAACCACTTCGTCGGTAGGCAGATGAACATCAAATAAAGTCGCTACAATTTTGCCATTGGTGTACTGCCAAGTGCCTTGGCTGTTTTTAACTACGGGTATACGAAGTTCGTATTGTGTGTAAATGGGTACATAACTTTGCATATCTTTTTGGATCATAAAATAAATAGCGGTTCCTTTAAGAATCTGTGCAGTGCCGAGATCCTTAAATGTACGCACGTCTTCAAAGCTTGGAGTTCCGACCCATACAAATCCCGTATAGATGAAATCAAAATCAATCCAATTTATATTTGCGGTGACTAGGACTCGCGAAAGATTTAAGTAAGTAGAGTCGCTGTAGATAATGACTTGCCCGACGTTATTGAGACCTATCTCGGCGAGGGTAAATTGTGAGTATTCGTTTATGTTAACGTAGTTGTCAGTCCATAGACGGAAATTACTCGAGGAATTTGAGGCTTCTCCACCTCGAGATAAAGTTATTTGCGAAATCTTTAAACTCAATCGATCCAAAAAAGCTTCCGATTCATAGCCGAGGCCAGTTTGGTGGCCCAGCTCGTGAATGAGGTAGGTCAGGATTTCTGCGCCAGAAAGGCTTGTGGTTGCCGTTTCAAAAAATTCCTGATTAAAAATAATTGGTCCAGGCTTAAGACTGCTTACGGCGATACGGTGAGTTTTGTATTGAGGGAGATCAAACAACTTTTTGTCGGGTAAGAAGCCCAAGGTTTTGAATTGCTCTTGAGTTGTGGAATCCAGTTGTGAAAATAGATCCTGCATATCACGAGCAAAGTAAAGAGAGGCCGAATTACTAGTCACAATTTGTAAGATTTTACTTAGGGTTGCAGACTCCTCTTGAGACAACCCGCAGCCTAATTTTAAACACGGAACGATATAACGATTTAAATTTGCGAGCAGCTGCTTTGCCAGGATGTGCTGCCCCCGTTGACCGGGCTCCGCCTCCGACGTCAGCTGACTTTGGGGAATGTAAATCGCGGAAAGATTTGAGGGGCGAATATCAGCCCCAAAGGCCAAGACCTTCGAGCTAATGAAGAAAAAGAAGATTACAAAAGAAATTTTTGCCATGCGACCCGCTTAATTTTTAAATGATAGTGTTCTGTCGCAGCGAAGAATTGTATCCAGTTCAAGTTGTTTTCAAAGAAAATAATAGGTAGCAAGCGGATCCCTTTTTCTATTCCGTTACAACTATAGCGAATCTGCACTTCTGCTTTAACGTAGCCGGCATTGAGAAGGTTGAGGAAAAAATTTTCGATGCGAAACCACTCCACCGTTTGGCAGGTTTCATCCATAGGCACTCGATAACTATCAGTCAGATCAGTAATAATGAGGGACGGCTCATTTTTATGGGTGAGGAAAAAAATATGGGGTTGAGACCAATGACTGAGATCAGAGAGAATGGTCACGTTTTCTAAAAATGCATAGAAGTCGGAGGCTTCTTTTATTTTCTGTGAGTTGCTGACGCTGTGATGATGGTAAGAATAAAGACTCAAAACATATTTGTAGCCATCCAAATTTGTTTTTGTATCGAGCAAACGAGAATTAATGATATTTTCGCTGCCGGGCGAATTCCCACTTATAAAAACTTTTTCGTGGAGATTGGTAGAGAGAAGTCGTGGATCGTCTTTGGAAGTCTTAAACTCAATGGGCTGTTCTTGTTTGTGATGGATATCAATCAGGCTGAGGAAACTTGTCGTGTCGTTGGAGCAGAAGTTTGTTTTTTGGCAAAGTTGGATTTGTTGGGAGATTAAGCTCTCCGCAGAAATCACAAAATTTTTGTCAGGTCCTCCGCCATTGCCGGCACCATCGCCCCCAGGGGCGGGGATCAGTTCCCAATCCATAGGTATAAGAACAAAATCGTGAGGTGTTGTTCCGCTCAGGTTCAGGGACCAAGTGAGGTTGGGCCAAAACAAACTTACAAGGAGAATGCACAAAATACGAAACATTATTGATCCTCGATCTCTACCGTGTGTTCAAAAAGTTGAAGGTTCAATTGATAAACGCAATCGCCTTTTTTTGCATAGAATTTATCATCTACAGAATTACGGAAGTTACGTAAATGCTGCTTGAGAGCTGGCAAATCGGATTTCTTGAAAGAAAAAACCCAGGAAATCAGCTCTCTCTCCAATACACCTTGCTCATCGATAGATTCCAAAGCTCTCTGTAGCATTTGTTTATGATGTGTTCTGAGCGTTGCGCTGGGAATGTCTTCGCGGCTTAAAAAACTCGTTTCTTCCTTGATAAGCTGATTTGTTTCGGGGTCGCGATGAAGTCCACCATAAGAGAGAAAAGCGTTGATAGTTTTTTTGATATCCTCGGTAGAAACTTTCTCGCGCAATCGCTTTCGTATCCAGACGAGATCTTCTTTAAAATTGCGTGTGCCAACCAGTTGACGAATGACAAAGACATACCATGGGAAGAGCTGGTCAAAATCGGCGAGGCTGAGGCGTTTGGTTTTTTTAACGGCATTTGCGCGCAGTTCGATAATTTTTTGGTGAATCTGTGCAGAGGATAGCGATTTTTTTTTCTTTTTGTCTTAAAACAAGTAATTGCAGAAAACGTTTTTCGTTTTCAAGAAGACCGTAATCTTCGGCCAGGAGCTCAATCATTTTTGTTGAGGGTAAACGTTTCCCCTCAACCAGCATGCCAAGGCTACGCGTGGACCTGTAGCCCAAGCGCTGCGACCAGGTTTGCAATGATATTTTTTTCCCCCGCCGTCGATAATCGTCTCTCATGAAAGAGATAAATTCCTGTGGCGAATCTGCCTTCAGTAACATGCGGGGGACGGTACAATAGAAGATATACACGGTCAATTACAGACAGCTGTACTTCATTTGCCATTCTTTTTTCTGCAAGGTTTCTGACGATGTATTTACCGCGCCGTCATGACCCGTTACGATGGCTGTGCCGAGAAAACTTCCGACTTTTCGTTTATTGGCATTTTCCATCTCAGAATTACTATTGGTGATTGTACCGACGACAACTTCAGTTTCTTCAACAATATCTACGGTTTTTGAACCACAATTACTTTGCATCAGTGAGGTGGCCAAATTGCGATCTTCTTCGCGGTGTTCTGCATGCAGAGCAATAACGCCTCCGCGACCCGGTTGCTTTTGAGCAGATCGTGCATAGGGCTGGTACTCAAACATGCTGGCACAGCCGACGATGAGTAAAAAGAGGGGTAGTATCAAAATCATTTTCATTTGTTCTCCTTGGTGAGGGGTTTGACGATTAATATGCGATGCAACGCCTGGACAGGCAAAAAAATCGAAGGTCGCGTATAAAAAAGGAGGCACAAACTGTGCTTCTGTGAACACATAAAAGCAAAAGTGAGGTCAACTTACTGGAAACACAGGACCTCTTGAGAACAACAAAACTGAGCGGTCGTTGCATAACAGAATCTTCTAGTTGGCATAACAAAATACGATCAAAATAATGTCTCGCCCATTCACCGGAAAACCTAGACGACTGTCTAAAGATAGAGCGAATTCCGAGACACATACGGACTAAAATTGAGTCTCAAATTCAGATGGTGCATAATAGTAGATGCGAGCCAGGAGGGATCATGACCATCACTTTGACAGATATTCTAAAGGGTTGGAAGGGTAACGAGGACTTTAAAGACCTCACATGGACAGGGGGCTTTGACGACTATCTAAAGGTCGTGAAGCAACATCCAAAAATCACCCGCAATGCATACCAAAGAATGTACGACATGATTCTGGAGCACAAGTCTTCTGAATACGTGGATACAAAAAAGAAAGTCACTCGTTACCATTTTTTTGATGATATCGAAAATGATGGCAAAGACGGTGTCTTTGGTCTCGACATTCCACTGATGAAATTAGTGAACGTTTTAAAAGCCGCCTCTCTGGGTTACGGCACGGAAAAACGTGTGATCCTTCTGCACGGCCCCGTGGGAAGTGCTAAGTCGACCATCTGTCGTCGATTAAAAAAAGGCTTAGAACAATACTCACGCACAGAAAACGGCGCTCTCTACACTTTTGAGTGGGTCGATGAGGCCGGCGAACTTTCGGGTCTGCTCGGTGTGAATGTGAAAAGTTTCCCAAGCCCAATGCACGAAGAACCACTTCTTTTAATCCCAACGGCTCTACGCCCTAAGGTGGAAGAAGAAATCAATCGTGGCATGCAAGGTGAGTATCGCATTAAAATCGAAGGAGAGCTTTCTCCGCCAAGTCGCTTTATTTTCCGTGGACTGATGGAAAGATACAATGGCGATCTCACTAAAGTATTAAGCCATGTGCGTGTGAAGAGAATGGTGCTCAGCGAAGCTGATCGTATTGGGATTGGTACGTTCCAACCAAAAGACGAAAAGAATCAAGACAGCACAGAACTTACCGGTGATTTGAACTATCGTAAAATTGCTGAGTATGGATCGGATTCTGATCCGCGCGCCTTTAACTTTGATGGAGAATTCAACGTTGCTAACCGTGGGATGATTGAATTTGTCGAAGTGTTAAAGCTCGATGTGGCCTTCCTTTATGATCTTCTTGGCGCTTCGCAAGAACACGTGGTGAAGCCTAAGAAATTTGCACAAACTCACATTGATGAAGTGATCATTGGTCATACCAACGAGCCTGAGTATCGTAAATTGCAAAACAACGAATTTATGGAAGCTCTTCGCGATCGTACAGTGAAGATTGATGTTCCTTATATTACTAAATTGCGCGAAGAGATTAAGATCTATGAAAAGGATTTTAATAAAAAACGCATTCGTGGCGTGAGCATTGCGCCGCACACGATTGAAGTAGCTGCCATGTGGGCTATTTTGACCCGTCTAGAAAAGCCCAAAAAGGCTAATCTGACTCGTCTACAAAAAATGAAACTTTACGATGGTAAAACTCTGCCGAATTATACAGAGGACAATATTAAAGAACTGCGTAAAGACACAATACGTGAGGGTTTAGAGGGGATTTCTCCTCGTTACATCCAAGACAAAATTTCCAATTCGCTCATTCAAGCTCAGCAGAACAACCGGGGTTCGGTGAATCCGTTTATGGTCCTGAACGAGCTCGAGTCGGGATTAAAGCATCACTCGTTGTTGTCCAATGAAGAACTGAAAAAAGAATACCGCGAACTGATTGATGTGGTCCGTAAAGAGTACGAAGAGATTATTAAGTCGGAAGTACAAAGAGCGATCAGTGCCGACGAAGGCGCTTTGGGCCGCTTGTGCGGGAACTACATCGACAACGTGAAGGCTTACACTCAGCGCGAGCGCGTGAAAAATCCTTTCACGGGTCGTGATGAGGAGCCCAACGAGCGCTTGATGCGTGCGGTGGAAGAAAAAATTGATATCCCTGAGTCGCGTAAAGATGATTTCCGTCGGGAGATCATGAATTACATCGGCGCCATCTCTCTCGAAGGGAAAAAATTTGATTACAAAATGAACGAGCGTCTTCATAAGGCTCTCGAACTTAAACTTTTCGAAGATCAAAAAGATAGCATCAAGCTGACTTCTTTGGTTACTTCTGAAGTAGACAAAGAAACCCAAGAGAAGATCGACATTGTTAAAGGTCGATTGATCAAAGATTTTGGATACGATGAGATTTCAGCCACGGATGTTCTCCAGTATGTTGCGAGCATTTTTGCTCGAGGAGATGTGAAAGAGAATAAGTAGAGTCGAACACCAGGAGTAGTATGTCCATTCGTAGGGACCAGAGCCGATTTCGCGATATAGTGCGTGGTAAAATTCGTGAGAATTTTAAAAAATACGTCACGCACGATGAACTGATCGGCAAGAGAGAAAATGATTACGTAAAAATACCCGTGCCCTACATTGATATCCCACGCTTTAAATATGGCCCGAAACAACAGGGTGGCGTGGGACAAGGTGATGGCAAAGACGGTGATCCTGTCGGTGGTGAAAAACAGCCAGGACAGGGCGAAGCTGGCAGTGATCCCGGTGAACACAGCCTCGAAGTGGATATTTCTTTTGATGAGCTCGCCGATATTTTAGGCGAAGAATTGCAATTGCCGCGCATCGAACCTAAAGGCGGCAAAATCCAAAGTGAAAAAACCAATTACACAGGAATGGCGCCCGCAGGGCCGGATTCTTTGCGACATTTTAAGACTTCGTACAAACGTGCCCTCAAAAGATATATTTCGAGCGGTGTGTATGATCCTAAAAATCCTGTTGTTGTACCTATTCGTGCGGACTTCCGGTATCGTTCTTTCAAAACGACAGCTCAGCCACAGGCTAACGCCGTGGTGATTTATATCATGGACGTCTCGGGTTCCATGGGCGAAGAGCAAAAAGAAATTGTGCGACTCGAGAGTTTTTGGATTAATACATGGTTGAAGAAACATTACAAAGGTTTAGAAACTCGTTTTATCGTGCACGATGCAGCGGCCAAAGAAGTGGATGAAGAGACCTTTTTCCGCACCAGCGAATCAGGTGGCACCTTGATCAGTTCCGCGTTCAAGCTCTGTCGCGATATGATTGCTCAAGATTATCCCGCCGATCAATGGAATATTTATCCTTTTCATTTCAGTGATGGAGACAACTGGAGCAGTGACGATACCAAGCTGTGTCTCAAAATGCTGACCGAAGAGATATTACCCAAAGTGAATTTTTTTGGCTACGGGCAAGTGGAAAGCAAATACGGCAGCGGCCAGTTCTATAAAGATCTCGAAAAAGAGTTCACTGGTGTGGATAAAGTTGTATTGAGTCGGATTAAAAACAAAGAACATATCTTAGGGTCTATTAAAGACTTCCTGGGAAAGGCGCGATAGGACACTAGATGGCCAATCTCACACCAGAGCTTGAAAAAGCTCGTCTCAAAATATTAAAATTTTCGCAAGATTTCGGCCTCGATTGTTACGAGACGATATTCGAAATCATCACCTACGATCAAATGAGTCAGTTTGCAGCTTACGGAGGTTTTCCCGTACGTTATCCCCATTGGCGTTTTGGGATGGAATACGAGAAGCTCTCCAAGAGCTACGAGTATGGGCTCTCTAAAATCTATGAAATGGTGATCAATAACAATCCTTGTTATGCCTATCTCATGGAAGGCAATCGCGCCGTTGACCAAAAATTGGTAATGGCCCATGTGTATGGTCACTGCGACTTTTTTAAGAACAACAAATGGTTTGCTCCCACCGATCGCAAAATGATGGACACCATGGCGAATCACGCCACGCGGATTCGTCGTTATGTGGATCGTTATGGATTGGACGAAGTGGAGAAGTTCATCGATCAGTGTTTAAGTTTAGAAAACTTGATTGATCGCTACAGCCCTTACAAACCGACGTTTAAATCCAATGTGCTTGAACAAGAAGAGCAGCAGAAATCTTCGCTATTTACCAGCGGCAAAGAATTTTTGGACGAATATATTAACACGGCGGCCAAGTTTCGTGCTGACAGTGAAGCCAACGAACAAAAACAAAACACCGATGAACATATTCGGTTCCCCGAGCGCCCCGAGCGCGATGTTCTGCTCTTTTTAATGACCCACGCGCCACTTAAAAACTGGCAGCAAGATGTATTATCCATTGTGCGTGCAGAAGCTTACTATTTTGTTCCGCAAGGCATGACCAAAATCATGAACGAGGGCTGGGCCTCCTATTGGCATTCTAAAATGATGACCGAAAAGATCCTCAACGACAGTGAAGTGATCGACTACGCTGATGCTTGCGCAGGAACACTTGCCATGTCGCCGACCAGTTTTAATCCTTACAAAGTGGGTATTGAGCTGTTTCGTAATATCGAAGACCGTTGGAACAAAGGGCAGTTTGGCAAAGAGTGGACTGAGTGCACAGATATCAACCAGCGCAAAAATTGGGATCGCAAATTAGGAAAAGGGCGTGAAAAAATATTTGAAGTTCGCCGCGATTACAACGATGTCACCTTTATCGATGAATTTTTGACCGAAGAGTTTTGTGTTGAGAACAAAATGTTTGTCTATCGTTTTAATCAACGTACGGGTCAATATGAAGTGGATACTCGCCAGTTCCCTGTGGTCAAAAAACAATTGCTCTTCCAGTTGACGAATTTTGGTCAACCCATCATTCACGTGGAAAATGCCAATCACAAAAACCGTGGAGAGTTGTTACTGCGCCATCTTTTTGAAGGTGTCGAGATGCAGCAGAACTATATGGAAGAGACGCTACGTAATTTATTTAAACTGTGGAAGCGACCGGTACATATTACCACGAGTTTTGACGGCAAAGACACGACCGTAAGCTACGACGGCAAAGAATTCGCACAAACGTCAGCATAAATACGAGATTCTTCGCTTTGCTCAGAATGACGGATTGTCAGACTGAGCGTGAGCGAAGGAGCGCCGTCTTTATCTCTTCGCGCGATCCAAACCATGCGCGCCACTCTCTTTTTGTGACGCTGCCGTAATCACATTGTAAGATAATTTGCGTTGCAGCTCTTGCACATTGATTGCGCCAGCATAGGTCAGACCCGAGCGCAGACCACCGCGAATATCCGCGATGATCGACTCGTGGTTCTCACGATACGGAACCTTGAATGCTACGCCCTCAGCGGTTTTCCACTCGGGCATGGCTCCAAATTGATCTTCGACGGCTTCAAGCGACGCCATTCCTCGATAGGATTTTACTTTTTCGCCAGACTCCAAAGTTTCCACGGCACCGGGTGTCGGCGTGGTGCCCGAGAGCATTCCACCGATCATCACAAAGTCTGCTCCAAAGGCGAGGGCTTTCACCACATCGCCGGGAGTGCGCAAGCCACCATCGGCAATGATTGAACGATCCACACGCGAGCACTCTTTAATACTTTGCAGAGTGGGAACTCCAAATCCCGTTTTGATACGAGTGGTGCATGCGGAGCCACCGCCGATGCCGACTTTAATAATGTCGGCACCACAAGCGGCCAAATAATCAGCTCCTGCATAGGTGGCAACGTTTCCTGCAACGAGGCAACGATCTTTAATGACTTCGCGTAAATGTTTGATTTGTTTTCCTACGTATTGAGCATGGGCGTGAGCGACGTCGATCAAAAAGTAATCGGCGCCGGCATCCACAAGAGCCACGGCTCTTTGCAATTCGTACTCACTGACACCGACAGAAACAAAAGTGGGGAATTTACATTTTTTAAATTCTTCGACGTTTTTTTCGATATTCATAAAACGATGGAGAGAGCCCATACCGCCATTTTTACCCATGAAGTTAGCCATTTCACTCTCGGTAATGGTGTCCATATTGGCAGAGATGACAGGAAGTTGCAGGGAGAGTTTTTTGGTCTTATCAGTGACCGCGATCTCCACGTCTCGGCGAGACATGTGGTGGTTGTAGCCAGGTACCAATAAAATATCATCAAATGTAATTGCTTCCATCATTTCCCCCTTGCAAGCGCTTTAGCCGGCTATCGATCCTTCCAAAAACCCCAGAAAATTTCAATAGAAGAATAACCTCACAGAGCATTGCAAAAAGGTACGCCGATCCTTTTTGCGACCGTCCGAGTCGCAAAAAGGATCGGCGTACCTTTTTGTCGCACGACGCATTATAGAAGGTTATGGAAGAGCGGTTTAGCGGGAAAGTGCGGGATATTTCTTCGGAAGGTCACGGAGTGGTGGATCACCCTTCTGGCATGGTGTTTTTTGTCAAAGGCACCTGGCCTGGTGACGAAGGTGAATTTATTGTCGAGTCCCGACAGAAAAAATATGGCAGTGCACGAGTGGGGGAGCTGACCGTACACTCTCCGGATCGTCGTGAGGTTCCTTGCCCGCATTTAGGATGGCAGGTCGGCCGCTGTGGTGGTTGCGCTTGGATGATCGCCACAGAGGAGTCGCAGCTGTTTTACAAACAAAAACGTGTACAGTATTTACTCGAACGCAACCAGCTCATCTCGGCGCAAACAAGAGTGCTGCCGATTGCAGCTTCGGCAAAATCTTTGGGCTATCGCAATCGGGCGCAATTTAAAACCGATGGAAAAAAACTCGGCTACGTTTCTCCCCAAAGCAAGGTGATTGCCGAAATACAAGACTGTGTGATTTTGACAGAAAAAAATCGCGAGACCTTCCAAAACCTACTCAAGAAATTACCGCAGCCAGATTGGAAACCAGAAGGTCGCTATTTGTGGAGTTACATCGATATCGATGAAGGTGTCACAGCCGGGTCAGTGATGGTGAATCAGCGGCGCCCTTTTCGCCAAGCCAACAACGAGCAAAATCAGTTTATGAAATCTTGGCTGAACGAAAAAATCAAAAATGAAAACAAAAATGCGAGAGTGGTGGAGCTCTTTGCAGGTTCTGGGAATTTCACGCGTGTATTTGTCGAAGAAGGCTTTGAGTATATTTACAGTGCAGAGATGGACCAGAGCGCGGTCAAAAACCTGCAAGCTCATGATTGGCCAGGCGTACAAGGCTTTGTGGCTGATTTGTATCGGCCTGAGGAATGGAAAAAAATGCCGGTGGATGTGCGCTCTGCCGAGTTATTATTTCTCGATCCACCTCGGGAAGGATTTTCGCTTCTGGAAAAGTATGTGGAAAGCTTCCCAAACCTCAAAAAAATTATTTATATTTCCTGCGAACCTTACGAGTGGGCTCAAAATATTCGTGGGCTCGTACAAAAACAATGGCGCCTGAGCGAAGTTCAACCTGTGGACCAGTTTCCGCAAACTCCTCATGTAGAATTGGTTTCTGTTTTAGAGCGCCATTAATACCCAACCTTTCTGAGTAAAGCGAAAGATCTGCGCAGGTTCTTCGCTTTGCTCAGTAAAGTTGCGATGCATTGTCTCAAAACAAAAAGGCCCACCGATGGCGAGCCTTCTTAGATCCTTCGGGGTATGCCCCTAGGAAGGTTTGTTAGAAAGTCTCAGTGATAACTACGTCTAATTTAACTTCACAAACATAATTGCCGTTGCTCATAAAACCGAGATCTGTGAGAGATTTAATACGTCCCGCAACTTTGACATCGCAGTCGACTCCGCCGTCATGATAACATTGGCGAATGCCATTTTCTTCGGTCGTCGTAACAAACTTAGCGAGAAGATCCTTGTATTCACCGCAGTTGTTGTAAGGGCCTCTATTAAATTTTTGGGTTTCTTCATAAACGACGGACTTAATTTGTGGTTTTGTCGAAGTTTGATTGAGGGCGACTTTGACGTCGAGTTTGAGGCTATCGATCTCTCTTAAAACTTCTGAATACTTTTTGAAATCGTCGATTTCGAGTTTGCGATAATCAATGCTGTAGAGTTTATCGTAAACAACTTGCAAACGATCGACCAATGCCTCTGGAGTATCTTTTACTTCCGTATCGGCAGCCATAGATAAAGACGAAAAGCTTAGAATTGCAGTAACTAATATTAATATAAGTTTGTTCATTTTTCCCCCTTAGGAAGCTCCTATATGATGGGGGCTGATTTTAAAGTCAAAATATAATTTGGTTGGACGCGACTTTATAAATTTTTTTTGCGAAGATCCTTCGCTTTGCTCAGGACGACAGCACGACGCGAGAAGGTTCTGGTGCCAATAAAAAAGGCCCACCGATGGTGAGCCTTTGAGGTCCTTCGCGAGATCCTTCGGGCCATGCCCTCAAGATGACGGACTTTACAGGTCGTAGTACATGTGGAATTCATACGGTGTTGGGCGCATTTGGATCGGCAACACTTCTTTGTCCATTTTGTACGTGACCCAGTTTTCGATAAAGTCTTTGCTGAACACTTCACCCTTTAACAAGAAGTCGTGCTTCTGTGTCAGGTTCGCGAGTGTTTGCTCAAGCGTTCCTGGGATCGACGGAACTTTGGCCGCTTCTTGCGGAGGAAGCCCGTAAATGTCTTTATCTAGTGGATCACCGGGATGTATGCGATTTTGAATGCCATCAATACCGGCCATCAACAGAGCAGCAAACGACAAGTAAGGATTGGATCCCGAATCAGGTGTGCGGAACTCAATACGTTTTGCGGCCGGGCTGTCGCCGGTATTGGGAATACGAATCGCCGCTGAGCGGTTTTTAAAACTGTAAGCCAATTTAATTGGCGCTTCAAAACCCGGGACCAAACGTTTGTAGGAGTTCGTAATCGGGTTGGTGAAGGCGCAAAGAGAGGGTGCGTGTTTTAAAATTCCACCGACAAAAAACAAGGCCGTTTCGGAAAGTCCTGCGTACTGATTTCCAGCAAACAAGTTTTTGCCACCTTTCCACAAAGACATATGCACGTGCTGTCCAGAGCCATTGTCACCAAACAGAGGTTTTGGCATAAACGTTGCTGTTTTTCCATGGCGACGGGCCACGTTTTTCACGACATATTTAAACCATTGAAGATCATCGGCGGATTTGACCAGTTCATTGAACTGATAATTGATTTCGCACTGAGCACAAGCCACTTCATAGTGATGGCGCTCTACAGTCATGCCGAGTTTTTCTAATTCCAAACAAATTTCTGTGCGCATATCGTGGAGATCATCCGTCGGCATGGCCGCGAAATAACCTTCTTTGTGACGAGGTTTAAAACCGAGATTGCTGCCGCCTTCATCGCGGCCACTGTTCCAGGCGCCCGAGACGGAATCGATTTGATAAAAACCACCGTACTGATTTTGGTTATAACGAATGTCATCAAAGATAAAAAACTCAGCTTCGGGTCCAAAGTAGGCGGTGTCGGCAATGCCTGTGGAGTTGAGATAAGCCAATGCTTTTTTCGCCAGTTGGCGAGAGTCGCGATCGTAAGGAGTCAGAGTCTCCGGCATCACCACATCACAGAGTAGAGACACGGTGGGGATCTGAGAGAACGGATCCATTTTTGTGGTGCTCGGATCAGGCATCAGCACCATGTCGGATTCGTTGATGGCGCGCCAGCCGCGGCACGAAGAACCATCAAAACCCATACCTTCTTCGAAAATATCGGATTTCATTTTATGAATCGGGATGGTCAAATGTTGCCATGTTCCGATCATATCGGTGAACTTCAGATCCACCATTTGCGCGCCTTGTTTGTAGGCGTAATCAATACTTTCTTGGGGCGTCATATTTTACTCCTTTGTCCTTGCGAGGGGACATAATCAGTTTGGGTTTTATATAAAAAATTTTAAGCTAAATAGCATCTTCATCTTTATCACCTGTGCGTATGCGAAGAGCGGAGACCACATCATAGACAAAAATTTTGCCATCTCCGACTTTACCTGTATGCGCGGAAATCTTAATCGCATCAACAGCGATGTTCACCAGCGCTTCGTTCACGATCACTTCAAGTTTTATTTTAGGGAGAAAATCGACAACATATTCGGCGCCACGGTAAATTTCAGTGCGACCTTTTTGGCGCCCGAAGCCACGGACTTCGGTAATCGAGATGCCCTCAACGCCAGCCTCAGATAACGCTTCCACAACATCATCGAGCTTAAATGGCTTAATAAAGGCTTCGATTTTTTTCATTATGGAAGTACAAATTAGTCGGGAATTGGCAGCCTGTCAAAGAAACTCAAAAATTATTGTCAACACCTCGCGCGTTGTCTCTGGATTTGCGGACCGAGATGTTTTTTGTTATACCCCCAGATCTTTTTGAGTATTGCGGGAAGGGGAATAATGGGGATTTGTTTCTTTCTTTATGGGGTTTATAGCGAGGGTCAGCCTTGTCATGAGCGCTTTAAAAATTTTATAATTAAATCGCAGCCGGCTTTTGTCAAAGCTTCACTTTATCAACTTCTCAGTGGCCTACAAATGATCGTCGGCGAGGGTGATCACACCATTCACGGCCAATTGGTAGAGCTGGATCTCCCTGAAAGTTCACAAGTCACTTTTGACGCCATTAATGGTTATTATGCCGATTTTAAAGAAAAGGCCATTATTTGGCGAGAAACTCTTCTTGTGCAAACAGAGCAAGGCCATGTGCCAGCGGAAGTTTATACCTTGAATCCCACTAAAAAAGATCAATTCCGTCAGGTTGTGCCGAGCGAAGTGCCGAAGGAAGTATCAGATTCGCAGTTATTTGAAAAACTCACCGAGCGACACAAAACCTATATTTGTAAATTAGCCAAAGCCAAAGGGCGAGAAATTGTTCCTGTGGACTTGGCGCTTTACCGTGAGCTGATGGGGCTGGAGCTCATTGTTGATAAGGGACGTCGTCTGGCTCTTACACCTCTTGGCCAAGAAGTGAGCTACTTCTTATAATGACAACCCCGCTGTTCCATATTGTTTTGGTGGAGCCGGAAATTCCTCACAACACAGGGAATATTGGGCGAACGTGTGTGGCAATGAACAGTCATCTGCATGTTGTGCAACCAGCCAGTTTTTCCTTCGACGAAAAAGACGTGCGCCGTGCGGGTCTGGACTATTGGCAGCACCTTTCATTGACACAGCATGGAAGTTTTCCGGAATGGGAAAAAAGCATTGAGCCACAAAGATGCTTCTTTTTTACGACCAAGAGTCAGCGAGTCATTTACGATGTGCAGTGGCAACCGGGAGATACCATGGTTTTTGGGTCAGAAACTCGCGGTTTAGCAGCGCCCATCCTCGAAAAATATTCAACACAGCTGGTGACACTCCCGATGTTGGGGCCCACACGAAGTTTGAATTTATCCAATGCGGTGGCCATCGCCATCTATGAGGGCTACAGGCAAGTCCGGGCTGGAAATTTCCTACCCTCCCCTTAAGGAATCAGGTAAGCTTGCAGCTTATGTTAAAACTCATTTCTAAAATTATTGGCACTAAGCACGATCGTGAGATGAAAACCATCCGCCCGATCTTAAATCAGATCAATCAACTGGAACCGCGTTTTCAAGCCATGAGCGAATCCGAGCTCAAAGCCATGACCCCGCAGTTTAAAGAACGTTACGCCAAAGGGGAAACGCTCGATGAGCTTTTGCCAGAAGCGTTTGCCGTCTGCCGCGAAGCCAGCCGCCGCTGTCTTAACATGCGCCACTACGATGTGCAGATGATCGGTGGGTATGTTCTCCATCGCGGGTCCATCGCTGAGATGCGCACGGGGGAAGGTAAAACTCTCGTGGGAACTCTGGCCGTTTATCTCAACGCCCTCAGTGGTAAGGGTGTGCATGTTGTTACGGTGAACGATTATCTCGCTAAACGGGATGCCGAGTGGATGGGCCGTCTTTATTCGTATTTGGGATTAAAAACGGGAATCGTTGTTCATGATCTCAGCGATGCAGAACGACAAGAAGCTTATCGTGCAGACATTACCTACGCGACCAACAACGAGCTGGGTTTTGATTACCTGCGCGACAATATGAAGTTCCGTTTGTCCGACTACGTGCAAAGAGATTTAAATTTTGCCATTGTCGATGAGTGCGATTCGATTCTCATCGATGAAGCGCGAACTCCGCTGATTATTTCTGGTCCAGCCGAAGATAATACAAAACTGTATATGGAAGTTCACTCGGTCGTAAAACATCTCAAGCCAGATATTCATTTTACCATGGAAGAAAAGAACCGTTCGGTGGCGATCACGGAAGAGGGCAATACCAAGTTAGAAGAGTTGATGGGTATTGGGAATCTTTATGATCCTGAGCATATCGATCGACTTCATCATATTTACCAATCGCTGAAAGCCATTCATCTTTTTAAACGTGATGTGGATTACATGATCAAAGACAATGAGATTGTCATTGTCGATGAATTCACCGGTCGTCTGATGGAGGGTCGTCGCTGGAGTGATGGCCTTCACCAAGCGGTGGAAGCTAAAGAAGGTGTGCATATTAAAAACGAAAACCAAACTTTGGCGTCGATCACCTTCCAAAATTATTTCCGCATGTATAACAAAATTTCGGGAATGACGGGAACGGCTGATACAGAGGCCGAAGAGTTTCGAAAGATCTACAAATTAAATGTTTCCACCATTCCCACCAATCGTCCGATGGTGCGTAAAGATCAAGACGATGTGGTTTATAAAAGTGAAAATGGAAAATTCTCGTCCATCATCAAAGACATCATTGAACGCCAAGCCAAGGGACAACCGGTGTTGGTGGGGACCGTCAGCATTGAGAAATCTGAGCTGTTGAGCTCGGAATTAAAAAAGAAAAACATCCCGCACACCGTTCTCAATGCCAAATATCACGAGCGCGAAGCGGAAATTATTGCTCAGGCCGGTCGTAAGGGTGCCGTGACCATTGCCACCAACATGGCCGGTCGCGGAACCGATATTATTCTCGGCGGGAACCCAGAATTTATGGCGAAAGCGATTCATCCAGATACGGCGACAGAAGCTTACGCGCAGGCTTTTCAAAAATTTAAACAGCAGTGTGAAAAAGAAAAGCAGGAAGTTCTCGCGGCCGGAGGCCTTTATATTATCGGGACTGAGCGCCACGAATCACGTCGGATCGACAATCAGCTGCGCGGTCGTTCGGGCCGTCAAGGGGACCCCGGAGAATCGCATTTCTATTTGTCTTTAGAAGACGATCTTATGCGCAAGTTCAATGGTGACCGTATTAAAAAAATTATGGACAGTCCGCTGTTTAATATTCCGGATGATGAACCGATGACAGCACGTATGGTGTCGCGCTCCATCGAAGGCGCTCAACGCAAGGTCGAGGGTCATAACTTTGATATTCGTAAACATCTTTTAGAGTTTGATGATGTGATGAATTTACAGCGGACCAAAGTTTACTCCACCCGCCGCGCCCTCCTCGAAGAAGACGGCTCGGGCGCCAATCTTTTTGAAGACAAAATGAAAGAGATGATGAGTGAAGTGACCTCGGATTTATTGGATCTCTACGCCGGTGAAGGTGTAAAAAGATCCGAGTGGGATTTGCCAGCCTTGAGCATAGGTTTGGAGAAGCAATTTGCCGTGGAAGTGACGTTTGATCCGCAAATCTCCTCTGAGGAGTTGGTGGATAAAGTCAAGACGGTCATCCAACAAAAGTACGAAGAGCAAAAGCGTCTTATGGGCGAGCTTTTTGAAGATATTCAAAGAAGTCTTTTGTTGGGAGCCATTGATCATTATTGGAAAGAGCATCTTTATCGTGTGGATCGTATTCGCGAATCGGTGAATCTCAAGGCCTACGCGCAAAAAGATCCTTTGATGGAATACCGCAAAGAAACCTTCCAGGCGTTTGAGGAAATGAATCAGCGTGTGCGCAGCGATGCTGTGGAAAAATTCATGAAGCTCAAAGTGGTTGTGGAAAGTCAGCGTCGCAGCTCGGACATGGGGGCGGACGTCGCGGATGAGGTTGTGGATACGGCCGCTGAGCGCGAAGACGTTCTCGAGGCTTTGCGACCTAAGCAGCCACAAAAGATGACACTTTCAACAGGTGGATATACGGATGACGGAGACGACAAAGGAAGTCGTATCCAACGACGACAAAATGAAAAGGCCGTAAAGAAAAAGAAAAAACTTTTTTAAGTCTTACGAAAGAAGTATTCTTTTAGTATTCGTATTTTCGCGAACTTAATTTTTAGGACGTCGCCATCCCTGGCTGCTGCCGTCAAAACGGCGCATCCTGCGCGACGGAGGTCCTAAAAATCAACTTCGCGAAAATTCGAACAACAAAGTAATATTTCCTTGATGCGGGTTGGGGATAAAAAAGAATGGTGAAATGTCCGGAGTGTTCAAAAGCAGTGGATGCGGATTTCGGTATGACGACGTGCCCGCACTGTGAAGCCGTGTTTATGGTGGAAATCGATGGGTCAGTGAACGATCCTGTTGTCGAAGAGCAGTCGGCGGAAGAACTTGTTTTTGCAGATAACTCTTTAGACACGGCCAACGATAGCGCTGACGAAGTGAACGTCGAAGCTGGTGCTGGCGAGATCGAGCCTGAATTCCAACAAAATGATTCTACTGATGATTCTTACAGCGATTCACCAAGTTTCGACGAAGTTTCGAGCGATGACGGTGGTGGCGTGGATGAGAGGTTTTCATTGGATGAGTCCAATGAAGAGTCTTCCGATGAGGCAGAAGTTTCTGGAGATCCACTTAAAGATCCCTTAGATTTGCAAAGATTTGATGAGTCGGGCGGATCAGAGATCTCCGATGGTGAACTTCTTTACGATATTATCTTGCAAGGATTGGACTCAGCCGAGCTGAAAAAAGATATTTTTGCAGCGCTCATGGATAAACGTTTTGCCCTTTCGGCAGAAGAAATGAGACGTGGTTTAAAGAGTGGAATTTTAACCCTCTCCAGCGTCAACCCTGTGCGTGCGATGCTGATTGTTCTTAAAATGCAGGAATTTGATGTCACTATCGAGTGGCGGCAAAGACATTTTACACAGCCGTCCAAAAAGGTGGAGGAGCCATCACCATGAAAACATGGATTGTGAAGATTTGTATCTTGGGCCTTGTGTCTCTCATGAATTCCAAACCGAGCCATGCTGAGCCTATTCAAGTGCATAAGACACAAATGCAAGAGATCGCTAAAAAAATTATCGAATACCAAATTCGTTTAGAAGAACTCAAAGAAAAAAAAGAAAGCACGCCCGAAGGACCACAGCTCGAAGAAGTGCTCAGTGAAATCGCGGATATGCATAGAGAGCTCGTCGTAGTTAAAAAGCGTAGAGAAACTTTGCGCGAACACTTGCGTCATGTTCACTCTAAAGAAGAAGTGGTTTCGGACTTAAGTTTTTTTAAACAAACAGAAAAGCGCAAAGATGAAAAACCCGACGAAGAAGTAGACCGAAAATTAGATCAGCTACTTAAACTCGTGCAAACTCAGTACGCGCGAACCCTGAGTGAGGATTTTAAAGTTTCGCAAGAATTGCAGACCGAACAAGATGTGCGTCGTAAGCTCAAAGAGCAACGTGTGAAAGTACACAAGGCAGATAAAAAACGCTACATCCGCGAAGGAATCGATACCACCATTAAGGCAGAGTAATCTGGCCAAAAAATGAGTCCGCAAGGTTTTCAGGCTGTTAAATTTTTTATAAAGCCTGTGCGCATATCATAAACCCAACCATGGATTCTTACATCAGGTTCTTCTTTATTAAGTTCCTGGTAGATAGGACTGTCTTTGAGGTGCTGCACTTGCGCGAGCACATTGAGTTCCACGAGGCGATCGGTTCGCATTTCGGACGAGAGACTTTGTAATTCTTGTTTATGCTCAACGCAGACATTTTTGATATTTTTGAGCCAATCATCGATGATTCCAAAAGACTGATCACCCATGGCTGAGACCACACCACCGCAACCATAGTGACCACAAACAATCACATCTTTCACTTTGAGATAACGGATGGCATAGGTCACCACAGACATCAGGTTGAGATCCTCAGCATGAACGAGGTTGGCGATGTTTCTGTGAACAAAAAGATCTCCCACGGACGTGCCGGTGATTTCGTTGGGAAGAATGCGTGAGTCGGAGCAACCAATCCACAAGTAGCGGGGGTTTTGTGTTTTTGAATTGTTAGCAAAGAAACGAGGATCACTTTGAAGTTTTTCGATGACCCACGCTTTATTTTCTAAAAACATCGTTTTGATATTGGGCATAATTATTCCTTAAAGTACGGGGAGAGAGCGAGGCTTGATTTGCGTAATTCGATGGTGATGTTTTTTTGTGGCGCAGATTCGACAAAATCTTCCACCATGTCGATAATGTCATGATCAATAAACACCGAGCGTGAGCCATCGATCAACACGAGAGAGTTTTGGGGGATGGTGGCTAACAATTTTTTAAGAAGGGGTTTGTTGAGAAATGAAGTGTCTTTATTAAAGCGCAAAAGATAATGATTTTTGTCGCTGACCAAAACCAAAGACGCGTGAAGATTTGCTTTAAAAACAAAATATAATCCCACGGCGAAGCCGATCAAGACACCAATGAGGAGATCGGTGAGAAGAATGGCCACGATGGTCACGAGGAAAGGAATAAATTGAGAGCGTCCTAGCTTAAGGAAAGATTTATAAAGTTTTGGTGTGGTGAGTTTAAATCCAACCACAATCAAAACCATGGCGAGAACCGCGAGCGGAATTTTGTTGAGATAGGTCGGGATCAGCAATGCAAAAAGTAACAACCACACGGCATGGAAAATTCCCGAGAGACGTGAGGTGGCACCCGCCGAAAGATTGGCGCTGGTGCGCACGATCACCGCTGTGACTGGGAGCCCGCCGAGCAAACCGCTAAAAAAGTTACCGATACCTTGCGCGAAGAGTTCTTGCGAGGCATTTACACCGCGTTTGAGGGGATCCATTTTTTCACTGGCGTCCAAACTCAGAATGGTTTCCAGAGATCCCACCAAACATAGAGTCAGGGCGAGAGTCAGCGCAGGCGCGGAAAAAATTGCCGAAAAGGCTGAGGGTGGAGTGAGTTGAAACAGTGAGGCCTCTGGCATTTGCACTAAGTGTTCGGGACTGAGCTGCAGACCCCATAGCGGGAGAAGAAATTCATTCATCATCACGCCAGCAAGCACAGCCACAAGCGCGGAGGGGACAGTCCTCAGTGGAGTGTTCGCGAGAACGCGATCCCATGAAAGTAACAGTGCCAATGAAATAAGGGAAATAAGAATAGCGCCGGTGGTGGTAGAAGAGATAGCGTGCTGAAGGGCACTAAATGTATTGTCCCCATCCGTTTGCATGAAAGATTCGTCACCAAAAAAGTCAGCGTCAAAACCGATGGCATGAGGAATCTGTTTTAAAATAATAAGAATACCAATTGCGGCCAACATTCCTTTGATGACAGATGCGGGGATCAAACTGCCCAAGATACCAAAACGCAACGCCGCCAGGCCCAACTGCATCAAACCCGCAATGGCGGTGATGGCGCAAAATGTTTCAAAAGAACCAATGCTCTGAATACCACCGAGAACAACGACGGTGAGACCAGCGGCAGGGCCCGATACAGAAATTTCTGAAGGGCTGAGAAAGCCCACAATCAAACCGCCAATAATTCCAGCGATCAAACCACTGGACGCCGGAGCGCCAGAGGCCAAGGCGATTCCTAAACAGAGAGGAAGTGCGACGAGAAAAACCACAAACGAAGCCTGCAAATCTTTGGTGGAAAAACGTAAGTTTTTTATTTGTGCAGCAATAGCATTCATGGGGCCTCTATTTTATAGGTTCAAATTCAATAGGTTTTTTAAGTGGAGGAGATTTCTCGGTTCTCGTTTTGTTTAAATCGACATAAACGACCTGATCCTTTTGGAACCAGACCTCTTTTTCTTGCGGAAGTGCTGGAGCTGGGGATTTCAGGAGATAGACCCAGCGTTGAGTGTCGTCTTTAAAGTAGGTGCGCTGAGGATTGCCGATTTTGTAAAGAACAGCCCCCTTGCTATCACCGATCTGCACGGTGTGGAATTGACTGTCGGGGCGCGAGGTCGTGCAGCTAAGCAAAATCAATGGCAGAGTGAATAAAAAAATCAGTCCCCAAAAAATTTTCATGCAAGGATTATGGTATAAAACGCCTCTGAAATCCACTTGATTTCTCCGCTTGATTTCAAAACGCGATGGGGAGTATAAAGAACCATCCAAGGAGACAGCATGTCTGAGTACCAAATGGGCGATTATAATCGCGGCGGATACATCGCTTTTATGTTCTGTATGGCGTTTACGATGGTGTTTTTTATTTACATTGCGTTTATCCACCCCGGTGTGGATCTTCATGAAATAAAAGTTCCAGATACTCAAAAGGAAGCCCCCGTTGCGCCAGCTGCTGCAGAAACTGCAAGCCCTGCTCACTAAACAGGGATATATTTTTTTAGGGGCGATTGTGCTTTTTTTAAGCAGCCCCTCTCTCAAAGCCTATGATCCAGCCGAATCTGAATCATTGAACAATGATTTACCCAGACAGATAAAAGATGTAGGGATTACCGAGCAACTCGGTAAAAATCTGCGTGCGTTATCGGTGCCCTTTGAAGATGAAACGGGAGAAAAGCGCGAATTGCGCGGCTGGCTTGCGACGCAACGTCCAACAATCTTGAGTCTCGTCTATTTTAATTGCCCCAGTCTGTGCAATTTACATTTGAATGCGGTTCTTGACACACTGGCTCAGCTGTCTTTAGTGGCAGGCAAAGACTACGATTTGTTGGCGGTGAGTTTTGATGCGCGGGAAAATTCAGACTTGGCGGCGGCCAAAAAATACAATTATCAACAGAAGTACAACTTTCCAGAAAACGGTAAAGGAATTCACTTTCTTACCGGCGATGAAAACTCAGTGAAAACCCTTGCTGATGCCATCGGTTTTAAATATAAATGGGATGATAAAGCAAAAGAGTGGGCGCATGCATCGGCGGCTGTGCTGTTAACTCCTGAGGGAAAAATTTCGCGCTATTTGCATGGTGTGTATTTTGAGCCCAAAACGTTTCGGCTCTCGATTGTCGAAGCTTCCCAGGGATTTGTTGGCAACATTGTCGACTCAGTCATGCTGTTCTGTTACAGATACGACGCCAAAGGCAGTACTTACGCTTTTTACGCATTCAATTTAATGCGGATTGCAGGTGCTGTCGCAGTGGTGGTCCTGTTTTTTTGGCTGTTTCTATTTTGGAAACCACGTTTGAAAGAGGAGTAAGCAACATGTTCTGGTTCGTCCCAATGGCAAAGGCAAACAATACCTTCATGCCCCCCGCAGCTTCGGAAGTGGCTCAACAAGTCAGTTCTCTTTATGCTTTTATGCTCATTACGAGTGCGATCTCGTTTGTCATCCTCATCGGTGGCATGTTGTATTTTGTTTATAAATACAAACGTAAAACGGCCAACGACAAGACTCCTTACATTTCTCACAATCACACGTTGGAGTTTATTTGGAGTTTTATTCCTTTTGTTGTGTTCATGGTGTGTTTTGCTTGGGGTGCATACATTTATATGGAGATGCGCGACTTCAAAGAGAATGCTTTGGAGATCAACGTTTACGGGAAAAAATGGGTTTGGGAATTTGAATACAAAGATGGACGTCGGATTACACCGACTGTCGACGAAGCGGGACAGGCGGTTCCTTCCACTATGGTTGTGCCGATCAATAAGCCGGTAAAACTCATTATGACTTCCGCAAAAATCACTCCCGAAGACAAAGCGGTTCTTCACAGTTTTTATGTTCCTGCATTGCGCGTGAAACAAGATGTGATACCGGGACGTTTTTCCGCTCTCGGTTTTACCGCCAATAAGTTGGGGAACTTCCAAGTTTTCTGTGCGGAATTTTGCGGTACAGGTCACTCGATGATGATGGCAAAAATCAAAGTTGTTACGCAGGAAGAATTTGATAAATGGGTTCTTGGTGACGAGAGTGGCGGTGGCGGCAAAGAGTTAACTCTGGCCGACAAAGGACGCCAAGCCTACGCCAAGTGGGCATGTATCGGTTGTCACACGCTCGATGGCAAACCGAGCACCGGACCGACCTGGAAAGGTCTTTACGGTTCAACACGAACATTTAACGATGGGACAACGGCAGTGGCGAATGAAGATTATATTCGCGAATCTGTGTGGGACCCTAACAAACATATCGCCAAAGGTTTTGAGCCCAATAAGATGCCAGCTTTTAAGGGTATGGTTTCGGAAGAAGAGTTGGCGGCGTTGATCGAATTTATCAAGACGGTGAAATAGGAGATAATATGGCTGGAACAGGTGAAAGTTACTTACAAGGCGAACGAGGAATATGGTCATGGCTCACATCTCTTGATCACAAGAGGATCGGTCTTCTCTATTTCTTTTCGGTTTCTTTTTTCTTTTTGTTAGGTGGAATCTTTGCGTTGTTGGTTCGTCTCGAGCTCTTCAGCTCAGGGGGGTTATTCCCCGCGGATCTTTACAATAAATTGATGACGTATCACGGAGCCATGATGGTGTTCTTTGTGATCATTCCGGGAATTCCCGCGATTTTGGGGAATTTCTTTTTACCACTGCAGATTGGCGCCAAAGATGTGGCCTTTCCACGTGTCAACCTGATGAGCTGGTACTGCCTGATGGGCGGATTTATTTTGGCTGCATCGACGCTACTTCTCGGACGTGGCGATGGTTGGATTGGTGGTGTTGATACCGGTTGGACGTTTTATACTCCCTACAGTATCAGCTTTAAACCGGCAGTGATTCTTATGGCCTTTGCGGTCTTCGTGGCCGGATTTTCTTCGATTCTGACGGGAGTTAATTTCGTGGCGACAGTGCACAGACTGCGCGCTCCGGGAATGACCATGCATCGTATACCACTCTTTGTGTGGGCAATTTACTCCACTGCAATTCTGCAAGTTTTGGCCACGCCAGTATTGGGGATCACGGTTCTTCTCCTCGCGATGGAAAATATTTTTAATATCGGAATATTTGATCCAGATCTCGGTGGCGATCCAGTTCTTTTCCAACACTTTTTCTGGTTCTATTCCCATCCGGCAGTTTACATCATGGTGTTGCCAGCCATGGGTGTGATCAGTGAAGTGATTACGACCTTCTCACGCAAGACGATCTTTGGTTACACGGCGATTGCCTATTCATCAGTGGCGATTGCGGCAATCAGCTTTCTTGTGTGGGGACATCATATGTTTACCAGCGGTCAGTCTGAAATTGCCGGGATCACTTTCTCGGTGATTACGATGCTCGTGGGTGTGCCGACAGCGATCAAGTTATTTAACTGGTTGGCGACGCTTTATGGAGGCTCGATTCAGTTTGTGAGCCCGATGCTCTATACTTTAGGGTTTATGTTTATTTTTACCATCGGTGGAATCACGGGAATTTATCTGGCGACTCTCGCCACAGATATTCACTTCCACGATACTTATTTTGTTGTGGCGCATTTCCATTATGTGATGGTGGGCGGAACATTGATGGCGATCATGGCGGGACTTTATTATTGGATGCCGAAAATGATTGGCAAGATGTACAATGAGTCCTTGGCGCGTCTGTCTTTTGTCTTTATTTTTATCGGCTTTAATGTGACGTTCTTCCCGCAATTTATTCTTGGCAACATGGGGATGCCTCGTCGTTACCACGATTATCTTCCAGCTTACGAGTCGCTCAATAGAATTTCGACGATTGGCTCGTGGTTGATTGCCTTTGGCTTTGTCATTGCTCTCTACTCGATCATCGATGCCGTGATCAATGGCTCGAAAGCTCCCATGAATCCGTGGGGCGCAAAAACCTTGGAGTGGACAACACAGTCGCCTCCTCCGCATGAGAACTTTGAAAAAACACCAACAGTAACGGCAGGTCCATATGAGTACAGATAAGTCTCCAGGGCATCACACCGCCCATCATTATAATAGTGCAGAACACGAATACTCGACGAGCAAAGAGGGCGTATGGCTCTTTTTAACTTCAGAGATTCTGATGTTCGGCGGACTTTTTGTGGGATACATCATCTATAGCAACATCTATCCACAAGTTTTCCACGAAGGTGCGAAACATTTGGATTGGCGTTTGGGAGCTCTTAACACCATCGTTCTTCTGACGAGCTCATTGACTATGGTTTTGGGAATTTACTACTGCCAACACAATGATCGCAAAAAAGCGGTGCTCAACTTAGCTATCACGATCTTGTGCGGAGCCACGTTTATGGTGGTGAAGTATTTTGAATATTCCCACAAAATCCACGAAGGTCTTTTACCGGGAATGTGGTACCACGGTCCGGTGCCCGAAGGTGTGAGTAACATCGGTCTCTACTATTCCTTTTATTTTATGATGACGGGTCTGCACGGGATTCACGTCTTGGGTGGAATGGGCCTGATCCTTTGGGTTTTGCTCAGAGCTCAAAAAGGCGAATTTAACTCGTCGTATTACACGCCGGTTGAAGGTGTTGGTTTGTTCTGGCACTTGGTAGACTTAGTTTGGATCTTTTTATTCCCATTACTGTATTTGGTCGGGTAGGAGAGAATTATGGCACATCACCAACAAAACCATGTTGAAAATCACGCCGAACATCATGAAATACCCTTAAGCACGCATTTAAAAGTGTTTGCTGCCTTGATCGGCTTTACAGTTCTCACAGTTGTGACAGCGAAAGGCATGCATTTTGGTGCCTTCAATTGGGTGGTGGCATTTACCATCGCTACGGCCAAGGCATTTTTGGTCCTGGCGTTTTTTATGCACTTAAAAGGGGATCAAAGAATCTTTAAGTATATTATTGCTTCGAGTTTCTTTTTTGTATTCTTACTATTTTTCTTTTGTGTATTGGACTTGCTCACACGCATTCCGGTAACAAGTACATTGCCGCTCTAATTTTTTAAAGTCGGCGCAACCCCATGCATCTGATTATTGAAGGTGGGGGCTCTCCATGAATGGGTTGCGCATATTGAGGTAGTCTTTCAGTGAGAGCATTTTTTGATTTAACAAAATTCGGAATTGTCTGTTTTGTTCTGTTCACCGGAACAGCCTCGTATTTTCTTGGTCAGGACCCTGGTCAATCATTACAGTTGAATCATTTTTTCCTATTTGTCGCTGCACTTTATTTTTTGAGCTCGGGAAGTTTTGCTCTCAATCAATTGCAAGAAGTAGAAATCGACAAAAAAATGCCACGCACGCAACGCAGACCTCTCCCGGCGGGACATTTTTCTAAAATGACTGTAGCTATTATGTCCGCGGGTTTTCTATCACTCGGTGTAGCATTGGGCTGTTTAGTGTCGGCGTGGTTTGTAGTTTACGGCGTACTGACAGTGTTGATGTATAACGGTCTCTACACTATGTATTGGAAAAAAAAATGGGCCTTTGGAGCTGTACCGGGAGCACTTCCGGGAGCGATGCCGATTCTCCTAGGTTATGGCGCTCACGATATCGCACTTTCAAGAGAGAGTTTTTATCTTTTCGTATTGATGTTCCTGTGGCAAATGCCGCACTTCTGGGCCTTGGCATTACGTTATCGGGAAGACTACGCACTGGCAGGCATTCCCGTCCTACCTGTCGTTGTCGGCGAAAGTCGAACATTATATCACATAGGTTTATATGTTTTTGCCTACGCCGCATGGGCGGTGGCGTCGCCTTGGTTTATTTCAGTTTGGATTGGATATTTACTTATCATACTCCCATTCATCGCCAAGGTAGTAATAGAATTCTTAGCTTATTATCGCGAGCCTACGCGTGAGAGATGGCTCCCATTTTTTTTATGGACGACATTCAGTGTTCTGGTCTTTGTAATCATTCCCGTTTTCGATAAATGGGGCAGCATGATTTTCGAAAGGCTTTAGCATTTTGGAATTTTGCTTTTCCAATTTTCGTGAACTTAATTTTTAGGACGTCGCCGTCCTGGCTACTGCCGTCAAAACGGCGCATCCTGCGCGACGGAGGTCCTAAAAATCAACTTCACGAAAATTGGAAAAGCAAAATTCCAAAATTGCAGTCATGGAGTGGTAGGAGTGAGTATGGTGGAGAAACATTTTAATAAGATTTTGGCGTTTTTGATTTTTTTGACGTTTGATCTCATGATCCTGGGTGCGGCCGTGCGGACGATGGATGCGGGGTTGGCTTGTCCTGATTGGCCGCTTTGTTTTGGGAAAGTGCTGCCTAAGTATGATCTGCAAGTCTATCTCGAAGTCATTCACAGGTATATGGCTTCAGTGGTGGCCATTATTTTTATGGTGATTTTTGTAGAGGCTTTTCGCAAAGTTCGTCTACGGGTGTTGCGTCCTACGTTGATCGCAGGGCTATGTTTGCTTTTGGCTCAGATTATTATGGGTGGGTTGACCGTCTTAAAGATTTTGGAGCCTGGGATTGTGACGCTTCATTTGAGCTTGGCGACGGCGTTTTTGATTTCTTTGATGATCACACAGTATCAAGTTCAGGGGCCGAGATATAAAGCTTTGCCTCATGCGGGGTTTGAGTTTGCTTCTTTGCTCGCCTTTATTCTTATCTGTGCGCAGATTGTGCTCGGTGGATGGGTGGCTTCGAACTACGCGGGTATGGCTTGTATGGATTTTCCACTCTGTAATGGGCAATGGTTTCCGACGTGGACCGGGCCTATTGGGGCGCAGGTCATTCATCGTTTGATGGCCTACACTTTGGCAGTGTTTTTTATTTTCTATTTTGTGTATGGATTGTATTTGTCTTCACAGAAGAAGATTTCTGAGGCGCAAAAGAAAATTGTCTTTCAGTGCCTTCTTTTGATTTTTTCACAAATTGCCGTAGGAGTGATGAACTTACAGCTGCAAATTCCAGCGTGGATGACTGTGATGCACCTGGGTTTGGCGCTTTACTTGATGTTGACCACTTTAAAAATCAATCTGATGCAAATCATTGGGAAGAATCTTCCCGTGGTCGATCCAGTTATTGCGGTGGAGTAAGAACCCACTCGACAATTGCTTTGGGAGACGAGGAAAGTCCAGTTACAACCACATCATTGCCGCTTTTTTCGATGGCGTAGATTTTTTCCAGCGGTGTCGCCACCGACCACACAACTTGTGGCGAAGTTTTTCGACTCAGATCTAGCAAGGCCACTCGAGACTCCCGACCATGACGGGAAATGGCGCCGATATAAAGGGATCGCCCGTCATCTGAAAGTAGAAAACTTTGAAAGATAAAATTGGCACCGTTAACAAATTGGGCCTGCACCTGATACATGATATGACCTAAGTAGAACTCGCTTCTCTCGGGGAATGTTTCCCAGCCTAAATGATCCGCTTCCATAACCAGCAAGCTGTCTTCTTGCTCATTGAGTGTGGCCATCTTTAAAACTTGTTCAAGAAGCTGAGTGATTAAGACATCTCCTGCAAAGTTGAGAACCCAAAGTTGGGATGGAAAAAAGCGGTGAACGTCCATTTGGAGATCATTTTGCAGACGCGTGGACTCTTCGCTGGCAACGATAAGATGATTGTTAGCCACAGATACAATTCTTAGAAGATACCCAGTATGTGCGATCCCGAGATCATACAAATTGATCTCTTTTACAAGACGACGCGTGGAAGTTTCGTAAACATACAGAATATGGTTGGAAGAGTGCCCAATGATATGTAATCCGTCTTTGCTCAGAAAAAATTCGCTAAAAACATCTTTAGGTTTGTGATCAAGAAAATACCACGGAAACCAATGTGTAGATTTATTGATCTTGTCCCACCAAAAACGCAAGTGCGGAGAGGCTTCAAGGTCACTTGCAGAGAGGGGCTTAACAAAACGAACAAAAGGCAATGGAACACCGGCGAGATGGGAAACAGGCGTTACCGCCGGAAAAAGATCGCGGCATTGCAACTCATCGGCATAGGCCCACGAACTCATCCCTATTAAAAATGTGCATAGGAAACATTTAAATATGTACAAAAACCCCAACCCCCAGGACGAGAGTTAAGCGGCGCCTTTGAAACAGTCAAAATATAAAGATCACGACAAGGGAGTGTGTAAATAATTCACGGTTCGAAGTCGGGCTGACGCTCAGGGGAGGCGCGAATAAAATCAGTGAGTTTAAGACAGCGCTCATTGATCTCTGCACATCGTGGATAGGCCGATAAATCAATTTTGAAACGAAGCGAGCTAAAAATCTGCGGAACGAGAAAACAATCGGCCATTGTAATTTGATCACCCACACAGTATTTACCTGAGGAAACATTCAAAATATCTTCGAGAGCTTGTAATCCGTTATGGATCCAATGCTGTAGCCAACGGGTGCGGTCTTCCGGCGAGAGGCCAAAATCTTTTTCCAAAAACTGGGTAATACTTAAATTTTGCAAAGGTTGAATGCCGCTATTCACCACTTCGCAGATTTGTCTTACGAGCGCGCGCTCTTTGTGTCCTCGTGGGAGAAGCGGGGGATTGGGAAATTCTTCTTCGAGGTATTCGAGAATGGCCATGGACTGACCCATGATCGTATTGCCATCAACCAGTGTGGGTACTTGGCGTGAGGGGTTGAGCAAGGCATATTTTTCACTGTTTTGTTGGCCCCCCTCTTTCAGGAGATGCACCGGCACCAGGCTGTAGGGAATGCCCTTGAGGTTGAGAGCTATACGCACACGGTAAGCACAGGAGCTACGAAAATAAGAATAAAGAAGTAACGGTTGGTCAGCCATAGTCTGGCATAATAACGATCGTGTAGGAGCGACGCAATAAAAAGATGACTTCTCGGCTTCAAAAGATGTATGCCAATGAGATAAGCTGCGCTGCTGTGCAAGGAGATATTTATGAAATTAGGTACTCTTAAAACCAATGAATGGGGCGATGGACAACTGGTGGTTGTCAGTCGTGACAATAAAAATTATCTGCCTGTGCCGAGCATAGCGACGAGCTTGCGTGAAGCTGTGGAAAAATGGACCGTGTGTAAACCGCAATTGGAAAAAGTCTATCACGACTTGTCTGCCGGGATGATTCCCGATGCTCCACCCGTCGATGAAAATATATTTCATTCGCCGTTGCCACGAAGTTTTCAGTGGGCCGATGGTTCTGCTTTTTTATACCACGTGAAATTAGTGCGTATGGCACGAAATGCTCCAATGCCAGAATCTTTGTCGCAAGTGCCGCTGATGTATCAAGGTGGAAGTGATAATTTTCTCGCACCACGTGAAGATATTCCTCAGGTAGATTTTTCGCACGGGACGGATTTCGAAGGCGAAGTGGGTGTGATTACCGACTTCGTTCCAATGGGCAGCACGCCCCAAGAGTGTTTAGATAAAATTCTTCTTTTTGTTATCGTTAACGATGTTTCTTTGCGGGGGCTGATTCCCGAAGAGCTCGTGACCGGGTTTGGATTTTTCCACGGTAAACCGTCCTCAGCGTTTGCGCCCTTTTCTGTGACTGCGGATGAGTTGGGAACAGCGTGGAAGGACGGTCGCATACATTTACCTTTATTGGTGGAATACAATGGTGAGTTTTTTGGCAAAGCCAATGCGGGCTCCATGCACTTTCATTTTGGTGAACTGATTGCTCATGCAGCAAAAACACGTCACCTGATGCCAGGGACTATCATTGGCAGCGGCACCGTCTCTAACGAAGAGCCCGGCATGGGCTCCAGTTGTTTAGCAGAACTTCGCATGATCGAGAAACTGAACGAAGGCGCGATCAAAACACCGTTTATGAAGGTAGGCGATACCATTAAAATTGAGATGCGTAATGAAAACGGACAAAATATTTTTGGAACGATCCTGCAAAAAGTCGTAAAGTATCCTAAATGAAGCTATTTCAAGTCGTCAGTAATGGAAAAAAATTAGAAGTTTTGTTGACGGAAACGCTCAATCAAATGCGTTACTTATTGCGCTCAAAACCGGAGGATATCCTCGCCGAGGCCTCTGTTTATTTGCGTGAGAAGAAAATTGTACGCCATCATATCGCCGTGAAAAAAGGTACAGTGGTGTCGATTTTAGTTCCCGATCGTTTTCTTTTGAAACCGTGCTTTGAATTAACAAAGGATCATATTGTTTACGAAGACAGCGATGTGATCATAGTCGATAAACCCTCGGGTTTGCCTACTCAGTCGACACAAAAGCCTGGGGAAGATCATCTCTACAGTGCGACGATTGCTTATCTCACAGAAAAAAATATCTCGAAGTTGGCTTATGTGGGCTTACACCATCGTTTGGATCGCGACACATCGGGTTTGGTTTTGATGACCAAAAAATCTTCGGCCAATAAATCGATTTCGGATCAATTTAAAGATAAGAAAATTATAAAAAAATACCGAGCCATTGTTGAGGGTGAAGTGCCTAAACAAAAACGCTGGAAAGTGGAAGCTCCCCTTCGTCGTCTGTTTGAGAGCAAAACATTCCGATTTGGCATAGATCATAAAAAAGGTGATGAAGCGACGACGTTATTTGAATACCAAAAAGCGTTGGTCAACAATCATCATTTGATTGAATGTCAGCCGATCACCGGACGAACTCATCAAATTCGTATCCACTTAGCAAGCAGTCAACTGCCCATTATCGGGGATCGCCTCTATGGAGTAAACAGCGATGTGCGGATGCAACTTCATGCGTACCGGTTACAGCTGATTCACCCGATTACCGGGAAAGCTATGGATGTGGTTTCGCAAAGACAGCTCGAGCTAGAACTATTGCCTAACTAAGAGCCTGTTGAGAATTATTTTTTCTTGACCGGTTTTGCTTTTACAGAGTTTTGGCAGATTTCAGAAAATTGCACTTCGTGATAAAGCTTTTTCTTAGAATCACAATAAACTCGGCCCTCTGGATTGTTACTGCTTTTCACGGCATCCCAAGCGTAATGGGCAATTTTAATATATGTATCGTTCATCACCGTGTCTTTGTCATTGGGATCAAAATCACAAACCGGAAAGTTGAACTGGGCTTCGCGTACATTCTTACTTTTTTTACAGTCGACCTTGACCACGATTTCGTAGGGCTGACTGGCGGGCTCGGCCTCTAAGCGCTCTTTGCGATCGATACTGATTTTTAAAAGGCTATTTTCCAGGACTCTCGTCTGGTATTGGCCTGCAAAAAGAAAACTTATCATAAGAATGACATAAAACATGAGTGACCCCTTGGACTTTGTTTTAGTTTAGAGTGTGAGAGACACAAATCAAGTGGAAGGTGAGAGGTCTCTGCTTTAATCTAGAGAGATGAAGTCACTTTTATTTTTTTCGTGTCTTATGTGCGTTGCTTTTAACGCTTTTGGCGATGAAGCTACAGATTCTAATACTTTTATCGGCGGTCCTATGGCGGGCGGAGAGATTTCTTCTTCGACACCACAGCAAGAAGAAGTTGTGCAACCCACGCAACCACGAACCCCAGCTCCACAACGTGGAGGAGGCGGGGGACCACGTCGTACGCTCTCTTCTAGCAATCTTTGCAACTCAGGGCTTTCCATAGAATCAACCCCAGAGACACCAACTGCGAATGGACGTGGAGTGGCAACTTGCGAAATGATGTTGGACGATCAGTTTGCAGAGGCTTTGCAAAAATATATTCCTCTTTGTGCAAAAAGTGCCGCAGCTTCGCAGCACTGGGCTATTCCTACGCACGTGACGGTTCAGCAAATGGGTGGTTTTGCGGATCGCAAAATCAATACTCCCTCAGGTGAGGGCGACAGTTGGAGTCGCCACTCTGTGGGAAAAGCTCTGGATATCTCGGCGCTGATCATGAACCATGGCGGCCCTTCCTACAAAATTGATTTAACTGATCGCACGCAAAATCAAAGTTTTTATGATGCCTTTCGTACCTGTTGGGATAATTCCATGAAGAGTTTTCTTGGGCAAAATTGCACCTGCTCCATTGGTCATCCTCACACGCATCCGCCATCGAACGAGCTCCACAACAATCACATGCATATTTCTTTGACGTGTCCAACACAACCAAACGTGGCTGGGTGTTAGAGTCCATCTAATCGTTGCTAAACTATGATTTCTTTCGACTCTTGATCTTCCATCAAGATGCTTTCCAGTTCTTGCACTGCTTTGGTGGTGTAGGAGCGAAATTCATTTTCATCTTCGCGTAGTTCATATTGCTTTTGCAAAAGCTTTTCATCATATGCACGAAAACGCTCGATGGCTTTGAGGACAGTGCCCTCTGGACGTCCGCGCTTAATCATCACTTCTTTGGCCACTTCCAAACTGGTCATGTAAGTTTCGCGATGAATCGAGGTAATGCCCAACTCCATCAGATCGATGGCGTGTTGGCGATTGCGAGCACGAGCAATAATATCGAGATGGGGAAAGTGTGTCCGCGCCATTCTGGCCGCAGCCACAGAACTATCGGGATCATCAATAGCTAGGACCAAGTATTTCGCTCTTTTCGCCCCGGCAGATTCGAGTATGTCTCTGCGAGAGGCATCGCCATAATAAACTTTGTTGCCAAAACGACGCGCGGTTTCTACCTGCTGTGCATTTTGTTCGAGAACGGTGTAAACCACATTTTCTGCATTGAGAAAACGCACAACGATTTGTCCAAAGCGGCCAAAGCCGGCGACAATGACTTCCACATTGGTGGGAGGGATTTGGTCGTAGGGACGCTCAGAAATTTCTGAGAACTTGCGGAGATATTTTTGGTTGAAAGCGAAAAGAAAAGGAGTCACGGCCATACTCAGTGTGACGGAAGCATTGAGTAGGGAGGCAGATTCCGCATCCATTAAACCTTGTCCTAGCGCCGTACTAAAAAGAACAAAGGCAAATTCCCCGCCGAGGGCCAAGTTGACGGCAATGTTTTTTGCAGTTTCTTTTCCGCGATGAAGAACTCGTGCCAAAAAATAGAGGACAAACGCTTTAAAAGCCATAAACGAAGCAGTGATGGCAAAAATCCATTGCGGTTGCTGGGCGAGAATCTGGAGATCTAGAGACATCCCCACGGCCATAAAAAAGAGTCCCAACAAAAGCCCCTTAAACGGCGCAAGAGTGACCTCAAGCTCATGGCGGTACTCTGAGTTCGCTAATAACACTCCTGCAAGGAAAGCGCCTGTGGCCATGGACAATCCCGTGGATTCAAGGAGTAGTCCCGTACCGACGACAATCAACAGCGCCATGGCAGTGAAGATTTCTGGAGTGTCGGCATCAACGATCAAACGGAGGGCATGGCGAATTAAATAATGTCCCGCAAAGATCAGAGCGAGAATGACGCCAATTCCCTTAAGTATAGCCAGAAAGTCGAGACCTTGGCTCGATGGAGCGAAAAAAGCCAGAGAGGATACAATGGGCACGACCGCCAGATCTTGGAACAACAGAATCGAAAAAACGTCGCGACCATGAGAGGTATTTAATTGATTGTTGTCCTCGAGAATTTGCAAACTGAAAGCGGTGGAAGACAAGGCGAGGGCAAATCCCGCAATGTACGAAAGCGCCAAAGGGAAGCCGAGCATGAGCCCTAAGCCAGTGAATAAGCCACCGGTGAGCACCACTTGGAGAAGTCCAAGGCCAAAAATAGAATGGCGAAGTTGCCACAACTTACTCGGAGCCAGCTCAAGGCCGATAACAAAAAGAAGCAGAACAATGCCTAATTCCGAAAAATGTAGAACATCCTGAGTGCCGGAGATAAGTCCGAGAGCACTCGGGCCAATCATAATACCGGCAGAAAGATAAGCAAGTATGGATCCCAAGCCAATTTTTTGGAACAAAGGCACAAAAACCACAGCAGCCATGGCAAGGGTCGTCAGCTCAATAAGAATAGAATGCATAATTTCCCCTTTTTGAAGAGCTTCATTATGCTCTCTGGAAGATGGAAAGTAAAAATGAAAATAAAGAAGATTTTTTTCATATTTACTTATGAAAGACAGATGAGAGAGAATAGAAGAATCTAAGGAGTATTTATGCCGTCTTGTTGTCGTGTCGTTTTAACAGGTGGTCCTGGTGGCGGAAAAACCACGGCAGCCGATCTTTATCGTCGTGAAATCGGCGACGATGTTGTCGTTGTGCCCGAGGCAGCCACCCTTTTGTATCTTGGAGGATTTCCTCGCCTCGGAGAGAACGGTGTAAGAATGGCCACTCAGCGTGCCATCTACCAAGTGCAAATGAATTTAGAAGACGCCCAATCAGCTCACTACAAGTCGCGAGTCCTTCTCTGTGACCGCGGAACAGTGGATGGGGCGGCATATTGGCCAGGCGAGAGTGCTGATTTCTTCTCTCACATGCAGACAACCCTCGAGAAAGAGTTAAGTCGCTATGATGCTGTTCTATTTTTCGAAACCGCGGCTGTTGGAGGAGTTTCCATTGAGGGCGGGAATCCCACGCGTCGAGAATCTTTGGAAGAAGCTCTTAAAATTGATCAACGCCTGAAAGACCTCTGGTCGCAGCACCCCAACTTTGTGTTTATTCCGCACCAACATTCGTTTCTCAAAAAAGTACATTTGGGCCTTACACAACTGGCGAGGATTGTAAGCCACGCTCAGAAACGGTAGGGTGGCAGCGGTGTCCATTTCCTTGTTAACTTTCCAAAACATCGTTTCTTTTTTTCAACATTGAAAAAACAACTGATTTCATGAGAAGTTAGTATGTCATAACGTCTTTATGTCCTCCTCCTCCTCTGCAAAACTATTTCTGTTAATACTCCTTATCTTCAACTCTACGCGGGTACTTGCAATATCCTGTAAAGATCTTTTTGTTATCGACGGCGAAGCACACCCTTCTCTCAGTTCTACTCAACTTCAAAAACTGCAAAGATTACAAACGGAACTCGATTCCATCGAAAATAACATTCGTTGGATTAAGGAACGTTATTGGACAATACGAGGAGTACCTCGAGCGGTTGGTTTTTTTGAGTTTTTAAAAGCAGACTACCGTAAAGAACAGAGACTGTTAACAGAGCACTTTAAACAGGCAAAAGCATTGCACGAACAAACCATTGCTGAGCTGACCATCCTTCTTCCTGACATGAAAAGTTGGATGTCTGAGGAGGCTCTGTATCGCTCTGATCTTCGCTGGCAGAAAATTTTGGATCAATTCGAAGTGATTGTTCCTGAACTTCAGAAGAGCATTTCTTTGAATGAGTTTAGAGAAATTTCTCAGTTTAAAAGACTCATTGCGCGCGCGACAAGTTACCAGAAAACCGTGGAGCAAATATTACGAGGGAAGCATCCCAAACAAGGGATTCAAAATATTGAAGGCTTACGACAACCTTTTTTTAACATAATCAGTGAAGTCCTGTGGGCATATTCAAAAGTTTCCATGGAATTATCAAAGGTTGATACTCCCGAAGCGCAAGCTCTCTTGAAACAGATAAAGAAAAACACAGAAATTATTTTTCTTGAGCTCGCAGTTCAAAATTTTTCTCTTCTGGCAAATAACGACTCTCCCTCACCGTATCTGTCACGCTGGTATTTTTTGCACTGGCAATTTGTCATGAAAACATTGCCACATAGTCCAGCGATAGAACATTCCGTAGCATTAATGAGAGAGAGTCTATTTTTTGAAAAGGATCTTGAGGAGCCAACGATCGAGGAAGCTTCCGCTATTTTCAATCTTGTTAACTTTAAAAATTCTGTAACTGCAGAAAGGGATTCACAGCAATTGGCGCTCGGCGAACAAAAAGTTTGGAGTCACTTATCCAAATTAGGAGACTTGATACAAAAATTTGATCTTTCTCTCAGCGAGACCCGTCGACGAACAGTTGCAGATCGAATCATTGACCTCATGATTTCCGCTGAGCTTAATGAACTCAGTCATCTTCCTGCTAAAGATAGACTTTCGCATCAAGCGCGTTTAGAGGCGGCGGCGCACGCACTGCTCACGCTCAAGGGCCATTGGACTTTGGAATATACATGGATTATCTCGCAAGCTTTCCGAGAATCTTCCGACGGCTTAACTCTGATCGAACCCAGAGATATTTTAGTCGAACCAGTTTATCGAAGACCAATTGATGCCCAAACTCTTGGCGTTAGATATAATTTTAAAAAACTCGAAGATATAATGACAACTGTCAGAGAATTAGGTGTTGCGGGCTCTTCCCAACAAATTATCAGTGGGTATCAATCCCTTATCACCATCGTGCGTGATGTCGTATCTTCGAACCAATTGCGCGATCTTGTTATCAACATGCAGCCTAAAACTCTTGAAATCATCGACCTTCGAGTGGGCATTTTTTCATCAACGAGTCAGGTTAACCAGCAACCGTATGTTGTGTTAGATCATAAAACGAGAGAGTCTCTTTATCTCCTCAGCGTTGCGACGGAATATTTTAAAGTCCTTTTTGAAAAATTGGCTCTCCCAGAATGGGGAGTATTATCTCCTTGGCACGACAACAAAGCCCTCTTTGGTGAGTACATATATTTGTCAAAGCAATCAGAATATTACAACCGAATGATTAACAACCTTCTGTACGCTAAAGACAAATAATGTCGAATTTTCTCTACTGAGGCAAACGACGCAAAAGCGAAAGAAAAATCCAAGTACTGCTGGTGATGATAACGACCGGTGCCGAACCAAACCACATGGCTGGACACCAGGGGCCGACTTGCCAGCGATACCAGAGAGCATAGATAAAAATAGCGATACCGAGAGCTAAAACTGTTTGTGGGATGGGGACTTCCTCTACGGTCACATTTCTTACGATCGGATGCACAATCAGTCCAGAAGTATGGAAAGAGTGAAGTTGTAGAGACAGTTGTTCTGCTGCAAGAAGCATCTCGCTCTGGTTCCAACTCCAGCGTCCGGTTTTTATTGAGCCGCCAGATTTACGATAAATTAAAAGATGGTAACTGTGTGGTCCTTGAGCTCTCCCAATGGTTGCGACATGGACTTTTTCGATATCGTCGAGAGAGTAGATTTGCTCTTTGCTGCGAAATAAGTTTTTTCGTTTAACAATAATGTCATTATTTTTGAGAAAAATTTCGACATCTTCGGTCCACAGAAACCCCACGACGCCACCGTAGGCAAGCAGAGAACCAAGAATAAATACTGTGTTGAAAGACCTGTGGAAAAGTTGAAGGGTGTGAGTGGAATTGGGTGATAGAAAAAGAAACAGTCCTCCTAAGATTATAATCCCGACGAACAAGACACGGGTTTTCAACGACTGAGATTCAATGAGTAAAGAAGAGGCTTGCATGATGCTACTTATCGGAATAATCAAAATGTACATAAGGAGACTGTCTCAAGATAAGACAGCAAGGGTTTCATCCGAGCGCGTCCTGAAATTTCGGTCCCAACCAATGCTACAAAAAATTTTCGCCGACGAGAGCTTTAACGATGTCCTTGTTGGTGATGCCTTCAGTTTCCCGCTCACAGGCTCCACAGAAGATGCGATCTATGTAGTAAGTCATATACAGTCCGCCGATCTGTGTTTCCACGGCTTGGGCCAAGGTGGGGCAATTATGCATGACCACGGCGGCTTCGAGATTGGTATGATATGAGCGAGGATCAATATTAAAACTGCTGATCAAAACATCTTCTCTATCGCGAACAGCACTTTTTGTGTGTATTCGCCAACGGGCCGTGGGTGGGGTAAGGCTGTGGTTCCCTGCGAGGGCTCCCAAACTTGAAAGAGGATAGACGTATTGTTTTTTGGTGGAGCCCTGCTGAGCTCGTAACATTAATAAGGCCGTGAGCGGTTTATCCAACCAGCCAAATCCATAACCTGTTTTGTTAGTAAATACGTCTATATTTTGTAGGGTTAACTTCTTTCTCAGTGTATTAAAAATTTTTTCCATTCTATAGATTGGTAAATAATATTGATTTTCAACCAGAAGGTTTCGCTCAGTTCCTGCCAAAAACTCGAGGAACAGTTGGGTCGAGCCTTTGAATTTGAGTGCTCGATCCGAAAGATCAGATTGATGATTTTTGCTATCCAAATGAACTAAGCTCAGAAACCGAGGGTTGTCAGCGGCAAACGATACCATCGGGCAGGAGTGGCGTTGAGCTGTTTGCAAAAAAGTATTGTTCTGGAGACTCAGCAGCACTTGCCAATCTCGCACATTTTTAGCCAAGCAGGAGGCTTCAAAAGCCGTGCTCGATTTGCCTGGGAGGGCTCTGGTGATGAAACCGTTTCGTAAGATTTGATTAAAATCACTGAGAGCTTTTTGTGCACTGGGACCGTAAACGAGTACATCCTGGTCGATATAGTTCATGTCTTTGGATAATCCAAAGTACTCATCCTTGCTGTTACGGCCGCCGACGATGTAACCATTGTCATCGACCACGAGGAGTTTAATGTGATTGCGATGATTTTTAGCCGGAGGAAAAAACCAAGGGTCGCTGTAAATCAGAAGAGGAATATTATATTTTTTTAAGTAAGCAGCAAGGTTGGTCCGTTCTTCGCCAGTGTTATCATAACTATCGAGAATAAACCGGACTTGAACCCCTTGCTTTGCTTTATTTATGAGTTCGTCCAAAAGAAGTTTGGTGCTCGTATCACAGGCATTGAACTCGTAGGTCATAAACGAGATTTGCTTTTGCGCCTCTTTGATCAACTGAAGGCGCGCCAAAAGACTTTCTTCACCTGTTCTTAAAAAGAAAACATCATCTGCAAAAACTGAGAAAGCAAAAAGCTGAAAACAGAAAATAAAGATAAGCCGCATGAATCCCCCCTAGAGGATAGGCGCACGATATTTCAAACGATCTTTTTGCTCAATATTTATACGCAGAAGGGACTATTTATGTACAAACTTCAGATCGAAGACAGCCCCAGATTCTGAAAACTGTACGGAATACAGAATATTGAAAGCTACTGGATTTAGCCCTATTGTCCATTCTCTAGTGTCTAGATTCTAAATTTTGCGCCACTGTGCTTCGCACATCAACGTGCTTGGAGCGGAGAATGGACAATGGAGAATAGAGGAAATTTTGCTGGCGCAAAATTTGGCGGAGGATGCGAGATTCGAACTCGCGTTACCTTTTGGGTAAACTCGCTTTCCAAGCGAGCGGATTCAGCCACTCTCCCAATCCTCCACTTATGTTTCTAGTGGGAATTGCGTTAAAAGGGAAGGCGCACCGATCCAAAGGGTTGGTTGGGCTGAGATTTTCAAAAAAAAAGGCCTCGCTGGGAGCGAAGCCTTTTTTTGCTTTAACGTAGGAATCTTGTTTTTACGGGGTTGTAGTAACAGACACCGGCGCGTTGCTTGTACTTAAAAGTCCTTCGACGATGACAACAAGTTCACTTTTTGGCGCTTTCATAGACTCAAGAACAGGAGCCAATTGAGCCTCGGTACCTTTTTGGATTGTTTGAGTCAAAAGTTGAACAGCCATTTGCGCTTCGCTTTGAATAGCCTCGACTTGTGCAGACGCAGCAGCTAGGGCGGCGCTTTGCGCTGCTATAGCTTGGCAAAAGTTGCTGGAGGGTTGCATATCAAGAACGTCACCAGCATCATTTTTACAACCAGAAGCGGTGATTTTGGCTTGGATGATGTTAAGAACTGAACAGCTGCGAGCAGAAGAAGACAGAATAACGTTATCACGTGTCGGCGCAGGGGCAGGAGCCTGTATTCCCTGTTGAGACATGTACGCTGTTGCATTTAAACGCAAAAAGACAGGTCTTGCTTCTTCTACAGTCATATTATTGTCAGCTGCATATTTTTGGACGGCCGCATCGATGTCAGCAGCAGGAACGTCTTTTTCGATAGAGGCAATAAGTTCTGTAACTTGGTCTTCATAAACCTTAGCGGCATCTTCATAAGCTGACACTTTTACTTCATTAGCAGCGATCGCATCGTTTACAAATGTGACAGGAGAAGAGACAAACTGCTGAGTAGAAACACGCAAGGCGGAGAGAGAGGCTTGAGAACCGATAGCGGCCATCACGTCAGCATTGGTGATGAGTTCCATTTGTGAGCTACAAGTGACGGCGTAAATAAGATCAACCTGTGCTTGCTGTTCAGCGGAAACTTCTTGAGCAAAAGCATTACAAGTTAAGCTTGTAACGGCCAGTGTAATTAAAGCGAAAGTGTATTTCATAAAAACTCCTTTAAGTTTCAAAATTTTCAGACTCATACGTAGCACAATAAAATAAAAATGAGACTGAAAAACAAGCACCATGAAAATTAGACAGAGCTTTTAAAAAATTTATTTGGCGTTTTTGAGAGAGAAAAGCGAAGTTTCGACCACATGTCAAAAACCATCAGTTCATGATGAACTGATGGCGTAAGAAAAGAAATTATTTTTGTTCTAACTATTCGGCGGCTGCTTGCGCAGAAGCTTCTTCGCGAACTTGTTCGCGCACTTTTTCTTTTTCAGCTTTCCCAGAGACTACATAAGTGTCGATGTCCACCATCACAACTCGTGCCGCACGATCCATGGCTTGAGAAATAAGGGCCATCACCTGCTTTGCGCCCTCTTCTGTGGGCTGAGACTCGGGATCATCCTCCCATTTTTGGAAAAGAGCCTGCTGGGCAGCGATGACTTGACGATACCCATCGAGGGAAGTTTTAATTTTCGCACAAAAAGCAACCGAACTGGCGGTGCTTGTGTGATTCACGCAGTCATTCACATTGGCAGCGATTAACTCTTCGGCCACTTTGCAGAGCGAGTTGGCACGAGCCGAAAGATAACCAAATTTAGTTTGGCCTATGTCTTGTTGAACAAAAGGTTGAATCGTCACATATTCCGCTTCTGCTTTTGCGGCTTCGGGAGTGTACCCTTGTTTAAGAAGGTCTTGGAGAAGACCTTCATAATAAACTTTAATTCCATCGTCCGTTGTGTCTTGAGCAATGGCTTCGCGAATCATATAAATGTTGTTTTGCTCATCCAGATTAAACGTGGTGACCAGATTGTCCCAGTAACCGACAGTGTCCTGTATGAAAAAAGGGTAATCTTGGCGATTTGAGAAAGCCGCATTATTTTGCAAAAGAAAATCTTTGGTCTCTGCTGTGAGCTGCTCATTTTCAGTACAATAAAGCTGCTGCGCTGTGGGCACGACTGTCGCTTCAACAACAACCGGGGGCACCACATCTGCAAAAGCAGACAGTGAAGAAGACAAGAGGACGGGTAATAATATTTTAGTAAACATCTTTTTCTCCAGTTATTAAATAAACGTCAAAAGCATCTTAATTAATTCTTTTTGCGACTCTAACTCTCCACGGAGTCCGGTCATATTATTTTGGATGTCGTTGCTCTCTTGGACCTTCTCTTCGAGGACTGTCAAAATAGTCTGAGTGCTAAAATCGCCATTCAATGACTGATTCGCCAACTGGGCTTGCGCCGTTTTAATCAACGCTTCCAAATTCGTGATCCGCGTGCGCAAGATAGCTTTCACGCCGGCTTGTTCTTCGTTGAGAGCATCACCAAATTGGCCCAACTGATTCAGCTGACGAGTCAATTGATTGACCACGTTCACGAGTTGACCAAGAGACAGTTCTTGATCGTAGTCAACTGAGTAAACCTTGGTGTTGGAACCAACACGGCTCAAGATCTGATCAATCGATTCTGAAACCAACGCCTGCTCGTAAGGAGTCAAGTTATTGATCGGATCAGCAACAGCTTCCATCAAAGCCTCGTAAACCTTGTTGAGGTCACTGATTTTAAGATTGGATGTCGAGGACCCAAAGCGGCGGAAGAATTCGCTGGAATTAGGTGCCAAGCTGCTATCTTCGGCTATGTCTTGAAGCGCCTTATTGAGCGCGGCCTGTGTTTTGATATTTACAAAATCACGCATCTTTTCGATGAAGATGTAATGACCTTTAGTCACGCGGTCGACTTGATTGTAAGTATCAATCCACAATTGAGCCACCGTCGCTTCTGGACGGGCAATCAAGAAATAACGACCCATATCGATCGAACCAGGGTAGCTGTCGGATCCGGCGTAGTAGTTAGGAATACCCACAGTCGTAAATGGCATCATACGACGAATGGTAATGTCCACTTTTCCAGGAACCATTAAACCTGCGATGTAAAGTCTCACAAACTGTGCGGCAAAGTCTTTTTCTTCGTTAAACTTAGTCAGAGCTTTGGTGTTGTCGTAAAGAAGTGTGTCCGTATTTGGTACATCTCCTAACGACGCCACACGCGAAGCCGCCCAATTTAAGTAGTGCGCTTTTGCCAATGGATTGGAGAGGAAATCTTCATATTTGTAAAGTCCAGCCAATTGGCCGCCCACAGCTTGTGGCAAAACATTGTCATAAAAATTTCTATCCGCTCCTGCAAGACCTTTTTCGGGACTGATGCGTACGCCTTCCGTTACACGATCTAAAATGGATTGCAGCAATAAGAATCTTAAATCTGGCTCATCCATCATGTTAGGATAAAAGTTATCATTATACTGTTCAATTGATAGCGGGGCTCGGTTGACGAGATTGTAAAGCGCATTCAAACGAATGCCACCATTACCAAAAACATCATAAGGGCGATCCACTTCAAGCGGACTCAAAGAATAATGATAAGAGTTCAGTGGAGTTCCCACTTCGCCACGCACAATGAACGATTTCACGTTGTTAAAATTTTGCTTCAAGTAAAACTCGATCGCGGTGGAAACATCAGGGCTAAAGCAAGAGGAGGCCGTCGATGTTCTGTTTTCACCAAGTGTGAACTTCATCAAATCGCGAATCGTGCTAAATTCAACATAGTTCTTTTTGGGATTCGGATTATTAACAACGGTGAAGTCCACTTCACAGTAGTGGTTGAGAGCAAAAGCTTCGTTTTGGAAGAAATTGAAAACCAGGTTTCTCACCTTAAAATATTCCTGCATGGTTTTCGCCCCAGGAGTACCGTCGTCAGTGAGGGTGGCCAAATATTGCGACCAGGAATTCAGATCAAATTTTTCCAGATACTGTTCATCAGATCCAGTCACGCGTTTCAGCTCAACGCGCCATTGATCGTAGAAGCGTTTCATCTTTACAAAGTAAAGACGAACTATGCGATTCACTCGGCCTTGTTCAGATCCAGGGAACACACGCTCTAAGCTTTTTTGCGAAATTTCTGAGTAATAACGGTAGTCGTTAAGTACGTTTTCGACTACTTCCGAAGGCGTTGTGCCGACGTCAAACTGTGCACACATTGGATCTTTCATCATCCCCGCATCGCCGTCATCACAGTAACCATAAGGTTTTTGTATAAGGCTCGCCTCAGTCATAATTTGTGCGATAGGTTTAATTAATTCGGTTTTACCGTCTTCGCTCAAGCCTGTCACAACTGACAGGAGGCGACCATCTTCTGCTTCGACCATGCCAGTGTAGGCATAACGAATGGCGGCGATATCGTAAGGGCCCAAAATGTTTTGTGTTGGATTGTAGTAAAAGTGATAATCCATGACCGAAGATGTTCCGAGGAGATTTTCGTCAAAATCTACCAGGCCACGGCCATACACAGTGTCCACAAAAAGCTGAGTCGGGAAATTGTCTTTATCTGCAGAGGCTTTGTAGTTGTGCATCAAGCCGAAGTTGTGTCCCATTTCGTGGATGATCGTACCGTAGAGAGACTCTTTTAAGAGTTCATTACGACAAGACATCATCGCCTCTTCGTTGATATTGATTTGCGGAATCTCAAAAACCACCATAGCATCTGCTGGCAGATTTTGCGCTGCGCGAGCATTTTCTAAGTTTCTTTTGAAGGTTTGGGCTGCAGCAACCACACCCGGGCACAGTTTTTCAACTAAATAAACGGCACCTTTTGCAGCGATAGAAAACGGCTCGAGCTTATGGTTGTAATAATTGCGCGAAAGCGTTGAAGAGCGGAGGGTGTCCGTCAGCGCAGAAATATATTCTTGCGGATTGTTCACGTCTACGCCAGAGGCCGCATTGATACTAGTTTGTGGGGCCAACGAAACAAAATCAAAAATGCCATTGGCTTGGGCTTTGTTTTTCCAAGCCGGCATCCACGAAAGGGTCCAGTTGTTATCGTCTGGTGAAAATTTTGTGCCATCCAAAAGATGAGCGGGCACATAAGAAGACAGCGGCCACGAAAGCGCATCGCCCTCAGCCACTTCCATCACCGCGTTGGATTTTGGCGTTACAAAATCAACGCCTGCTTCGGAGGAAACAACTGTACCCGAGTAAACACCGATTTTTGTATACAAGTACTTTTGGATAATATCCGTGGATAAGAATTTATTGATCCCCACGTGGATGTGTGAAGTCGCGGCAAAAATTTGCCCCGTCAACTCGTTAGGGAACCATGGACCCACACCACCCGCTGTGGCGCTGTCATTGGGAGAGGTAAAATCGATTTTAAAATAACGAGGATCTCCCTTGTCGACTCTTTGGGCGTTGTACTTAATCACCGGAGGAGGAACAGGGCGACCATTGACATCTTTGTAATTTTTGTAGACGTAAATAAAAACTTTATTCCATACATCGGCAGCCTTTTGGCCTAATTCATCAACAAAAGGTTCATTCGCAGATTCACCAGTGGGGTGATACTCAACGACCTGTCCAGGTGCCAAACGAGTGATGAGACGGTTTTGATAAAAAGTCTCAATGTTGTTCTGATTCACATCGAGAGCCAAAGTGTAATCTTTCATAGTTGTGAAGAGACCAAACTTCTTTTCATCATCTTGTGGGTATGAGCGAGAGATAAAGTTGGCAGCCAAAGCTTCTGGCTTCACAAGGTTATAGCGAATGGTCACTGATTTTGTTTTAATAAACCAGCTGATCATGTTTTTCGCAACGATGACCTTAGAGAGCGTTTTATCAGTCATATCTGCAGGAAGACTGGCACAATAGTGCGGACATACGATTGCTAAGAAATCGAGTTGTACATAAGGACGCGACGTTGGGTCGCTCTCTTGGATGTAATTGATTTCCTCATTCCCACGACCCGCAGATTCCTGCTGAACACGAAAGTTAAACCACTCTTTGACCGGAATGGAGAGGACCTCTTTAAAGTTTTGCGGTTTATTGGCGTACTCTTTTGCAATGTTTAAGTTTTCAATAACAACACGATTCACTTCAGAAACAGCACGAACAGGTTTGGCAAAATTATAACCTTCAAAACCACCACGGTTTCCACCGCCGATGTAAGACGTGGATTCTCCGCCAGCGCCAATATCATCAGCAACGTCCACGATCTCAACAGTGAGTTGCCAATCGCCTGAAGTAAGAACTTCTTTAGGGAACATATCGCGTTTGTCGAGGGCTTTAAATAAAGTACCTTGTAACGAATTCACACGGACGTGAGTGGCTGTTTTCAGTCGAGCTGTATCGGTGACGGGGATTTCGACAAGCGTGTTTGTTTGACGATTGTCTTCGTTACGAGCATTTCTAACCACATAGTAAGAAATTGGATAAGCAACTAAAGGAACGCCATAGGTCCCATCAGCCAAAGAGATGGCATAGGTCATTTCGTCAGAAGGAATGAGCTCTTTTTTAGCTACTTTTAAGACGTTGAGGTAATTTCCCTCAATTTTATAAACAATTTTGTAGCCTTCAGCGTTGTTCTCTTGCGCTTTGATTTTGATGTCAGGAGGCAACATGCTCGCAGTGGTTTCGAACTCGACGTAACCGTAGTTGTTCATGAACTCCACATCTTTTTCCACAACCAGTTGTGCAGCAAAAGAGTTATTACCATCGGCAATTTTAGCTTTGGTAATGAGAGGGAAGGACGTTCCATCAATCGTCGATTTTTGGACGGTATCGCCTGTTTGCAAGCCGCTTCCAAATGATGCTAAATCTTCTCTTTTTTTCACGCAACCAGAGATAAGACCGGCCACCACAGAAACAAGTAATGCACGCACTACATAATGTTTAGAAAACATACCCCACTCCTATCATGTAAATACTTTTGTCATCGTCAAACATTGGTTCATTAGTAATCATGCGGTCGCGCCAGTTGTAACCGACGAAAACGCTCAATACGTCTGTGGCATTCAAGATCAGACGTGCTGATAAAGACTGGACAGTGCGCCAGTCGTCGAAAAAGTCATAACGTTGTGTTTGTGAGTAGCTCACGGCGCCAATAAATTTTGACGTAATAATATAAGATCCAGAAATTCCATAGGAGATACCGAGCGGAGAGTTCGGTTGCAAGCCCATAACATTGGCTGTCTCATAGCGGAATTGTCGGTAATAAGCACTTAAACTCGGTGTGATAATAATACGACTTGTTGGCTGATAACGCAGAGACAATCCACTGCTGACATCAAAAGCCAAGCTGTTGCGTTGAGAGGATCGCGAAGAAGGAAAAGAAACCGCGGTAGACCACATCAGGCGATTGTATTTATCGGACCAAATTTTAGGACGCGTGTAAGAGATATCAAGATCGGTGATACCGAAACGATCGGGATCTGAATCGACATTGTTAAACAGACTTCCACCTTTTTCGTAAACGACAGAATCATAACCAATAGAAAGACCCAAAGCGCTGGAGGAATCTAAACGATAACTGAGGCTGAGCTCATTAACAGAGGCCCAAGTATCGGCGTACTCATCCAAGCCGCGGCGAGCGGTGGCATTGAAGAAAATCCCCCAGGGACTTTGGTTCAAAAGCATGGACTCAGCGATGGAAAGACCTTGTGCGACCGATTGATTGGTATTTTTTGCTTTTTTACCAGAGGCATCTGCTTTTGCAGCAGAAGTGGTGTTTTGTGCTGTGGTCGTAGATGTAGTGGTTGTCGATGTTTGTGCTAACGACAAGGAGCTGCAAACGATGCAGGTAACAAAAGTCACTGCAACGGCAGATCTCATTTGATTGTATTCCCCCAACAATTTCCCCAATTTCAGTACTCCCCAAAAACATGATGAAAATCTATCTAGTGAACCCCTCCTTTAGAGACTCGGACCCTCTCCGGGGTCTTTAAAGGTGCTGAATCTATAGACTGATTTGGGGAATGCGGCTAACGAATCCTTAACAGAGCCCGAAAAAACACCAAGCTTATAAAAAGTATCGTGTAGGATCGATAGGGTCCTGCAATTTGTTCAGCTGTTTTAGAGGCCAAAATGGGTGTAAAAAGTTTATACAGTCCCGTGACAAATTGGCGGCTCGTTGCGGCCTAAACCCCCTAAAATCCTCCCCCTTCGGCCCCTGGCTTGCTCTTAGAGAGGATGAAGTGGGGTTCCTATGAAATTAGCTATTCAACTGGTTTTACTATTAGTAGTGGCGTCAGGATGTAGTTTGCGCAAACGGGCTTTAGAAACGCCCGTACCTAACGAACAGGTCGTTTCGCGCGAGTACTTCTTTAAGGGTGGGGACATCACAAAACCGAAACGTTTTGTTTTGGGGACAGCACCTATCGCCATGGATAGTTCTGCCGAAGGTACGGTCAGTTTTATCATGCAACAGAACTTACACGTAAATATCGAGTTTATTCCTACCGAAAACAGTTTGATAGGTTACGAAGTCAATCCGTCGTTTCTTGATAATAGCGAAGCATGTCTCAAGGATGCCAATAAGTGTAACCATGACCGCAGCAAGTGGAGCAAGGTCATCGAAATCCCAGTCACCAAAAACTTTTATTATGAAAATCGTAAGGATGAGTACGGGCGTGAAATGCGTGAAATGATCGAAAACGATCAACGTGGTCACTGGAGTCGTCGTACCCACATGAAGCTGAATCTGACTGGAACACAATTTTTCATCGAAAGAGAACTGTCTCAAAGAAGCTATTCGGTTTCTCGAACCGGACTTTTTGTGGATGGCGTTGAGTGGGATAAAAATAATTCTTATTTAGGTTTTAGTATCAACGAGCGTTCGACAATCAGTTATCCAAGAGCAGGTTTCTCTACAACATTCAATACCACAAGTCGCGTGAACCTTCTTGCTTTTGAATCTGATCCTAATTTTAAAGCGACAGCTTATCATGTGGATAACGCAAAGTACTTTAACATTCTTCATACGATGGGTCGTCAAATTGAGGGGGGCGGAAACCGTGATCGCCAATTGCTAAAAGCAGCGCGCTGGGATTTTTCCAAACCTCTCGATGTGTATTTTCACAATGTTCCCGAAAAATACATTCCGTTGTTTCAAGAGACTCTCGAAGCATGGGCTGAGAGTCTACGTAAAATTGGTGCGGTGCCTGCTGGATTCAAGCCTTTTAATGTGCGGTTAGATTATCCTTCGGCATATCCTTTTGATTTACGTTACACCACGATTCATTGGGTAGATGATCGTCGCATTTCTCGTCACGCTCCTCTCGGAGTGGCCCTGAACAATGCCGACGTGCAAACGGGTAAAATGCTCAATGCGAATGTGATCATCTATGCAGGTATGCTTGAATCCTTGATCAACCGTTACTTGAGTACCGGTGCGGCCACCAGCGCATTGAGTTTTGTGGCCGCCGAACATTTGTACCCCGAGATGCCATTTAATACTCCTGATTTGACCGGCGCTATCCGCGATAATATGGGTCAATACTTAAATACAATGACTCAGCAAACGATGAGTTTGCTAGCGCAACAAATTCAGCAAACACAGGTACTGGCCAAAGACGAAAGCAACACAGATGCGCTGAACTTGCTGAATCAATTGCAATCGCAAGTGAACAACTCAGTCCTTGCGGCGGATTCCATCACAACGCTTTTACGCGACATTCCCAATGCTGAAATCAGCTTGCCCCAATTCACGGGGATGAATTTGCCCACCTTTGAACAAAGTACCCTAGGCTATTTAAACGCTACGTCGAGTTATGACCTTTTGTCTCTCGATTCTTTTAAAATCCGCGAGATGGATCTGACCCAAGCCCTTCAGCAGGAAAAAGGCGCTGTGATGAATGAGGATGAGTTTGCCATCACTAAAAATGCGGCTTATCACACCGACCGCACGTTTGCGAACGTATCGCCAATGTGGATGAGCGCACTTGATGACATTCCCTCTGACCGACAAGATGCGGCCTTGCGTTCGCTGATACGCAATATTCTTTTGCACGAGCTTGGACACTTCTTGGGTCTTGGCCACCAGTTCAAAGGCACCGTTGTACCAGAATACGGAACTGTTCCTAAAATTTACACCAATCATCCAGATAATTTGCGCGATCATAATTCATTACTTTATAAATCTCTACGCGAAGTCGAAGGCGAAAATGGCGAGATGATAACAAAAGAGCCTACAAATTATACGTCGATCATGGATTATCCCAATGGACGAACAGAGGTTATTATTCCCGAGAAGGATGTGGTTCCGGGATTTCATGATGAATTGGTTTTACGATATATTTACAATGGCCAAATCTCGGTTTATGACCGCAACCGCGATCGTTTTGATTTCACAAATACATTGAGCACGGTGAACGAAGAAATTCGTGGAAAAATCCCGACGGAAATTCGCGGTAAACCAGTTGCCTACTTTCCTGCATGTAATGACATAGATGCGTCTCTTCTCAAAGATCCACAGTGTAACCGTTGGGATTCTGGTTCTCGCCCGGTGGATGTTGTGAAATCCTATTCTCAAATCGTTGTCGACAACCTAGGACAAAGTCTTTTGAATTTAACCGACACCAACGAACTCAGTGCAGATCAAGCAGAAAATCGTTTATGGAGACAATCCTACGATCTTTTCACGCATATTCGTCCTTTTTACGACAAACTACGTATTAAATTGAACGAGACACCCATCGACACAGGAAGTACGCAAAGCATGTGGGATGCGATTCGTTACAATGACGAAGCCCTTTTCTCTTTTTCAGACGCCTGTATCAGCGAGCCTGAGCAGTTAAGTAATTTACTTTTGAAAAAGATCATGCGTAACAAAGAAGTGCGTGAACTGTGTTTAGCGAATATCGAAACTCTTAAACTCGTCAAATCTTTAATGGGATTACCAAGAGTGGATTATACACGTCTCCGTGCTGATCGATACATTCATGGTGGCTTGACTGGTGGAGAAGTGTACACATCCATGGACCGATATTTCTCCGGGGATTGGGGCGAATTGACCACCTATCCCATTAAGTATGTGGCCTTACAAAGCATTATGACGTCAACGCCATTGTTGATGTATGGCGGTTGGATTTGGCCAAATCTATTTTATGATTATCAAGGTAACCGTTTTTTCTTTAGAACACTTTTCCCTAAAGAAGTGACTGAGATTACTTCTATGGCAGTCAAAGAAAACTTAAGCTTCAGTCAGCTGCAAAACCAAGGTGAAGAAAGAGTGTTGGGCGAAGAGAAAAAAACTTTGATCGGTCAGACGGTTCTTTCCCTCGCATACCTCAATTGGTATTCGAACTTGGGTCCTTTTGCTGGAGCGGAAGGTTCACGTCTCTCGGATCGTTATCTTGAAATTTTACAAAGCACGACGAGTTTTAATTTTGCGCCAGTGGCACTGATTGTAAAGGCTGTCGATCCAACTAGCGGTGATATGACAAGATATAAAAAGTTCACCGTGGAGTTATATGATTTTAATACGCAAAAATCATCACAGATTCAAAACTTCTTTATTTTGCCAGGAAGAAAAGTCATTGCTCGCGATAGCAATCGTTTTATTTTTCCGATCACTAAGTTGCGCTTTTATAAAGAGAAAGAAGCGTTCGTTATTGCCTACAAGGTCGATTACGAAAAGCCCGGTACGAATATGGATGACTTAGATAATAGATCTTTGCGTAAACACTTGTCAGATTTGCACACAACGCTTGTGGAAGCTTGTATTGGCGGACGCAATGACGATACAGGTTTAGCTTCTTATTTTGGAATGGACGGTACTGGATTTAACGGATTCGAAATTCAAAACGGAATGGCAACGGATACGAACGATGCAAAAAGAAATCGTTTTGATGAAACAATTGATCAAGAATTCGCACGTTATGAAACTTATGTTCAAGAGAAAAATCCGAATTTAGGTAAGAGCATGACAGTGACATGCAATGAATCTCTCAAGGGCATAGGAATGATTTCTGCGGTGGCGGCAATGATGAACGGTCAGTGGCTTGGTATGACCAACACCTACGTGGAGCGTTAAGATGAAACACCTAGGAATTCTCCTCACATTGGCTCTTGGTTTAGCTTCGTGCACGGGCAAAGACACTATTGCGCGACAACATGAACAGATGAAAGCTCAAGAACCCGCGCCACTGGGACATTACCGTCCCTTGGATGTCATGAACGATACTCCTGAGAATATGCGCGAGCGCTATCTGACTGAGCGAACGAGCAGCACGGAACTTTTACAAGGTATTATTCTGCCTTTGGAAGTTCAGCTGGTGAATGTGCAAAAACTCAGTGACCCGAATATTGTTCAAGGGGACTTTACAACATGGCTTAATATTTACACGGAAGCACTTTTAAAGGCTGTAAAATTGAGTCCACAAGATCCGCAAGTCATCGCGGCGATGAATCGTTATGTCAATCTCAGTATGACCAATTGCTCACAAGAATTGAGAAACTGTTCATTTAACAATGCGTTGCGTGTGTCTAGCAACACCAGTCAAATTTTAATTTGGAAGGCTGATACGATTGGCGTTCAAATTGAAGCTTGCATGAAGCAACACGCGAACAGTGCGTCCTCGTGTAATAGCTTAGTTGCAGAAAAATATCGTTTTTTGTTGCAGGCGAAAGAATTGGACTCAAATGCTTTAAAAAAGAGTAATTTTAATCGCTCTTATTTAGAACATGCTAATTTAATTCAAGGTTTACCGACGAGTTCTTTTATTCGACAAACGAACGCTAGTCTTTTTAATACGATCATTATTTTCTTTGATCCATTCGACAGCACTGCTAGTGGTGGCTGTGATGTGGTGAAGAGATATGGAACATGGACATACTCACTCAGTGATCCTGCGGCGTCATCTGCTGTTACAAGACGTCTTTTTGAATTGTCAGCAATGTGTGACATGTATACAGAAGGCCAGAACCTTTCTCCTTCTTTCCAACAGGCGATTCATGATATTCAATTTAACTCAGCGGGAGCGCCTTCATTCCGTCAACGTCTCATCAATTTAACGCAAAAAGAAGAGCAAAGAATTATTTTTGAGCGTTATGGATTAAATTCTTCTCTTCGTCGTGCTGTGCGAGAACCCATTGATTATTCATTCTATAATGAATACTTTTTTATTTTCGATCGTTTTTTCTATGGGCACATTTCTTACCCTGATGCGCAACAATTGTTGAGCAAAGCAAACCGTGATTACGAGAAGATGCTCGAAACTTTAGATGTGTATTTGCGCATACAACTCGTTGCTAACTTAATTGAAACCAAAATCTACCTCAAGAACGCCATTTTTAATAAAGAAGTGCAAAATATAAGTAGTAAAATCTTCGAACGAGCCATTCAGGATAGCACTGCGGTTTCATCAAACTGGAAGTCTTTTTTCGAGACGATGGGATTTATGCTGGACGCTGCAAAAACTCCTGTAGATCAAAGAATGTTTATTCAACCGAGTTTAAAGGCGAGCTTTGACAAGACTTATGAAAAAGTCACCCATTTGCCAACGACGATTAAAATTATGGTCACCTATCCATCGATGATGGCCCTTGCCCATATGTTAGCTGAAGATGAGGCCACGGTGGCTTTTAAAACATGGTGGGGTGTCGACATTAACCAGTCGGCAAGCACAGTCTACGACAACCTTTGGAAGGGAACTATCGCCCCATGGTTTGATTTGGGTGATACACAACCCATCAATAAATTCTATCTTTTATATGCTTTTGATTATGCACTGAAGTCGGATTTTATCAGTTTGCAAAAAACTGAAACGGAAACAGTCAGTGTGGTCGATTTGCAGAAGAATTATGTACAAGTTCTTTTTGCAAAATATCTTGGACTCGATCGCGCTGATTTAGAAAATATGTACGGACTGTATGTTGGTGCTGTCGAGGGCGATGAGATGATCAATGATTTTAGAGCCCAGTGCGCTTATGAAGTTGGGACTGCTGTTCAAGCCCCCAAAGTGACGCGTGCATTAGAGGACTTATCACTACAAATCCACTCGGGCTTGGCTAAAGGAGTTGTGAAAAATATGGCATCTCCGGCGTTGGCCTTTTTTGAACGCGCGAAACCACCACCACCCCCCTCAGGTCTCGGTCAGGACACGGCCAATATCAATGTGAATAAACCCATTTTCACACACATTTACGACAAAATGTTTCCAAAACTTCAACTGGCGAGAGTGTTGCGCGATATAGCCGTTAAAAACGGAGTGTCGAAAGAGGCGATAGACATTATCAATGAGGAAATTCGATTAACTGAAGAGGTCATCGTCCGTGTGCTTCGTCACTTTGCACAGAAGGTAGATAGCTATTCGCAGTGTCTCAAGCGCTTTGCTTTGATTGAGAATTATTATGACCATCTTGCTTATGAGTCGGAAAAAGTTTACCTACGCGAAGTATGGCAAGATATGTATGATCTTCAAAATGATATACTTAACCAAACGGGAGAAGTTAAACCCGATAACGTATTCATCACCGCACTTAATGATAAAAGTGGAAAATATCAAGACAGTACACAAGTGGTCGAAGGCACTCGTGATCCGCATAGCTTGTATTTTGATCGCTTCACATCAGCATCTACATTTGTATATACCAACTATGACTTTATGATGCGCTTAGTGAGAAACCTTCAGAGTGGCAATATACAGAACCACGATGCGGGGACATTAAGTGAGATGAAGATTGAACAAGAGCGACGTTTTTCTAAATGGATGCAGAAACCTCTCCATATGCCACGTCAATGGGAAGTTTTAATGCCTAAAACAAGAATTCAAGATTGGGATGTTATTAAATCTCAAAAATTTGTTAACTTAAGTTGGGATCCGAATCAAGAAACTTTTGTGAATCAAGGGATCAAGGCTCTCAAGGGCGACGATGCTTCATTTGTAAAATGGCACTCTAGAAACAACACCATTGTGCCACTTCTGCAGATGTTGGAGATGCGTATTTTTCTCCACCTCACAGAGCAAAAAATGGCTCGCAAGGTGGGCCTGGATGTAAAGCTCGCAGATGTTTTTGATAGTATGAAGGATCTTTTGCGATTTACTCTGATGACTCCTCATGAGGCCCAACATGCCATGAATATGGGTTTCGAAAGTAAAATGCCCATGGACGAGCTCAAAGATGTGATTGTCGATCTCAATAAGAGGGAGTCAATACATCCGTTTACCTATCTTTATAACTCCTTCCGTACACGTATTGGGATGGATCCGACTCTGTATAATATGCTCCCCAACACTCTCTCATCCGTTGGAACGGTGATGGCGGATTCTGTCCTTTTGGCGCGCAATATGAACGATTATACATTCACTTTGCAGTTTGATTCACACAAGTGGATTGATACAAGCGCGAGTGAGGCTGCGGGAAAACCAACACAGTTCGAGGGATTAAAAACACGCTATACGCAGCTTGCTCACCATTATTTGCGTCGCTTGCATGATTTTAGGAATGCTCTTGCGACAGAACCAGGCGAGGAATATGCGCAGGGAATTTTCCGGATTCAAGACGGAACGAAGAAGACTTTAGAGCAAGGAAATTTGATTTCTCTGGAAAACCGTGTTGTGCATCCACAGCGTTTGCAGGATATGGATTTATTCATAAGCGATTTTACGAAAAAAACGCAGAACTTTTTTGAAACCAAAGATCTATTTGAGCAGGAACGTCGTAATGACAGTCGTCGTAATGAGGATCGTCGATGAAGATTATCTTCTGGATGTTTCTCTTTGCGAGCTTTTCTGCAGAAGCCCAGCTTTCGCTGCGCAATTCATTACATCAAGAAATTACGAGCCCTTATCAAATTTCTGCCCAGTACTCCGTGGGCAGTGATCTTTTAGATCAGGTACGTCCTCGCCGCATGGAACACGATCTTAGTGTGAATACCATTTATAATTGGAGTGAGCATTTGCGCAGCGGCGCGCTGGCAGATATTAGTTATTTTAGTTTTGACAACCAAGTTGTGGAAACACAGCAAGGCTATGGTAGTGTTCAGCCCAGCATTAGTTTTTTTACGACGTATTCTTTAAAAACTCCCTATGTAACAAGCCACAATATCGGGGTTTCGTATTACTTACCATTAGATGAGTACAGTCGCCTTGAAGGCTATAAGGGAAGCGGGTCGCTCAGTACAACGTTCGTACAAAAAATTATTCCAAAGTTGACCTACATACAGGGATTTCGTGGATCTTATTTGTTTAACACCTTTGATAAAACAGCTGCGGGCACTCCGAACCGCACCTATTCGGTGTCAGCTTCGCCAATGCTCAGTTGGTCTATGTTCTCTAAACTTTCTCTCTTGTTGGGTTTTGGTGTCCGTTGGGGCCAGTTTACCGATGGCAATAACGATTACAGCTATAACAACTCCCAAACCTTGAGCTACTCATATAAAAATATTTCCGCTTTTGTAAGTCACATTAATGGCGGCTATACGGAAAATGGTGATATTTATCTGTGGTACATAGATAAAAACAGAAACTATTTTACGGCGGGGATTTCTTATGATTTTTAGATTCCTCATCCTCGCATTTTTATTACTCAGTTGCAGTCAAAAAGAAACTCAGCAAAACCCACATGAGCAGGCAAAACCTACCGCGCCAACGTGGAGCTTGGGCGGGGAGAGAAACTGCCTGATTGATTTCAATATGTTTCACCTACAAGAAGAGTTTTGTCGTCTCGACATAACTACAGCATCCACTGAAAAGCTGGTTCAACTTCAAGCATTGATTTATTCCGATGCTTTTTTGCAAAACACAACGATTACAAGTTCAGATTACTTTATAAGAATGCAATGGCAAATGAACACGGTGTTGCAAAATAGCAACAACCCTTCACTCCAACAACCTTTTATCGACGCCATTACGAGAAGTTGTACAAATCTCGATTTGCGTACTTGTCGAAACTTTGCCGTTTTGAAGCAAGCCACCAACTCGTTTGATGTTTTGTTAAAATATTTAAATAACGACAGCAACAAGGAAAAACTAGAGCTTGTTTATCTTTTGGCGGCCTATATAAAAAACGCCACAAATGACTTAAGTCTTTTACAAACTTTTGCCCGCCGTCGCCAAGATTTTACAGTGCAGAATTCTTTACAGAGTGCACTTCTTATCGATTTGCAAATGAACGAACCACGATTGAGTTCTACGGAAAGAGATGTGATCCGCCGTTATCTCAATGAGGGTCGGCGCAACTTAAAAGATATACAAAATCGTCAGGAGTTGAGCTCGGCGCTCTCCCAAGAACGTCTCCGTTTAGGCGATGTTCTTTTGGAGAGACGTTTGGAGAAGCTCAACAATGAGAGGCCGGCCCTTTTGCGAAGCCTCAATTTAACGACTCGTTTTACTGTTCAACAGCGCGAGATCTTTGCCATTATGGATTTAATCTATTGGCGCTATATCCTGGATCGCGATGAGGCATTGGTGCTAGGACGTCTCTATTCCGAAGAAGTGCTGGTCGAAGCTATAAAACTTTATTTTCGTTTAATTTTGGCTTTGGAAATTCACAGTTCTGATCTGGCAGTCAAGAGTGTTATGGCCAACTTACAATCGCAAACATCAGGTCTCTTGCAAAAATTCTACGAAGACGTGGATGTGGTTCGTGGCCGTTGGCAAATGTTTAAAACATCTTGCCAAACGTTAACGGATTGGGTGCAGGGTTCTCTACAATTAGAAGAAAGCAAAGGGGCTATAAATAAGTTGAACGCGGGTTTGGATGTTTCGATCAAAACGTATTCTGAACTTCCGCATAACTTTTATTTAGCGCTTCATTTGGTGCGTGTGAATTTTGACAGTCGTACGACTTTTGGTGATCCGAATGCAAACCCTACCACGGGCCTTACTGTTTTTGCTGATCTTATTAGCCCAAAAGCGACAGCCCAATCAGGACTGCGTTACACCAACGACACGCGACTTTTAAATTCGTACCTTGTCAAAAATTCGTTGGCTTTTTTGCTTCGTTCGCAACTCTTGCAAACACTCGGCGAAGACCAAGACGTGTTTTTACGTTATTTTGTCAAAAATATCAGAAATCGTTATCTGGAAGATATATCTCAACAGATCAATCAGGTAAAAACTTTTCTTTCGGCAAGCCGCCGAGCAAGTGAATACCGGACATTTTGCGCCGCCTATAATGGGTCTGGGGCTATAGAACGGCACCTTAGGTTACTTTCATTACGAGAAGGACTACTTTATCCCACATTTGATGCAAAAACGTTTCAAGTGATGAATGATTTTACCTCTATCGCTGGTGTAGGAGGTAGCAACCCCGATTCCCCGCTACAGCCTTTCAATGCCAAAGATTTTCCTGATATGTACGAACATATTATTACCGATGTAGAAATCGTTCTTAGTTTTTATGATCTTATCCTTAACTCTCTCACCTCCGTGGGATTAGACTCCACTTATGTGCGAGAGGAGCGTGAGCAGCTAGCGCGTCACCAAACAGATACAATTGCTACCTTTAAAAATTGGAATCGCATGGGCGAATGCATGACGAAAATATTTGTCGAAGAAAAGAAAATGCGTGAATTCGTTATAGGAGAAGAAAAAAAATATCTTTCTCGTATTTATCGAGACCTTAAATTTCTTCGTCAGCATCCAAGCGAATTGGATGTGGTGAAAAGTCGTTATAAAGATACACTATTTCTTGATGAATTGAACCGTCGCCAGATTCAACCTCTGGATCGATTATCGGCAGTTGATTATACCTATTCACGCTTCGATTTTACAGCACGCGTGGCTTCGTACATTAAAAGGTATTCTGCAAAATTTAATTATATCGTTGAATTACCAGAGAGCGTGACAGACTCCGAAATCTACTCCTACACGACACGTTCGGGCACGTCCTTGGCGCTCAATCTTTTTGTTACGGATACGACGACCGAGAGTGAATTTATTCAGTCGGCATTCCGTCTTTTTTGGGGTTTTGGAAGCTATATGAGCTGGACGAATACAGATGCTGAAATGATTGATATGTATACTTACTACATTAATAGTCTTGCTGGGCAATTGCGAACAGGATCTGTGACCATCGCGGAGTTTTTGTCGAGCTATCGAACCTTTTGCAATTTTATCCGTTTCGGAGAACTCGAGCGTGAAATCTTGGAGGCAAATTATCAGCCGCAAACCTATTTATACATCAAGTTTTCAAATATGTTTTTGGATTATAACCAATCGGAAATCATTATTACCCGTATTTATGGAATTTTTGATGCGCCTTACACGTATGTTATGGAAGATATTTTAGGAAAAGATTTCTATGTGAAACAAAACAGAAATAGGCCAGACGCTGTCACATCGACAGGGACTGCGCAAGGGTTGTCCTCTACGGAAATGGGCCGCAAAGGACCCCGCGCTCGCGCCGAATTTTTCTCTTCATCTATGAAGAACTTGGACAAAAAATTGCTTTACTATCCGATTCTTGATGAGATTGTCGTTAACGAATACAACGCGATCAAAGATAAGTTGCGTGCTCAGGAAAAATTAAAAAGTGATTTTCAAGAAGCCATTAACAATGTGGACTTGGCGGAGTATCGCGTGGAATTATCATTAGACCTAAGCATAGAGGGGCCGAGATTGAGTCCACCCATTGTGCGAAGCTATGGTGCTGAAGTGAGGAATTTTCATTCACGTACCGAAGATTGTTTCCGAGCGGAAAAAGACTGCTTACCGCAATTTTTAGAAAACGAATTGGTTTCTCAACCATAAAAAAAATTAAGGTCCAACTATAAGCCGGATTCTGTCTGCCCTTCTTGCGAGGGGGAGACTGTCATTCCTCTAGGATCTCCATTACTGAAGACCTCATGCGATCTAACCCGGAAGCACCACAGGCGGTGTTAACGCTTCCCTATTTGATCTTGCTTCACGCAGAGTTTAGCTGTTTTCACTCCAGCGGCTCCCTCAAAAGCTCCCGTTCCCGCTTTCGAGCTCAATGCCCTGGACATTCTCTCTGTTCCACTGTTCCTCACCTTACGATGGAGGGGCGTTACCCCTTGCGCTGCCTTAGAAGTCCGGACTTTCCTCTCCCTTGCGAGAGCGACAGCCCGTTGGACCTTGAGAAGGTTCTATTCGTTTTTGACGCAATTAGCAATATCAAAAGGCAAGGCAAAGAGTCGTAAATGCTCTCCAAAAAGGTACGCCGTACCTTTTAGTAAGGCAGTGCGTCCCGAAAAGGTACGGCGTACCTTTTGGGGTTAGCGTTTTTGGGCGTAGATGACGATTTCGGTGCCGACCCTGTGTTCGGGGGAATGGGTCCAGCGCTTCCAATACAGAAGGCGGAAGTCTTTTTCTAACAACTGGCGGAGTTCCCATTCTGAGCCCCCATAAGGTGGACCGCCGCGTTTGGGGTGGACAAAAAAGATTCCTAAAAGATGCCCGCCGACGTCCAATGCTTTTTTCCATTGGCGAACAAGGTCCGTGCGCAAAAGTGGGGAGATGGCGCAAAATAAAGTATGCTCTAAAACAATGTCGTATTGGTTTTCGAGCGGGAGCGAGAGAGCATTGCCAGTTTCGAGCGTAAGATTGTTGATTTCGCTGTATTGAGCGCGAGCTTCTTGCACGGCAAGTTCTGACAAATCGATGCCCGTGACCACATGGCCTTGTTTTGCCAAGTAGGCGGCGTCGTGCCCACGTCCCGAGCCTAAAACCAGGATGCGTGATTTAATCAGTTTGAGCTGGGGGAGCACGGCGGGAAGAGCGGGATGTGGACCTTGCAAATCCCAGCGGGGTTGGCCCTCGCGATATTTTTGTGTCCAAAAAGAGGACTCCGAAACTTCGGAGTTTTCGATATAAAAGGGCGGTGTGGGATATTTTTTATGAAAGAAAGTGATGGAGTCGTCGTCGTAATCCTCGGCAATACGAAAAAGTTCAGCTTGCGCTTTGCGAGTGAACACAAAAGGAATACCATTCTCACGAGTTAAACCATGAAAGCGATCCCAGGTGTCCAAACAGAGAGTTTTTAGTTCGGCCGTAAAAGTGGTGCTGTAAGGACCGTGGAGAATCAGATCTTTGTCGGTCAGAGAGACTTGTTGCACCACCAGCGGTTTGTCGAAAGGTTCGACGAGGACTTTTTCTCCACCCCAAACGGTCCAACAGGCGTTGTTTTCATCCAAAGTCATGAGCGCGAGCAAGCCTGCGCCTTCGCGCTCATCGGTGAGGCGAACACCGCCGTTTAAAATAAAATACCCCTCTTCATCAAGAGGGAGAGTTTGAAGGATTTCCGCCATTGATTTTCCGACGCTTAGTGAGCGTGCTCAGGAGATTTTTGTGCAGGAGCTTCTTTTTGCGGAGCAGGATCGGCTGCTTTTGTATTGTCGGCCTTTGCATCGTCAGAGAGTGAGATTTGCAGAGCATCAGAAAATTCGAGATAGGTATCGCTGATGCGTTCCATCTTGGCGGTCCAATCATTGCCGTTTTCAGAGGTGAGGGAGAAAACGCCTTCGCGAGCGATCTTATTAGAGCCACCAGCGTCGTCTTTGATGATGTAAAAAAACTTAAACTGCGCATGCATTTTTTTGCCGCGCTCAATGACACGGGTAAAGATTTGCGACTCTTGAATGTCAGAGGCGGTGGGGTTGGTCTCTTTAAGATAAACCGCGAGGTATTCCTTGAGCACTTCTTGCAGTTTGGCATGCTGTTCGGCAGTCATATCTGCTGGGCTTTTGATCAAAAACCAGCTGAGAACAAGAATAACGACCACCATGGCTAAGCTCAAATATTTCATATCTTCCTCGCGAAAAAGGTTATGAAGTAATCCTATGTCAAATCGTTACGCATGAAAACACTAACGTGTAAAAAGCATTGACGCAGACGGAAATACACCGTGTGTTTTGTCACATTTGGTGGTTTTATATCGTTTTACTTTCGTGCAACTTAATACTATTTTCGCGAGGGGGTTTAATCATGCCGTATCTTTCATCAAAAATCGTGGTTCACAGTGAGGCCTATCGCACTAATACGCAATGGATGAAATCTCTCGTTTTAGAATTACAAAAAAATCTCGAACAAGCCAAAGAAGGCGGCGGCGCAGAGGCGGTTAAGAAGCACAAATCGCGTGGTAAATTAACAGCGCGTGAACGCATTCAACATCTTATCGATCCGGGCAGTCAGTTCTTGGAGTTTTCGACACTGGCAGCGTGGGAACTTTACGATGGCGCAGCTCCGTCCGCAGGAGTGGTCACGGGCATAGGAGTGATCGCTTCACAAGAGTGTGTGATTGTCAGCAATGATGCCACGGTCAAGGGCGGCACTTACTTTCCGTTAACTGTCAAAAAACATTTACGCGCGCAAGAGGTTGCCATGGAAAATGGTCTGCCGTGCATTTACCTGGTGGACAGTGGCGGTGCGTTTCTCTCTAAACAAGACGAAGTTTTCCCCGATCGCGATCATTTCGGTCGAATTTTCTTTAATCAAGCGCGCATGTCCGCCGCGGGCATTCCGCAAATTTCGGTGGTCATGGGCAGTTGCACAGCTGGCGGAGCCTATGTTCCGGCAATGAGTGACGAAAACATTATCGTCAAAGGGAATGGAACCATTTTTCTTGGAGGCCCGCCACTAGTGAAAGCGGCCACTGGCGAAGTGGTGACGGCGCAGGATTTGGGTGGCGCGCAAGTGCATTGCTCGGTGAGTGGAGTGACCGATCATTTTGCCGAAGATGACCACGATGCTCTTTTGATCTGTCGAGATATTGTATCGCACCTCAATCGTAAAAAGAAAATTCCTGTTGTACTAAAGGCTATTCAAGAGCCGGAATATTCCGTGGAAGAACTTTTGGGAATCATCCCCCAGGATTCGCGTCAACCCTTTGATGTGCGCGAAGTGATCACTCGCATTGTGGATGGAAGTGAGTTCCATGAATTCAAACAAAACTACGCGACGACCATCGTCACGGGTTTTGCTCATATCTTTGGTGTCCCCGTAGGAGTGATTGCCAATAACGGCGTGATTTTTAGCGAGTCGGCGCTCAAGGCCACACACTTTATCGAACTTTGCGAGCAGCGACGTATTCCTTTGATCTTTTTGCAAAACATTACCGGCTTTATGGTCGGCCAAAAATACGAGAATGAGGGTATTGCTAAACACGGCGCCAAGATGGTCATGGCGGTGAGTAATGCTTCGGTTCCTAAATTCACCGTGATTATAGGTGGCTCTTACGGAGCTGGCAATTACGGTATGTGTGGTCGTGCCTATCAACCTCGCCAATTGTGGATGTGGCCCAATGCTCGCATCTCAGTCATGGGCGGAGAGCAAGCGGCCAATGTGTTGCTCACGGTGAAGATGGATCAAGATCCGAAGATGAGCGCTGAGGAGCAAGAAAAGTTTAAAGCGCCTATTTTGAAAAAATACGAAAAAGAAAGTTCGGCCTATTATTCGACAGCGCATTTGTGGGATGATGGAGTGATCGATCCTCGCGACACACGACGAGTGTTAGCGCTTGGCTTAAGTGCTAGCTTTAATAAAGAATGGACACCTGTTGGCCAGGGTGTCTTGAGGATGTAACAAATGTCCACCGTACTGACGCAAGAAAACAAAGGTCTTTTCTCGGTGCAGCTGAATCGCCCAGACGTGCGTAATGCCTTTCATCCAACGATGATTGCGGAACTGACGAAAATTTTTAAACAACTGCGCAAAAATAAAAATGTGCACACTGTGGTACTCTCAGGAGCTGGCTCAAGTTTTTGTGCGGGGGCCGATTTAGAATGGATGAAGTCCATGGCAAAGTTCACACGTGCGCAAAATAAAAAAGATGCGGAAGCGTTGTTTGATATGTTTGCCGAGATGGACGCTTTCCCGGGCGTGATCATTGGTCAGGTGCATGGCCATGTGATGGGTGGCGCTTTGGGTTTAGTGGCTGTGTGTGATCTGGTTGTGGCCGAAGAAAAAACACAATTTTGTTTTAGTGAAGTAAAATTGGGTTTATCTCCCGCAGTGATTAGCGCTTTTGTAAAAAATAAAATTCCTTTGGCAGAGATGAGTCGTTGGTTTTTAACCGCCGAAGCTTTTACAGCAGAGCAAGCCCAGAAGATGGGCTTAGTGAACGAAGTGGCCAAGAGCGAAGCTATCCTATCACAAACACAAAAATGGGTGGCCGCTTTACAGGCAAACGCCCCACAGGCGGTGCGCGAGACAAAACGCCTTTTGAAAGCTGTCAGTGTAGAAGATAAAAAGACACAACTCAAAAAAATCACAACCACGCTGATCGCACAACTTCGCGTCAGCGCCGAAGGCCAAGAAGGCCTACAGAGCTTTTTAGAAAAACGGTCACCAAAATGGAGGACGACGTGAAGGACCCAATAGCGAAGGGACTCCCAGCGAAAGAAATCAAAAAAGTAGCGATTGCCAATCGCGGAGAAGTCGCCGTGCGCATCATTCGCGCCTGTCAGGAGTTGGGACTCCAAACGGTATTACTCCACTCCGAAGCCGACGAGGGGACGCGCGCATTTCGCATGAGTGATGAGCAAGTTTGCATCGGCTCCGCCGAACTGAGCCGCAGTTACCTTTCTATCGAAAATAACATTCAAGGAATTTTAAGCGCCGGAGCAGACGCCGTTCATCCTGGATTTGGCTTTTTGTCAGAGAATGCAGCGTTTGCACAAGCATGTTTGGACAACAACATTGTTTTTATCGGCCCCTGGCCGCAAGCCATTCGCGATATGGGAGATAAAATTGTTGCCAAGCGTTTAGTGGAAGAAGAAAAAATCCCCACCATTCCCGGTTACAACGGTGAAAACCAAGACAGCAATTTTTTAATGCGTGAATGCGAAAAAATGGGTTACCCCGTGATTGTCAAAGCGGCGGCCGGCGGAGGCGGACGGGGAATGAAAGTTATTAACTCTTACAAAGAGGCGGAGGAGTTGATTCTCTCCGCGCAACGGGAAGCACAGAGTGCTTTTGGTTCCAGCCAAGTCTTTTTAGAAAAATATTTGGATCATGCAAAACATATCGAAGTTCAGGTTTTTGGCGACAACGCCGGTCAAGCGGTGCATTTGTATGAGCGCGATTGTTCCGCTCAGCGCCGCCACCAAAAAGTCATTGAAGAATCTCTCGCCATCACTTTAGATCCTCGGCTGCGCGAGGAGATCACTGAGGCCGCAGTACGCTTAGCGAAAAAAGTGAATTACGTCGGCGCAGGCACGGTGGAGTTTCTTGTCCAGGACGGCAAATATTACTTTATGGAGATGAACACACGTTTACAGGTCGAGCATCCGGTGACTGAAATGGTGATGGGTGTGGATTTAGTCAAAGCTCAGATCCTGACGATGATGGATCGCACCGCACTTTGGCAACAGGATCGCCTCAAGCCGCGCGGTCACGCTATCGAATGCCGTATTTGTGCGGAAGATCCCTATTCTCCAGGCGTTCCGTCCACAGGTACTATTCTTTTTCAACAATTTCCCGAAGGGCCAGGGCGACGTTTTGATTACGGTTTTGATGCGGGTGACGAAATCACTCCGTATTATGATTCGATGATCGCAAAAATTATTGTGTGGGACGAGAGTCGTCCACGGGCGATATTAAAAATGATCGAAACGTTGAGAGAGACCGTGATTTTTGGTGTTAAAACCAATATTCCTTTTTTACTAGATCTTCTTCAGCATCCCGAATTTGTCGACGGCACACTCTCTACCAATTTTATTAAAACGCATTTCCCGAACGGGTCTAAAGTGAAAGAGCTATCAGCACCAGAAAAAACCTTTATTGATCAAGCTCTCTTGAACACACGTGCGGAGAGTGGTGGCGCACCAGGAAAAACAGCCTGGGATCCATGGAACCATGCATGGGGGGTCTCATGAGTCAGGTACAACGTTTAGAGTACAACGGTCTCAAGGGTGTGGCTCTGCGCACAGTGAACCATGTGTGGATACATCTCAATGGGCAAACCCATTGTATCGAAGTGCAAAGCAAGCGCATGCGCAAGCAACAAAACCAAGAGAAGGACCCGAGTCGAATTTTGGCACCTATGCCTGGCAAGATCATCAAAGTGATGTGTGGGGCGGGGGATGAAGTGGTTGAAGGTCAAACACTCGTAGTGATGGAAGCAATGAAAATGGAATATGCACTGAAAGCCTCGGTGGCAGGAATGGTCAAAAGTCGCCCAGTGGTGGCGGGTCAGCAGGTTTCTCTCGGAGACTTACTGGTGCAGTTAAAGGTCTCTGAATGAGTTTTAAGGTGCAAATTGTCGAAGTGGGTATGCGCGATGGCCTCCAGAATGAGGCGGTCCATCTGTCTTTGGAGCAACGCCTCGAGTTTGCTCAGCGTTTGGTGCGTAGTGGACTCATCCGCATCGAAGCTGGTGCTTTTGTCTCCCCGAAGTGGGTGCCACAAATGGCCGATTCGGGAACTTTATTGACAGAATTATTAAAATCTCCACAGCACGCGAGTCCTTCAAAGAAAAACAGAATGAGATGGAGTGCGCTGGTGCCCAATGCCTATGGCTATGAACAGGCCCGCAGCGTCGGAGTCAAAGAGGTCGCCATTTTTGGTGCTGTATCGGAAACTTTTTCGAAAAAAAATATCAATTGCAGTGTTCGTCAGTCTTTTGAGAATTTCGAACAAGTTATGGAATTGGCGGCACAGGATAAAAGCAAAGTGCGCGGATATGTGAGCACGGTTTTTGGTTGTCCCTACGAAGGCAAGATTTCTGTTAAAAAAGCCATGGGTGTGATTGAGAAATTTTTTAAGTTAGGCATTTACGAACTTTCTATTGGAGACACCATTGGCGTGGCGACGCCCAAACAAGTGCGAGAGCTTTTGAGAGAGATCAAAAAAATGCGCAAGATCGACAAAGTGGCCATGCATTTCCACGACACGCGTGGAACAGCGCTGGCAAATATTTCTGAGAGTTTAGATTTTGGTGTGCGCGTGTTTGATTCAAGCCTCGGCGGCCTTGGCGGCTGTCCTTACGCTCCCGGAGCCGCGGGCAATGTGGCCACCGAAGATGTGGTGTATTTGCTCGAAGGCATGGGTTTTAAAACGGGTCTCGACCTCGACGAACTCATTCGCACGACAGAGTGGATGACCAAACAGCTGGGTCGACACCTTGCCTCACGCCTCACTCTTTCTGGCCGCTCTTGCGTTTATTAATATTGATTCGACATTGAATGGCACTTCTTCCATAGAGGACGAGGTGGACTGCGGGCGTAAAGCTGGAGTCTAACACGGTGAAGAAGTTACAATAGCGGGCTGGCCCAAGCTGCTCTATATTCAGAGCATTTAGGAGTCAGGAAATGGGAAAGCCAAAGAGAAAATTCAGCGACGAGGTAAA
>JBGSUL010000033.1:0-5923 GCA_041736155.1 Bdellovibrionales bacterium
CGTTCTTAAACTTCTACCGGAATGGTTTGCAGATTATAATCATGTTGCCCCGCACTCTGCTCTTGGAATGCGAAGTCCGATCGAGTACAAGAAAGCCGTGAACCTTTAACCGTGTCCAATAAATCGGGGGTCACTCCACAAGCAGCCAAGGCACTTGATAAAGTGAAAAAATAAAAGATGCTTACTAAAATGAGGAAAGTAAGTTTTTTGCTTAAAGAAAGTATCATGGGTCTCCTTAAAGATAGGCGGTAATAAATTCACTACTCACTCCAACATGGAGCCGTCTTAGCGTTTTATCTCGTTCACTCTGCCTATGAAGTGTATTTCGTCTATGAAATCAAAACACAGCAATTTATATGCCGGGCCCTTTTAAAGTTTACCAAGATGAACTGGTTCACTGCACAACTTCGCGAAATTCTTGGGCCGCAGTAACCTTAAAGGTTGTTATGTTTTGCGTGGTCCGATTGACAGAAAGAAAATAATTGCCGAGGTCCTAAGGCAGATCCATCACATTCGCTCAGGATGATTACGTCATCTCAGGGCAACGTGAAGTCCGCTTCCATGAATCCAACGGAGTCTGTTTCCAAATTTAATAAAACAGAAGTGTCAAAAATGTTTACACCCAGATTCATTCTCAAAAAGCATGGAAAGATTTCATCGCCCCTTTTGTTTTGCCAGTGCTTGCATTAGATTACCGCGCATAGCTGATGAGCGTTGCACGTCTTTTTCAAAGAAGGTTACCTTTTATGATTTATTTTTATCGTTTTGTTCCATCGACATTTTTTTTAACACTCCTGATTGTTTGTGCCTCATCCCACGCCGAAACATTCACTATCGATCTTTACGGAGAAGATGGCCGTCCTCCTCACGACGGAACCTGTTGTGTTTCTTTACCTCGCACATCGAGCCCTTATGAAACTCCTCACCGTGGAGACGATGCCACTGCTGGAACCCCAGGCGAAGATGCCAATAGTCTGGATCTAAGACTTCGCGATAGTGAAAGCCAAGACGACCTTCAAGGTCATATTGTTCTTTCGGGAACGATTTTAAATTCAACCACGGGACTTTCTGTCGGCGAAATCAGTAAAAATCTTTCCCTCACAACGAATATATTTATTGATGCTCACGGTGGCGAAGGCGCACGCGGTGGAAATGGTGGACAAGGACAAGATGGTTGCCATGGAGATGATGGAAGCGATGCAACCAGCTCTAGCAATGGCACAGATGGTGATGATGGCTGTGACAGTGGCGATGGTGGAAATGCATCTCCCGCACAACCGGGAGGCAACGGCGGTCGAGTCCGTGTTTTTATCCCCGCTGGACAAACCCATCTCGCGCTTTTAGTGAATGCCAATACTGAGGCGGGTGATGGCGGAGATCCAGGCCGCCCTGGCCAACCCGGAAATCCGGGCGATGGTGGTGACGGTGGGAGTTCTCATACTTATATATCGGGTTATGTCGATGAGCCTGCATGTCCTCCCCCCCCAAGCAGCAGTGGCTCTGGCGGAAGTGGCTACGACAGCAGTCCTAGTGGAGGTGGTGTTCATAATCTCGGTTATGGTTACGATTCTTTCGAAAGTAACGCCGAACCTTTTTTGCGAAACCTCCTCTACCAAACGGCACAAATCACGGGTGACGTTTTTAACGAGTTGATCGGCGTCAGTCCGGCCTATGCCTGTGGTGGTCGCGATCCTGTGTATGACACAAATCCAGGTGGTGACGATGGGGCTGATGGCGATCCAGGGACTGTTGGCAGATCCTTCCCTTCCTCCGGTGTCCGAGGAAACAATGGCCGCATGGAATTTATTGTCATTGAAACCGACCGTTCACAAACGACGTATCGACAGCCGTTTAATCTCGAACTTCTCAGTTATCAAATTCACGACTCCATCCCGGGTGGTAATGGCGATGGTGTTTTTGAACCCAACGAAACACTCACCATCTCGCAAATCAGAGTGAAAAATACGGAGGACATGCCGAGCCCTCAAAGAACTGATGTGATTTTGTCCATCCAATCTAGCAATTGGATTCTCGCCGATCCAGTGGATCGCGTGGTTGTGCCACAACTGAATGGGGGCGAATCTGTTACCCTACCCCATGTTTATTATGTCAAAATAAAAAAGGCTTTTGAAATCGGTCGAGGTCAAAACTGGAGTGTGTCGGATACCATTGTCCCACTTGGTGGAATCCCACGTATTCAGCGCACTCTGCGCGGCCTATCTTTACCACAAACCGTAAGTATTTCTTTCCCCATCTCCATCTCGCCTCTGCAAACTGTGACGTCGATTGGACCTGGGGAAACTGCCAGTCTTCAATGGCGTATTACCAATCTTACGGATCAGAATTTCGCCGGACTCCCAGGTATGGAACGACGACTGCAAACAACTCTCCGACAAATTGAGGGTTCTTCGAACGCCATTGATTCCATCTCACTCGCCAACGACGAAGACGCCTCCACTCACTATTTTCTGCAAACTGTGACGGAACTTCGTGCTCGCGAATCATTGATTGTTTCAGGTACCATAAATTTTTCTGCACAGGCAGAACCTTATACCTCGGTTTCTCTGCAAAGCACGCTCGGTCTTGATATCTTAGGAACCAACGAGATGGCGACGATTATGAGTCAAAGTCATCGTATCTCAATCGCGCAGACATATAGATATAATCCCGAAGCCTCCATTCTTCTCCTCACAACTTCAAGTACATCACGGACGGAGTACTTAGCGTGGATGAATGTACTGCAAAACCTTGGATTACACGCCGATATTTGGGATGTGTCCTATAACCAAGAGTTAAACCTAGTGAGGGATTTTGACGATGCCGAAAAGGGTCTCTCATTGATGAAAAATTATCGAGGAAAAACAATTGTTCTCCTCAATTCTAACCCGGCGACTCGAGATCAAAATTTTTCAGCTTTGCGCCTTTTACTGCGTTCGCAATTTTACGAAGCCGCTCTTGGTTACGGCATCAACTTTTATGTTTTGGGTGGTACAGAACAGGAACTTATCTCACAAGTTGTGGGTATGCATTTAACACCCACCCATCTCCAAAAGACACCTGCCAATAAAGACGCCTTTCTACAAGCCATTCGTTCGCGCAGTATTAACGAAAACGGAATTTATTTGAATCAACCAGACCAAACCAGTTTCCAAGAAATTCAACGCCTTGCGCACGAACATCCTGATCTCAATTATTCTCTGATTTTTACAAAACAAAACAATGAGGTTCGACTCGCTCTCTATCCCAGCTTGTCACTTTTATCAGGCTCAATGCTTGCGATTCCCGCTGAGGAATCACAGCGCAGCTCACCTACATTTATTGAAAGCGATAAAAACTTACGTCCTTTTATTTTGTCTTTAGGTTTTCGCGAAAAAATAACAGCTTTCAATTTTTTAGCCCCGGGCACAAATACTTCATATCTCAATGCCACAACCTCCACTTTGATCCACGATGTGATTGAGAAAGCCTATCTTTTTAAAATGGCCTCTGCAGAGGTGATAAAGTCGGAACAAATGCAAGAATTGAATTTTCTTGCAGAGACACTTGGAACGCAAATTCTCTCAGCCTCTGGCCAAGAATCTTTAGCGCGTGTCCATGCTGCAATTGCCTTTATTGCAGAAGTGTCTCGTGACAATGCCCTCCAGACCATTGCCAATCAGCTACAAAACAAAATCAATGAGGATACCAAAAAGACTTCCGATCGTTACCTTATCGCCTATCGCAATTTTGCCAAACAACGTAAGGATGCGCTGCCAACGAATTACAATGCTCTCTTTGATGCTTACAAAATGTTTACTCTTCCCGCCATTGGTAATGCCATTACAAATACCAATATGATGTTTATTAAATCCCCCATTGTGTTTGGAGAAATGATTCCATGATGCCCTATCATAAACTTCTTATCCTTTTTGTTTTCCTCACGACTATCCATGGTCAGGCTGCGCAACGCAACTGTCGTGACATTGTATCCGACAAGACAACAGAATCCGCGCAGGTCGAGGCACAAGAATCCGAAGTCGCTGTTGAAGAGGAAGCTTCTGAGCTTGAGCGTGTGTACGCGGGCCCAGGAGTTGTTATTCCGCGCGAAATCGTCTGTGATTATTGTGGTGTTGGAAATTTAGCACCCGCCTCATTGCAAGACCCCCGCTACACGCTCATCAGCACTACGGCCGACCTTCAGGCTCTGCAAGCGCAAAACCCTGGGAAAGCTCCCAACTTTTTAGGAGCGGCTCTTCGTTGTCGTGGTTGCGGTGGTCACACTCCCCTTTGGGAATTGGGTCGTCCAGGACAAGCTCCTCGCCCACGCGCAGTGACTCAACGTCTACCTATTTTGACAGATACAAACCTGGGAAAACGTTACGTAGAACTCCCAGCAAAATATCTTGAATTAGCAGACCCATCCTCAGAGATAAATCAGCTCGCCCGTGCTCAGCACATTGCCATTTGCCCAAGCTGTTCTGTCGTCAGTTTGACTAATTCGCGACCCGCCGCTGGTGTTTCCTGCTCTGGTTGTGGACAAAATGTTCCTGCGACCAATATTTTTAATACATCAGAGCTTATGAACGCTGCTGACAAAGGGACTAAAAATGGTGTTCGACAAAATGCCAATGGGCCTGGAGAAACCACTCACTCACGTCGTAATATTCAACCAGCTCCCGAACGATTACCCAAAGAGCGCCTCGCTACCCCCGAAGAAACTCCTGATATCCAACAAGGTCGTCGTATTCTCAATCAATACATGACTCGTTGGATAGCCGCCGGAGTGACTGCTATCGCTGTTGCCGCCGGCAGCGCTTATTATGTCAATAACGACCCCATGATTGCTGAGGGCCAGGTGATTCAGATCCAAGACCATGTAGCTGTGGTGAAGTTTCATGAAACCCCTTATTTTATCTCCGATGTACAGTTGCAAACTTATGAAGCCAACATTGTCTTAGATGATCGCAATGCACTACCAGGGGAAGAACCCATGGACGTCCAAGTCAGCGACCGTGTCACCGTCCACTATTCTTGGTCTGACTTTCACTATCTGCCATTTGTATTCCATCCCTACGAAGGCGCCGAATTTCCAGATGGTTCCATTGTCGATGGCAATTCCATTCAGTAGTATATTTAGAATTGGCGATCGAGATTTTTGGCATAGTTATTGAGAGAATCTTTGTACTTAAGGATGTCTTTGTCGCGCGTGGTGTCCACCAACAATTTAAGTAATCCTTCAACGGCATCTTTGGCTTGTTCGCGATTGTACTGCACTAAATATAAAAATGTTTTGAGTGCCGTGCTTTTGGGGAAATGAAATAAACCTTCGAGCAAAATGTATTTGGCTTTTTCATACTCGCCAATGGCGCGGTAACTGCTGCCCAAACACACATGCGCGGAAAGTAAATCGTCGCCTTTCAATCCCATAGAAAGCGCTTTTTTATAATACTCAATGGCTTGAAATTCTTGTCCTTCGCGATCGAAGGCAAATGCTTTTTGCAACACACTGGTGGCTGACTCTGAATATGCAGACGTAGTTACTTCCACACCTGCGTTCTAGTAAGAAATCAAAACACTGGCAAGACTCTTCGTGTTTTGTCCTACAAAACAAGCACATCTATGAGCGCAGTTCATTTCGACAGGTCATTGGCAGATACTCATCTGGTTCTAGAAAAATCATTTTTTTCTTTCATCCTCAGAATCCATTTTACGTCGTGCGAAGAGCGCCTTGTAATAATAGATGGCAAACCACACACCAATGACAGCAAAAAAGATTAAAAACTTTGTTCTCATTTTTTACGACCAGATCCTTCGCTTCGCTCAGAAATAATGGACGCCCCCTCTTGCCAACGAGGGCTGGTTACCTCAATACAGTAAAACTGTAAACAAAAGGGGGAAATCCATGAGGAACGTAGTATTTATTGGTTTAGATGTCGATGATAAA
>JBGSUL010000044.1:0-2586 GCA_041736155.1 Bdellovibrionales bacterium
GCAAAGAGCATGAGGCAGATCAGAAGGTCTGGGGCTTCCATGCCCCAAAGCTTCATCTTAGCGTCCAAGTGTCGATGGATGGTGGATTCATCGCGCATGAGCTAAACCCCAACTGCTGACTGCATCCAACCAATAATGAGGGGCGCAAGAAACCCAACAATACTTGCTATTACCACAAGCACCATGCGTTTTTTGGCGTTTTCGTCCCCCGTAGCAGCAAGAATGGCTGCATAAATGAGTCCGATAATGCTAATCGCTGGCAACAGGAATTTTAAAAGTTTATTGGTAAGGTTATTTACTTTCGACTCAAAGCCAGCGCCGCCGCCGAAACTTTGTGCAAAACTCATTTCTGGAGCAAAGTAGATCACGCTCACGACCAATGCCAATCCTAAAATTAAAAATAAATTTTTCTTCATAAATTATTCCTCCGTATAAAGTACAAGGGTCTTATATTTTGACCCGTAGTTAATAAAAATATTCCCTTTTGTTTCATTGTTCGAATAACCATCGCCGACATTGCTTCGTTTAACGAAATAGCCTCGATTGTTTTTTAAAACTCGTTCAACTCTGTAGTGGGCTTTTGTGCCATCAGCAGAGACAGGTTTTAAAAAATACTGACCGTTATTCTCCTCCTCGTATATTTTTAAATAGTATTCACCATACATTTGGTTAAAAACAGCGACACCTGCCTCAAAAACCTGTCCCGTTCTTGGGTCAAGCCATCCCATTTGAAATACTTTTTTCTGTTCATTGAGATTTTCCATACCTAGGCCACCTTACGACTGCTTTTAGTGTGAATGTGAACAAGGTAATGAATCTTTGTGCCTGCCATTTTTAAGTGAATGAAAGTTTCGCTTCCTTGTTTTAAAAAATAGCCAACGCCAACGATCTTGCCGGAAGTTTCAGTGATGCTGTAATCACAGTTTTTAAATGGATCGCGCTCTGACTGAACATTTAATGTCCTAATGCTTTTATGGAACTTAAATTTATGTGATCGGTCGTCATAGTTGAGTTTCAATGTGCCGATTTCATCTCCCATGTTCCATTTATTGTTATCTTTCTTTGATTCGTATATTTTTAATAAAATCATATTTTCCCCTGAATAAGTTTTCTATCGAACACTCCGCTCAAAGATCCCCTTTTGAGTAGACTAACCCCTTCTTCAATTAATTTATTTGCCTCAGACCATTTGATGTTCATGTATTGAGAAATCGACTCAATCGTTTCGAGATGCCAAAATCTTAAAATAATGGCAAGCCTCATCTGATCTGGCAGCTTCCTCAGTTCTGATCGCAAAAAATCCTCTTTCAACCCCTTATGCACTTTTGAACCTCCTTTTTTGTTTTGAACACACTTCCCACTAATAGGAAAAGTGGACCATGGTCCACCTGTACCGGGGGGCTAAATTTTGTGTACACTTTTTGTATTAGTAGGGACATGTTTTGAAATTTCGTGCTTCAACCGTTTTAAAGCTGCGTTTCTGTATCGGACGACGCTTGTTTTAGACATCTTTAGTTGCTCGGCAATGGCACGAAGGGAAAGCCCCTGCCAAAACATCAAGTGGATCACTTGCTTCTGGATGGGATTAAGTTTATCTAGGCACTCTTGAATGTGACCGCTTAGTGGATGTGACGTGATAAAGTCTTTCCAGAGCTCACTGATGCTATCAATGTCTGAAAGAGCGTCAAAGTGTCCAAGATTTAATGGCAGATCTTCTTTTAGGCTAACGTCGAACTGCTTTAAATAGTCGTTCCATTCGGAATGAGTTTTTGGAAACTCATTTTCGAGTTCAAATATTTCGTTTGTCGGCTCCTCTATATAGTAGGCATTGTCCTGTTTAAATAATTTTACTGATGTCATCTTTTCTCCCCCTCGGTGTCGATTTCATCGCCACTCATGTAAATAATCCCTGTTTTCTATTGAGCGCCGGACAAGTTACTGAAATCGTCCGGTTTCTTCTTGAAAACTTGCGATAATCGCATTTTTATTCCTTTCTTTGTAAGTATTGGATATCCAATAGCTAAACAGAGAGGCGAGTTTGTATGAGAGAAAAGAATACTTGGTCAAAACTATTTTGTTTCCAAATACTGCGAATATCGCTACAAAATTTGTCATGGGGAATACACAAGATAAATTTCAGAAGAAATTAAAAGAGTTAAGACGCATAAAAAATCTTACTCAAGAGTCGTTTGCGAAAATCGCAAATTATCCAGTATCTACAATTGCAAAAATGGAAATTGGCGTTCGTGAAATAAGTGCAACTGATCTTGCGAAAATCGCCAGAAAATTCGATTTTGGCATGGGCTGGTTTTATTCGCCAAGCGATTTAGATGAATTTTGTGTAAGCGAAGCGATGAGACTGATTCCTTTTCGCAAATATATAAGAGTCATTGAGTTATTAGAGGCTGAACTATTAATACAAATGAGAAAGGAGAAGCGCGAGACAGCTAAAAACAAACTGAATGAATTGATGCTCAGTCTTTCAAACTTAAAAGTGGAAGACCTGCGCATTAAGGGGAAATTGTAACTAACGTACAAAGGGGTTAAAAATGGAATTGATAAATGGTAATGGGGAACCACCAAAGA
>JBGSUL010000048.1:0-22893 GCA_041736155.1 Bdellovibrionales bacterium
AACCGTGGAATTTTTTATCATCGACATCTAAACCAATAAATACTACGTTCCTCATGGATTTCCCCCTTTTGTTTACAGTTTTACTGTATTGAGGTAACCAGCCCTCGTTGGCAAGAGGGGGCGTCCATTATTTCTGAGCAATGCGAAGGACCTCGCTTAAGAGATTTCTTCTTGCTGGCTTTTTCTCTCGAGAACTAAGGAGAGCCACATCGCTAAAAGTACATAGGAAAGAAATAAATAAAATCCTATTTGCAGCGTTGTATCGTTGGTGGAAATAAAGTCAAATTGAGGGATCGCTTCATGTAAGGTTTCAAATTGGCTCCTCACCATCCCGTTAAAACCAATATAGGCCATCATTATCGCGACAATTAAAACATCCGTCATCGACCACTTGCCCGACTTGAGAACGAAAAAACGCACAATCCACCACTTTCGACTTCCCCACCAATTGTAATAATAGAAAAAGGAAAAAAAGATTTTAATCAGTGGGAAAACAATACTAAACAGAATCATAAGAACGCCGACGATTTTCATCGGTAGATCCTTGTGACTAATCAGAATCCAAAACACATCAAGAATGCTTTTGCTTTGGAAATAGACAATCTGATTGTTAAAATTGACAGGATGCCCAAGAAGAACAAAATGGAATTTTGGTATGCGAGCAATCATATCAATCATCGGACACGTGACCCCAGCAAATATCAAGATCAGCAATGTGGCACTACAAATAAGAAAAAACGGAGTGCTAATTTGAATCGGTGGACAGGCCGCCAAGAGGAAGAGACCCACGGCAAGTATAAGTATCGACCAGTTTAATTTAAACAATAGTGCATTTTCCTCGGGAATGACTTGAGCTAAATGAGCAATGGCTTGTTTTTTATTTTTTTGCCCTGTGCGCTGAATGATAGATTTTACCTCGGCCATGTCCTGGGGCTCAAAGGTATCGTCGATATATTTGGACACTCGCTCTTTAATGATTTGTTTTAATTTTTTTTGGCTCTCTTGGTGAGTCATCTCTTGCACAATGGTGTCGGCGTAATCGGGAACCTTTTGTTTTACTTCCTTCATGTCGACGAACGCATTGATGAGTTTTTGCTTAATCCATCCCCGCGTGGAATTTTTATTGCTCTCTTTGATCTGCGTATCAAATTTTTCGATCAGGCCGTTGAGTTGCCCTTCGACATGTTTTTTTAAATCTTGTTTATTGTTGCCGTTGATTTCGAACTCTTCAATTTCTGATACGATAATCGCTGATAGCTTATCTTTCCAAGTGTTGACGTTAAAAAGACCGTACTTCATGTGATTGATATTGGCGTCGTCGTATTTACGCTGCTGTTGAGCTTGTGATCTTGCAATGAGCTCTAAGCCCATACTGCACACGAGACCAAAGATCATAAAAGCCAGACAAAGTCTTACGTAAAAAAGTATCCTCATGGTGTCCTTGCAAAGTGTATTTAATTCTACACCCGATTGCTTTTTATTTGCATTAATTACTCTCGATTCTATTTTATTAGCAACCTTTTTCTAGGTCTTTTAGAACTCTACTTAGCAGCCGTTGGGCTGGGGGTTTTTACTAAGGGGTTAGTAATTTCTGGGGTTTTGTTTTTGCTATTTTTATCCCTCGGGACTCAAGCCCAGGGGACAGCATGTCAACATGCACTTCCTGCGCAAATTGAGATGCAAGTCTGGTCGCCAGCAGGGTGGACTTCGCTTGCTGCCCCCCACTGTGCCTCTGAAGATTTTACTCGCACCATCGTCCAAGCCCTCAAACAGCTTCAGGAACTACCGCCACTGCCCGCACTCCACGGTGCTTGGCAAAGTGATATTCTCGGTTCTTCGCCATGGGATTTTTTTAAGAACGCTGTACAGACCATCCAACTCGACACTGATCCGTTATCTTTGAAGTGTCCAAACTCCAGTACCACCTCCGGCGCAGTAACACTGGCATTTGTTAGTGGAATAAAACCTAAAACCATCACACTCTGTCCGGCCTTGCAGCGACTCTCCCCTATGGAAATCATGAGCAATCTTCTTCATGAGGCTCGCCATCTCCCTGAACCATTGACCATGGAAAACACTTCGTCCTTTGAGGCGGCTCACCAACATGTATTCTGCGATAACGGTCCTCTTGCCCATTCTTTTGCCTGTGATACAAATTATAACGATGGCGGTAGTTACGCCGTGAACATGGAGTTCTTGCTTAAGCTGTCCCACAGTACTGACGTTGACGAAAACCTTCGTTCCCAGGCGCGCACTTCGGCTCTTTCTTATGCTCTCAGCCATTTCAATCAACTGCCACAAGAAAAAAACCAAGGACTGCTCCTTATAGATTCAAAACAGTCTATTTATTTTTACGACATGAAGACAGCGGAGCTTCAGCTTTTAACCAAAGCCCCAGCCTCCACAAGTTTTTCCACATTGCGCTCTATTCCTACATTTTTTAATTCCCAAGATGGTGATGTCACAAGTTTTAATGGCGGAGATTTTTTCAGTCACACCGAAGGAACCATGGCCGAAGACTTTCGTCATTTTCATTTTGAAAAGCGCCATGCTCTTAAGGATGTCTATTACGGCAATACTTACGCTTGTTTTCTTTACGAGCAACGATTGGAATGCGAAAACTCTCAACAAACGATCTCTCTGACTTTACCAGAGAAAGCTGTGCAGTTTGCACCAATGGCAGAACCCCTCAACGGAACTGACTTGGTTCACATTGTCGGCGCCTCCGGCGCGCTCTATATGTTGCCCACAGCCAGGCCCCTTAGCGAGTGGTGTGCCGGCGATCTTGTGGAAACCGCCAATTTTAGAAATTTTTTAGGTGTAGCGATTCTTCCTCAACTGAAGCGGTATGCACTCACTAACGAAGGGCGAGTTGTTCATATGGGTCCAAATTTACAAGCCGTGGAAAATTTAGAAGGGTTTCATTTTCAAAAAATGATCGGACCCTACTACTGGTCGCGCTCTTTACAAGAGCTTTAAAAATCTTAAGTCAATTTTTTCTTAAGAGAGGCCTCGAAGCAACAGACATCACCTTATTCGCTAAACATCGTCGGCTGCCCGCGTTTTCTTTTGGGACGCCCATGTTTTTTATACTGGTATTTATCCATATCAATCTCACCTGTATTTGGATCCACCACCACGCCTTCTTTTTTAAGAAGCACTGATTGGAGCTTAAAGTTTCGTGTCAGAGGCTTAAACGCCACGCGACCTTTTTTGCTAATCACGCGATGCCAAGGGAGTTTGTGTTTTTTAGAAGACGAGTTGAGAATCCATGCGACAGCGCGCGACGCATGGATTTTTCCGGCCAGTCCGGCGACTTGTTGATACGTGGCCACCCGACCCTTAGGAATTTTTTTTATAACTTGAATTATCTTTTCAGAAAAATCGTTCACGCCTTAGAACTTTGGAAGATTTGAATCTTCAAGACAAACATCTAAGTTTTTGACAGAGCTAGAGCTAATATTGAGAAGTAACATAGTGATCGGATCAAAAGTCCCTCTCACACAACCACACCAGTAACCGTAGTTGCCATTGGTATTCACCATTTGAGAGTCCGTTGGATAGGCTGTAATAACCCCCTTTGCTTGAAAACCACCTTGAACACCTATCGTCCAAGAACCATCTGCATCATCAATCCAGTAATTTGCAGGTGTAGGATTTGAGATCCAGCCACAGCGAGTTTCTTCCTTAGCAAAAGCGGAAATCGCTAAACCAAAAACTAAAAGCACGAGAGACAATTTCATTAAAACCTCCTTAAGATTTTAAGAAGTCATAACAAGAGTGTCTCTATTTTACGTCACAAAAATATCTGAGAGAAGTTTTTCTAATTTTTTGATGAGACACCAATGTATATATTAGAAAAATGAGATGGTTACTGCCATCCACAAACAGCACTTTTCATGTGCTTGAGGATTTCATTGGTGAGGTTAAATAAAGCCGCCCCGTCATTGTACTTCTCATACTTTTTTTGCTCCGGACTGGGTGCCATAAAAAAATTGGTGCGACCGGAAGGAGTCGAACCTCCGACCACTTGGTTCGAAGCCAAGTACTCTATCCAGCTGAGCTACGGTCGCATTACGGAGAATAGTCTTAACAAACTGCCACCTCTTTGCCACCTATTTCAAGTGTTTTCGCAAGCAGGCAGCGCATAATGTACTTAATGACTAACGACGCTTCTTTTTATCATCGACGACAAAATCTTCTGTCAATGGAAAATAAAAATCTGCGGCCAATTTAATCTCAGGCGATGTAGACTCAGGCCACGACCAGATTTCCACACGACATCCACGCGAACGTAGATACCACACAAGGGGCAAAAAATCCTTGTCGCCACCTAAAATAATCACGACGTCTAACTTATCGGCCATGGTCACAGCATCGATGACCATAAACGAGTCCGCATTCTTTGTAGGTCGCTTGATTTCACCACCAAGGCTTGACCAGAAATGCTGGAACTCTGGGGAAATATCTTTATATTCAGGTTTGTAATAAAGAATCCGTGTGATCTCTCGATCGCCTACTTTTTCTAAAATTTTACGATAATCTGTGCGACCTTCGTGATGTTTTAAACCGGACAACTCTATGTTTTCAGCATCGATAAAGATGCCGACTTTTTGAAACAAAAGTTGTTTTTGTTGGTCCGCTTTGTGTTTTTCGGGAGCGCGCTCTGGAGCTCGGTCCGGCGGCTTTGTGTTGTTACGTTGCATGGGCAACTCCTATTATATAGAATCAACCCTACCTGGTTGACTTCTTTTATATTAAATATATCCTCAGCAGGAGCAAGTCGCCCCCTGTCTAAATGAAAATTAATCTCATTCTTATTGACAGTGACTCTCATCTTCTCTAAGTTGGCTCGATGCAAGTACTTCCCGTAAATAAAAGCCAACAAATATTTCCCCGTCAGGATGACGTACAAGAAATCCCTGGCAAAAAGATTATTCGTGAGCTGGGTCTGAAAGTCACTTTACAGCGATTAGCTATTTTAGAAAAAGTCCGTCGCGGCCCCGTGCATTTTACAGCGCAAGAAATTTTTGAAGAAGTGGCTGAAGATTATCCAGAAATTGGTTTCGCCACGGTTTACCGCTTTTTAAAAAAACTTTCTGAACAAAGATATGTCACTGAATTTCGCATCGGTGGACTCCCCGCTCGGTACGAATGGTCTACTAAAAACCATCATGATCACTTAACTTGCACTCAGTGTGGAAAAATTGTGGAATTCGAAAACCATAAGATCGAAAATCTGCAAGAAATTATAGCTAAGAACTATGACTTCATTCTCACGAATCACGTTATGGAACTTTACGGCATCTGTCCCGACTGTCAGAAAAAATCGAAGTAGAGCTTTTCCATGATAGCTTCCGAGATTTTGTTTGCAGACAAACCCTACGGAATCTCCTCCCACCAAACAGATACATCTAAACCCGGTTTTGTTGAATGGTTGAGTCAACGGCAGAAACGACCCGTCCTTATCTGCCATCGCTTAGACAAACAAACCACCGGTTGTTTTATCACCGCCCTCAATCCCAAAACCTGCGCTGATATCAATGCCCTGTGGGCCGCACGGGCTGTTAAAAAAAAGTATCTGTTTGTCACCGATCGTAAGCCTCCTGCACAAGAATGGACCTCCTCATCGCAGATCGAAAAAAAAGGCACATTGTGGGTTTCCCTTCCTGCTGCCAAAAATGACAACGCTGCAACTACAGAATTTACTGTGCGTAAACAAGAGCATGGATTTTTTCTGATTGAAGCTCGCCCACTCAGCGGAAAAACACACCAGATCCGATTACACGCAAAAGACTCAGGGATTCCTCTGCTCGGCGACACCTTGTACGGTGGAACAACCTACCCGCTGCATTTTCTCCATTGTGCTGAAATCATTTTTGCAGAACATACTTTTTCTTCCCCACCACCGCTGATCTATGACCATTTACAATGGCTGAAAAAACCATGTTTAGCTCAATGGTTGATGTCGGTGGATCGACGGCAACGTCTCTATCCCGAATTGTTTAAAAACCAACAGTGTTTGCGCCTGATCCACAACGAAGGCACACCGTTGCGCATTGATCTGCTAGGAGATGTGGCCGCCGCTGGTTGGTGGAGTCAAACTCCGCCGAACCAAGAGGACCTGGCCGATCTGACACAACTTATGGACGTGCTGCAAATTTCAAAATGGTATTTGCAAAATCACAGCCCACAAAAAAATTCTGCGGAGAAATTTTTTGTAGATCAAGCTCCCTCCACATGGACAGCGACGGAAAATGATCTCACCTATGAGTTTTCAAAAACGGTGGGAGCAGCACCTGGTCTTTTTCTCGATCAGCGCGAACATCGTCAGTGGCTGCAACAAAATGCTCGCGATAAAAAAGTATTGAATCTTTTTGCTTACACCGGCGGTTTCAGTCTCAATGCTGCGCGCGGTGGCGCTCAGCAAGTGACCACGGTCGACCTCAGTGCCAAATACATAGATTGGAGCCGACGCAACTTCACCCTCAATCAAATCGAACCTACGGCGCACGCTTTTTACGCTATGGATTCGTTTGAATATTTAAAATATGCAAAAAAAAAGGGATTGCTCTTTGATGTAATCATTTGCGATCCCCCCTCCTTCAGCCACGGCAAAAAAACTCGTTTTCAGATCGAAAAGGACTACCCCACACTCATCGAATACTGCCTGGAGGTCCTCGCCCCTCAAGGGGAGCTTTTATTTTCCAGTAACTTTGAGGACTGGTCCTATGCGCAATGGGAAGATCGTCTGGGGCGCCTTAAAAATAGGCAAACGCTTGAAATTGATAGGAATTTTTCCATGCAATGGGATTTTGAATGGCATTCTCATGAGGCTTCCATGAAGTCCTTTCGAGTTCACAAGAAATAATTACATGCCGTGTCAAAAATCAGTGCACTCTCGGCGTTTTATGTTCTATAAGCTCTCCTATGTCGAAGCATCCCTTTCTCAGTATCGCGTTCTGTCTCTCTTGCTCGTTGCCTCTGGCTTCGTGCTCGTCTTCGCTCGTTCAATTAAAACCGACGTGTTCGGAACTCAACTGGTTTGAGCGCGGTCGCCAAGATGGAATGCAAGGACAGCCGTCCAACAATTGGATGATGAAAAAAGAAGACTGCGAACTTATGACCAAGGATGAAATCCAAAGTTATATGGATGGTTGGAATCACGGACTCGCTATATACTGCACCGAAGAGCATGGTTTTGCCACTGCGAAGGCTGGTACAGCGTACAAAAAAACCTGTCCAGAAAAGTACGAAGAAAACTTTCTCCGAGGTTATCAAGAGGGTTTGAACGTTTACATGATCGAAAAAGAAACTGCGCAGCTTATTTCTAAAATTGAAAGTGAGCAGTCAAAACTGAAAAAAACGCCGCAAAACACGCAGGCATACCAAGACATCACCGCTACTCTGACAAATCTTAACGAGAAAAAAATAGCCAATTTAAAAACACTTGAAAAATACAATCATCCTATCGCAAGATAGGTCATGAAAAAAGCCGCCATCCTCACCATAGGCACTGAAATCACTGATGGTCAAATCACCAATACCAATACGCAATGGCTGGCGAAAAAACTCATCGTCCACAATTTTAGCATTGATTATCACATGAGTACCGCGGACTCACTACCCGAAATTCACGCGGCGCTGAGCTTTCTCTGCCAACATGTGGATCTGATTTTTATTGCGGGAGGCTTAGGGCCGACCAGTGATGATATCACTCGCGATGCGCTCGCTCATTTTTTTGCCCTCCCCTTGGTACTCGATGAAACATCGTGGAAAGAAGTTCAGCAAAAGCTCAGTGCACGCAAAGTCACTTTACGTGAAGGACATCAGCGACAATGCCTGCTCCCACAAACAGCTCTGCCCCTCAGTAACGGCACGGGTGTCGCACCTGGCTTTTACTTTTCCAAAAACGATAAACATGTTTGGGTCTTGCCGGGACCGCCTTCTGAAATTGAAAGCATTTGGAATACCCACGTGGAAACTCAGCTTAAAAACCATTTTGCCGAAGAACAAACTTGGGCTCTTAAAACATGGTTATGTTTAGGAACTGCGGAATCGGAACTGGCACATCAGACAGAACTGTTTTTTGCTTCTGCACAATTCCCCAAAAAATTAGGCTATCGTCTTCCTGCGCCTTATGTGGAAATCAAACTGTGGTATCCACCCGGAAATCCACAGGCCTTAGAAGCTATTGAAAAATTCACTGAAATTTTAGCGAAAAAATTATTCTAGATAGGCTCTAAAATAGTGGCAAGTGCTTTGAGCACAGGATCTGTAAAGGTATCCTCTGTTCCTACGCACTTAACCCCAATAATAAAGTCATTACCCTCTTGCGTCGCTACAACGGTTTCGTTTGTTGCACCAAAACTTTTTTCAAATAACGCCACTTCGGAATAGAGAAGTATATAGAAGTGAGAATCTGTGGAAATTTTGCCCGCAAAACGCTTCTGCACATGATAGTACAGATTCAATGCCGCGCTCTCAAACGTGCTATTGAAGTAGATTCTGTAGGGATCAAAGAAGATAGCGGTATTAAAAAATTGGCTGTAGTAATTTGAACGTGTTAGTAAAAACTCATTCTGCATTTGGCCCCCTTGCCTTAGGCAAACACAGCCAAAAATATTTATCAATAGTAATTTTTAAGAGGGTCTAGGTTCGACGTCTAGTTCTCAGAAAACTCGCGACGACCATTAACCCAAACAGAATCTGCACAAACAGGGTTCAGATCATAAAACATCTGATTCCACTCTTGTTCACTACTGAAAAAATCAGCAGTCGCACCCACACGCAAAGAGCCGCAGGACTGCTCCCTACCGAGGGCGTAAGACGCACCCACCGTCCATGCGGAAAACACTTCTGGCAAGCTCATGCGCATTTCTCGACGCGCCAATAAACCCACCCACTGAATATTTTGGGTCGGCGATGTACCCGGGTTAAAATCTGTGGACAACGCAAACCGTGCTCCTAAATCAATCAACTGCCGCGCTGGCGGAAAGGACCACTTGAGATAAAAATCAGACGTCGGTAAAAAGACGCAAGTGACTTCTGATTTTGCCACTGCTTTCTGCTCATCTGCTTCTAAAAAAATCACATGATCAGCAGAACGTGCACCGAGTTCGACCGCCAAAGCTGTGGCACGCCCATGCGACATCTGATCTGCGTGAATGGTAAGATCAAAACCCAAAGTCTTAGCTGCTTGTAAATAAGGTCGTGCTTCTTCTGCTGAAAAATAACCTTGTTCAATAAAAATATCTACACGCGCGGCGAGTTTTTTGGCGCGGATTTGCGGCAACACTTCCATTAATTTTTGCAAATACACGCGGCGATCTTTCTCTTCGGGCCCGAGAGCGTGGGCTCCCAAAAAGGTCGGAACAACTTTGACAGGTGACGATGCACCCTGGATCGCTTTTAATAAACGCATCTCTTGGGCTGTGGACAAACCATAGCCGGTTTTCACTTCGACCGTAGTTGCGCCTTGTTTGAGGAAAATATTTAAACGCTCACTTAATAACTTCTGCAAGGTATCCGTGGAACTTTTTCGTGTCTCACGCACAGTGTGTTGGATACCTCCGCCTAAGGCTGCTATCTCTTGATAACTTTTTCCAGCGATCTTCATTTCAAACTCATGAACTCGATCCCCTGCAAAAAGAGAATGCGTGTGACAATCAATCCAGCCGGGAAAAAGGTTTTTATCTAAACGAATCTCTCGACGAATTTTATGAAACTCTCTGGGAAGGCGTTTCTTTGGGCCTATCCACAGAATTTTATCACCATCCATAACCAGCGCTTGTTTTTTAAGAAGTCCGAGGTCGGCTTCGCCCATAGGGCCGCGGCCTTTTTTTTGATAGGCTCCTTGCATGGTGAGCATTTCGTGGATGTCGGTAATAATGGTTTGCGCCATAAATCCTTGTCAGTTTTGTTGTCTCATATTGAGATTTTTCTTTTTGATGTGTCAATGATTTTAAAGATATCGTACACTGTATCTATGGGGGCACGTTCGTTTTTTCTCATTCTATTTATCACCATTCCCGGTTTTATTTTGGTGTGGACCGAAGGTTGTTCACAAATGAAAAGTACGACTGCCGAAAATTCTCTCTTCTCAAGTTCCGATAAAGACATTTGCTCGCAAGCGTACAAACCCACCATCCGCGTTGCTGCCAAAACCATGAGCGACGACGCTGACGAAATGTACATCTCTCCTTTTGCACAACAAAAAGTTCTTCTCTCATCCGATTTCTCAGCTAAATCCGTCGCCTCCTACAAAGGCCAAACAGTCGAAGTGCTTTTAAAAACAAAGTGCACACCATCGGAAAACGCAATGAGTGCCCCTCTCTACATCGACAACGAAGATCAACCGACAGATCGAGAGACGGGTTCCTTCGCCACGCTTTACCAAATAGAAAATGATTGGTCCTTAGAGGAAATCAGCGCCCATGCCGATGAAGATCCGTGCATTGTAGGCTTAACCTGGCCCGGAATAGTGCGCACAGCCACTCTCGAACTTCCTACCGTGAACGATACGCAGCTCAGTCGACAAGAACAATTGAGTTTTACAAATTATGATCACGCCTACCAATATCTGGTAAGCAAACAACTCTCCTCTTCGACCATTAAAGTGGGTCTGATCGATACGGGTATTGATTGCCAGCATAGCGACTTAGCACAACAGTTGGTTTCGACCTGTGGTTATAATGTGCTGAATACCACGCAAGCTCCTACGGACAACGACGGTCACGGCTCTCACGTGGGTGGCATTATTGGCGCGCGAACCAATAATTCTCTTGGGGTCGCTGGCATTGCGGGGCCCAGCAGTCAACTTTATGCCATCAAAGTTATCGATGTGACTCAAGGCTCTTCCACGAGCGCCACGAATGGGATTCAACACGCCATCGCCCAAGGTGTGGCCGTAATTAACGTCAGCCTTGAGGCCTCAGGGACGCTGCCCGATGTGGAGCAAGCCATTTTCGATGCTGTTGAAGCAGGGATCGTCGTGGTTATGGCCGCAGGAAACAGTGGTAGTTACCTCGGGAGAGATGTGACTGTCTCGCCTGCTCTGGTTGGTTATCAATTGTCGGGAGCGATCACCGTTGGTTCTGTGGATGCGAGATCCGGCGCCCTCTCAAGTTTTTCTAATTTCGGCGACAAAGTCGAAATCGCTGCCCCCGGCTCTCTCGACTCTTCCTCCAACTATGGCGTCTATTCCACATCTCGCAGTAACACTTACCAACGTTTGCAAGGCACTTCACAAGCCGCTCCCGTGGTCACCGGAGCCGTGGCGCTCGTGGTGCAATTTCTCCGTCAAAACGGAAAATCCTATACGCCTGCAGACGTGGAAAACATTATTGTGAACTCTGCAGATTCTTACTCCACCGTGAACGTGAAAAATGGGCGCGTGCTCAATTTCTCTAAACTGGTGCGAAATACCTATGCTTTTGCCGGCATCCCCCTTTGCAACTAAGCGGGAAGGTTAAAATTTCAGGAAACCATTGAAATAACTGAATATCTTACAATTTTAATGCTTTGCGTTGTAATTGTGGTGGATTTTGATAAAAGCCCTCTTCATGCGCAAATGGTTTGGCTTATTCGCCCTCTTTCTTATTCAATGTTCTTCTCAGGAAGAGACCCCTCCGTGCACCTACACAAGCACTCCGCTTGTGACTCTGAAGGAAAGCGAACTTCCGGCCTTGATGCAACTGCCGCTGGATCAACAAAAACTGATCGCTCTGATGTGGGTTCCCGAAGAACAATGCTCTTGTTACTTAAATAAAAATGGCGCTGTGAAAGCTTATAAGATCGAAGATTCCAACTTCCAAGGAGCTCCGGACACCTTTCCCCACCTCGCACGTCCTTCCGCCAGTGGGCTTAAGGAGTGGCAAGAATCGCAAGTCGATGTGGGCGATCATCTTTTGGGTTTAACTGTTTTAGGTTATCGACAGCAAAAGCAAGAATCCATTGTTTACACACGGGTTTATGTGCGCAGCGATGGACCGATGTGGAGTTTGTGGCATGAGTACACCCATTTTCTCATCGGGCAATGGCGCGCCTCCTCTCCAGATGTCGTTATACAGAGAGTACGACATGAAGACCTCGAGGCAACCCGACAAGCCGCTCTCGCCCTGGATACCAATAGCGAAGATTATATCCAACGGTGGCTGAGTTATTTTGATCTTGAGATTCAGTTTATACAAAAAAACTTTGGCGATGAAATTTTGATTGAAGCTTTACTGTTGGATTATGCCCACCAAGCTGGGGGCACTCTTAAGATTTCGGAAAGCGAAACTCTCAACGCTTCTTATCTGATTAACGATTTTTATACTGACTTTCTCAGATACAAAGCTGTGAGCGTCACCCGAATGCAACTGCTCAAAAACACGTCTTCTGAAGACTTGAAAACACAAATCGATAAACAAATTGCAAGAATTGATGAGTTTGAAACCACGCTGAAAAAAATCTATCAGCATATAGACCTTCCACTCCCCTATTAAGTCTGGCTTATTTTTGGTTTATTTCGCCGCGGGTGTTGGCGACGTCTTGTTGCCAGATCTCTCGTAAAAAGGAATATCTCCAATGGCGGCTGGCGTTCTTTTGTTTTTGCGTAATTTCTTTTGAGTTTGCTCCGGAGAGACGCCATTTTGTTTTTGGCGCAGTGACTGCTCACGTTCGGATTGTGCAATTGCTTTTTCAATGGCGGTCATCGGTCTTTTTTTTTGTGGCTGATGAGTAAAGTCCACAACTGTGGCGTTTTGGAATAGGAACAAGATCCCTATTCCCAACAAACCACAGCCAGCAAAAATCCCACGACGACGTTGACTCATAAACCTAGCGCGGCATTGGGACATCAAGTTCGTACTTGAATTTTATTTTCAAGTCAGTCGTCGTCTTATAATCAGAGACTGACATAGAAAATGATCTACCATCGGCACTTAAAATGACTTTTGCCAGATCAAAGAGTTTACCATTGACCGTCACTTCGAGGATACGTTTGACCTTGCCACTCAATGGAATAAAAATATTTCCTGAGTAGCGAGCATCTTCTGCAATTTGCGAGGCAATGGCTGACCAATTGTTATTGGCCGCGTGTCCCGCTAATCCGCCCGAGCGTTTAATAAATGGTAAATAAGAAAAACCATTCAATTGCTCCGCACCAACCTGGCTTTCTGTGGCTGTCGCTGGCAAATTTCCAATCACATTCAAACCATCTAACAATGGATTTCCAACCTCCGGAAGCGGCACAATACCGCTGAATTTTATTGATGCTATAGTCGGATTGTTTTCAATGATGATAGACTGAATCTCTTCGAGCGTAGACTGAACCTTGCGTGCACCTGGTGTTCCAAAATAAGTAACACCTGTTGTTTCGTCGGCGAATCCTGCCTCATGAGTATCAGAGACAAGTACAATGTTCACATTCGAATTGTCGCGAAAAAGTTTTTTATTATCTTCTTTATACTTCTTCAGCATGTGTTCAAGGCTCACGATCCCAGCTTCAACTCCGGTACATACATTCGTCAACTGCACCGCACCCGTCAGACAGTTTTGGTTAGCACTATTTTTTGCTCCCGGATCAAACCACTCTTGGTCACATGCAACAGTTGAAAATTTTGAAATGGCGTACGCTTGTTGTACTTCTAAAGCATTAGGGTTTGTATTTCTCTTGCTATCCGTCATTGGGTAAGCGGCATCGTATTTAAAAACGATATCATTTGGATCACTTTTGGAAACTGTAATACCCGTTTTAGGGTCCAAGATATTCACAGCTGGATAGAGAGCAGCAAATTCATTTTTATTGATGGTATAATTGAGTTTCGCAACGGTGTTATAGATAGTAGGTACAGCCGTTATAAAGCTATCAATAGAATTTTTAGACACCAGCTGTAGGTGCCCGGGCAGTGCTGGAATAATACTGCGTATTTGCGTACTTGTAATGCCCGCATACACACTTTTAAAATCGACACTTTCGTCATCATTAACCAGAGCCGGTGACATATAAGTGACAGCCATTTTGGTATTGATGGGGAATTGACTCCCAAGAAGAGAATTAAATCCATCTCGAACTTGATTCGCAATGGTTTCCATAGAGCAAGATTCATCGAGAACAAAAAGAATATCTGTTGGTGTAGCTTTCAAGGGGTTGGTATTATCATTGATGGTTACGGTCGATTCATCATCGCCATAGTTATAACAGTCTTCATCAAAAAGAGGATCTTGTGCGCATGTAGAGTCAAACTTCAACTGTCCATCAGCGGCAAAAGAATTTGATTTAGAACAGTTCTGAAACATGAATACTGCGCCGACAGAAACAATTAAACCGATTGCCATTTTCACCATAAACATTTTCTTCATGGATCCCCCCTTGGTTTCTTTTTATCGGCATCTTAGTCCATAAAAAGAAGGATTTTGTGTCAAAATGAATTAAATTTTAGAGTTCTTATTTTGAGACGTTCATTGTTTTATTTTGAAACATTCCCCTAGGTGAGCAGCGCATATCTGTGATCGCGAGCGAAGGAAGGCCGTTCTTCACCCAGGAAACCTAGATTTGCGTGACGCGGGTGACACCGAGAATGCCTTTGATTTTTTGCAAGCTGTGGATAGCGACATTGAGCTGCGAGGTATCGCGGACAGCGACGTCAAAAAGACAGATGGCTTTCATATCTTTGGTCACTCGCACTTGTGCATTAAATATATTCATTCCGAGGGAGGCAAAGGTTTCGCTCATCGCCTTCAGCAGTCCAGGGCTGTCATTACTGATCACCCGTATACGCACCGTGCGTTCCACACCTTCGGGCGCCGAGGTCACGTTCCAATCCACTTCAACTTCGCGCTCTTGATCAAAGGTAAATACTTTTTGGCAATCCGCTTTGTGAATAGTAATTCCGCGCCCACGAGAAATAAATCCACGAATGGGGTCGCCTGGAATGGGTGTGCAGCATTTTCCAAAACGCACCAAAATGTCGTCCATGCCGTCCACAGAAATGAGGGAGCGGCTTTTCTTTTTGGATTTTTGTACGGCTGATTTATAGACCTTTTGCAAAAACGTTTCTTTATTTTCTTCGACAGGTGCCGACTTCTCGTTCAAATGCAGAGATTCAAACACATGACGAGGAAGCATTTTTCCATAACCAACACGAACAAAAAGATCGTCCAGATCATTAGCGCCCGTCTTGCGCAACTCTTCCACCTGCAGAACCATTTCGGACTTTAAAGTTTTTCCAAGGTTATAGCCATGTTTGCGAAATTCTTTTTCGAGAAGCTCACGGCCCATCTCCATCGCTTTTTTACGTTCCTCATTTTGGATATAAGCACGAATGCGCGATTTGGCTTTAGATGTAACACAAAACTTGAGCCAGTCTTTAGATGGAGTGCGCGTTTTGGAGATAATAACTTCAACCGTGTCACCGTTTTTCAGTTTTGTTTTGAGTGGCACCATTTTACCATTCACGCGCGCGGCCACAGTGTGTGAGCCTACGTCTGTGTGGATGGCAAAAGCAAAATCCACGGCGGTAGCGCCTTCCGGAAGCTCGCGAACATCTCCTTTTGGAGTAAACACATAAATCTGTGCTTCGGTGAGATCTGTTTTGATATTTTCTAAAAATTCCCCGGATGTCGGCGAGGATTGGTTTTGACTTACAAGATCTTGCAACCAAGCCATATGCTGAGTCGTCGCTTCCGAAACTTTGGTGCCCTCTTTGTACTGCCAGTGCGCCGCGATCCCACGCTCGGCGATCAAATGCATTTCTTCGGTGCGTATTTGAATTTCGATACGTTCAGCACCCGGTCCCACCACAGAGGTGTGAAGACTGCGATAGCTGTTCACTTTTGGCATAGCAATGTAATCTTTAAAGCGGCCGGGGATCGGCTTCCACATCCCATGCACGTTACCTAGCACCTCGTAACAATGGGGAACCGTATCGACGATCACACGAAAGGCGAGAACATCATAAACGTGCTCATAATCCACACCTGACATCGCCATTTTTTTATAAATGGAATATAGATGTTTCGGCCGTCCCTGCACACGAAACGGCATTTTGATATTGCGGGATAATTCTTGGGTTAATGTGTTTCGCACATCTTCAATGTACTTTTCGCGCTCGGCTTTTTTCTTGCTGACCTTTTGTGCGAGTTCGTAATACATCTCGGGATTGGAATAACGAAATGCCAAATCTTCGAGTTCAATTTTTACAGAATTTATCCCCAAACGGCTGGCGAGAGGCGCGTAGATATCGAGCGTCTCCTGGCCAATGCGTATTTGTTTTTCGTAGGGCATGTGGCTTAAGGTGCGCATGTTGTGCAGACGATCTGCCAACTTCACTAACGTGACCCGCACGTCTTTACCCATGGCCACAATGAGTTTGCGGACGTTCTCGCCCTGCTTCTCGTGGGTGTTCTTAAAAGACATTTGCGAAATTTTAGTCACACCATCGACGAGCTGACGAATGGGAGTGCCAAATTCTTTTTCGATTTCGTCCAGGGTGACCTTGGTATCTTCGACGGTGTCGTGAAGGAGACCCGTAATAATGGTCGCTAAATCTAATCGCAGATCCGCCAAGATTTCCGCAACTCCGATGGGATGAAAAATATAGGCTTCGCCACTGCGACGGAACTGCCCCTCATGAGCTGTCTTAGAAAACTCGTACGCTTTACGAACTAAAGTGATATCTGCCTGTGAATGATACGAGAGAATCTTTTGACAAAGAATATCGATGTCGCTGAGATCCTGGTTGCTATTCTGCATGAACGAAATTCCCCAAACCCTTATAGTAGATTGGACAGGAGGATTCTACAATTCGCTGAAAACAGCTTATAGACATTCGCCTTGCTAAAAAAGCAGAGGTGGAGTTGTTATGAATCGAGTTGGCGTTTACTGAGATCGGCCTCGACCTGTTGGATCAAGATACTGGTGTCTACATCGTAACGAACAAGACCCTCGGCCACTTCCCGAAGCGCTGTTACAACAAACTTGTTTTCTTTGCGAGAAACCACAGGCTCACTGCCTTTAAGGATCTGTTTTGCTCTCTTAGAAACGAGCAATACCAAGGCAAAACGGTTATTCACTTTTTCAAGGCAATCTTCTACTGTCACACGAGCCATAGTATCCTCCGACGCAATAACCTAGCCTAAGTTATAGGACTTCTTCAATAATTTTCTTAAATTGTTGGTAAGATTCTTCAAAGTGGTCATTTACGACCCGAAAATCAAAGGTATGAGCCAAAGACATTTCCATCTGGGCGTTGATCAAGCGAATTTCTAAATCTTCCGGAAGTTTCTTATCTCGGCCCGAAATGCGCCTCTGAAGCTCCTCCATGGAGGGAGGGAGGATAAAAATGCTTACAGCCGTAGGAAATTTGTTTTTAAAGGTGGCCGCCCCCTTCACATCGACGTCCATAATAAGGACTTTTCCTTCTTTTTTGGCGTCTTCAATCTGATGAAGCGGGGTCCCATAGAAGTTCTCATGAACTTGCGCATGTTCAACGAAAAACCCTTCGGCCATAAGCTGCCTAAAGCGCTCCCGCGTGACAAAGTGGTAAGGGTTCCCCTCGGACTCCCCTGCCCGCATATTGCGAGTGGTATAGGTGATCGTGTCTTTGAGCTGCGGGTATTCCTTTAAAATCCGATCGATAAAGCTGGATTTACCGGCTCCACTGGGGGCAGAAAGAATAATCATCGGGGTTTTAGAGGGTTTCATCGCATCACTCATTCGATGTTTTGAATCTGTTCGCGAAATTGTTCAATAATATTTTTCGTAGAAACGATAATTTCGGTGATTTTTGCCGACGGGCTTTTGGAGCCAATCGTATTGATTTCGCGAAGAAGCTCCTGAGCATAAAAATCGAGCTTCTTCCCCTGGGATGTTTTGTCGACAATGAGGGCTTTTACGTTTTTGATATGTTCACCCAAACGTTGCAATTCTTCTTCGATGTCGAATCGCTCCACCATGTGCCCCACTTCTTGGAGGAGACGGCTGGGGTCGACGGATACATCGCCAAGCAGCTTTTGCAGACGATCTTGATACTTTTGAGGGGCCGAAGTGACAAACTGGTCGCGCAAGGTCACGAGGGAACCACGGTTTTTCTCCAGGTCGGCCAAAGCTCCCGAACACACCTTTTGCAAAAAGGCGCCTTCTTTTTCCCGTGAGCGTTGGCATTCTTCCATGGCTTTTTCGATGACCTTGAGGCACCCCTGCTGTTCTTTGGGCGAAAGCCCCTGGGATTCTTCCATTTGAAAATAGCCAGGAATATGCGTCAGGAGATCTTGCGGAGCCACGTCGCCCGCCACTTTTAATTTTTTAAGTTCAGCGCGAAAGGACTTGAGCCAAACCTCAGCGACCTTGGTTTGAAAGTGCACCTCGGGAGTTTGGGCCTTGGTTCCCACAGTCCTTTGTACAAATATATCCACAGTGCCGCGCGAGAATATCTTTTTAGCAATCTTTTGGATCTCTAATTCGATAGGAAGATAAATCTTAGGCAGATGCTGACGAATTTCCAAATAACGTCCGTTGACTGACTTAATCCGAACTTCTAAAGAGACGCCATCGACAGAGATCTCTGCGTGGCCATAACCTGTCATACTCTGCATCTTCCTATATTGGTCTGAGCATGAGTCGCAGTCAACTGCCGCTATGTAGAAAATGTACAACATTTTGAAAAAACTATGTGCAGCTGGGCACTGCGACCTCGAAGGGTCGCCTATTTGTCTTGTGTAAATTTATTGAATTGATTAATAGATTTCTCAAGAGTGAAATCAAGGACACCATGACAACAAATTCCAAAGACCTCGCCCCTATTCATTCGGATGTCCTCATCGTCGGTGCCGGCGTCATTGGTTTAGCTGCAGCTTATGAGCTTAGCAAAGCCGGAGCCAAGGTCATCGTTATCGACAAGTTTGAACCGGGTTATGGGTGTTCTTACGGAAATGCCGGCTGGATCACCCCTTGCTTTGCCATGCCTCTGCCGATGCCTGGCATGTTGCTGAAGTCGTTTCGTTGGCTCTTGGATCCAGAGAGCCCGCTTTATATCAAGCCCGAGTTAAGCGCTACGCTGGTGAGTTGGCTATGGCGTTTTATGGCGTCGATGACCCATAAAAAAATGTTGGCATCGGTGGATACCTTAACCCAGCTCTCGATTCAGAGTCTCGATCTCTACAAAAGGCTTTCCGCTTCGACAGATAAACCTTTTTCTTTTGAACAAAAAGGTCTGCTCATGGTGGCGCAGTCCGATGATGGTTTTAAATATGCGCGCAAAGAAATGGAACTGGTCGCGCGCAATGGCATTCCCGGGAAATTGATGAACGAAGAGGAAGCGCGCGACTTTGAACCTTCGCTCACCAAACGTATCAAGGGTGGTGTATTTTTTAGTAATGAAGCCCACGCCGAGCCTTTGCAGGTCACGCAGTGCCTTGCGCATGAGGCGATGAAGCTCGGTGCAAAAATTCTCTCAAAAACCGAAGTGATCGACTTTGAACTTGGCTCACAAGGCATCAAAGGTGCACGCACCACGCGCGGAGTTTTCACCGCCGATCAGTTTGTACTCGCCACCGGATCGTGGTCATTGAGAATGGGGCAAACTCTCGGCCTCAAAATTCCCGTACTTGGCGGAAAAGGATATGCCATTATCACCGATCCACTGGCTCCAAATCCACAACGCCCGATGATGCTGGTCGAAAAGAAGGTGGCGGTCACCCCCAGAAACGGAACACTGCGCTTGGCCGGAACGCTAGAGCTAGTCAATCAAGACGAAACCTTCACCACTCGCCGTGTAGAGGCCATCGTACGCGGCGCGCGCGAATTTATGAACGTGCCGGATCAAATTCGTTATCACGAAATCTGGCGCGGTCTACGACCATGCACTCCCGATGGAGTTCCCATTATCGGGCGCACCAAACGATATCCAAATTTGATCGTGGCTACGGGCCACCAGATGTTAGGACTGCAATCAGCCACTGGCTCAGGAAAACTGATCTCGGATTTAACTCTTGGTAAATCCACTGATCTCGATCCAAAGCCTTACCGCCCAGATCGGTTTTAAGCATTACCAAAATATCCAACACCTGAATTAAAAAACAAAGACTCCCTGAGCAAGTAAAAGATCTCCACACACTGCCGCTACGGGAGAGATTATAATTCCAGGTGGATGCAGCGTACCTTAAGGTGAATCTACATATTTGTCTTGATTGGCTCAAATAATCCTCATAAGACCAACTCAACCATAGGGGGAATTATGAAATTTATATTTGCTTCGTTATTACTGCTCACCAGCACTCTTGTTCACGCCCAAGATACAATCACCTGCACTCTCAGTGAAGCTGGTAATCCCAAGAACTCTATCGCTGTCACCGCGGACCTCAACAATCTCAATGAGGACGGTTTGTACTCCTCAGATGACGGTCTTGATCTAAAAGCCGACAATTACTCATTTGATTTGTCGATTACAAAACAGGCCAATGGCACCATCCTCATAAATACTTTCTTTTACGAAAACAACCACGTCCAAGATGAAGTCGGTAGTTATAGTTGGGAGATTCACCAGAAGGGCCTTTCTGTCATCAATGAGCCATTGACGGAAGATAACGTGACCCTCATGAACTTTATCTGCGATTATAAATAATCTGTTTCAATTGACGCCTGGTGGACAAAAAAGATTTTAGCCTGGACCGCAAGCTCATTCATCAATAGCCTCATAAAGATCAATATGTATTTCAGGGGGGATGTTCATGAAGCTATTTTTTATTTTTACTGTTATTATTTCGCTCGTTGTTTCCGCTCAAACAACCCCTCCGTTAGATTCCACACAAGCCAAAATTTATTTTAGCGAAGCACTCCGATTATCCGACAAAGAGAGTGGTAAACATTGGAATCGTAAACTCTACGGTCCCATTTTGTTTGTCGACTATGAAAACCGTACCGTCATTGCCAATGAACAGGACTCAAATGGCCTCCTTCGTCGAAATGGAGATGTTTTTGAAGGAAAACTCCCAGCGGAGATGGAACCCGCCAACACATCTGTGGAATGGTCTGGCACACTTTGGACGATGATGGTTTGGCAAATGATTCCAACCGACCGTTTGATCCGAGAAAAAATGTTTGCCCACGAAATGTTTCATCGCATCCAAAACTCTTTGAAATTGCAGCCACAAGATAAATTAAATCTACATTTGGATTCCCTAGAAGGCCGAGTGTGGTTGCAGCTGGAATGGCGAGCCCTCGCCGCCGCACTCATCGAGCAAGGGGCTGCACAAACTCAAGCGGTCAAAGATGCTCTCGCGTTCCGTCACTTTCGTCAGAAATTATTTGCAGACTCAGCTGAGAATGAACGCAGTCTCGAAATTGCCGAAGGTGTACCTGAATATACTGGTCTTGTGACCGCAGCACCAGAGACAGCCTCTGCACGCTGGTCTGCCGTTTCTAAACTGACAAATCCAGATCTCACAGTTTCCTTTGTTCGATCTTTCGCTTATACCTCGGGTCCAGCTTACGGACTATTACTTGATCAACGTCTTCCTCAATGGCGAAACAAACTCACCTCCCAATCGGATTTGGGTGCACTACTCGCCTCTACAGTCAAAGGATCTCCCGCAGATGCAAAATCTCGCTCCTTAATCTACGGCATCACGGCGATAAACACCGCAGAAAGCGATCGCGCCGCGAAGATAGAAACAACAAAAAATCATTATCGAAAACTCCTTGTGGAAGGTCCTACGCTGAAGTTTCCTGGCTCTGAGGATATGAGATACACATTCAACCCGAGCAACTTGATTTCATTGGATGGCATTGGCGCAGTTTATCCCACGTTTCATGTCACAGGCCCGTGGGGAACACTCGTGGTCACTGACGGCGCGCTACGTCCGAAAAATCAAAATCAGGTTATTGTCGCCGCTCCAAAAAATACGAAAGGTGCTCATCTGGAAGGACAAGGATGGAAATTAGATTTGGCAAAAGGATGGAAGGTTATTCCGTCTGAAGATTCTAAAAATTTCACCGTGGTGAAATGATCCTTCGCTCACTGCTGCTACGACAATAGAAACTCGTCCGTTCTACCACGCAAAACGTACGCTTCCAACATTATCAGGGATCGATATGGGGCTCCAAATCGGTATGATGGGGGCAGAGATCTTGCCGTCCACATTTGCAAATTGGAAATATATTTTTCGCGTGCCCGCTTGAATAAGGTTGGGATCCTTTTGTTCCAAGGCTGATAATTTTTTTATTTGAAAACGTGGATAAGTCATTATGGGGAGATTGTCTTCGATGTCGTAAGAAACATTTAAATTTTGTAAAAGTTCGGGATCGACACCGAGTTGTAATTCGTTTCTTAAATAGTCGAGTTGCTCATTGATTAATTTTTCAAGATTAAGAATGGAAAGCTTTTGCCCCAGAGCTCTGTAGTAACCAACAACTTCTTTGGTCGGAAAAGGATCCGCCTTCTTCGCACTGGATTTAGTCATGGAAAAAGCTTGCGCCTCAATCTGAAGATTGAGCCGGTCCATAAAAAGACCTAGGTAGCTCCATTGAGCTTTGGAGTCCATGCTGGCAAACTCACTTTGATTAAGTAAGCTGCTATTAAAACTAGTAATGGAAAAGATGTGCAGAGTATCCACTTCAGAGAGAAGAACACTAAGGTATGGTACACCAAGGTGGTGAGTCTGGTAGACCATGTTGGAATGGAAAAGTGTATTCGTAAATTGGAAATCGACAGGTCGATGTATACGAAGTGGATCTCTTCCCGTTTGCACCAAGAGGCCAAAATTATCATGGGCTTCCTCATATGGACGCCACCCCGGTCAAGTGTAAAAGTGGCCTCGGGTCGGAGTGTCTGTTTGATGAGCATTCTTGAACATCATCCTCATATTCGCGTGCTGGTTAACGCATTAAGTGTTGTCCGAACTTGGCCTATC
>JBGSUL010000103.1:0-17948 GCA_041736155.1 Bdellovibrionales bacterium
CGGAGTCATATGAGGTACGCTTAAGAGAATCTGCTCCCGAGGTGGGAGATCCCACTCGCAGATTAAAATATCCCGAAGAAGAAAGTGTACTCACCGTCTGTTCTTCTTCGTACAGAATACAAGTCTTTGCAGGATTTAAAACTTGAATGCGTAAATGGACCGAGGCATCTAAAAGGGGTTGTGAGGAATTGGCGGCATCATACAACCGTCCATCCACTGTCATAAATTGCGGCGGCTCCGTTTGCGCAAAAGCACAAACAGAAAAAAACATCACCGTGCAGGTGGAAATAACAACTGGCACCATTTTGAAAAATTGAAAAAGACGAAGCACCACAAAGACTTATCGGCAAAATGGGTCCTTTCTTTAAGGACTAGACAAAAGTTATGCAAAAAAATATTATCAACGACATAAATGAATTTAGTTACGATGAAATCTCAATTTTTGTAACATTTTGAGACACTAATGAGACATATCAGGACCTGAAAATAAGGACCATAGGAACTTAACATGAGTTGGATTGTTATTAGCTTTGTAGTGATTTTAACTTTGGCCTACGCAGTGATTTCTTTGCTATTCCCAGAATGGGTTGGCATGACTGGCAAAAAAGCTCTTGAGATTCAGCGTGAACAAGCCGGAGAAAACCCCACTGCCATTAATGAAGACCAAAACGCTGCAAACTGACCACCAAAGATAAGTGGTCACCCACCGGAATCAATGAGGCTCCAACCACGCGAAAACCTCGATCCTCAAAGGACTGAAACATCGGATGAATACTCGTTGCTTGTGTGAAATCTTTAACTAACGCCTGCATTTTTTCTGAAGTTAAGTGCCGATCACCTAAGTTAAAAAATTATTTTCTGAACAGCGCTAAAATCCTGCAAGACATTATCGAGCATGGGGAAAAACTGCTCTCGTGATTTCTGCGAAAATCGAAACCTGACAACTCTGAGTACATCAGAGTGTACCAAATAATCCAAGGAGGCCACCTCTAATCCTATAGGATGAGCGGGTGTTTCCACATCTTGGATTAAAAAAAGTGTTCCATACGAAGAGCGGGGCGTGTGTTGTTCGTTTCTATGAAAGTAATAAGGGAAAGGATCTTGTTCACTGAATATTTCCCTACATTCAAATTCCGCTTGCGCAGGACTCAGGAAAAATAAAAAGAAACCCCAAGCGACCGTCAGGGAACTACAAAGTGGGCGTATAAGTAAATGTAACACGCCACTTCAGAAACATTGCGTTATCTAATTCTCAAACAAAATCGGAAAGTATGTATTAAATTTTGGCTCCAAAATGCAACCAACGATGAGTAGAAATTTTACTCTTTAAGATTGATCCAACCCTTTTTTTGAAACCATCGATAGATACCTAAAGTACTCAATGTCATAATGAGTATGGCCCACCAAAAACCAAAAGCAGAGCTTAATAAGGGCATTTTTTCGAAGTTCATCCCATAAACGCCGGAAATAAAATTAAGAGGCATAAAGAAAATAGAAACTACAGTCAGCGTACGCATAACTTCATTGGTTTTATGGGAAGCTTCGTTAGTCACTTGTGAGGCGAGAGAAATCTGCAAAGAAAGAAGTGACACTAAATTATCGTGAATCACATCTGCCTGATAGGCCATTTTATCGACAAAGTCCCTGGTGTTTTTATAATCAAGACGACATTTTTGTGGAGCTAAAACCATAAGACCAGTGATCGGTTCCTTCATTAAACTTAAAACTCTTCGCATAATATTAATGCGTCTTTTGAGAAGATAACTTTGCACCAATTTAATTTTTTTATTTTTATTAAAAACATCCTGCTCAAAAGTATCGAACATTTTATAAATCGAGAGCAATCCGGTCTCGTAGGTTTTAGTAACGCGAAACATGATTTCATTGGCTACGGCAAAAGTGGATGTTGGTTTTTCTTTAATCTCGATGGCTATTTTGTCAAAAAGCTCGTGTATAAAGGCCTGTTCTTGACGATGGATCGTAATCAAAAATTGTGCAGAGACAAACAAGGCCACCTTGTTGGTGATCGCCTGCACTGAGTCCGACTTTTTATCAGCATCACAATCATAGGATCTTAAAATGACAAATTGCACGTCGCCCATGGACTCGAGTTTTGGCAAATGCTCAGGCTCGAGACAGTCTTGGATCGTCGTCGGATCCAGCTGAAATTGTTTGCCAATTTTTTCTAGGTCAGCGATTGAAGGGCCAGAAATATCAATCCACCAAAAATTTTCGGTTTTTATCTCTCGCGTCTGCAACCGCCCCTCCGTCGCTTATTTTTTTCTAGCTTTGATCATCTTTTTCTTTTTTAAAATACGTTTTGAATGATGCTTATTTTTTTTGTTTTTTCGCTTTTTTGGCATAGTGCTCTCCTATTGAGGCCCTATTATAGATTTTGTTTTCAGGAATCTGCAAGGATTTACTGCGAAGCCAGAGGTTGCGAAGTCAGCGGCTGACAAGCCCATAACTGACGAACCCATTACTGACAAGAACCGACGCGAACTTCTTTGGTCGAACACTCACTGGTCGTCACCAAAGTTGGCATCTTCCAGAGGCCATCACCGCTACAAGTAAAACGCACACACTGCGCGCCCATGGATGGATCGCATTTTTTTGCCTTTGTATGAGCTCCAAAACATTTCCAGGCGCACTGCTCAAAATCGGCCTGTGGCTGCAAACAAAATGCGCCCTCTTGCGCTATGGATCTCTGTGGGTCCGACAACGATGATACTTTTAGCGTGCGATTCACCTCTTGCGCGGTGGAATCCATGGCCACCAGTCGATGGGTGGGATCAAAAGTCAAAGTTTTATGCGGTCCAATTTCTTCGGCCTTAGCAATCAACTCATTGCGACGCAAGAAGGCCTTGCCCTCTTTATTTTCTACAATCTGATTGCCATTTTTTAATGTTAATTGATAGCTCCCCGCTCTTTTAGCAAATCTCCAAAGTCCAAACTCGAGAGCATGGACAACCTGAGACTTTTCAATTTTTAGATGCGCCTGACCTTTTTTGAGACTGACCCACAAAATATCGTTCGCAGCAAAAAACTCAATCTGAGTGTGCGGCGACATGTGCAGTTGGTACCGTCCCTCTGCACCAAAAATGGTGACATAAACCACATCTTCGCTCTTCAATGTGCCATGCCCTTTCCACGTTGAGGATTTTCTAATTCGCTGGCCATTTAAGAAAATGCGCCCTTGTTTTCTTTCTAGATTGTACGCGGCCACCTGCCCCACAGGCTCTGCGGGAATGGAAGCGATGTCTCTTTTTGGCAAGACAATATCTTTGACTTGCACTTTGGGGGAATCTTTATCGTCTATGTTTTGAAACTTAAGCTCTTCGGGCTGTGGAACTGGCCCCGCCAACTTTTGAAAATCAATCGGTTGTGGTTTATTAGTCAGATCAGCAGGATCATACGGTTCTGTGATGCGAGTCATGGGATTTTGCGGAGGTATGTAAAGAGGTTTCTCTCCCGCTAAACATTGAAAAAAATTATCGACATTTTCACAAACTATTTTTGCGCACTCTATTTTCCCACCCGAACCACAAGAAATTTCCTCCATGTCCAATGGAAGTGGTCGCTGACACGGTTCGCACTGCACCACTGGACACTGACAATCCGCCGCCACAAATGATGAAAATGCGGGCAAATAAAAAGAAAAAAAGAGTATCATGGTCATGCACACCTATCGGTTTTTTCAGTCGTATAATGAACCAAAAAAATGAATCCTTTGGGTCTATTCCTTGTCAAGAGTCCTATTTCCTGCTTACAATTACCCGCAGGTACAGCCTAAAGCACAGGAGATTTCATGACTAAATATATTACGGCACTCGTTACGACACTTTTACTCGCACAACCTTGTTACTCCTACCAAAGTCTAATGACTTCGGGTGATCTGATCCAGCCAGAGACATTTCAAGTTTTAGGTTATTTGGAAAGTATTTTTGACGAACTCGATGGCATGAACATCAATGCGCGAGGTGTGTATGGAATCAATGATGAAATGCAAGCGGATCTTGAAATCGGCATGGGTGAACTTAATATTATGTTGGGTGCCTTTTTAAAATGGGTTCCCATTCCCGATTACGATAAACAGCCCGCCATTGGTGTGCGCGCCGGTCTCAGCTACATCGATCATGATCTCTACTCACAAACCAGCATCAGCGCCATGCCCTTTGTCAGTAAAGGTTACAATGCCGAATACGGACGCTTTGTTCCCTACGTTGGATTTCCACTGGCGATAAATTCTAATAAAATTGACACTTACTTTTCTTCAAGAATCGTCTTTGGTACAGAGTGGACTCATCCGGAAGAGAAACAAATTCATGTGGTGGCCGAGTTAGGTTTTGAGCTAAGTAAATCATTCAACAGCTTCAATATCGGCGCCAGTTACGATTTTTAACCACCGAGATCCTTCGCCTCGCTCAGGATGATGAATTCAATCAAGACAAAAAAAAGGGACTTTAATAAAGTCCCTTTTTTTATTTAAATGATAAGTAATACTTAGTTAACGTCTTTGTAATCAGCGTCAATCACATCGTCACCGCCTTTAGCGGTTGAGCCTTGCGCAGCCTCTCCCTCGGGAGGTGCTCCGGCAGATGCAGCTCCTGGCGGAGGTGTTTGTTTGTAAAGTTCAGCACTCAATTTTTGCGTTACATCTTGCAGTTTTTCAAACTGCGCACGCAAGTCCTTCACTGCTGTTTCTGTACCCGCTGCTACAAGTTTTTTAGCTTCTTCAACTTGCTCACGGGCCGCCTTTACATCATCTGCTGTAAACTTGGATTCATTGTCTTTCAGCAATTTTTCTGTCTGATAAATCATGTTATCCAGTTCGTTTTTCGTCGACACTGCTTCTTTTTTCTGACGATCCGCTTCGGCATTCACTTCTGCATCTTTGACCATGTTTTGGATTTCGTCTTCACTCAAACCAGAACGCGCTTTGATCTGAATCGCTTGAACTTTACCAGTTCCCAAATCTTTTGCAGAAACATTGAGAATCCCGTTGGCATCGATATCAAAAGTCACTTCGATCTGTGGCATACCACGCGCCGCTGGAGGTAAACCTACCAACTCAAATCGGCCCAGAGATTTATTGCCTGCAGCCATTTCGCGCTCACCTTGCAGAACATGCACTTCCACACTGGTCTGATTGTCCGCTGCCGTGGAGAACACCTGTGATTTTTTCACCGGAATTGTCGTATTGCGCTCGATCAAACGAGTCATGACTCCACCGAGTGTTTCTAATCCTAAAGAGAGCGGAGCCACATCCAACAAGAGGACGTCTTTGACATCTCCCGCAAGAACGCCACCTTGAATCGCTGCACCCATGGCCACAACTTCATCGGGATTCACTGAGCGATTTGGCTCTTTGCCAAAAAAGTCTTTCACGGCTTTTTGCACAGAAGGTATACGCGTTGATCCGCCCACCAAAATCACTTCATCGATATCGGAGGTCGACCAACCGGAGTCGGCCATGGCCTTGCGGCATGGCTCGAGGGTTCTTTTGACCAAAGACTCAGTCAATTGATCAAACTTCGCACGCGAAAGTTTCATCGTTAAATGTTTTGGACCCGAGGCATCGGCAGTAATAAACGGAAGATTGATTTCGGTCTCTTGCGCAGAGCTGAGCTCGATCTTGGCTTTTTCTGCTGCTTCTTTTAAACGCTGAATGGCCATTTTGTCGTTTTTCAAATCCACGCCTTGATCGCGCTTAAACTCTTCGGCCATCCAATCCAAAATCACTTCGTCGAAATTATCTCCGCCCAAATGAGTATCCCCATTGGTGGATTTAACCTCAACAACACTGTCGCCCACTTCGAGAACAGACACGTCAAACGTACCGCCCCCTAAATCGTAAACCACAATTTTTTGTTCTTTCTTTTTATCAAAACCATAAGCTAACGCAGCAGCGGTCGGTTCGTTGATGATTCGTTTTACTTCCAAACCGGCAATCCGACCGGCATCTTTCGTTGCCTGTCTTTGGGCATCGTTAAAATAAGCGGGAACGGTAATCACCGCTTCTGTCACTTCGTGACCCAAATAATCTTCGGCGACCTTTTTCAACTTACCTAAAACAGCCGCACCGACTTCTTCTGGCGAGACCACTTTTTCTTGACCTTTTTCAGTCACTTTAAAAGCGCAATCGTTGCCTTTTTGCACAACTGTGTAAGGAACTTTTTTGATTTCGTCTTGAACTTCTTGAAAGCGGCGTCCGATAAAACGTTTCGCCGAGTAAATTGTATTTGTAGGATTTGTCACAGCTTGGCGTTTGGCGATTTGACCAACAAGACGTTCGCCATCTTTAAAAGCAATAATTGAGGGAGTTGTTCTCGCTCCTTCTTCATTCACAAGAATTTTTGCTTCTCCGCCTTCCATCACCGACACACATGAGTTTGTCGTACCTAAATCTATACCAATAATTTTTCCCATGATCATTTCTCCTTATTATAACTGCAATATGAGGTGTAGTTGAACGCCGTCAAGGTCAGAAAAAACCCTTTTTATCTAAGACGTTTTCACCACGTAATTTAGCGATTTCACGAAGAAGTTTTTCTTCGTCTTTTGTTAATTTTTTAGGGATAACAACTTTGAGTTCCCAACACAAATCTCCTCGTTGCCCACCGCGCAGAGAAGGCACACCCAGGCCCTTCATTTTTAAAATTTGCCCTTGTGAAGCGCCTGTGGGAACAGTGACTTTTTTCTTGCCGTCCATAGAGCTCACTTCCACTTCCGCTCCTAAAAGTGCTTGAATATAGGAAATCTCCAAAGTTCCATAAAGATCGTCACCTTGGCGCTCAAAGCGTGCATCGTCACGTACACGAATTTCGACATAAAGATCGCCAGGCCCTCCACCGAGAAAGCCACCTTCCCCTTCGCCACTGATGCGCAAACGGGTTCCTGTCGCCACACCCTTAGGAATGGTGACACGAATTTTACGATCTTCCATGGTGCGTCCGCGACCTTTGCAGGTTTTACATGGATGGCGAATCAACTTTCCCTGACCACGGCAGGCTGGACACGAAGTCGCCACAGAAAAGAAACCTTGTGAGCTGATCACTTGTCCCGTTCCACCACAGGTCGGACAAACTTCGGGTTGCTTACCAGGTTCCGAACCACTTCCTGTGCAAATTTCACAGGCTTTTTCGGAATCGAACTCCAGTTCTTTTTCGGCTCCTTCGATCACTTCTTTGAGATTCACTTCGAGCATGTAGCGAAGATCCGCTCCACGACGGGCCCGCTGCCCTTGTCCGCGACGACCGCCGCCCATGCCAGCGCCAAAGAAATCACCGAAAATATCCGAAAAACTTGAGAAAATATCATCAATATTGTCAAAGCCCTGATGATAACCACCTGGGCCGCCACCTCCAGGAAAACCAGCATGACCAAAACGATCATATCTGCTTCTTTTTTCAGCATCACCAAGCACGCTATAGGCTTCGGAGGCTTCTTTGAATTTATCTTCCGCCGCTTGATCGCCAGGATTCTTGTCGGGATGATATTGCATCGCGAGCTTGCGATACGCTTTTTTGATCTCGTCCTGGGACGCTTTTTTGTCGACACCGAGTGTTTGATAATAATCTTGAGCCATGTGGGCCTAAAATTGAGTCTAAATGAAGTTCGGTCAAGGGGAATCAGTGATTATTTTTCAAGAAATTGCGGGGGAATGGTTGTTCCCAGGGCCTTGAGCTTCTCAATAATGCGCGATTTGATAGTATCGGGTGGATCTTTTTCCAATTGATCCAATAAAACGGCTTCAGCAATCTTGTTTTGTCCCATTTCCGTATAGAGACCCGCTAAAAGCGTGGAAATCGAAGGCGGGCCACCCGCCGTGTATGCCCCTTGGAAAAGTTCAGTTGCCCGCGGAACGTTTTGCATCTCCCATAAGTAATGATATCCTGCGGCAAAATTCAACCTCCAGTCATTGGGATAGATAGCGATGCCTTTTTCAAAAATTCGCCGCGCCCCTTCACGGTCGTCGACCGTAATACTTAACTGCAGGGCTCCCACATCATACACCAACTTGAATCTAGGATAGATATCAGAAATCAAATTCATCATTTGATATACCCAGCCCAAATGACATTTAGACTGTTTTATTTTACGTTCCACAACACCCTTAATTGTGACCTTGTTGTCTTTATCCCGCGTCGGCTCCACATAATCAGCGCCCTCATATCTCCCCAACTCGCAGGTGTCGATATTTTGCAAAGCACGAATCCATAGCGAAGCTGAAAGCAAATCGTTGTAACCAAACGTAAAGTTTTTAATATCGGGAGGAGGTAATAATTGCGTCGGAGTTTCTATTAATTGGATCTGATATTTTTGATACCAAATCGTAGTTCCATAAGAAAGGAAAGTGAGTAGAAGCAGAATTTTGCTCGTCATAAAAACCAAGGGCCACGAGAGACGTGGCCCTAAGAAAAATTATCTGATACCTGATTGGTTGTTCCAAATGTTTTTCAGGTGATCAACACTCCATGAATCAGTTGGTGCTCCCGTTTTTTGCGAAACGATTGCACCACTGCAAACACGAAATGTTGTTGCCGTGCCAACCAGTGCACAAGCTGCGGGCGCCACTTCACGCCATGCTCCCGCTGTAATCGACGTCCACTGGGGGATCATATTTGTGCACGCTCCTGCGTTGCCTGTATTGATACAAGCCGCTTGGTTAATTTGACCATTCGGTGGAACAAAACCTGAGTTTTGCGCAAGTATTCTGGTATGTAATTGCCCAGCGGGGTTAAAACCGACGGCCACGAAATTAACAGCAAATCCGCCATGATCTACTTCCACAGCTTTTGCTGCTGTGTAGTACGAACTCAGCAAAGTACTTGCTTCTTTTTGTCTTGCACGTGCTTGGAAAGCTTCGTATTGCGGAATTGCAAAACTGGCAAGCAAACCAATGATGGCCACAACCACCATTAACTCAATCAACGAAAAACCTTTATTATTTTTGAACATTACGTCCTCCATAGTTATCTGTCTTTAAAAAGGCTAACAGATCACAGCATGACTTGAATGATTTGAAAATAAAATTTCTTTTATAAAGATCCCACCTTAGGTCGAGTGTATGTTTTTGAAACAACAGATGGGGTTTTATGTTAAGGTACGAGCCATGAGCACAAAAAATAATTCTCAAGATGATACAAGGTCTGGCACAAAGGTTTTGGAGAAGACACAAGCTCCGTCGTTTTATAAAGTCCTGATCCTCAATGATGATTACACGCCCATGGATTTTGTGACCCATGTGTTGCAAAAATTCTTTCAAAAAAGCCGTGAAGAAGCGGAAAATATTATGTTACAAGTCCATAAAGAAGGTCGCGGTATCGCTGGTGTTTACAATTTTGAAACAGCTGAGACCAAAATGCATATCGTCAACACCTATTCTACTCAGCAAAAGCACCCCCTCCAGTGTATAATGGAGAAGGATTAAGGCGCATCTTCAGCTTGGCCTACCGTAAGGAGTTCTATGCTCAGTCCGCATGTTGAACAGGTTCTCAATCAAGCCATTCATCTTTCTCACCAGCACAAGAATGAGTTTGTGACGCTCGAACATTTACTCCTCTCCCTCCTTCAACAGCCTTTGATACAACAAATCCTTGGCCATTTTCAGGTTCCTCTCAACGACCTCCAACGTGATCTCACTGAATTTGTCGAACAGAAACTCACGCATATTGATAAACCGAAAAAAAATCCCGAATTCACATTGGCGGCCCATCGCCTTCTCCAACGTTGCATAATCCAAGTGCAAAGTGCGGGAAAAACACAAGTTCAAGTGGAAAACTTATTGATTGCGCTGTTTGAGGAAGATCAATCCCACGCGTGTTTCTTTTTAAAAAAATATGGCCTCGACCAAGTTACACTCATTCGCCATGTGAGCCATGGGCTTAAAAAAACACTGACTATTAACATTAAAGCTGGCGAGGGCGAACCAACACAAGGGATGGGTGGCGCCACCGCCAAAGCTGCACTTGAGCAATTTGCACAAAATCTCAATGCCCTTGCTGAACTGGGAAAAATTGATCCCCTCATCGGGCGCGAGGATGTTCTTGAACGTGTTATTCAAACTCTCTGTCGCCGCACTAAAAATAATCCTCTCCTTATTGGCGAGCCGGGCGTGGGCAAAACGGCCATCGCCGATGGCCTCGCGCTAAGAATAGTACAAAAAAAAGTCCCCGGCCCTCTGCTTGAAGCCACAGTATACAATCTCGACATGGGCGCTCTCTTGGCTGGCTCTAAATACCGTGGTGATTTTGAAGAACGTTTAAAAGCCCTCCTTGAAGAATTGGAGAAGAAACCACATTCAATTCTTTTTATTGACGAGATTCACACCATCGTCGGCGCGGGCTCCACCAGCGGCCACTCCATCGACGCCGCCAATCTTCTCAAACCCTATCTCGCCAAAGGCAAAGTGCGCTGCTTAGGTGCGACGACTTACAAAGAGTTTCAACAGCATTTTGATAAAGATCGTGCGCTTTCTCGACGCTTTCAGCCCATCGATATTCATGAACCGACCGCTGAACAAACCGTCGAAATTCTCAAGGGACTAAAAAAACACTATGAGACCTTTCACGAAGTGACTTATCCTGATGAAAGTCTGCAACATATTGTTAAACTCTCCCGTCAGTATTTGCACGATCGTAAACTGCCCGACAAGGCAATAGATATCCTCGATGAAGCCGGTGCATTTCTACGCTTGCAACGGGATAAAGAAAAAGAGGATGCTCCAAAAAGCAGCAGGGTGATCACACAGCACGTGATTGAGACGGTCATTTCCAAAATGGCGCAAGTCCCTATGCAATCCGTCTCCGCAAATGAAAATGAAAAGCTGCGCAATCTCGAGCTGCGCCTCAAGTCTTTTATCTTTGGTCAAGATCTGGCGATTTCCGCTCTGGTCAGCGCTTTAAAAAACAACCGCGTTGGTTTAGGGCGAAAAAATAAACCCATTGGTTCCTTTCTTTTTGCTGGCCCTACGGGAGTAGGTAAAACCGAGATTTGCAACCAGTTGGCCTTACATATCGGTGCACCACTCGTTCGTTTTGATATGAGCGAATATATGGAAAAGCATGCGGTGGCCCGCTTGATCGGCTCACCCCCTGGCTATGTCGGCTTTGAAGAAGGGGGCCTCCTTACATCAACGGTACAAAAAACACCTTATTGCGTTCTTCTTCTCGACGAAATCGAAAAAGCGCATCCCGACCTCATCAATGTTCTCTTGCAGGTTTTTGACAACGGCACACTCACCGATCCCCATGGGCGCGTGGCTCACTTCGAAAATGCGATCATTATTTTGACCACCAATTGTGGCGCCAAAGAAGCTTTGCGCTCCCAGATCGGTATCACCAAAAAAATTCAAGCGCACGTTTCCGAAGAAGCCATTAAACAACACTTTGCACCAGAATTTCTCAATCGCTTGGACGACATTGTCTATTTTGCGGGCCTCACGGAAGAAATCATTCGTCAGGTTGTGGACAAATTCTTGTTTGAGCTCAAAGAACAATTGAAAGAAAAAAATATTACTCTCAAGGTGGATAAAGCAGTTAAAGAATTTTTATCTAAAGCCGGATTTGACCCACTCTATGGGGCGCGCCCAATGAATCGTGCTTTGCAAAAAAATCTTAAAGATCTCCTGACCGATGATCTTCTTTTTGGTCGGCTCACGAAAGGTGGACAAGTTCACTTTTTTTTAGATAATGAGCAAAAAGTGTCTGTAGACATTCAAGAAAATATGGCGAAAACTAGGAAAGTATTAGAAAAAGTCGAAGAAGAGTAAGTCAGTAAAGAGCAGCTAAAGACTTCCTGACGACTTATACACCTAGGAGTTAGTCATGGAGCTTAATCAAATCAGTGAACCCGATTATTTTTACCATGTGTATCTCTCTAAAGAGATTTTAGCCCATGGTTTCCCGACGACACTACCCCAAGTGAAAGGCGCCGGCTGGGACCAACTTTTTATAGATAAAGAATATTTTTTTCATGTTCTCTCTACACTTTTTTATGCCTTGGGTGGTGAATTTGGCATAAAACTTTTACCGCTAGCGATCACCTTCGTCACCATGCTTGGACTCTGTGTTCACACTTCCATCCAATTGGGGAAAAAGTATATTTGGATTCCCCTTATTTTTATTTTTGCCGATACCCACTTTCTCTTTCGCTCCATTCTTGTACGCCCCCATGTACTTGCCATATGTCTTTTTACCCTCTTGATCCTCGCCATCTATTATCGAAGAAAGTATGCGGTTCTTATAACCAGCGCACTCTTTGCACTGAGCTATCACTCACTCCAAGTACCGATATTTTTTATTTTTATCATTTTTGCTTTTTACAGATTTTCGGATAAAAAGATTCTGCATTGCCTTTCTGCCTGCGTTCTAGGGCTCATCATCGGGGTCCTTATTAATCCCTATTTTCCCGGGAACGTCTTAATTATAAAACAAATTTTTCAGATCCTTCTTCATGCCAACTCCAACGAGTCTCTTAATTACGGAAATGAAATTTACCCGATGGTCCTCATCGATAATTTCCGTTTAAGTTTGCTTATTTTCTTCACATTCTTTTTTAGTTTTTTTAATTTAAATTCTAAAAACGCAAGCTCTCATGATCGTAAATTTCTGTGGAGCCTTCTTACCTTTGCGCTGATTTTTTGGAGCATGACGTTTTGGACCTCTCGTGCACGCGAATACTTGGTTCCCACAGTGATTCTTTTGCTAATTCAAAATTTAGTGGTTGCCAAATCATGGCTCTCTGAGCTTTCCACTCATTTAAAACGCATTCAAATAACTCACCGACAAATTTTGATGATTATTATAGCCAGCTTAGGGTGTTTTCAAATGGGTTGGTATCTCAGTTTGGGAGGCTACAGGCAGCTTGTCTCTCAAGAAACTTATAAGGACAATCCTAACTTTAAAGCACTGCAAAAAATACCCGAAGACGAAAAAGCATTTGTTCTCAACTGCAACTGGTCCGACGGCCCCTACATGCTCTATTATCGACCTAACTTGCAATTTCTGGATCTTCTGGACCCGTCCTTTCTCTACCTGCAGGCTCCAACGCTTCATGAGCATCGTAAAGATTTTTACTTCCCAAAAGTGAACGATCTCGCTTTCACGGTTAAAAATATTTTCAATGCCAAATATGTTTTGTGTGATTCAACGATTGCAAACTCTTTTATGGAGATCCATCCCAATTTCAAAAGATTGTTTCCCGAAAATAAAAACGATCTTAGCGAAGCCAAACTAGCCCTCTTTGAAGTGCTCGAAGATTCTCACCAGCGCTATGCCACAGCCTTTCTCTACAAACCCTCCTCTGCTCCGCAATCAGAAAAATGGCAATATACAAAAAATGAACTCCATCTTCAGAAAAACCACCAAGAAACAACCATCAAAACTGAATATATCGATCTCTCTGATTACGTACAAAAAGAGAGCAACCCCACTTCACCTCAATGCTTTCGTCTACGTCCTTTATTTGAAAACGATGTCCTGCCGCCAAACACAGATTTTATCGCTATCGGCGGAGGGCCACACATTCGCCTCTACTATAATAATCAACTTCTCTTTGCGACTTCGGGAAACCGTGTTCCTTATTTACAAAAAATCAGAACGTTTGTTCCCTTACCCTCCGCATTTAAAAAAACGGATGTAATTGAAGCAGAGATCTGCTCTGATTCACGCATGGCAACAACAGGATTTGCTGTTTCTTTATGGAGCTCCAAAGAAATGTCACAACGTTGTTTAGAAAAAGGCTCAGCGCCGACAACACTGGAACACTTCGCAGATCACGCGGCCTATAGAGAAAATTTAACCAACTGCATGGGTGAAGTCGCTCTTCTTGCGGGAAAATCTCAATGACAACTCTTTACAATGGCCATGAAATTCTCGAAATCATGGAAGAGGCCAAAAATTACAATCATATGCTAGAAGATTTTATCCAAAGTCACGGGCAAGGATCTCTGTGGCTTGATTTCGGTGCGGGAAATGGACATTTTGCCAACGCACTTGCAAAAAGCAAAACAAAAAACAAAGCGAGGATCCACTGTCTCGAAACAGATCCGCAGATGCAAAAGAAATTGCGTCAGAGCGGCTTTACAGTTTATGAGTCTTCGGAAAATCTCCCTCCTCATTACGATTTTATTTATTCGATCAATGTGCTTGAGCATATCGCTGAGCATGAAAGCATAGCCAAAAAATTGATCTCCCTACTTAAACCTGGCGGACGACTTCTTATTTATGTCCCCGCATTCCCCTCTCTTTTTTCTCCTTTAGATCAAAAGATTGGCCATCATCGACGCTATAAACGGAAGACCCTTCTTCCGCTTTTCACAGAGCTTAAAACTCTCCGTTGTGAATACGTTGATTCAATCGGTTATTTTGCTAGTTTTTATTTGAAATATTTTGCGCACGATGACAAACCTCTCTCAAAAAACTTAGTGAGTTTTTATGATCACTGGATTTTCCCATTGAGTCGAAGATTAGATCCTTTGAGTCGACCCTACTTTGGTAAAAACCTCTTCTATGTCGGCGAAAAGCCTCAGGTTATTCCGCCAGCAAAATAAATGACAGTCCCTGGACAAATCGTAAAAAATACTCATAATGGCAGCTAGAGCAAATTGTTCTTTAAGGAGGACATCTTATATGGGTTTTATGCGTAGAATTTTCTTTTTTGGTCTCGTAAATATCGCTGTGATCTTTACCATCTCGCTCATCGGTGGCGCGGTAAATTATTTTCTCTTTGGTACAACCACGCCGAGTATGGGCTACATGCCTCTGCTTGTGATGAGCTGTGTATGGGGGACTGCGGGAGCGTTTATTTCTCTCATGATGTCTAAATTTATGGCTAAAAAAACCATGGGCTTGATCATGATCGATCCACAATCAGCTCGCGGACAAGAACGTGAGTTACTAGAAACCGTGCATCGTTTGGCGCGTGCGGCACAACTCCCCGCTATGCCCGAAGTCGGTATTTATAACAGTCCCGAGGTCAATGCGTTTGCCACCGGCCCGTCGCGCTCTAATTCTCTGGTCGCCGTGTCGTCTGGCCTCCTCAATACAATGAACAGTGAACAGGTCGAAGGTGTTCTTGGACATGAAGTCGCCCACATTGCCAATGGGGACATGGTGACCTTGACGTTGATTCAAGGGATTGTGAACTCCTTTGTCATTTTCTTTTCGCGAATTCTCGCCAGCGTGATTGCTGGATCTTCCAATAGTGAAAATCGTCGCGGTGGTGGCGGATTAGAGTTTTTGCTTGTTATGGTGTTGCAAATCGCCTTTGGAATGTTAGGCAATATCTTTGTCAGCTACTTCTCTCGCCGCCGAGAGTTTCGCGCCGATCAAGGTGGTGCGCAATTTGCGGGACGCAGTAAAATGATCTCCGCACTGCAGGCTTTGCAAGCACAAAGTCCACGACGCTCAACAAGTGATTCCGCTGATGACACTTATGCAGTGGCTAAAATTTCCAGCCTCCGTGGCCATGGATTTATGGCCTTGTTTAGCACCCATCCCCCTCTCGAAGTGCGCATTCAAAAGCTTCAAGAGGCCCAAGGTATTAAGCTTTAAAAATATTCATGAGAGGAGTATTCGTTCCTCTCATTATTCCTTTGCTATTTCTCCATAGAGCTTTAAAATTAATTCCATGCAGGGCTTTCAATTTTTTATTTCATTGTTTGTTTTTCTTGCTTCGTGCACAACGACCCCACCACTATCGCCCGAAACTGATGCTTTGGTCGATTATACTAAAGCCTCCCTGTTTAAAAACGTAGAGCCTGTCAAAGCCTGCGAACTTTTTTCTGCTCTCAGCAAAAAAGAAGATTTTTTACTGAAAGACGTTGCTTACGTGCGTTCTCTCCAGCTTTGCGAAGTCAAACCGGAGACAGACTGGGCGCGCCCTGTGCCTGCGTGGTTGGAAAAAGAAAAACAACTCACCTTTTACAAAAACATAAAGACCGATCTCGATCGCGCTTTATTTATGCAAAAAAATCCGCAATTTTTTAAATCCACCGAGCGTATTCAGACCTTTCAAAAAGGTTTGGATGAAAAAAATATGACTCCTGAGCAAAAAAAGCTCCTCGAAGAATCCCTTTACTCCCTCGCTCCGCGCTTTATGAAAAACCCTTCCCTGCAAGACCAATTTCGTATGGTCAAAGATTATCGATCGGTGCGCTTGTTTGATAAAACCAAAGCGCTTTTGCAAAAAATAATCGACAATCCCAAAAACTCTCTCGAAGACCGCTGGAACGCTCACAAAGAAATGTATCTGACCTCTCGTTTACAAAAGGGTAACAAGACTCAAGCTTACGTTAATGCGACAAAAAAATGGGCTCAGTTTTTAAAACCAGCGCAGCTGACTACGCCCACTCTTTGGCAAAACTACCTCGAAGCGCAGACCACATACGCACGCGTGGTTTGGACAGAACAAAGCACCGATCAGGCACTAAAAATTTTAGACTCTCTCGAAAAAAATGCCAAAGACAAAGTCAGCCTGCACGACGTTTATTGGCTGCGCGCACGCATGTTGGAAGAAAAAAAATTACACGAGCAAGCCGTTGCAGAAATTGAAAAATCCCTCACCGAAAAAATACCAATGTGGAAAGAGCGCGAAAAAGTCTTATGGACTTTAGCGTGGTCGTACTTTAAAGAAAAAAAGTTTGAGCTTTCGGAAAAATATTTTAAAGAGCTCATTGATCATCCCGAAACCGCCCCCTTTGCCCGATTTAAATATTTATACTGGCTCGGCGAAGCCCAGCAGCGCCGTGGCGATATCGAGCTCGCCAAAAAAACGTGGACACAGCTTGCGGAAGAAGATTTTTTTGGTTTTTACAATATGCTCGCCCATCACCAACTGCAAAAACCTCTCAAAGATTACAAATCCACAGGGTGGAAATCAGGATCATTTTTAAAAGAACCTACAGAAAAGATTTTTTATGCGCTCAGAAAAGTGGAAGAGTTGGATCTCGCCACCCAACTTTTAAGTTTTGAAACTCCCGACATCAACACACTTAAAACCAAGAGTGCTCAAGAAATAAGCAATTTATTTTATCTGTACACTCAGGCACAAAATTATAAATACATCTTCTATGCCTTTAGCCAACTGCCTTACTCTTTACAAAAAGAGATTTTCGCACAAACACCCGAGCTGCTTTTCCCTCGCCCTTATCAGGAAGTGATCAACGAATCCACCGCGCAAACCGGTGTCGATGCTGAGTTAATTTATTCGATCATGCGCCAAGAATCTTCTTTTGATCCCAACGCTCGCAGTCCCATGGACGCCTTTGGACTTTTGCAAATTCTACCTGAGGTGGCGCGCCGAACAGCTCGTGACAGCAAAATCTCTTATCACAGCTATGAAGATCTACTCGATGAGAAAAAAAATATAGCCATCGGCGCCCAGTTGCTCAAACGCCAGATCCAATCTTTTGATCACAAATTCAGCCTCTATGTGGCCTCCTACAATGCCTCCTCGAGCGCTGTGCGTGGTTGGCACAAACGCACTCTCGCCGCTGAGTATGATGACTTGATGTTTATTGAAGAAATTCCTTATGAAGAAACCAAAGCTTACGTCAAATTGGTCTTCCGCAATTACGTCATTTATAAAAAAATGAAATACGGTAATGATTTTAAGGATTTCCCTAGAGATCTTCTGCAAATCCGTTAACTGCGCTTTTCGATTTTAGAGGGTTTTTAAAATATCCCTCAAAAAGCCTCGGACAGTCCTCGCTTCGCTGCGGAACTCGTTTTTTGAGGGATATTTTAAAAACCCTCTAAAATCGAAAAGACTTCGTGTGGTGGCGAGATCCTTCGGGCTTTACCCTCAGAAATAATGGACGCCCCCTCTTGCCAACGAGGGCTGGTTACCTCAATACAGTAAAACTGTAAACAAAAGGGGGAAATCCATGAGGAACGTAGTATTTATTGGTTTAGATGTCGATGATAAAAAATTCCACGGTTGTG
>JBGSUL010000112.1:0-30039 GCA_041736155.1 Bdellovibrionales bacterium
CGTAAAACTTGGGTAAATGAAGAGTTTTCCAGTTCACCCATTGGGTGATAAATTATCAAATCTATTTTACTTTGCGAACATAGAACCCGCGCGGCTTACGCCGCGTCGGAGAGATTTTCTAAATTCTGATTCAGGATAAAAAACTACTCTAGGCTCACCATTTACGACCTGTTGGTCCAACCCAAGAACTTGGTGAGTCGAATTGAACTTGCCTGAGGTTGTAATTGCTGAAAAGTTGCTTTCACGTGTTCTCTTTGAAATTTGATTACTTTCGTATTCTGCGAAGGCCGCCAAAATATCTAACTGCAAAAGGCTCGTGGGGTCATTGGGGTTGATAGGTAATCCACGAATGATTACTTCGCACTCACTTTGAATACACAGCTTGAAAAAATCTTTCCAAATAGTCGCATCCCTGGCAATACGCGCAATTTCTTTGAAAATCACGAACTTATATGTCTGTTTTTTGATGCTAACCCTCATGGCATTGAACTCAGGACGATCATCATTTCGACCAGTAAGTCCTGGCTCAATGAAAAAATATCTGATGCGGTAATTTATTTTATCCGCATTAGATCTGTTTTCAGCTTCGTTAATTGCAATATAAATTTGCTGTTCTAGTGAACCCTTTTCCACGGCGACTTGATGGTCCGTACTAAGTCGCAGATATGCACATCCCTCAACGACATCCCATTTGGGATCTGTAGGTCGCCAATTCTTGATATGTTCTTGTGCGATTACACGGCAGTCCTCAATGATTCGTTCAACCTGAATTTTCTGTGCCTTAGCATTCATTGGTTTATAGCTTTTCATGATCTAGTAACTCCCTAACAACATCCGCAAAGATCCTGCTGAATTCCGACAAATCGGCTTCGGAATGTGTACCATGAATAGATACCTGAAAACCATTTTCAACATTTTTTTTGCGCAATCTTTTTTTATAGAGGATCTTTTTTTGTTTACTGGTGCAAACCTTACAGTGGGCCTGTAGCCCATTAGGTTTCGCTTTATTTTTATGAAAATCATCAGACCTTTTTCGTCTACCACATTTGGTACAAACGAAATCGTTAGTCTCCTCACGACTTCCGCACGCTTCTCTTTCCGTACTTAGTACAATTTGTTTATCGTTGCTGACAAGTGGGCATAAATCCACAACGTTATCATACTTGAGGGACATCTCTGCTTTTTATGGCCATATATGAAGTTCAGTTGTGAACATTCCAGCCATCATTTAGCCTCCATTACATGATATCATCGACTCTCTTGAGAAATGATGAGTTTGGCTCCAGAAAATTGAATTCTTTGTAAAAACCAATTTAAATACCTGAAAATATTAATAAAAATTCTTAAAATGTTTATGGTTAAACTCTATTGCAGTCGAGCCATGGATAGCTTGTAAATCTCAGAAACGGTGAATCTGCTAAAACTTCAATGGTTGATGATAATACATCTGTAGAAACGACAACCAAAGAAAGAAGGTTCATATGACTTCGTACCGGAATCAACATAGTTCCAGCCACACAACCCCAATCATGCTAGACAACATTCAAACATCCCATCGAATGCTCACTCGTTGTTCTGCTGATAGTATTGATTTAGATGATAAGAACAGAAAGATCGAACCACTGTCTAAGGTTTTGACAGATTTTTATCACGACCCGACTATTCATCACATGAAAAATCGAGAGGGAGGAATTACCTCAAGCCTTGGGAGCAAACGCCTCATTACTAATGGTAAACGTCTTGTTCGAGCTTCAAGAGGGGTTCTGTATACTACGGATCACTCGCCATCGTTTGACGAATCAGTTGCAAACCTAATGACGACAGAAGATCTGAATTTCCTAATAGATGAATCAAAGAAAGTATCAATAAAACCATATGAATGGATGTTGGATATCCTATCTAAAATACTTCGAAAAACTGATTATGAGTTACTCAATTCATTGGGAGCCTGTCCTGATTTGATTTCGAGAGTTTTAGGAGCATTGGAGCTTTATGTCGAGTTTTGGATTAACGACCGCAATGAACAATCTGTGCGGCATACTGAACCAGCCTCACATTTTGGTCAATAATGACGAGAAGTTAACCATGAAGTTCGTACTAGATGTGGTTTTAAAAAACTTAATATCGCGCCGCAATCTGTCAGCTCGAAAGGTAGCTAAAGCTACCGGCGTACCCCTATCAACATTAACTGGCTATATGAAGCCAAATCGATCCCAAGTAGACCCTGAGCACTTGATAGTTTTATCAAAGTATTTCCAGGTTTCTGTCGATTACCTTCTAACAGGAAATAGCGGAAATGTGAAACTAGACGGTCTTCCAGGCAAAACAATATTCAGTCGTGTTGTGAGACTAACAATCGAAGACATTGACCCAGGAGAAACAACATGAGCAATAAATTTAAACAACGCTTTAACTTACAAACTTTTTTTCTGATTACATTTCTATTAAACATAGAGGTGAGCGCTCAGGACACCTCAGGTTTTCACGATTTGGCACTTAAGAGAGTAGATCAAGCTAAGAAGCTTCTCGAAAAAACTAACAAGTGCTATTTTGCATTAATGAATTTTCCAAATGAGCGCGCTGCTTTAGACAAACGTATTTGGTCATCACCTGGGTTTGCCCCTAGTGATGTTACGTGCATTGAAAATATCGTAGTTCAACCTGGAACAATTCATGAAATGGCTGGCTGCGCCTTAGTTTCATTTAATCTAAATACAGGAAACTACGAAAAATACGGGCGATTTATTAATGACCCACAAAGTATCGTTCCTATTAAATGTGAAAAAGGTGGACTTGAAAAACTCTTACAAACAAAATTCGAATCACAGTTTTATGAGAATGAACCACCCACAGTAGCAGAAGAAATATTTAGCCCCCCGCTTGGACGAATGGCACCTTCTAGGTTCGTTTTAATTTTTGCAAGAGATCTAAAGGTAAAAAACTGGTTTGAAGAATTCAGCAAAGCTGTTACGAAAAGAAAAGAAGCTAAACTACAGAAAAAAAAATAACAAGGGACCAAATATGTTAACAAACATAATTTTTAAAGAGATAAATATAATATTAACTTTATGTATATTTTTGCTCGCACCTTTATCCTCTAAGGCTACCGACGTTGAATCTGCTTTAAAAAAATATTCAGATACTTTTAATACTCTTGATCGTTCGGAAATAAAAATTGGACAGCTTTACTCAAAAAAATGCCCTCCTGGCTTTAAATTCGTTGATCCAGGAGTAAAGACACCATTAGCAGAAAGCTACTTATGCGAAGGTGCGAATGAAACACAGATTAATATATTTCGAGATATGGTCGAAAACCGTATAGGACAGGTGAACGTTTACATTAGCTCAACGATTAGTGTGTTAGAAAAGGTTATCATACCGAAAGAATTTCTTACGATTCTAAACCAAAAAGCTGTTTGGAACAAAAACGAGAATGATGTTTGGATTGGCACATATAAAGATAGTCAAAATTTAGATGCTGAAATAATGTTACCAAGTACTATACGTGATTATGGCCTAATTATTTTTTCTTCTTCAAAAAAAGCTTTTAGAAATGTAAGGGTTGGCGAAAGCAGTAAAAATGTTAGAAGTGCCCTAGCCAATTTAGTTATCCAAGCAGGATATGTCATTAAAGGATGCAACAGAAATTCTAAGGTACTTACCGAAGTAGCTTCTGGGATTTCAAATTTTGTGTTTTCTCAACTCAAAAAACCACTCACTAGTGACGAGATTAATCTCCAAAGTGCTCTTACGAGGGAAAATTTTCTTCTTGATGCAATTAGAGAAACTAGTCGTCGGGCAGAATCAAATGAAGAGCCCAATCGATTTTGTAAGTTTAGTGCGGAGCAAATTATTTATCTGATAACACATGATTTTTAGTATAAAGAAAACACCAAATAGCTTAATTACAAAGGAGTTGTAATATGAATGGGAAAATTATTTTATGTGCATCGTTCTTATTGATTGGTTGCTCATCGGTGCCAAGACACGATCAATCCATCAAAGTTGTCGCTCGTATTGATGGCTTGAATTCAAGACCGGAATGGGTAAGAGAATCTCAGCCGTTCTATATTTCCAAAGGACAAGTAACTGTTCTAGGTAAGCAAACAATATCAGGCGAACAAAATCTCGAGCAAGCGTTCCGTTCAGCTGAACTCAACGCAAAGTCTCATATAGCACAAGCTATCGAGCAGAAAATCCAAATTGCTTTCCAAAATGCAGAGGAAGGCTTTGATGGCGGTAATCAGGCGAGATTCGTCGGAATGGTCGCAACAGATGTTCTTAGCACATCCTCAATGACGTCGCCTGGCAGATATTGGGAAAAATATGTTTCTGCTATCGACGCTGACCCTGCAATGAGTAAAATCGATGCCTACGTTAAGGTGGAGATGCCCGAGAAGGATTTTAAACAAGCAGTATTGGCCGCCATTAGAAAACAACAGGGGAAGAAGAATATTTCCCAAGAGTTCGCAAAAAAAGTAGATCAACAATGGAACCGTATTATGGAGAATACTTCTGCTGTCGAAAGAGAACCAGGCAGTGATGCTCAATAATGTTCATCTTATCTATTTTTCTCTTTGCCTACGCTAATTTTGCTCAATGCGAAGGAAAAGAACAGACTAATATAAATTCTAGCCAGTATAAATACTATACTGGTCGCGGTTCGTCTTCAAAATCAAGCGCTGAAGCGGCCAAGGTAGCTGAGGAAGACGCGAGATCTAAAGCCGTTAAAGATAACTATGGCTCAAGCTTTCGGGTTCAACAGTCGAACTTCATTGATTTGCAGCAATCCATCTCTGAAACACGCACCGAAGAGTTTTCACAATCTACCTATCTAAAAGGGTTCGAACGAATTAAAGAAAAGGTGGAAAAGAATAGCCTCGGCTTATATGAAGTTCAAATCGATTTTCGGTACTCAAGAATTGAAATAGAAAACGAAAAAAAGAGACTTAGAAATACAAATACAGAGACTGTTTTCAATGAGTCAGGAGCTTCTGGATGTCCTCCAGAAAGAGACACCACATTAGTACTTACCACAAATAAGCTAGGGGCAGTTGTAACGTTAGAAGAGGGAGAGGTTTTAGGGAAAACCCCTTTAAAAATTATTTGCCAACTCCCCGCTGGCGAACCATTAAAAGTTACTCTAGACCATCCCAATTTTGAGATAAAAACAGAAAATCTAGTCATCAATACTGGCCAAACACTGGATTTAAAAGTTAATCTTGTGCCCGCTACGACAAGCGTTTCGTTTGTAACTCAGCCGACGGATGCCGATATCTGGCTTGATGGGAAGCTAATTAGTAAAACGCCAACAACACCCCAAGCTTTCGCCGTCGGCAGTAAGCATCAGGTTATGTTCGTTCATAAGGAGACTGAGAAGCTTGCAATCGAGTTTGATGTGCCCCGACAACAAGAAGCGATTCAAAAAGAATATCAACTATCGTACAAACCCGCATTTTTCTCAATAAAGTTGGAGCCTAAAGATGCGACGATAGTCCTCAATAACTCCCTGGTTGATCAATCTTTCCAGGGTCGCTACCCTTGTGACCCTCGTTACGGTGAAGTTGAACTAAGGCTGTTTAAAGAGGGTTACAGCACTCAATTCAAGAAGTTCCAGTGCGTTGGAGATAAAACCACAAGACTCGGGATTGTTAGGCTTAGCAAAGAGAAGCCCGAGGAAGCGGTCAAAGCGAATGAACCTTTGCTTCAGGAAAGAGCTAACCTTTTGATAGATCTTGAATTAATGGGCCAGGGACTCCCTTTTGATCAACGCCAATTAGACCATTATAACATAGCTGGCTTCAGTATCGGCTGGGGATTGTCTCTGTCCTGGTCTCCTCATGATCGTTTTGCGCTTGGGATTGCCACAAACATTAGTGTTTTCTCTGGTGACGAAGAGGATGTAACGGGCACACCAAGCTCTAACTATGAGATTGCCTCCGCTGCTACCCTTTTTCAGACGAGTGTCTTTACTTCAGTAAATATTTTGGATTGGATGGCTGTCTATGGAGAGTATGGAGTTGCAAACATTGACATAAAATACCAGCAATACAGTTTTGATTCTCAGGGACAAGGATCAGAAACAGACATTAACAGAAGCGAAAAAATAAACGGACAGAAGTTTTATGGCGGCGGCATTTCTTTTTCTGATAATTCCTCTGGTTTTAGTTTAATTGGAAAGCTTGGGTTTCGTTCCTATAATTTAGAAAATTTTGAAGATCGTATAGCTGCAACTTTATCAGGAGGAATTAGGTATGGGTTTTGATCTGTCGCGAATACATCAATTCGGTTTAAAATACGACTTTTAATTTTTTAGAATTTGAAAACACGATTACGAAATTTAAAAAAAGGAGATAAAAAATGAAAATCGAAAATAACTACAAAAAAGCCGCAGCGTTAATTTATGTTTCTTTAGGATTCGGTATACCAAATTTAGTTCTTGCAGAAAAGTATGGCACTGTCTCATTCGGCGCAACAGAGTTTTTTTTCATAGCTGTAGTAATGGGCATTGTGGCAGGACTTGCATACCAAGCCGGAGAGAAGAAAACATGGGCAATTTGGACTTTAACTGTATCTATGGGCCTTGGGCTACTCTCTGTCGGAACGATTGCTAATGCTTTCGAAGAAAACCTACTTTTTGGTCTGGTTGGATTAGGTCAGTGGGGATTGCAATTTTGTGCATTATTCCTTATGCATGAATCAAAACTAAAATCGATAATTGGACTTAATAAAAATATGGATAACTTTGCTTTGCAGAATACCAATAACAACGTTATTTCTACGAAAGCTTTTGAGAAAACAGCTCCAAACAAGTCTAACGATCAAAGCTCAAATGTTATAAACGACCTTGGAAAGCTCCATGAGTTACTAAAGTCTGGGGCTATTTCTCAAGATGAGTTTGATCAGCAAAAAAAACATCTTTTAGGTACAGCCGCTTGAAAACAAATTACAAAAAAAATATTCGGACACCCGACCTAATAGTCCCGCATCAGACCATGATGTCTAAGGGTTCGACAAAAGATTTACTTATTGAAAGAATCTAAAAATACAAAAGTTTTTTAGTTCAGAATAGTAACTAAAGGTTTTATCCAAACGGACCGAAAAAGATGAATAAATATAAATTCTCGCAAAAGGATTATAGATGGAAATGAGTGGCTTAGATTATTTTGCGCTGGTCTTGGCTTTTATTGGATCTTGTACTTTAATGTACTACAGAAATCTTTCTAGGCAGAACTTTTTTTTTAAAAGAGCTCCCCACTTAAAGATCAGCGATATACACGTTCATGACGATGTTTGGGTCACTGGAATCATAGATCCCATAAAGCTTGTTGTGCCTCCTTTCTTTTTTTATGAGACAATTCAATATTCGTATTCGATGTTTGAAAAAGTAGTCCATTACAAAAAAGACGCGAATGGAAACGAACGTAGAGTGGAAACTTGGGAGCTGAGACACACCGAAAATGATGCTTCCCAATTTTTACTGAAAGACGGCAGTGGAGAGTTGGTTGTTAACCCAAAAAATGCAATCATTAAATTTCCATTTAATGATTTCTACCAAGATCAATGGTTCAAACATATTTTAAGCTACCTCCCGGCGTCAGGTTTAATCTCTGCAGTTGGAGTTGTCTCCGACAAAAAAGATCAACTAATTCAAAAGGGCGAAATTCCCTTGATGGTAACTCCAATGGGCCGAAAGCAATTTAATCAATCGATTAAAACGCAAGAGGTCCTATCTAAGTTTACAGGTCTATTTGCATTATGGCTAAGTTTCTCATCTTGCATTTTATCTTTCAACGATCACTACTCGGTCTTTAGCGGTCGTGAAGATTCTTCTGTTTTGTATATTATATCTGGCGTGTTAGCATTTATCCCATTTAGCATAATTTATTATTATTTTACTTTTAATTCGCTTGTGGCTCTGAGAACAAAAACTATAAACAGTTGGGCAAATATAGATATTGAGTTAAAAAACAGAAGGGACCTTATCCCCAACCTTGTCACTACTTTAGGACAGTTTCTGCAAAACGAAAAGTCCTCATTTCAAAGTTTATCCGAATGCAGAGAAAAATTAAAGACTGAAAAAAGATTGTCTGAAAGAATCAAAATTGAAAATGAAATTATGCGAAACCTTTCAAAAATTAAACTAAGTATAGAAAATACCCCAGACTTGAAAACTGAACCTGTATTATTGCTAACTCAAGAAATTACCACATTGGAAAATAAAATTTCTCATGCAAAAAGCCACTTTAACGCCGTTGTGGAAGAATATAATAACCTTGTTTGCAGCTTTCCTTCTAAATGGGTTGCTCAATTTAATTATTTATCTGAGGTGCCTTATTATGGTCTTGAGTCCGGAAAAAAATTGGATGATTTTGGGAAAAGAGGTAAACCAAAAGTTGCCGATAAGACTAAACATCCACACTTAAACCCTCCGGCTCTAGAACAAATTGATCAAAATGAAACTTCTAAAAAGATAGCTTAGGGAGATTATATGACATTAACATTAGTAGCAACTTGCTTGATCTTGTTATTTCTAGGAATAATATATAATTCAATGGTTGGAAAAAAAAATTCAGTAAGCACAGGCCTTGCAAATATTGATGTCGAACTAAAGCGTCGCTTTGACCTAATTCCCAATCTAGTCGAAACTGCAAAAAAATATATGGCACACGAATCAACTACTCTGACAGCCGTGACAGCTGCGAGAAGCGGTGCTTTATCAGCTTTGTCTGCATTAAAAAACAATCCTTTCGACGAAAAGCTAATAGCTAAGCTTGGGCAAGCTGAGCATTCGCTTTCACAAAGCTTGAGTTCATTCAATGCCGTTGCTGAATCTTATCCCGATTTAAAGGCAAATCAAACAATGACAAAAATGATGACTGAACTCGCTGACACTGAAAATAGAATCGCCTTTTCAAGGCAAAATTATAACGACCTCGTTTTAAGTTATAATACTTCGCTCGAAGTTTTTCCAAACGTGCTTTTAGCTCGTTTTTTCAATTTTACCTCGGCCTACTCTTGGGTTATTGAAAACGCCGAAGAACGTGAAAATATTAAGGTGGTGTTCTAAAACGCCATTTTCTATCGCTTTTATAACTTTCATAATCGTTCCAGATTTCCAAGGCTACTTCATTTTTTACGTTATTATTATACCCTCCTGATGCCATTGAATATTGGATTAGAGTCAATGGTGCTCATTCGAGCCAATCTTTTTTCAATCATTATTACTTCATGCATTTTCTCAGCATCTTCATTACAGTCGTAGCGTGCCAGCGTGACTTCCTATTTTTGGTAAGAACGCATCGTGAATTCAAATCAGCGGCTATTTTCCAATAGCTAAGGCCGTGCTGACGAAGTACCTCCATACGCCGCAAGATCTCCAATTCACCTTTGTGCGGAACAACCTTGCCTGCAACGATCTTTTCACCAAAGGCACACTGGCCATTGTTTAATGCATGGGCCTCATCTTCGGGCCTCATTGGAATTCCGTAGGACCTCAAGTGCTTTACCACCGTTGATCTAGCTGAAAAAACTTGCTCTGCAATTTGTCTCGTAGACAGCATTTCTACGAGGTATTTCTGCCGGAGGAAAAACTCACTCTTGTAAGGTGGTATGTGCTGAACTGTTGAAATAATTGATGTTTTTAGGGCTGAAAGGGGCAGTGCGTTACTTTCGTTGTGGGGAGCCAATTTACCACCTTGAATCATTTTCATGCGAATTTCTAAATTCTGAATTCCGTTAACTGTATTCAGAATTCAGTACAGTATACCGATATCAGAATCCTGAGAGCTCCCTAGCGGAAAAATTCCAGGTTACTTATTTTTAAAAAACCACTAGATTGACGAAATGAGTAGCTACGATCAAATAAAGGCCACAAAAAATATTTTGGACAGCATCAGTCCTACATTATGTGCCGCAAAATGGACTCAGGTGACCCTTCACTTAGAAAGCGGCCACAACCATTCTTGCCATCACCCACAAACTCATCTTACTCCATTGAGTGAGTTAAAGGAAAATCCAGCGGCTCTCCACAATACTCAATTTAAATTAGACCGTCGAAAAGAAATGGTGGATGGGGTACGACCCAAAGAGTGTGTTTATTGCTGGAATGTAGAGGACCTTAAAAAAGAAAGTATACCTTCAGACCGCATTCTCAAATCTTCCCAGGATTGGTCGCTTCCGTACATTCAAGAAATTGTAAATGATCCATTCAAAAAAACTTACTTGCCAAGTTATCTCGAAATCAGCTTTTCCAATGTGTGCAATCTCAAATGTTCTTATTGCTCGGCTAATTTTTCCTCAAGTTGGAAAAAAGAACTGGATCGATTTGGTCCTTATATGACCCAATCCGGTCAACCCACGAATCCGATTCTACAGGAAGAAGAAAATCCCTATATTTCTGCGTTTTGGGAATGGTGGCCAGAATTGCGGAAAACTTTAAAAGTTTTAAGGGTAACTGGTGGTGAGCCACTGCTCTCAAAAAATACCTTTCGTCTATTAAAGGAAATGCAGGAGAATCCTCTTCCAGAAATAGAGTTATCTGTGAACTCTAACCTCGCAGTTTCCCACCGAATTGTGCAAAAATTTGCAAGTGAATTGAAGAAAACCTATGAGCTTGCTCGTCCTCAAGAAATTAAACTTTACACCAGCATTGAGGCAGTTGACGAGAAAGCTGAATACATCAGAAATGGTCTCGACTATTCACTTTTCTTAAAAAACTTAGAGTATCTCTTAAAAGAATGTCCTTTTTTAAACGTAACAATCATGAGCACTTTCAATCTTCTCTCAGTAACGAGTTACAAGGAGCTTTTGAGGCTTGTCCTTGAGTTAAATGCAAAGTGGAGAAATGAACAGAGAAAAAAGCCAATTTGGGTGAGTATTGTCTACTTAAAAGATCCCGTACATTTATCAGTGAATATTCTTCCGATGGCGTTTGAAAAATATTTTTACGAAATAAGGCAATTTCTAGAGGAAAACCGTGCGGTCTCCGGTAAAGACGGCTTTGACTCTGTAGAAATATTAAGTTTTGAAAGAGTGTACGAAATTTTTATGGCACCAAGGAAAAAGCTACTGGAAGAGGACAGAAAAAAAGTGTTCTATATGTTTATAGTGCAACACGATCACCGACGCGCTACAAATTTCAGAAAAATTTTTCCCGAGTACAGTGATTTTTGGTCGGAATGCCGGCGTTACCTCTCCTTAGCAGATGAGGCGAAATGGTTGTGGCAAAAATACATACCGTTGCAACCAAGCTCCAGATAATTGCATCAATTTCCTGACAGATTTAAATCTCCACATCCAATCAGCCCGAGATGGCGCGAGTGGTGCCATTCGCGACCCATTATTTGTCGCACGTTCCACATTCAGCACACTTTGTGTGCTATGGTTAACTATCAGAAAAAAGGATTGCGTGCGCAGGCGATCAAATCGGAAAGAGTTGACCATGCTTCACGAATTCCTCTTACAAAACGAAAAAGAAATTTTGGCGATGACCGAAGAAAAAACTCTTTCTTTGGCTGGAGTTCGCCCCAGCTCCGAGCAGCTTGAAACAGGCTTACCGATTTTTTATAAACAACTACTGCGAGTCTTGTTACTCAATCGTGGGCATATAAAGACTTCTGAGCTCGACAAAGATGCTTTGGCAAAAGCCGCCGCAGACAGTGACGAACCCGCGATGGCCATGGCCGCAGGACGCCCAGACGATGCCGCTGTTGCAAAATCAGCGGGCCTCCACGGCAAGGAATTGCTTCGTCTTGGTTACACACTTTCCCACGTCGTGCACGCGTACGGCGCCATGTGCCAGTCCATTACCGAGCTCGCAACTAAAAATAATATAATTATCACCTCTCGCGAGTTCCGCGATCTCAATCTTTGTTTAGATGTTGCGATCGCGGGCGCGGTGACGGAATATCAATCCATAAGAAATACGCAAGAAAGCAGTCGCGAGACGGAGCATATTGGATTTCTTGCTCACGAACTCCGCAATGCCATCGGCGTTATCAAAATGGCAATCGACTTAATCAAAGATGGGACTGTCGGATTTGGCGGAAGCACAGGACAAGTATTAGACCGAGGCATTAAGCGCATTGAAGAACTCATTGATCGTTCCCTTACAGAAGTCAGGCTTCGTGTCGACCCTTCCGTGCGCAAAGAGTCAGTGTCTTTGATTCAAATTATAAATCAACTTATGATTACGGTGGAAATTGAGGCGAGAATAAAGCAACAAACTCTCGAAATCAATGTGGATCCAGCTTTAGTTGCCGAAGCCGACCACCAACTTGTTTACTCCGCCGTTTCCAATCTTATCCAGAACGCACTTAAGTATACACCCTACGGTGGAGAAATTGTAGTGCGCGGAAGCTCGGTCGGCGATAATGTTGTCATCGAAGTCGAAGATGAATGCGGAGGACTTCCCGATCGTGCCTCTGAGCTTTTTAAACCTTTTGAACAACAACACGAAGATCGAAAGGGCCTCGGCCTGACCATCGCTCAGAAAGCCATTCAACTTAACAAGGGTACAATTGGCGTCCGCAACCTGCCTGGAAAAGGTTGTGTGTTTACAATCACACTGCCTAAGAAATTAAAAGATTAACACGAGATCCTTCGCTCTACTCAAGACGACTCTTTCTATTCCATAACTAGTTCAATAAGATCAATAATGAACGCCCACGGTCCCGGTACACACATTTTAGCTAACTTCGCAGCTGTTTGCACCAATGGCTTGAGATCAGAGGGCTGAGTGCTCAGTTGAAGACTCTCTCCCTTTTCTTTGCCCTGCTTTGCTTGGAGAATTTGTTTTACCTGAAGTAAGTTATCCGCTTCTTTTTTTAACTCTGAAGATTTGTCTAAAGACCTTACGACTTCAAGGTTGGCAAGCTGGATCGTGACAATGTCTTCTGCCTCTTTGTATTTTCTAGCCTTATCCAATTTGGATACTTCAATCAACGTCATCGCGTTAGAGAAAATAACGGCGTTTCTTGCAACAACTTTATTTATCTTCGCCTTCTTTTGCCCACCTACCACAATTTTTTTGGCGACTTTTTTCGTCATCGTCGTTTTTGCAGAGATGGGACGATAGGAAGCTGTCGCCTCAACCGTGACCGAATTAGCTTTGCCCTCAATCTCTACGATAACGATACGCCAATCATCACTGTTTAATTCACCGACATCTATGGAAATTGAGTTATTTGATATCGGCGGCTCGTACCCATAAACCTTTTTGATGATAGACTCTGATCCAGCTTTCACTGCCAACCTCACATCCTTGGCAATAGGAATCATGAGACTTTCGATGTCTTTTCGGAAAAAAGTTTTTAGCGCGGCGGCATTTTCTGCAAAGTAATAAGCTCCGCGTCCTTTTTCAGCGATGGTTCGCAAAAGTTGCTCATCAACGTCAAACCCAAGACCCACAGTAGAAATTCGTGCGCCTTCTAGATACTGAACATCGGCTTCTTTTGCGAGTTCTTTCGGATCAGTCACTCCGACATTGGATTGTCCGTCGGTCAACAATAGTAAACGAGATTGCGCTTCCTTTGAGAACTTCGCCATCGTCTTGTATCCAAGCACCAGTCCCGCCTCAATATTTGTACCGCCCTCCGTAGAGAGTTGTTGAATTGTATCCTTGATCGTTTCGCGGGACTGCCGAGTTATGATAGTGGGTTTGATAACGACTCTCGCTACATTTGAGAATACGATAAGAGCAAACTCCGTACCTTCTGAGAGTTCAGCAACCATAGCCAGGGTTGCATTCAACGCATCCTGAAATTTATCGTCTTCCTTCATCGATCCACTGTTGTCTAAAACCAAACTAATGCCAAACTTCTTTGCTCTTTCAGATACATTTGCGACCCGCGTACGTATTGCGATCTGCGCGAGAGTGGTGCTCTTGCTTTTAGGAAGTGAATCCGAGAAGTAATCAATTTGTACCGCAAGGTCCTCACCTTTTTTGGGTTTGGCGAGATCCTCCTGCGGAAAGGCATTGATATATTCATTCACCCGGAGACGGCTTTCAAAATCCAAATCTCCATGCTCAATCTGCTTTTGAGTATACCGATAAGAGGCTGTTTGCGAGCTTGTACATCCAAAAATACAGAAAAGCGTAAAAAGAGAGCCCAGAACTCTAATCATAAAAAACTCCTACTTCACCCAGGGTGGGAAATCGCCGAGCTCTTTGGTGGAGTCGCGGCCGAGGTCTTCAAGGCGATAGCGTTCAGAATCGAGAAAGTTTTTTTGTTCATCCAAGGCCATGGAATAATCTGGGGTGGCGCCTTTGCACTCAGAATATGGCTCGTAGCTGCCACCCTCGCAAATGCTGACTGTCATATCTGAAGGTTGACCCATTTTTTGTAGCCATGCATACAGCTTGAGCGGCTTTTGTGGATTGATCGCTGGGTCTAAAACATAAACGTCTTTTCCGTCGGAGACGATGGGTGCTACGTGAAACCACCACGACACACTTCCGCTGAGGGCATTTTTTGTATGAACGGTGAGATTGCCAAAAACAAAAATTTTATAAGGTGCTTCGAATTGATGAAGATCTTCAATATTTTTACTCATCAGCGCTGCACGTGCATAGCAGCCATCATCTGGGTACAACCATGTGGAGCGACGTAAATTGTCGGGAGTTTCTTCGATAAAACGGAGATCGCGGATAAGACGAAATGTTTTTTCGATTTCGGCGTAATCTTTCCATTGTGGGATTTTATCTAGTTTTATTTCTGTCACTGCGTGATCTTGATCGATCACCGCTCGGCCATTATATCGACCCGCCTTTACACGCGCCTCCGCCTCCATCACCTGCCAGCTGATTAACGGCGGCCGATACGCTGACGGCGCGGCCCAAAGCTCTGTGGACACAAAAAGAACAATACATAGAGAAAAAAAAGATTTCATACATCTCCCCCGATGAAGTTCTGTTGTATCTGATCGTTTTGAATTAAAAAAGCGAAAAAAGATATCGACTGTATGCTAGGTCCCACAAAATGTGGCGGTGACCTTTTCGTTCTCGGTGGCTGGAAGACTCCATGCCTGTTTCCCCGAATGAAACTCATAGGGATTTCGCCATACGCCCAGCAGCTCCTCCACCAATGACAAGTCGCCACTTTCCACAACCTTACCAATGGCTTTTTCCACCAGATGATTGCGTGGGATAAAAAGTGGATTCGCTGCGTCCATGGATTTAGTCAGTTCGTGATTGGTTTTATCTTGTTGAGTTATTCTTTGTTTCCATTGAGTTAACCACCCTTGAACGTCTACGTGCTCAAAGAACAAGCTGTTGTTTTGCAAAACTGTGCTCTCGTTCGTGCCCGGTTTTGCCAATTGGTTATTTAGTTGGCGAAACCCCAAAGTAAAATCCATTTTGTGTTTTTGCAAAAGGTCAAAATACCCATTAAGCAGAGTTAAATCCTCTTGCGAAGAAATCCTCAATCCTATTTTTTCGCCCATCACTTTTTGCCACTGCAACGTAAATTGGGAATCGAAATTTTCAAGACGATTTACCAAAGACTCCGGCAATTGAATTTCCTGGGCGTTGGAGTTAGCTGGGTTGTTGATGATCAAAGCCAAACAATACGCCAAACTCTGCAAGTTCCAGTGTAAAATTTGTGGCTGACGAGCGTAGGCGTAACGTCCACCGTGATCGATGGAGCTCAAGACCATGAGGGGATCATAGGCTTCCATAAAAGCACAGGGTCCGTAGTCGAGAGTTTCGCCCGATACAAAGGTGTTGTCGGTGTTCATCACGCCGTGAATAAATCCCACCCGCATCCACTGACAGATCAATTTAATTTGTTTTTGCATGATCTGTTCAAACAGCAGCACATATTTTTCTGTAGCACTTTTATCCGTAGGGTTTACCAAATGTGGGTAATGTCTAACGATCACAAAATTGGCCAATGTGCGTAAGGCTTCCACATCTCTTCTCGCCGCAAAATATTCAAATGTCCCGATCCTCACATGGCTGGCCGCGACTCGCACAAGCACACCGCCGGGTAGTTCGCTTTCGCGCTGGACAATTTCGCCAGTTTTTATCACGGCCAATGTTCGTGATGTGGGAATTCCCAGCGAATGCATTCCTTCACTCACCATGAGTTCGCGCAAAACAGAACTCAATGTAGCAAGTCCATCTCCACGTCTTGAAAATGGCGTTACTCCCGAACCCTTGAGATGAACTTCTTGCAGTTCGCCCGAAAGGTTTTCCACATCCCCTAGCAAACGTGCTCGTCCATCACCCAATTGCGCAGTAAAACTGCCAAACTGATGTCCCGCATACGCTTGCGCCACTGGCGTTATTCCCGGAGGAATCGTTTGTCCCGAGAACACACCAAGTTTTTGTTCCTCGCTCAGCTCATTCAGCTGCAACTGTTTTGCTAACGAGGCATTCCAAAACAAGAGTTGCGCGTTGGGCAACTGAGTGGCGGAAAGTTTTTGATAAAAACGTTCTGGTAGTTGAATGTAGGCTGCAGATTTTAAGTTTGCCATGTTTAGTCTTCTTAGGGTGTGGTTATCACACCCGACGCTTGTCTTGTTTATACAACTTTTTTCGCTCAGAACAAGCCGCAATGGTGAGGACGTCTATACCTCCTCAAGACTACTTGCCGCCATCTATGAACTTGGCTATTCTGTAAATCTTGGAGGTTTTTATGAAAAACTTATTTTCTTTGATTTTTACTACTGTTTTTTTTCTTGCTACATCGGCGTTTGCTGAGCAACCCCAGGCCCCCGCTGCTAAAAAGCCAACGTCGGAAGCTCCTTTGCATATTGATAAAAAATCCCATCGAGTTCGCCTAAAGCCTCCTACAAAATCTGCTCCCAAAGCAGCCCCTGCAGCCCCCGCTCCTTCCAAACATAAAGATAATTCTGCAAAACCCCTCGAAGAACAGATTGACGAGGCTGATAAATCGGATCTCGATCAGGAATAATACACTCATTTCCCCACAAGGCTTGACTGCCCCCTGTGATCGGCTTAGCTAGAGAGTGCATAACGCACCAACTCTCACAGGAGGCACTATGGAAATCAATATCGGTATTTCAGAACCCAATCGCAAAAAAGTGGCTGGCGGTCTCTCAAAACTTCTCGCTGATAGCTATATTCTTTATCTAAAGACGCATAACTTTCACTGGAATGTGGAAGGCCCCATGTTCAACACACTTCATTTGATGTTTATGGGTCAATACACAGAACTCTGGAACGCTCTCGATTTGATCGCTGAACGCATTCGCGCTCTTGGGGAATACGCTCCCGGCTCTTACAAACAATACACACAACTCACTTCCCTCACCGAAAGCGATAAAGTTCCCGGCGCCATGGGCATGATCGAGCAACTTCTCGAAGGTCACGAAGCTGTGGTGCGTACCGCTCGCAGCGTGATTCCTGCGTCGGAAGAAGCGGGCGATGAAGCGTCTATGGATTTACTCACTCAGCGTATTCAACTCCATGAAAAAACAGCGTGGATGTTGCGTTCGCTTCTGTCACAGAAGTAAAACCAAGAGGGGTTAGCGAACCCCTCTTGAATCATAGTTGTTAAGCACAGGGACGGGCTCTTCGCCCCTGTCCATCATGCGATCATTAGGATCTTTAACGACAAATGGGTCACTGGTGAAAAAACTACGGCCAGGAAGACGTGGCTCCGAAGGTGATGGATACAAACTTCCTGTCATTGGATCCCAATAAAAAAGTTGAATAGCCCCGTTAAAATAAACAACAGCCACAGCATTGCCCTGGGCACTGTGGCCACCGAGAGCGTAGGCTTGGCTACGTCTGCGCACAGCCATAGCTACATTATAAGCATTCCCCCAAATTCCTCGGATATGCGTATGTCCTACAATCACACGGCTCGTCGCACTTGCATGGGGTATGAGCGAAACTCCACCTCGCGCGCCTCCAGAAATTTTATGTCCGTGTGGTCCAATATTCACCGCGCGGTCTGCAGGTCCCACATAAAATGATTCACCTGCCCGCAGAACACGAATTCGTTCAGGATCATCCACATAGACATTTTGATTGAGTAAATTATTTCGGACCATAATATCAGGTGTGGCTAAATCGAACTCGCCTTGGCGACGCATTAAAAATTCGATGGGGCCTATTCCTCGCGTTTGCATTTGTCGCAGACTTAATAAAAATGGCCCATTCGTAGGATCATTGAGTGCCGCCGAGTCGTTAAACATTTTCGTCAACCACACGTGATGATTATCTTCTTCTGAAATAATCACATTGAGTTGTGGTTCTGCTGCTAAAAGGAAATTGATATCAGCACGTCCACGATTGATTTCCGATTGGAGATTCATTTCACCTAAAAGTTGTTTAACAGCTTTTGTTGTGGGTGAATCATAAGGACTTGCGGCTCCTATATCGTAAAAGTCGTGATAGCGCACATACTCTATGGGGGCTCCCGCTAATCGCGAAGGCGCAAAAATTTGCTGTTGGACTGCTTTTATAAAACGCGGATCTTCGAAACCAGAATGATAATCACCAGGTACGACGGCCACAGCAGGTATGGGGCGCGGTGCTGAACCATCCGCTGGATAAAACATAAAAGTATCCACAGTACCCGCGGGCCAATTTCCATAACGATCGTCTTTCACTTCTTTTTCGAAATCGGCGGCACGAATATGCCAACGGCCTGGAGCTCCCCGGTTGTTGGGCCCCGCCGTAGATGCAGACTTTTCGACAATTGTGGCAGAATTGATCAGTCGCGCACTTGCCAACGTTGTAACTCGACTAGAGCGATAGTTGGAATAAGGAAAATCGGGGTCATTCAGCGTACCCGTCGACCAAATATCATGACTCATAATATGATTGAGTTCCGTGGCGTTTGTTTTCATCGCGCGCTGTGTGGAGAAAACAATCTGTGTCTGACCGATGGTTCTCGCAACGCGACCATCCTGCAGTCCTTGTAGAGGATTCGCGTTGGTAGGCATGGCCACCAGCCCACCCCACAAACGCAATTCATCACCAAAATCGATGGTATTTGTCACAATGCGTACGCGCGGATCTTTTTGGATTTCTTGCGGAATAAAATCTGTTTCGCCATTGATCTCTTTGACGAGAATAACAAGATTCCTTTTTTCGGCAATGAGTTTCAAAGAAATAAATTCGAGCTTCCCCACATCCCAGGAAATTCCTCCGAGAATGGAAATTGCGATAAAACCATTATATTTGTTTACGATTTGTGAGAGAGTTTCGCGGTTATAATCGTAACCATACTTGGGATCGCGCACGCCTTTAAAAGAATTGGGAAAGTTGTTTTGAGCTGCTCTACGCAAATCGTCCATACCATTAAAGAGGACAGGGTACTCCACCTCGCCCGACTGGCGCGGACGCATGCCTAAAATTCGCTCGAGATGCTTCCATTTTAAATCACCCCGGCTATTTGCTTTTTCCAGATAAGCATAAGTTTCTATTAATTGCGTATAGAGTTCCTCAGCCGTAGCTGATCGTGGGGCAATACCTGGTGTGCGAGATTGTTTTACAAAGTCATGATAGGCTACCAAAAGGACCATCTTCGCATCTTCGATTTTTCGTGGATTCTGCGCAAACGCCTCATTCCAAAAAAGTATTTTGTCTCCAATGATTTTAGTCACCTTGGCTTCCTTGATATCCATCTCCGCATATTTTAAAAGTTCTTTAACACTCGGGATACGCAGGAAGCGTGAAAAGAAGTCGGCGCCAGCCGCCGCCAACTCACGACGCAAGGTAAGATTCTCAGGGGTCTCGGTTGCTACTGTATCATTTGTAATATCCATACAAATAAGTCCGTGTGCTTGCGAAAACAAAGACATTCCTACCAAAATAAAAATAAATAACTGTTTCATGGAATCACCTCACTGAAGATATCGCGGCAACGTTTGGCGCCCGTGCGACGCTGGGAACTAAAAATGACTCGGCGAGGAGCTTGAGAAAGAAGGGTTTCCTCTGCAAGAGTTAGACTCGTAAGCGGTTGATTGGACACTCTTGTCCAACGCCCGGGCAATCCACTCAAGGCGAGATCAGCCTCTGAACCTGCATGTAAAAGAACAAACTCTAGATGTTTTTGGTAAAGGGGTATCCCCGAAATCTCTTTGAGCATCTGTTCGTACGCTCGCAATGTCAGAGGGTCATTTTCGGCAATAACCACGACATACTTCACCTGCTTTTGTTGGCCGAGTAGTAAATAGTGTGGAATAATTTGGTCGCGTGCCAATTGCACTTTGCGCTGTGTGATTCCTTCTCCGTAAAGTAAACCTTCCCCATTCCCTAACGGATACACATTGATGCGACCGTCTTCCGTAATTCTTCTGTCTGCTGTACTCAAATTTCCTTGAAGATACCGTATTAATCTTTGCTTTTGCCAACTTGCAAAAAGTTGCTGAAACTCGTCCTCTGTTTGCCCACGCGCCGTTGGTATATGGACATTGTCCACAGATTTTCTTGAGCTGAGCAACATACGAAATAACGGATAGGAAAGTCCAAAGCGCGAACCATAGCCTTCTTTCTCAAGCCGCTGCGCTATCGCATCGTCTTCTATCAAATAAGATTTGTCGAGCGGCTGAGCGCGAAATCGTTCCCACGTCACGTCCGATATTTTATAAAGTCCTGGTAAAAATAATTGTGGTACTTGTCGTTCGAAAATAAAAGGAATTGTCGGTAAAATAAATGCTTTCGCACTTCGCGGAGTCATCTTGCCACTGGCTTCTTGCACGGCGAGGTGTTTATAAAAGGTATCTAAAAATTCACTTTCGCTTATCGCAATGGTTCGCGGAAGAGTTTCAAAGCTTTGCCCTTCGGGAAGCTGACTCTGCATGCCCGACAATTGAAAAAAAGATTGCAAGGATGACACCTTTTGCAATTGCCACATGGTCTTCCAAGCGGGCCCCGTCAATGTATTGTCGTAATCACTAATCAGAACAACTTGATTGAGTCGCAGCGCCTCTCCGAGATCTATATAAGCCTGCGCCCTTTGATTCCAAATTGATAAAAATAAAAACCCAACAACCCAAAATTGTTTTCGCATCTTAACGAACCCCTGTCATTTGTGGGTCGACTTTTGAATGTTACCGTCACAATTGGTAGTTTGAATATGAAAGGGAGCAAAGATTTTAACTTCTGGTTCGATTCTTAACGATCGAACCATGTAAGATTGTAAATTTGAGTTATTTTAAATAAAATCGTGAAAAAAATTTCATTCAAAAATAAGCAGCTATATATGATTTACCTTATATTTTTTCGCAAGCGAGGCCTCTAGCTGTTCGCGTTGCAAAATTGTAAGTAGATCAATACAAGCAAACTCTTCATCAAAGGCCGGTTCGCACGCAATCTTCGCGCCCATCTTTAAATACATTTTTACCAACGACGGCAACAGCGCCTCGGCTTCCGCTTCACTATTTTCATCTAAATTTTGTTTGTAAAAACGCGTCCACATATCGATGCCTGGCATTTTGTATTCAGTGGTTGGAACAACTTGTGTTTCGCAGGTGAACCCTTTGACAAATAAATATTGATAGAGCAGCGCTGCCAAACGAGGGTCAGTGATTTTCACGCTCGAACAACCAAACAATGTTTGCGCCTCGGAGCGATTCATATACTCGGCAATTCCACGGAATAACAAAGACATCACTGCGCCTTTGCGATGTTCCTTGTGTATACAAGCTCGTCCTAGCTCAAGATAAGGAGCCGAGTATCCTGTCAAATCCTTCATGGTGAACTCTTGCGCCGTGTAGGATTTTGTTACCAAGGGCGTGGAGCGTAAACGGTAAGTCCCCACCAACTGATTGGATGGCATATGAAAAATCAATAAATGGTCAAAACTGCGATCGTACTTGTCGACATCGAGACCCGGGCGCATGATTTCGCGGAATTCACGGTGAAAGACCTCATATCTTAAACGAAAAGCTTTGAGTAAATCGTCTACACTATCGGCGGTCTTAATGATGTAAGGCCCCATCTCTATGTGTAGAGAAATACTGGGTTTAAACTTGTGAATACGGTTCCATTTGATCTGCGTTGTTTCTTTAACCTGCGTGACTAATTTCAACATGAGCACCCCCTATTTTTATGCTAAGGGAAACTTTCTTTTTTTTGTGTTTCTTTTTGGTTAGCGTACCTAACACAATCTTGTTGTGATACTGTCTTAGAAGTTTGCGATACTTTTCCTGTGTCACTTTAATGGAGGCGAGAATGTCTATCACATCGACCATGGACTTTCTGGCTCTTACGAGCGTCAGTATTGCCAAAAGCTACCTACCGACTTCCTCCGTCGAAGAACTTCAAACCAACTGGGCCCACAAAACTTTAAAAAAATTCGATATATCTCTAGATGTTATCGGACAGATTTCACATCAACAGCCTTTGTTGTTTGTGGGTAACCATATTAGTTATGTGGATATCGTACTATTAATGGCCACCGTTCCTTCCATTTCATTTGTGGCTAAAAAAGAAATTTCTTATTGGCCGATATTCGGCCAAGCGGCACGTGCGACGCAAACGATTCTCGTAAAAAGAGAAAATACCGACTCCCGAAAAGCGGCTCGTCTCGCCATAGAAGAGGGTTTGCAACGTAAACAAAGAATCGCGTTATTTCCCTCTGGAACAACTTGCATCGACGAAAAAAAATCCTGGCGTCGCGGCGCTTTCGAAATCGCACAAAAAAACAATGTGATGATTCAGCCGTTTCGTATTTCCTACAATCCTCTGCGGACTGTGGCCTATATCGACGATGATTTTTTTCCGACACATATTTTCCGTCTGATAAAAACTCGCTCCATCAAAGCAAAAATTGAATTTCATCCTCCGGTAGAAGTCACGGATGCTGCTGCTGATTGTGAAAAATGGTGGGCGTGGAGTCGGATTAATACCTGATATCCGGTATTGTATAAATGGTGCGGTCGGCAGGAGTCGAACCTGCGACCACCAGATTCGTAGTCTGGTACTCTATCCAGCTGAGCTACAACCGCACAAAAATCGACAAGGACTTGGGTGTAATTTCGTTTTAATTCAAAATCAAGCTATCTCTGGCAAATTGTCGGAATTTCTGTAATAAAATAGATATGGACGCAAACCTCGTATGGCAAAATAGCCTTCAAGAAGCTAGTAAATTGCTCACTCAATTCCTCAATACTCCAACGACCCCACAGCTCCTGCAAAAATTTAGCGATAGTTTAATAAAAACCTATGAAAATCAGGGAACTGTCTTTATCTGCGGCAACGGTGGTAGCCATTGTGACGCTTTGCATTTTGCGGAAGAACTCACTGGTCGTTACCAAAAAGACCGACGCCCCCTGGGTGCTCTCGCTTTGGGTGAAGCCAGCCATGTGACCTGCGTGACCAATGACTACGGTTTTGAGCAAATTTTTTCCCGTCAATTGGAAGGTTTGGCCCGTAAGGGAGATGCGTTGATTGGGCTTTCTACGAGTGGTAATTCCAAAAATTTGATTGTCGCCTTTGAAAAGGCAAAAACCTTAGGTGTTTACACCATTGCCCTTCTCGGCAAGGGTGGCGGACCTCTGAAGGACGTAGCAGACCTCGCCATTGTCGTGCCTGGCACCACCAGCGATCGCATTCAGGAGATCCATATGACCATGTTACACACTGTCATTGAGATCGTTGAGCGCCGTTTGTTCCCGGAAAATTATTGATCCAACCCGCCCGCTGTGGCAAAGTCGTCGCTAGCTTAAAACATCTACGGAGAAATGGGTGAGTGGCTGAAACCAGTTGTTTGCTAAACAACCGTACTGGGAAACCGGTACCGGCGGTTCGAATCCGCCTTTCTCCGCCAATTCCAACTTTAATTGACACCAACGGTTCCCGAATAAAACCGTTAATTTAGCCACAACCCCATGTTGTGACTTCTCGCTATTTTTAGCTCATCTCAATCCTAATTGGCACGTTCCTTTCATTATACCGACTCTGTAACGGTAAATTGAATCGTTAAAACGGAGGGCTCATGCCGAGGAAAAAACGTGTTACACACAAAACTCATCTATCAAAATTCCTACAGGAACTCTTGATAAGAAACGACGTTTCGATACTTCGAGCTGCGAAGATCGCGGGTTGCGCGCCGTCTGTTCTACACGGTTGGCTCCAAGGCGCTTATCCCTCGGAGACTATCGACAAGCTTAAGTGTCTGGCTAATCACTACGGCTACTCGCTCGCTGTTGCTATGAGTGGTGAGCCTGATCAGATCGACGGTGACTTTCAACTTGGTCAGCATTTTTTGGAAACGCCGATATTTGATGGGTACGCGAAAATTCAGATAACGAAATTGGAACCTTTAAAACGGAGCAAATGTGAAAAATAAAAAAGAGAAAATTTATGAGTGTGAAGTGAAACGATTGTTTATGAAAAATGGGCAGCGGGTATGGACGTGGAAGCGCGTTTTAGCAAGTGAGGTTATCCGGCACGAGAAAATTCGCTGTTACTGCTGTCGTGGGCAAGTTAGACTTCATAAGAAAAAAATCCCAACAGGCCCAAGCGACCATGTCGAGCACTTTAGGCGAATAGACTCCGAGGGATGCCCACTCGGATGCTACTTTTTAGGAGTAAAGTTGCATTCTACTCTGATGATTGATTAGCCCAATTATACCAGCCTAAAGACTGCTAAACCCCTACACCGAAGCCCTGCTTCACGAGGCTAGACTCGACATATAGACAACGTTATTCGAAGATTAACGTATGGCTACCGTAGAAATTAAACCATCTGGATTTAAACCAGGGGTTAAATCTGTATTTATAGAAATCGAAAATATTACTGACAGTGATATCAAAAATATTCGCAAAAAATTGAAGCAACTCATAAAATCAGAAGTGCAAATCTCCAATGCCTTTTCTCAAGCCTTTGTATTTGCCGTTACACAAAATCCAGAAGCGAATCCAAGTGATGTATGGCAACATGTTATTTACCGAGGGGTACTAGATCTAGGTCTTTCAGACCAACAATGGAAGCGAATCTCTGGTTTTGCACTAGAACGTGCCTTCGCTGATATTTATAATCCTCGTTTTAAGAAACTCGATTTACGAATTCGTCCTCTGCCAAGAAAAGAAGCTCACGACTTACTATCTAAATTAGGATTTCGTGGTGAAATTAAAAAAGATAAAATTGACTGTGTCATTGAACAGTTTATAAATTCCGACTGGGCAATGGTGGCAGGTGTTCACATTAAGGCATCTTTGGCCGAACGAATTCAAGACGATGTCCCTGCGAGCCTCGCTCTAATGAAAAAGAAACTCCTATCTATCGTTGTGACTCTCGACTCTAAGTCTTATCCTCCACCACATGGGAACGGAGTTAATTATGGAGAACTTGGGGGAAGAAGTTGGGCGGACGACAAAGACAAATCTAGAATTAAACGCCAGTACATTGAAGAAGATGGACAGTTTGATGCTCTATTTTCATTTAACCTCAGAACACCACCAAGCCCTGAGAAAACCCCAAGCAGCAAAAAAATATACACTCTAGGCATGGGCGATCAGCAGCCAGATTCATTCGTAAGATTCATTACATCACACTTGAAAAGAGCAATCGTGATCAAAGAGTAGTTTCTTTATTTCTAGCACGATCATAAGCTTTGGAGCCAGAAATTCTATCGTCTGTTTCAAAGAGTAATTTTTGTAAGGTGGCATCCCCGATTCTCTTATTGGCGCTATCCGCATGACGTGGATCAATTTCAAATCCAACAAAAGTGCATCCAAGTTTCTTAGCAACAACACCTGTGGTGCCCGAACCGGCAAACGGGTCAAGTACGATAGACTCCGGTTTTAGTGGCACTCCACTCGCAAGAATACAGCGCTTAGGTAATTCTTCAGGAAATTTTGAAAAATGCGCATGGGATTCCTTACGACCTTCGTTTGCAAACTCCCAGACACTTTTAACCGAAGGCTCAATACAAAATGGGTGATCTTCTTGTTTCGCGAACAGATAAATTGGCTCATGTACTCGATGAGGTCGCCGACAACGTCCTTCAGGTAAAGGATTTTGCTTTCGCCAAATTACTTCTCCACGAAAATAAAAACCACTATCGACCAAATTGATTACTAAACGGTATGGCAATGCCAGCAAGTTGCCATATTTCAACCATGGTACATTTTTATCTATGAAGGCTTTCCGCTTCTGTCTAGTTTTTGTATAGGCCGAATTTGAGGGATCTAATCCGTCTCCATCTGCTCCCAAACTACTGTATCGATGATCTGTCTCACGCCAATTAACTGGGGTGTTGTATGCGTCTCCCACATTAAGCCAAAGCACACCAGTGGGCTTAAGCACCCTTAAACATTCTCGGAAAATGTCCGTCATAGATTCGACGTAAATCCGAGGATCTTCCTCGACACCAACCCCCTCAGAAGTTCTTTGACCCCAGTAAGGAGGACTTGTAACGACTACGTCGATAGAATTTTCTGGTAATATTTTTAATAACTTACGGGAGTCTCCCGCATGAACAATTTGGCTACCTGGCTTAATCAACGAAGTTACTTTTTTCATGATACCTCACTATTAGAAATCCCTTACGATCAGTCACTTGCAAAAAATATGACAGCGCGCTGCGCATGCTGAATCATCAATTTATAATGCCAGCTTGGCAAACCAGCGAAAATCGATGCTTATTTAATTTGCACTATCAGTGGGTAACTCCAACGAAACAGTCCCATAATTCAATTGCCCTGAGCTTGGCAGAAACTACCTTTCCCAAGAAAAATAGCTATATTCTGGTATAAACATATTTGAAGGCCACGGACATAAGGAGTCATATGAGTTCTAAAACCCAGGAACTGGAAACTAAGATGATTACCTCACTCTACCATCTGCTAAAAGTAGATGATGCCGTCCAAGAGGGTACAGTTGTTTTTCTAAATGGACCTTGGGGTTGTGGGAAAACTTATTTCTGGTTAAATTCACTTCTTCCCCTACTACAGAAAGATCATGGCTATGCATATATAAGTCTATTTGGTGTCCAATCAGTCTCAGATTTAAAAGCAAAAATTTTGTCATCTCTAATCGCAGATGGAAAAGGCGACACTGGTTTCATTGCAAAAGGTAGAAATTTATTTTCAAAACTCAACATACCAGAAAATGTCGGAGCAATAGCAGAAAGATTTGCTGGATCTAGCTTTAAGATTGATCTCTTCGAGATGATAAGAAGTAGACGAGTCATCTGCTTTGATGATTTAGAGCGCCTACCTTCCAGTGCTGATATAGAAGAAATCCTCGGCTTCATAAATTATTTATCAGAACATAAACACTATAAGTGCCTAATCGTCATGAACGAAGCAGAAATGAAGCCGGCGCACAAAGAAAGCTTCTCGAGACTAAAAGAAAAATTAAGTCTTAGAACTTTCCAGCTTTCGTTTAATTTCACAGAACGCTTTGATACTTTCTTAAATTCAAAATGTGCCAAGCATAAATTATCGCTAGATAATTCCGAGAAAGAATTTCTTAAAAAAACTATTGAGAAGGCTAATATAAATAATTTGAGGACAGTCCGATTTATTATTGATTGTTATCTTGAACTTCGCCTAGGCATGGATGAAAAAATTCCTGAATCCGCCGTAATATTGTTGGTCGCGATGATTGATTTTGAATCAAAAGGAAATGCCGTAGACACCAAATTTTATAAATTTGATGGTGAGGCAATACAGTATAAGGAGTACAGGAGACAAAAGGACGACACACAGAAAGATTCCAAGCCAGACAACCAAACAGTGTTTTATTCTAGTTATTACGGGGATAGCGTCAAATATCTATTCTTTCAAACCATAGACGATCTCGTTCACCAAGGCTATTTTGATAATATTTCAGCCAAAGAAGAGCTTTTTCCAAAGACTGAAGATTTAAGTCCGCCCGATAAACTTGCACTAGATCTAAGAAATACACATTATTTTTTCACTTCAGATGATGATCTGAAGAAAATTATTTCTAGCATTGAAGGCTATTTTAAAACTGAGAAAAATATTTCTTTTGAAACATTATTTGCGTTGGTAAAGGGTTACTCCTCTGCATATAAACTGCTAGAGCCGCAAGAGCCAAGCAATTTACCGGAAGGCTTCGAGAATGCCGCAAAAACATCTATTAGCGGAACAGATAACCCTCTTAGCTACACTGACAACTTTGGAATGGGGACTAATAATATACTAAAAATATTTTTGGACTCTATCGAAACTATTTGCCTAGATGAGGATCGCCAAAGACTTCAAAAACAAATGGATGATTTAGTTTCTGTTGGAAAAAAGATAGAGATAACTGACCACATTCTATCAAACTCAGCCCTCCTCGAAACCATATATACATCAGGAACAATTGAGAAAATTTGGAATTCTACTTTTATGCCACTAACAGAAAAATATCGATTAATGGAACAACTATTAAAATCAATGGTTAGAAATAAACATTTTAAGCCTGGAATAGTTCCAGAGTTGACATCTACTCATACGTTTTTAACTACTCAGTTTAATAGCGCTACGGAAAAAATGGATCGATTAAGAATCTTCAGACTGCTCGAAGAAACTGGAATGACTCTACCGACTCGCCCCCATTCCGCAGGAAGGTAATTTTTTTGCAAAATATACAAAGGCTCCAGCCGGGCTAAATATGATGACTTCTTTACTTTATATCCGACCACACATTTTTAATTTCAGAAAACTCAACATCAGACTGACAAACTTTTTCCCAATCACTAAGAGTGGCGGGAATTTTATTACCATTCATATTCATATCCTTGACTAGTTTATATGCTAATTCGGCAGAGGCTTCCCTGACGTGAAGTTTGTCCGCAATGGACATATTATTCTTGGCTTCAATCTTGGTTTCTCGTAAAATGATCTCGAGTCCCCACAATATTTCCTCTATGAAAGGCTGGCAAAGATCTCGTCGGTTCTCAAGTAGCCACTCAAAATTTTTTAAAGCCGCAACTAGGCCGCTCACTTTTCTGTATTTAATCACATCTACAATAATTTGAAGCAAAAGGTTTTCGTCCTTTAAGACTTTCCCCTCTAAAAGTTTAGTGGCAGCGATTATACCCTTAGTGGCACGTTCAGAGTTTTCAGATAGAATATCAAAGGTAATGTTCTTTAATAACAAATCTGCCAAAGACAACTTTCTTAAAATAATTTCTGCCTCAAGTTCCGCAGTGGAAATTTGATAAAAACGCATCTCTTTGACCATGGATAGTAGCGCAAGAATGTCTTCGTTGTGGGTCGGAGATACCATAAAAGGAGCAACCGCTGCCGAAAGAACCTGAGTGGCCCTATAGAATTTTAATATCAGATCTTCCTGTCGGTCGACAAAACCAACCTGCGTCGCTTCTGATAAAATTATTTTATCCGTATCCCACCATAATTCGATTTTCTTAAAAAGCTTCTGAGCATCTTGCGCCGCCCATGCAATATCCGTTAAATGCTGTCGTGCTCTTAGAAATTCAGAACAAATCTGGCAGCGACCTCCGGACATAGGATAGCTTTTCGTATTGCCTAATATTGGAAACTTACTATCGGTAAAGTAAGTGTATAGTAACTTTTTCGCATCTATACTATTTGGTATTGGTAATTCCAAAAATGCCGCTTTAAAAAATTCTATGTCTAGAGGAAATCCATTCTCGTCTACCTCTCTCCAAAGGTATTCTGCATATTTTTCTTTTTGACTAGAATTCATTAATCCAAATTCGAAAATATAAGCTAATCTCTGCGCATGAGCCTGACGATTATCAATTGAGCATAATGAAAATTCTAAAAGTAGTTTATCTATCTTCACAGGATCTAATCTTAGATCTAAATCATGATTTTTTTTATTAGGAAGCCCTATCTCGTCTAAGATATCCGGCAACTCTCGCTCAACTCGTGGATGAGTTGCTTCTATTACTGGAAAATCAGATAATATACTATTTATGAGGAAACTCATTTTTTCCCTCGGCCACGCATTGACCACACGCCTTACCAAATGTTTGTGACCCCGATTTGATTTGGACACCCAACCCCAGGGGGTCTTTATGGAAGTAACGCCTACAAAGCGTAAACGTTTTACACAGAAAAAGAAGAGTTTGATCGTTAAAGAGCACTTTTCGACGGGAATAGCGATC
>JBGSUL010000017.1:0-38043 GCA_041736155.1 Bdellovibrionales bacterium
TGGAACAAAAGGCTGGCATTGGTATGCAAGATCAGACGCTTATTCGACAGCCTTAGAACAAAATGATTTAGCCTTAAATTTTTATGATGGCACAACAGCGACAAATATCATGTATGTGGATTCATTAACGGGCAACGTAGGGATTGGGACAACATCTCCGATAGCAGAATTACATATCTATGCAAGTGGCTCGACGGCCATGGTCAATGAATCCAGAGGAAATACTGCTACGGTCAGCGCCTCCAATATTTTTAGAAGAGCAAGGGACAGCGCGGGCTCTCCTAGTGCTGTGGCTGCTGATGATGTTATCGGAAGATTTGCGGCTTATGGCTACAAAGCCACTGGTTACGGTGGGACCACGCAGGCTTCAATTGATTTTCTTGCAGATGAATCTTTCACCGATACAGCCACAGGGACTCGTATTGAATTTTTGACAACACCCAATACGACGACAAACAATAAAGTAACAGCCATGACGATCGACTCAACAGGGTTCGTCGGAATTGGATCTACATCACCAAGCCAAGAGCTTGAGGTTGTTGGACAAGTTAAGGCCACTTCCTTTATTGAAGGGACAGAGTCTTGGAGTGTGAGCGGTGGAGTTACGAGCATGGCTGCCGGTGGTCCTGGAATCGTCCTTATCACTCAGACCTCTGGAACCAACACACTAGCGACAATCACAGGGTGTAACTCGGGAACCATTGCACAGAATCAAAAAATAACATTGATCATAGCTGCTTATTCGGCTGGAACACTTACATTTACAGATACGGCAGCAGGAACAGCCACCGCAGACTCTATGATTCTTTCAGGGAGTACAAGCTTGTCGGTATCTGCCGCCACACAAGTGGGATCTACGATGACTTTATTGTGTACAACGATTGCGGGGACCAAGCGCTGGGTCGAAATCTCTCGCTCTACAAATACAAACTAATCTTGCCATTTTAAACTCGGACTTCCACCGGTGCTCCAGTGTCTTGAATAATTTGCTCCACGCTCACATCGTCGGCTTTTTCGATAAGAATAAATTTTCCGTTTTTAATTTCAAAAACACCATAATCTGTAACCACCAGATCAATGCAATTCACGCCGGTGATAGGCAGTGTGCACTTTTGCAAAAGTTTTTTATCTCCGGAGCGATCCACATGTTGCATGGCCACCACCACACGTTGGGCGCCCGCCACTAAATCCATGGCGCCGCCCATGCCCTTGACCATTTTTCCAGGCACCATCCAATTGGCGATGGAACGCTCCACATCCACTTGCATGGCTCCCAACACAGTGAGATTGACGTGACCTCCGCGAATCATGGCAAAACTATCCGCGGACGAAAAAAAACTCGCTCCAGGCACAGTGGTGATGGTTTGTTTGCCGGCGTTGATTAAATCCGCGTCGATGTCTTTTTCCAGAGGAAAGGGTCCCATTCCTAAAAGGCCATTTTCACTCTGTAACATAACATTTGTTCCTTCGGGAATATAGTTAGCGACAAGGGTGGGGATACCAATTCCTAAGTTAACGACAAAACCATCTTTGATTTCTTTAGCAATTCTCTGTGCAATTTGTTCTCGTGTGTAGGGCATAGTATCTCCTAACCGTCATCCTGAGTGCTAGCGAAGGATCTGGCGGAGATCCTTCGCTTCGCTCAGGATGGCGGGTGTTAAGATGTTCGTGTCGTTCGTTGCTCAATTCGTTTTTCATAATTTTTGCCGAGAACCACGTGCTGAACATAAATTCCCGGAGTGTGAACGTGGTCCGGATCAAAAGTTCCGTAGGGAACTATCTCTTCCACCTCGGCAATAGTCACTTTTCCCGCGGTGGCCATCATCGGATTAAAATTGCGCGCGGTTTTGCGATAAATTAAATTTCCAAAAGGGTCGGCCTTCCAAGCTTTAACTAAAGCAAAGTCACCGTGAATGGCTTTTTCTAAAACATATTTACGTCCATCAAAATCACGCACATCTTTGCCATCGGCCACCACAGTCCCGACACCCGTCGGTGTGTAGAAGGCGGGGATGCCAGCACCACCAGCACGCAATCGCTCAGCCAGAGTCCCTTGTGGTGTGAGTTCCACTTCCAGCTCGCCGCTCAGGAATTGTCTCTCAAATTCTTTATTTTCACCGACGTAACTGGAAATCATTTTTTTAATCTGCCGAGACTCTAAAAGTTGTCCGAGACCAAAACCATCCACTCCGGCATTATTAGAAACACAGGTGAGGTTTTTTTTACCGGTGCGTTTAAGAGCGGCGATCAGATTTTCGGGAATCCCACAAAGACCAAATCCGCCCACAAGCAGAGTCATGTTGTCGGACACTCCACGCAGAGGAGTGTCGCAATCAGCAACCACTTTGTTGATCATACTTTCTCCGATACTCTTTCTACAATCATGGCGACGGCTTCACCGCCACCAATACAGAGAGTAACCAGGCCGTATTTTTTATTTTGTGTATGAAGAGCATGAACAAGCGTCGTGAGCAAACGTGCGCCGCTGCCACCAATCGGGTGCCCCAGAGCAATAGCCCCGCCGTGAACATTTACTTTATTGCGCGGAATATTCAGGCTCTTCATGGCCGCCATCGTGACGACAGCAAACGCTTCGTTGATTTCAAAAAGATCAATTTGATCTACAGTCATTTTGGCATTTTCTAAAGCCTTCTTGATAGCTGTCACCGGAGCGGTGGTAAACCACTTGGGCTCGTGGGCAAAAGTGGCATGAGTGATGATGCGTGCTAAGGGTTTTAGATTTTTCTCTTGCACCGCTTTTTCACTCGCCACGATCACAGCGGCAGCACCATCGTTGATTTTAGAGGCGTTGGCCGCAGTAATCGTTCCGTCTTTTAAAAACGCTGGTCGCAAAGTTGGAATTTTATCAAATTTAACTTTACCGGGTTCTTCATCCTGAGTCACAGTGGTGGTTTTATCTTTGGCCGGGATTTCCACTGTGGCGATTTCTTTATTAAACCACCCATTTTTTTGCGCCTGGATTGCGCCTTCATAACTTTCTTTAGCAAACTGATCTTGTTCCTCGCGCGTAAAACGATATTCGCGCACGCAAAGTTCAGCGGCTTCGCCCATATGAAAGTTATTATAAGGATCCCAAAGGCCATCTTTAATCATCGAGTCGGTGGCGCTAATGGTTCCCATTCGGTAGCCGGTGCGCGAGTTTTCCAAAAGATGCGGAGCCAGAGTCATATTTTCTTGTCCCCCAGCCATGGCGATCTGATTTTGGCCAAGAGCTATGGAATCAGCGGCGAGCATGACGGCCTTGAGGCCCGATCCACAGACCTTATTAATAGTGGTGCAAGGGACAGTGGTGGGGAGGCCAGCGCCCAAAGCGGCTTGACGGGCAGGGGCTTGGCCGACACCGGCGGTGAGGACTTCGCCAAACACCACCTCTTGAATGTCCTCGGGTTTTAAACCCGAGCTTTCCAGTGCCTTTTTCATAGCAATACTTCCCAAGCGCGGGGCGGGTACGGTGCTAAAAGCACCTTGAAAACTTCCGATTGGTGTACGATTTGCGGCTACGATGTAGACTTTATTCATAGAGATCCTCCCAGGTATATATGGCCGCGATTGAACACAGATTTTTGTGGGATGTAAAGGGGTCGGTAAATGGGCCGATGCGCAGTATTATATTTGCCGCGTCCTATTGACTCTCCGAGAGAGATGAATCAATGCTAGTTTCCATGCCTAAAAAAGTAAAAAAAGCCGCCAAAGTAGCTAAAACTGTCATTAAAAAAGCAAAACCCGCCGCCAAAGCGAAAGCGCCTGCAAAAGTTGCAAAAAAGGCCGTCGCCAAAACGCCTGCCGTTAAGGCAAAAAAAGTCGTGGGAAAAATTGCTAAAAAAGCGGTCGACGCGTTGAAGTCTGTGGTGAAGAAAAAAGTCGAAAAAGCTCCGGCTAAAAAAGAGGCGAGCAAAAAGGTCGAAAAAGAGATCAGCAAAGAGCCGACCAAGATTTTAAAAGGCAAACCCGGCAAAAAAGAAAACCCAAAAACACTTCAGGTGAAAGACGTTGTTGTCGAAGAGATCGAAACAACCATCAAGGTAGAAATCAAAACAGTCAAAGATGTGGTCTTGACCGATGCCGAGGGGCGTATTCTTTGCCGAGTCAAAGATTGTGATCAACCTTCTGTCGTGGAAAACTATTGCCGTTACCATTATCTGTTTTTTTGGAAGAAAATCCAAAACCGCAAAAAGATTCTCAGCGAAGGTAAACTTGAGCAGTATATCGAAGAATTGACGTCTCGATATCCACTTAAGTTTTTAGAGCTCATTCGCAAAGATTTAGGTTCAGAACCCGATTTCTTAAGCGCCATCCAAGAGCTTGATATCGACGAAGCTAGCACCAACGTGGATGATTTCGAAGACGAGAATTTTATGGAAGAAGTCCGCGGCATCAGCGCCACTGACACAGAGCGCGTCGACGACGAATACTAATAAAAACAGCTTCCTGAATTTGAGCCCACCAACTTTGCTGAATGCAGTGAAGGCTTTCATTCCATTAAGCTCAAATTAAAAAAAACGATGAACTTTTTTCTCAAGTTTATGGAACAAGAGCATAGGCTTTCACTTATGCTGCTTTGGGTAGGAGAGATCCCTCGCTGCGCTCAGGAATCTTACTTATGCCGCGTTAGATGCATGTAAGATTCCTGAGCGCAGCGAGGGATCTCAGCTAAAAGTCATATTTTTCAATGTAAGATTACAAAATTTAAGATTTTCTTTGTAAGATTTAAGTAAAAAAACAGCTAAAGAGCGAGATTTAAAGATAGAGAAAACGCATTTTGAAGGCAATTTTTGTCAAAAAAAAACAGTAGACTGATAATTAAATTCAAAAAAAATCTAAAAACCCTCTGTAAGTCATTTTAAGAAAGTTGCTGAATTTACTCAGAAAGTACCAATTTGGAATTTAAATAATAGGCAAATTGGAGATTTTGTATTTCACAATTTGTAATATTTTTCGCCGCAACAAATAAATATCTTGTTCTTTCTTCAACTTTAAGAAAAAGAGTTTTCTGTTTTTACGCTTTGTGTTTGTATCCCGTCAGGAATTTATTTTTTTGGAGAGGGGTTAATCATGTTAGCAAAAATTGCAATGGCGTTCCACGAGGGTGGGTTTTTTATGTATCCGATTATGATCATTCAGTTGGTCTCAATCGCGATCGTTATTGAAAGAGTCTACTTTTTATTCGTTAAGAGAAAAACCAACAATATGGCGTTTGTAACACAAATCGAAGACACCATTCGTCGCGGTGATTTGGATCAAGTGATTACAAAAACACAAGCCATGAAAGAAAACACGCTCGCTACGGCTATTATGGCTGGTGCCGAAGCTGCAAAAAATCTCGGTGGCAAAGAAGAGATCCAAGGTCGTATGGATGAGGTTCTCATCGCTGAAAACGCGGCTCTCGATAAGCGCACTTCCTTTTTATCTATGCTTGGTAACGTTGCTACGTTGACAGGTCTCTTGGGAACGATCACGGGGATGATCAAGTCCTTTGCGGCGGTTTCTTATGCAAACCCTTCAGAAAAAGCGGCTCTTTTATCAGCCGGTATTTCGGAAGCGATGAATGCCACTGCGTACGGTCTTATTACGGCGATCCCAGCTCTTGTTGCTTATGCTGTTCTTGTGAACCGCACAAACGTGTTGATGGAAGAGCTCACTCAAGGTGCACTCAAAGCATTCAATCTCTTGAGCTATGCTTATGATCCAATGGCCGTTAAAGGTTTGCGCTACAAGAATAATGAAGTGAATCAGTAAGATTCACTTTTTGATTTTTCGGGGTTTACTTTTAAGGGGGCTTTTATATGAGACACGGGAAAAAACATCTCGATTTTGAGATCAACCTCATTCCTTTTATCGATCTTCTTTCTTCTTGTATCTGCTTTCTGCTGTTAACGGCAGTGTGGGTTCAGGTGGGAACGTTGGATGTCAAACAAGCGGTCGGTGGCCAAGCGGCCAGCGATACACCCAAAAAACCTACGTTATGGGTGAATATGGGTGCGACTGGCGAACTTGCCATGAACATTCAAGATACTGAAAAAGTACCTGCGAAATTGCGCAAATTCGTCGTAAAGAGTGGCGCTGACGGAAAAGCCAACTTCCAAGATTTGGAAGCTGTGTTAACCGAACTTAAAGCCTTTGAGCCTGATTTACGTACAGTCCTCATTCAGCCCCAAGCCCAGTCTGTCTATGAAGATATGATCGCACTTATGGATCAATTCAAAAAACAAGGTCTCATCGACCTAGGAGTATCTCCTCTATGATGACTACGACCACGGTAAAACCGACCATTTTTAATACTATGGCGGGAGCTTCGATTTTAAATCCAAAACACGCCCGTCAAAAACGGAATATCTTTTCAGATCTTCTTTTGACGGCGTTGATTGATGCGTTTTCGATCCTTGTGATCTTTTTGTTAATGAGTTTCTCTTCCAGTGGTGAGCTATTAACCATGGGAAAAAACATGGAGCTCCCTAAGGCCGCTCTTGGGGATATGATCGAAAGAAATCCGGTAATTAAAATTGATAATGATAAAATCTTCCTCGAAGACAAAGAAATCAAAGAGGCGGATATTGTAGCGGGACTTATGGCACTGCGTGAACAATACAAAGAAACTCATCCCAACGAAGAGTTTCCTGGGATTGTGACGATTCAGGCGGATCGCCGCGTACAGTTCACACAGATGAATTCAATTATTGTAGCAACAGGAAATGCGGGCTTTAGCGATATAAAATTTGCCGTATTAATGAAGTAAAGACTTGAAGCAAGGGCGTTCAATGATGCATTTTTTTATTTTATTTATTGGTTTAGTCACTGTCAGCTCTGGGTTCGCTCAGGACATTGATGCTGCCACTCAAGATAAGTTGATAGAGAAACTCACCCAAGTTAGCCTCAATATGGCTCCTGGGGATGGCTCGCGCACTTCTATTGTTTTGCGATTGGCCGATCTTCACGCGGAGCGCGGACGTCGTTTGTCGATGAAAGAATTAAATGAAGGTTGCACAGTTTGTAATGCTGGCACGAAAGATCGCGAAAAAGCGATTCGTTACTACAATGAGAGTCTTTCGGCTCTCGACGGCGAGCAAAAAGCGCGAGTCAACACCCAGATTGGCCACCTGTATGAGCTAACGGGTAACGAAGCCAAAGCCTTGGCAATGTACGAAGCCTTACTTAAAGAAAAAAATGAAAAAGTAGTATCGGAGGCCCAACTTTCTTTGGCTGAGATCTATTTTAAGAAAAGAAACTACAGCCAAGCTTTGGCATTTTATAAAAAAGTGGCAGAAAGTCATCCCAACCAAAAAGGCCTCGCAATGTACAGAGCCGGTTGGTGTTACTTTAACCTTGGACAAATTCAACCTTCGGTCAATGAGCTGAAAAAGGTTTTAGAGTCGCCAGAACTTCTTTCGCGCAGTCAATCGGGTATCGTCAGCGTGGATAAACAGTTTCAAGAAGAAGTTTCGCGCGATTTGGCGACATTTTTAGCACGTCTCCCGTTTGATAAGGCGGAATTGGACACATTGTACAAGTTGAGCCCTGACAATGCGAAATTAGCACATTTATCCTATTTAGCATCAGAGTATGAGCGTTTGGGACAAGTGGCACCAGCCATAGCAGCTTGGCGCTACTCCATTGATCGTCAAACTGAGCCTAAAGCGAGAATGGAAGGGCACGTCCATTTAGCACAATTGCAAGCGCAACATCAAAACCGAGAAGCGGCAATTAAAGACTTTGAAACCTCGTTGGCTATCTGGGGCAGTCTTGGCGCTTGTTCCGACGATACTTGTAAACAATTAAAAACACGACTTCGTCAATTTGTGCTCGATTGGAATCAAATTGAAAAAAAGGCGCCATCACAAGAATTGCTGGCTGCTTATCAAAAATACTTGGCGGTTTTCCCACAAGAAGTGGATATGCGTTTGTGGCAAGCCCAAGTCGCTGCTCAATTAAAAGATTACGAACTGGCGATGAAAGAGCATTTATTAGTCGCGCAAACATTATCTCAAGAAATAAAAGCGGGAACGGCTGATAAAACGAAAAAAGAATGGCTGGAAGTTTCCTTACTTGCAGCTATTGAAAATGCTGAATTGTTAAAAGACGCAAAAGGGATCGATCAAACAACACAGGCCTATTTAGACCTCAGTGTGGATCGCAAAAAAGAAGTGGATGTTCGCTATCAACGGGCCCAAATCCAGTACGAAGCAGCGAATTATGCTGTAGCTGCTGAACAAATGAAAGCTATCGCTTTAGACAAAAAAGCGCCCATGGATTTACGTTCAAAAGCGGCGGATTTGTCATTGGATTCTTTAGTACTTCTGAAAGACGATACACGTTTAGAGTCATGGTCTAAAGAATTGTCAGCGGCTCTTCCGCAACAGGCGGATAGTTTCCTTGGCGTGGCACGTAAATCTGTCCTGACCCAGTCTTCACAGTTGGCTTCAGCACAAAATTTGGATCAAGCATGGATAGTATTGGTCCGTTTTGATTCCACAGGTGCAAGCCAAGATGAGAAAACGTCTTATCTTAAAAACAAACTGATTCTCGCGGAAAAATTGCGCAAGTTGCCTGAAGCACGCGATGCCGCGGATCAACTTCTTCGTCAGCCGGGTCTTTCGGCGGAAGACACACAGTTTGCCCTCTCTCGCAAAGCGTGGTTGGCAGAGTTGCAATTTGATTTTGCAACGGCATTGGCAGCGACTGAAAAAATTGTCGATAAAAGCGTAGATCCTGCAAGCCGTTATTTAAAAATGGCGTTATTGGCCGAATTATCGCAAAAAGATGCGACATCTTATTATCGTCAATTTGTGAAAGAATCCAAAGATACAGAAAAAACCACAGCTGTGGTTGCACAAATTGTTAAAAAATCTGCGCAGCCAGAAAAAGAATTTACGGCGTATAAGTCCATTTTGGCTCAAAAACCAGAGTTCTACACTGAAGCGATTTACGAAATTTATGCTAAAACAGGCAAAGCAAGTCTTTTGTCACAAGCGACGACAGGCACACAGAACGTGATTACGCCTTATGGAAAAGCAGCGGCGCGCACAGAATTGCTCGCGCAATACACAGCTCAAAAAGAGAAAATCGCAGCATCGAAACTGGATACGGCGAATCAGAAAAAACTGGCGCAAAGTTTAAAGGCGCGTGTGGCTTTGCTCGAACAAACAGAGAAATTAGCTGCTAAAGCGGTAGACCAACAAGAATGGGCGTCGCAAATTGTATTGCTAAATTTACTAGCAGAAGAGCATCAGCGTTTTTACAACGAAGTTCTCTCGTTGCCTGTGCCTGCCGGACTTTCGCCGGAAGAAGAGCAGCAGTATTTAGGTCTTCTTACAGAGCAAGCAGCACCTCACCAAACAAAGTCTAACGATATTCGCGCTAAATTAGCTGAGATCTATAAAAACAAAGATGCATTTGCCAAGTTCAGCGCCACAGTGCAAGGGCAAGTGGAGCCGGTGCGCACCGTTTTTGTTAAAGAGATGCAAATGGTTAAAGCCGTTGTTCCTGCCGATCTCCAAGGTTTGTTGGTGGAGACACAAGTGGTGAAAGCTGAACCGGGGGCGCCAGCCATTGCCGAAGCAGAAAAGCTTCGTCAGTCCGTGCGTGAATCTCCTTTTGATAAAGAACGTGTAGAACAACTTTTGAATTACGAAAAACAATTGGGACGTAGTTCAATGGTGTCTTACTTACAGGGGCGTTTAGAAACATTGCAAGGCGAGCAGCCTGCGACGAAAAAGGTTAACTAGGGGGAATGATGTTAATTTTGAGCTTAATAATTTCGGGGATGATGAGCTTTGCGGCTCCAGAAGCCAACAAAGAACAAAGTCCAGAAGCGCCTACGTCGGCAGCTAAAAAATCCACGGATATGAGTTTTGATGAAATTTTAGTTCAAGGTAAATACCACTTTACGGACGAAGCAGTCACAACTGTTGAACAAGATAAAGTGCTCGATGGTTTACTCGAAGTTCGCAAAGATTTTAAAGATCGTATTCAACAATCTGCGGCTCGATACTAGGGGAGAGTTCGGTGAAAAAACTTGTTTTACAAAGTAATAACAAAGTATCGCGAGTGTTCCACTGGGATGGACAGTTAGCACATGTTATCTGTCGTGAAGATAACCGCCGTGTAGAGCTTCATTCCGATCTTAAAAAACTCGATGCTAATAAAATATATTATCGTAAACTTGCGGTCGTTGACCCACAACTTGTTAAAAATAAACCGTTGGTGGTTGATAAAGACAATGTCATCACCCTTTTGGACCGCGTAGAGCAAGTTGTTCATGCGCCGCAAACAGAAAAAGATGACAACAAGCTGATCTATATTATTGCTTTAGCAGTTTTTCTATTAAATGGCGTATTTATGGGTGTTTTAAAAATGTTGTCTCCATCGGAAGCACTCAAAGAGGAGCTCCAGCAGCAAGTTGTGCAAATTGTTAAGAAGCTCCCACCTAAAGAAGTGCAAAAGCCACAAATGGTACGCAAAGATCAAGCGACGGTGAAAACTGACACTCCTAAAAAGTTTAACGGCATCAAACGCCTTGGTGCCTTAGCTGTTTTGGGTAGTATGAATCAAAGCAATCAAAAAGGTGGATTGAATCTCAATGCAGTCAACACAACGGCAGGACCTGGATTGGGTGGCACTGCTGGGAGTGGCGGAGTGCAGACGTCGATTTATGGTAAAGGCTTAGTCGCAGCACCACTCGGCGCTGGCGCGAACATGAATGGCGGCGGCGGTTATGGCACTAAAGGTAAAGGTGGCGGACAAGCTGGTTACGGAAAGCTAAGCATGGTTGGTTCCGCTGGGAATATGCCGATCCCTCTTGGTAAAGAGGCTTTGATCGATGGCGGCTTAGATCTCGATATGGTTTCCGAAGTGATTCGTCGAAACATGGGTCAAATTCGTTTTTGTTACGAGCAAGGTCTACAAATGGATCCATCTATCGCTGGTCGCGTGGGTGTGAAGTTTGTCATTGGTGGCAATGGCCAAGTAAAAGTGGCGGATGTGGAAAATACCACATTGAATTCAAAACAAATTGAAGATTGTATTTTACTGCGCTTGCGCAGCTGGAAATTCCCACTCCCAGACAATGGCGTGGATGTAAAAGTATCGTATCCGTTTTCGTTTAAGCGTACAGGGAACGGTTAAAAATGAAAAAGATTGAGTGCCTACATTTAAAGGGGATCCAAATGAAGAAGAGTGTAATTTCTGTGGTGCTAGTTATGATGACCGCCGCCTCATTGATTGGTTGTGATTCAAATCCGTTCAAGGGTGAGCCTGATCCTCTTGCTAAGAAGTCGGATGAGGTCAAAAACGCGCAAAAGCCAGGACCGGTAAAAGAGCCAGAAAAGCCTCTTGCCGAAAATATTTTACAGATAGATTCTGAGTCTGGATATTTTGTTTTTGTCGATGGAGTTTCGCAAGAAATCACCATCAGCGGTCGCTCCTTTTTTGAAAACTCTCTGTTCAATCTGGAGATTTTAAATATTGCTGACTTTGAAAACGCCACCGTCGATTACGTACAGGGTGACAAGGCTGCGGATGTCGCCGCTACAGCAAAAATGAAATGGGAACCGCATCTCACTTTAGGAGTGAATGAGCAAACAGTTATGAATCTTGACGTGATGATTTCGACAAATTTCCAGGGCAATGTCTATTCCTATCGTCGTTCAATTCCTGTTTTCATCTATCGCAAAGATGTGCGTGTTCCAAAAATTCTTAAAGTGACGGGTGCTGGCGGATCAATCATTGAGAACGGTGCTCCTGTTACTTTAACAGTGGATGTGGAAGATAAAGAATCGCAAAATCGCGATGGCTTTCGCCCGACGCTTATGTTTCAACCCCGTTACATTGGTAATGGTTTGAGTTTGGCTCAGTTCATAAAACAGGACAAGGTGGAGCTTGTTGATGAAGCTGCAGGATTATGGAAAATAACAGCTATAATAAATTTAAATGGTGCAGAACTCACACCTGGTTATACAAGCGGGTATTTCAGTACAGCGGTCATTTCATCCAGTGGCATTCGTTCGCCTCTCCAAGATTCTTTTCTCCGCGTTCTGACATCTGTGACTCAGCCGGCGATCACTTGGAATGGTCCTGTAAATTTTAAAGCGGGCAAAGACAATGTGCTTTCGTTTACAGTTTATGACCCGAAAAGTGAAAACAACATTACTGCTGAATTAAAAACAGATTGTGCACGTTTACCAGGGAAAGCAACTTGCAGTTGTAATAAAATTCCTGACCTAAAAGTCAAAGACAAGTCAACGGCAACCGTTTGTCAAATTCAATGGTCTGTTCCCAATGACATTGAAGATGGAACGACACAATTTTTTGAGATTGGGTACGTAAATAAAAGTATCAACAAAAATGAAGATACCACAGAAATTACTGGAACCTTTGTAGGTGTGATTAATATTGAAAGTACTGTTGTAAAATTTGGACCGCAATAATTTAAGTTTTTAAGAGGGGCTTTTATGAAAATTTTTATAATGATTCTAATGTTGGCGGGTATGTCGGTCGCTCACTCCGAAGATGTCTTAAAAGACTTCGATGGACTCGGGGAGAACAAAGATCTTTTTGATGCGGCAAAATCTTTACACCCGGATCTCAACGTCACTGTGGTCCAAGAGCGCATTGTGAAACGTCGCAATCGTTTGGAGATTGCTCCCGAGTTGGCAGTGGTAGCTGGAGGAGACGCGTATATCAATACGTCCTCTTACGGTCTGACTCTTAATTACCATGTGGTTCCTTGGATTAGCGTGGGGGCACGATACAGCAGTTTTACAAACACACTGACGAGTGAGGGCGAGAGTCTTCTGGCTGGTCAAAATTCGACAGTGCCAGCGTTTGTTCCAGACATCGACTATCCAGACTCTCTGACTATGGGCTTTGTTAACTTTTATCCAATCTACGGGAAGCTGAATACTCTCAATATGGGAATTACTCATTTTGATGTTTATCTTACTGCTGGTTATGGAAACATGGATCTCAAAAAAGGCAAAACCAATACGTGGACAGCGGGTCTTGGTGTGGGGCTTTGGTGGAGCCAACATTTTTCTACACGTTTAGAACTACGTTACCAAACATACGAAGCACAAAGATACAATGGCCCTGTCAGTCTCGACAATACAGTGGCAAGTCTGCAAGTAGGATATATTCTATGATAAAGTATATTTTAATTGGCCTGATCGCGACAAGTGGCGTGGCGAACGCCGAAGATGATGTCCTTTCTATTTTAGGAGGCTCTGAGAAGCCGAAAACAGAGCAGGAAACTAAAAAATCCCAAGGCGAAGAAACTTCGCCTTTTAAGGCTCTTTTTCCGCGCACAACTGCCGAACAAAATATACTTTTTGCGTTGATGCAAAGTGGGGAGTTCGAAAAAGCTCTTTTGCAGTATTTTGAAGCCTTTGGGAAATCGGACGCCCACAAAACAGCCAATGGCCAGGGTTTGCTGGCGTATTTGTTCCTTAAAAACGGTATGACTGTATACGGTGTAGAACAATTGTTCTCACAAGTAGATCCGGCCAAATTGTCGCCAGTTCTTGCAAAACCCATTCGTGAGATGTTGCCTGACAACAGCCCAGTTTGGAAATTGGCACGCATCACTTGGCAACCTAAGTGGACAGAAGTTTTTAGTCCCTCAATTGAAGTTCAAGTAAAGTCGAAGAAGGTTTTTACAGCTAAAGATAGCGAAGAGCTGAAAAACATAATTAAAATTTCGGCTCCCGGAACAGCGGATCGCGCGGCCATTCAATGGCAACTCGTGGTTGCCATGGCCTTGAGTGGTGATTCGGTAACAGCCGCTAAACTTCTCAATAGTTTAATGACCACGCCCAATAATCCTGTGGGTGTGGACTTAATGAATATGACCGCTGCGCGTATGCTATTTGAAAATGGCTATATGGATGCGGCCGCAAAGTATTACAAAAAAATTCCTACAAAATCTGAGTTCTGGATTGAAGCTCAAGAAGAAGCTGGTTGGGCTTATTTACGTAAAGGTGAGCCGCAAAATACTTTGGCGGTTACACAAAGTCTGCTTATTCCCGAGTTGCAAAACGTCGTGGGTGCTGAGACGATTTTCCTCCGCTCTCTTGGCCAGCTCAAGGTATGTGATTATCCAGGTGTTTTAAAAACTCTAGCCACCTTTCGTGAGCGTTTTAAGCCAAAAACTGCGGTGTTGATCCAGGTTACGCAAAATGCAAATACCCCAGCGTCTAAAGAATTCATCGCGAAAATGAAAAAACAACGACTGAAAATTACGGAGCTGGGATCAATGGCAGCATCTCTTCCCCGTTTAGTGACACGAGATGAAGCTCTTTATAACAATATTCTTTTAGAAAAAGAGTTGGAAAAAGAAGCTGAAATTGCCATGGGTATTTACGGTCGAAGTCTTGCCAATGGCACCTCAAAGGTGGGTTTCCAAGGGGATTTGGATTTATTTAAACAATCTATAGAGAACCAAGTGAGCGAAGCGCGCAATGCCTCTCTCAATCGTATTAAAGCTTTGGCTGGCGAAGAAGTAGCAGATATCAAACGTCTTCTCCAAAAAATGCACATTGTGGAGGCAGAAGTTATGCAACAAGCTTTGGCTGCACAAAAGGTGGCGAAAGCGACTGAAGGCTCCAAAGTGATTGAGAAAAAAGGCACGACGGTGGCGCAAGCTAAAGATCAAATCTCTTTCCCAGCAGAAGACGGGCAAGTCTGGTTTGATGAAATTGGAAAATACAAAGTAGACGTCGTTAAAGGGTGTCAGGCTGTTAAGAAATAAACTTGCGATAAGTGGGGATAGAATGAATCTTTTTTACAAATTTATACTGACGGGCAGTTTATTAATTCTTTCTTTAGGCGCTTGTTCGCAAAATTCGCCAAAGCTTATCCCTGCGGAGTCTAAGGAAGATCTCATTGCTAAACAGCAGGGCTCTATCAATACCGCCGTGTTGAATCCTATGTGGGATATTCTCTTTGTAATCGATGACTCAGGGAGTATGGGAAGTGCCCAAGAGAACCTTGCCTATAACGTCCATAAATTCACCGAAGCGATTTATAAGAATCAACTGATTGATTTTCATATTGGTGTGATTACCACAACGGGTTTGGAAAATCCGGCCTCCTATTATGGTGGTCCGATGGGTACGGTCACAACAACTGTGCCAAAAAACTGCTGTGGACGACTCGTTGGTGAAACTAAATTCGTCACTCGCGACACTGTGAATGGCATTGATATTCTTGCTACGAATCTGATCGTGGGTACAAACGGAAGTGGAAGCGAAGCTTTTTTTGATCCAATTTATATGGCTTTAGACCAAAATGGTCCGGTAGCAAGTTATAGCAATACGGGCTTCTATCGCTCAGAAGCTATGTTGGCGATCATTTTTGTCACCGACACCGATGATCAATCTAGAATGGTGGATCCTTACTCAATGTCGCAATTTCTTTTAAAGCTTAAAGGAGAAGACAAAAATAAAATATTTTTGGCGGCCGCCAATGTGAGTGACGCAGATTATGATAAGAAACTCTGTGCAGGGGAAGGGGATCAAATTCCCACCAACAGCCGACTGGCAGATTTTTTTGAACTTATGGGTGGCGGGAGTATGTTTTCCCTCTGTGATTTTAACTTCGGTTTAAAACTGGCTAAACTGGGAGTAGATATTTCCCAACGTGCGCAAACAATGTATTTAGGGCAGGTTCCGCAGCTGGGTAGTATTCATGTAACGATCGGTGGCCAAGAAGTACCGCAAGATCCTTTAACTGGTTGGAGTTATGATCCCGTTAAAGTAGCAATTCGCTTTGGATTGGGAATTGAGTGGAGCAAATATCCACCGAATAGCTTGCCGGAAGTTTCGTTTTCTATATTAAAGCAAGAGCCAAAAATAAAATAACAACAGTTAACTGTTAATTGCCTGTCTTGACATCAGCTACGCTATGTAGCTGATTCGCGCCTTGCGTTACCATCTTTGAGGTTTACACTCTCGAGTTGTCACCCCTACACTATTTATGGATGTAGTATTTGCAAAAAGTGCATCCAACCCAAAGGAGGGGTTATGGGGGATTTCTTTTTTCGCGCTATTCTTATTTTCTGTGGTTTTTTCTTATCAACAGCCTGTACAAAAAGTTCGCCAAAGCTAGAGCCTGTCACAAAAGAGGAGTCCAAGACCTCGAGCGAAGTGATTCCTGTGAGCAAAGACAGTTTTAAGCCCAAACTCGATATTTTGTTTATTATCGATGATTCTGGCAGTATGGCGACACATCAAAAAAACTTAGCGGCCAATGTGAATCTTTTTGCGGCCTCTATTGTTCAAACAAAATATCTCGACTATCACATCGGCGTGATTACCAGCACAGCCCAAGGTTCTTATTATTCATTGGGTAATTGTTGTGGAGAGTTGGTGGGAACGCCTAATTTTGTTCAGCGTACGACTCCGAATGGGTTGGCCGTACTTGCGAAAAATATGATTGTGGGCACTGCCGGAGATTTCTCAGAAAAGTTTTTTGATCCTGTGTACTTGGCGCTAACGGTGCCCAACATCAATATGGCGAATAAAGATTTTTATCGCCAAGATGCAAACCTTGCGCTGATCTTTATCACCGATACAGAAGATCAGTCGCTTCAATTTGATGAGAACAGTTTTTATGCCTTCCTTTCGCAACTTAAGGGTGGTCTTGATAAAATTTATGTTGCGGCGGCATATATCCCTGATAACGAAATTGCCACGTGTTCTGGGGAATCCTGGGAGTTGAAAGACTACGATAGATTGACCAATTTCTTTTCCATGACCAGTGCTACGACATTTTCTTTATGCGATATGGACTTTGGCGACAAACTCGCTGAGATCGGCGATAAAATCGCAGCGCAGTCGCAAACCATGTATCTTAAACAGCGCCCCAAAGAAGGAACAATTAAAATCACCTTGGGTGGTATCGAAATGCCACAAGATCCTAAAAAGGGCTGGAGTTATAATCCAGTAAAAGTGGCCATTGAGTTTGGTTCAGAGATCGATTGGTCGCTGTATCCAGATGGTGCTTTTCCTCAAGTTGATTTTGAAATTATGGATCTAACCCCAAAACCTAAGTGATGAAGAGATCCTTCGCTGGCGCTCCTTTGTCCTGAGCGTGTGCGAAAGATCTGGATCTCTAGTGTAAGTCTTCAGAGGCAACGTTGCAGGAGTTCTCTTGAAAAGAACCTCCTTGAGTTTGAAAAGATCCGTCGTCGGATCCATCATCCTGAGCATTTTCGTCGTCGTGAGCGGGGCGAAGGAGCTCATCAGCTTCTTCTTCCGCCGAAAGTTCTCCATAAAATAACTGTTTATCTGCGATTTGCAAAAGGGCGTTGGCCTGTTGTTCTAAATCGGTGTTTTCAGAGCTGTAGCGCAAATAGATGTTTCTCTTTTCAAACACATGTTCGGTCCACAAGCGGGGAAGATCTTCATTTTCGGGAGTGTTTTCGAAATATTTTTCCCAAGTTTCAGCTAAAAAATCCACCGCGAAATGAATCTGATCGATCGCTTTTTCCTTTTTTGGATCAAATTGCAAAGAGGCCTCAAAATTATCTTGGCGGAGAAGACCTTTGGCAGCCTTCAAGCCCAAACGCAAAAGGATTTCGTTGCCATAAATGCGGCCCTCCGCTGTAAACTGACGGCCCTGTTTTTCGTAATCGGAATAATGATCTTCAGCGACCTCGATAATTTGTGCGGTGAATTCCTCGGGAAAAGGAGTCCATTGAGTCGAGGTTTTTAGGCGGGGTTCCATAACAGTTAAATCCTTCGTTGACGATTGACTTCACTTTTTGAGTTGCTATAACTGATAAATTATTCGGCACGTTTTGTCACGCATTAATTATGTTTCATAACTGGCTGAATTATAAGGTAAATACCTGTTTTTAGAGATATAAAAGCCAGAAGAATTAGGGCCAACAGAAAAGCGAAAAAAGAGAGAAGCCAAGCATGAACGAAAATACAAAGGGTGTTTTTATTTCCACCTACGGCTGTCAGATGAACGTCAATGACACCGAGCGTATGTATTCTATGTTGGAAATGTCCAACTACACGCCAGTGGCCTCGCCAGAAATGGCGGATTTAATTCTTATTAACTCCTGCAGTGTGCGCGAAAAACCAGTGCATAAAGTTTCCTCCGAAGTGGGCCGTTATCGCCAATTAAAAAAAGACAATCCTCGGCTGCGTATTGGTGTGGGCGGCTGTGTGGCTCAGCAGGAAAAAAAGAAATTAATCGATGACAATCCTTTGATCGACTTTGTGTTTGGCACAGATAACATCGATCAACTTCCTGAGTTGGCAGAAAAAGCTCTTCATACGAAAGAAAAATTGGTAAACGCGCGTTTTGAGCACACCAAACCTTACCAAATCGAAACTCTTATTCGCAATCCCGGGATTTCTACTTTTGTGAATATCACGAAGGGGTGTGATAACTTCTGTACCTTTTGTGTCGTGCCTTACACACGCGGCCGTGAACGCAGTCGTTCCCTTAAAGAGTTAATTGGCGATATTCAAACTCTCACTCGTCGTGGGGTCAAAGAAGTCACCTTGCTTGGGCAAAATGTGAACTCCTACAAATCCGAATGCGGTGCGAATTTTGGGGAGCTTTTAAAAACGCTCTCGCTCGAAACAGACATCTTACGCATTCGTTACACCACCTCCCATCCTAAAGATTTTAATCAGGAGCTCGTGGATCTCAGCCAACAGTATCGTCAGAAAATTTGTGATTATATCCATCTGCCGGTGCAGTCCGGGAACTCGCAAGTTCTCGAAAGAATGAATCGCGGCTATACACGCGAAGAATATTTGCACAAAGTGAAGATGATTCGCCAAGCGATCCCCGATGTGACTCTTTCGACGGATATCATTGTGGGTTTTCCGGGAGAGACGGAAGAACAATTTAGTGAGACTCTCTCGTTGATCAAAGAAGTTCGTTACGACAATATCTACGCGTTTAAATACTCACCGCGACCCTTTACCAAAGCGGCGCGCTGGGAAGATCAACTCTCTGAAGCTGAGAAGTCGGAGCGCCTCGAGCGTTTATTTGCTTTGCAGCGACCGATTTCAGCGGAGTTAGCACAAGAGAGTATCGGCAAAACATACGAAGTTCTTGTTGAGGAAGTGAACGATGGAATGATTTTTGGTAGGACTTCTAATAACCGCCCAGCCCGCTTTGTGGCTGGTGAATTAAAGCCCGGTGATTTGGCTACGTTTAAAGTTCAAAAGGCGCGCCCCTCTATGTTAGAAGGGGAACGCATTCAATGAGCGCAAGAACTCTTCGTAAGAAGGCGATTCCTGAGACGCCTCAGCAGAAAGCGACCCCGCGCACAATATCCTCGCACGCGCGCCAGCGCACTCCACAGTCGACGGATCAAACCATAAATCAGCCGACAAATCGACGACGACAAATCAAATCTTCTACCACCACAACATCCACCAACGATACAGATGTAGGTTACTGCGATTTTGAATGGGTAGAACTGTTTCCTAAAGGGATCGTTTTTGAGGGAAATCATTTTGTTTTTATTCTCGAAGATGGCGAACAAAAGTCATTTTTGCCCCTGCGTTTCCCCGTGCAAAGTGCAGATCTTTTAGGAGTCCCTAATTTAAAGTCCTTGTGGAAAAAATCTTTAACCACATTAAATCAAGAGCTTTTTAAACTTTGGGATGTGCAGTTGCAACGATGCGTATTTCTTAAACATTCATTGGGAAAACATCACGTTAAACTCTATTATAAAAAACAGGGTGAACAGCACACTTTTGAACACACTTTGGATAAAGTCCTCGGCCTTGTCTTAGAGGCGGAACTGCCTTTTTTCGCAACCAAAAGCTATATACAAGAATGTCAGGTTTCTGATCAGAAAAATGAAATATTTTTAGTAAATCAGAAGTGGACAGAAGGCCGACAAAGGTATTTAATGTGACATGGCTCACCTCATCAGTCTTGATGGCAAAAAGTTGCAAATTTCCCCACATAGTTTTCTTGCGAGCACAGCGCAAATCATCGGAGATGTAGAGATTGGAGCGGGGAGTTCCATTTGGTACAACGTCGTTATTCGCGGCGATGTAATGCCTATCAAAATCGGTCAAGATTCAAACATACAAGACGGCACAGTCATTCATGGAACTTATCAAAAATGCGGAACCACCGTTGGCGATCGTGTGACCGTTGGTCATACCGCCATTTTGCATGGCTGTGAGTTGGGTGATGAAAGTTTTGTCGGCATGGGCGCTGTCGTTATGGACATGTGCAAGGTGGCGCCGCAAACAATGATTGGTGCAGGGGCCCTCCTCACGGAGAATACAGTGACGCAATCGGGATGGCTCTATCTTGGCCGTCCTGCCAAAGCCATTCGCCCGCTCAACGAAAAAGAATTAGCTTTTTTAAAACAGTCAGCTGAAAACTATAAGCTGTATAGCACTTGGTACAAAACAGCGAAGGAGATAAAAACATGAAACTCATAGAAGAAACAGCACTCACGTATGATGATCTTCTTTTGATTCCGCAATTGTCGGAGGTGGTGCCTAGTGAAGTGTCCACCAAGTCTTTTTTTGCAAAAGGCGTTTCACTGCATGTTCCCATTATCTCTGCGGCGATGGATACAGTGACGGAAAATAAAATGGCCCGCGTTCTGGCGCAAATGGGTGGCTTGGGAATTATCCATAAAAATATGACCCTCGGCGAACAAGCGTTTGAAGTCGAAAAGGTGAAAAAATACGAAAGTGGCATGATCACCGAGCCCATCACACTTGGTCCAGATGTTCAGGTGAAAGAAGCGATGGAGCTGATGAGAAAATACTCCATCAGTGGAGTGCCGATCACCGTCAATAAAAAACTCGTAGGGATTCTGACCAATCGTGATCTACGTTTTGAAACCAATCTCGAACAACCGATCTCCAATCTGATGACAAAAGAAAATTTGATCACGGCGAAGCAAGGTGTCACTTTGAACGAAGCCAAAGTTCTTTTGCAAAAACATCGTATTGAAAAATTGCTTGTGGTGAATGAGAAAAACGAACTGTCAGGTTTGATCACTATTAAAGATATCGAAAAAGCCAAAGCCTTCCCTCTCGCTTCGAAAGACAGCAAAGGCCGCTTGATGGTGGGTGCAGCGGTGGGTATCGATGCTTCCTCTCGTGAGCGCGTGCAAGCTTTAGTGGCCCAAGGTGCAGATGTGATTGCGGTGGATACAGCCCATGGACATTCTAAAAATGTTTTAACCATGGTCGAATGGGTCGCGCAAAATTATCCCGATGTGATTTTAATAGCAGGCAATGTGGTGACAGCCGAAGCCACTGAAGAGCTGATTCGCCGCAAAGCCGATGTCATCAAAGTGGGAGTTGGTCCCGGAAGCATTTGCACAACGCGTGTGGTGGCCGGGGTAGGTATGCCGCAAGCGACGGCGGTGCAGATTTGTTCGCAAGCGGCAAAAAAATTAGGAAGAACGATTATCGCAGATGGTGGCGTGAAGTATTCGGGTGATATCGCAAAAGCGATTGGTCTTGGTGCGAACACAGTGATGGTGGGAAATCTTTTGGCAGGCGCGGATGAAAGCCCTGGTGAAACGATTTTATATCAAGGCCGCAGTTATAAATCCTATCGTGGAATGGGCAGTATGGGCGCGATGAAATTAGGATCTCGCGATCGTTACTTCCAGTCCGATGTAGATGAAAATGATAAATTGGTGCCAGAAGGCATCGAAGGGCGCGTGCCCTACCGTGGTTCCGCAGGAGCGATTATCCATCAACTGATTGGTGGGTTGCGCTCAGGCATGGGTTATGTGGGCGCAAAGGACATAGCGGCTCTTCAAGAGCGCGCGCAGTTTGTTAAAATAAGTATGCAAGGATATCGTGAGAGTCACGTTCATGATGTGGCCATCACAAAAGAAGCTCCCAACTATCGTTTGGAGTAGTGAGATCCTTCGTGCTGTGTCCTCAGGACCCTTGATGTGTTTTGAAGTGTAACATAATACTTTTTTAGGATTTAGATATGCAAAATGGTTTTTTAATTCTCGATTTTGGATCTCAAGTGACTCAGCTCATTGCGCGGCGATTACGTGAGTTTCAAGTCTTTTCTGAAATACTTCCCTACGATGTGGATATCGAGACGATCAAAAGCAAAAATCCGAAAGGAATTATTCTCAGCGGTGGTCCTCAGTCAGTGAATGATGCCAAAGCCCCTCTGCGCAATGTGGAGCAGTTGCCAAATATCGCTCCCGTACTGGGAATTTGTTACGGTATGCAGTTGATGGCAAAAAGTATGGGCGGCGATGTGGAGACGGCGAGTGTGCAAGAGTATGGTCACAAACACATCACGTGGAATACGCCGCTTCTTGCGAATGTGCCAAAAACGCATTCGGTGTGGATGAGTCATGGTGATGTAGTCAAAAAAGCACCTCCAGGATTTGAGGTGATTGCGACATCGGACAATCATCATGCGGCGGCCATGAAAGGCCCCCGTGCTTTGGCTTTTCAATTTCATCCCGAAGTCACACACACTGAGTACGGTGAAGAGCTACTCAATTATTTTGTATTCAACATGTGTGGTGCGGAGCCTCAGTGGAATCCTGGCAATATCGTCGAGCAATTAAAAAAACAAATTCAAACTCAGGTCGGTGAGGGGCAGGTGCTTTGCGCTCTCAGCGGGGGTGTCGACTCCACAGTCGTTGCGACGTTGTGTACGAAAGCTCTCGGAGCAGAGCGTGTACACTGTGTTTTTGTGAACAACGGTTTGTTGCGCAAAAACGAATACCAAGAAGTGATGCAGAGATACCATAAAATGGGACTCAATGTTCATGGTGTGGACGCCGAAGACGCTTTTCTCCGTGAACTTAAGGGCAAAACGGATCCTGAAGAAAAACGAAAAACCATTGGTCGAGTTTTTATTGAAGTTTTTGATCGAAGTATCAAAGATCTCAAACTCAATGCCAACTTTCTGGCCCAAGGGACACTTTACCCTGACGTGATTGAAAGTATTTCTTTAAGAGGTGAAAACGTCACCATTAAGTCTCACCACAATGTGGGCGGACTTCCAGAGAAAATGAATTTAAAACTTGTCGAGCCTGTGCGCGAACTTTTTAAGGATGAAGTGCGGGCGATCGGTCGCCAGATGGGAATTCCCGAAGAGAGCTTAGGCAGACATCCTTTTCCTGGGCCGGGCTTAGCAATTCGTATCATCGGCGAAGTGAATAAAAACTCTCTCAATGTATTAAAAGACTGTGATGCGATATACATCGATGAGCTTCGCAAAGGCGGGCTGTACGATAAAATTTGGCAAGCCTTCTGCGTTCTCCTTCCTGTCTACACCGTCGGAGTACAAGGCGACGCGCGCACCTACAGTCAGGTGTTGGCTCTCCGAGCCGTGACATCCAAAGATGGGATGACCGCGAACTGGTATGCCTTTGAACCTGATTTTTTGCAAAAAGTTTCCAATCGAATCACCAACGAAGTCCGGGGGGTCAATCGTGTGGTGTATGATGTAACAAGCAAGCCTCCCGGAACCATCGAGTGGGAGTAGGATGTCTTTTGTCCATTTGCATGTGCATTCGCAATACTCTCTTTTAGAAGCCACATGCCTTCCTAAAAAGATTGCCGACAGAGCTAAGAGTTTTGATATGCCAGCCGTGGCGATGACCGACAATGGCAATCTGTTTGGCGCCATCGAGTTTTTTTTTGCATGTAAAGATGCGGGTGTTAAATCGCTGATTGGGATGGATGCTTATATCGCGCCCCAGTCGCGCAAAATCAAAGGGGAAGGAAAACCCAATTCCACTCGCCTCGTTCTTCTTGCTCAAAGCTACAAGGGGTATCAAAACCTCTGTCGGTTGAGTAGCATCGGTTATCAAGAGGGATTTTACTACAAGCCCCGTGTGGATTACGAAGCTCTGCAAGAATACAACGAAGACATTATCGCTCTGAGTGGTGGCATTTATGGCGATGTTGCGCAAGCCTTTTTAAAAGTGGGGCCCGATGTGGCCATGGATAAAATCCGCCAACTCAAGGAAATTTATGGGGATCGTTTTTATTTAGAACTCAATCGTACAAAAATTCCAGATTGGGATCGTTTAAATCCCTTTTTGCAACAAGCGGGTCGTGATTTAGGGGTGCGCTGTGTAGCGACCAATGATGTGCACTACCTCAACAAAGAAGATCAACTTCCGCAAGAAGTTCTTATTTGCATTGGTAGTAACAAAACGCTGAATGATACTTCTCGCTTTCGTTTAGGGAGCGAAGAATTTTATTTTAAATCTTCTGAGCAGATGCGCGAGCTTTTTAAAGATATGCCGGAAGCCTGCGATGCGACGTTAGAAATCACCGAGCGTTGTAAAGTGGAGTTCAAACTCAAAGATGCGCAAGGCAAAGCGATCTACCATCTTCCGTCCTTTCCTACAGCTCAGGGCGTGACTCTCATCGAAGAGATGGAGCGTTTGACACTCAAAGGTCTGGATGAGCGATTTTTAGAGGCTGAAAGGCGCGGTGAGGCGGTTGAAGAAAGTAAAAAGCCGCAATATTTCGATAGATTAAAGTACGAAATTCGCGTGATCGCAGACATGGGATTTTTAGGATATTTTCTGATTGTTCAAGACTTTATAAACTGGGCCAAAACCAACGACATTCCGGTGGGACCGGGGCGGGGCTCGGGGGCAGGATCTCTCGTTGCCTACACTTTAAAAATTACGGATTTAGATCCGGTTCGTTACAGTTTAATTTTTGAGCGCTTTTTAAATCCGGAACGGGTGAGTATGCCGGATTTCGACGTGGATTTTTGTCAAGAACGCCGCGGCGATGTGATCCGTTATGTCACCGACAAATATGGATTTGATAGCGTTTCGCAAATTATCACTTATGGAAGATTGCAAGCGCGAGCGGCGATTCGCGATGTGGGCCGTGTTTTGGGAATGACTTACGCCGAAGTGGATGTGATTTCTAAACTGATGCCAGATAAGCTGGGGTTGACCATCGAAGAAGCGCTGAAGATGGAGCCACGCATCGGTGAAGCCATGGAGGCCAGCCCGCAGGTCAGCACATTGATAGATCTCGCTCAGCGTATCGAAGGTTTAGTTCGCCATGCTGGAATTCACGCGGCGGGTGTGGTGATCGCTGATGGTCGTCTCGTCGACCACGCTCCTCTTTATCGTGGGGTCGATGGCGAAAACGTACTTCAGTACGACATGAAACATGCGGAAAAGATTGGTCTGATTAAATTCGACTTTTTGGGTCTTAAAACGCTCACGCACATTCAAGATACCTTACGTTTGATACAAAAAAACCGCGGCAAAACTATATTGCCACAAGAAATTCCGCTCAGCGATTCCCACATTTACGAATTGATGTCCAGTGGCGATTCAGCAGGGGTGTTCCAGTTTGAAGGTGACGGCATTACCGACGCTTTGAAAAAAATCAAACCGACATGTTTTGAAGACATTATGGCCATCAACGCCCTCTATCGTCCGGGTCCGATGGATATGATTCCCGATTACACCAAAAGAAAACACGGGGAAGCGAAAGTCACTTATTTATTTCCCCAGCTCGAAGACCTTCTTAAAGAAACTTACGGGATTATTATTTATCAAGAACAAGTTCAGTTGATCGCTTCCAAAATTGCGTCCTACTCCCTGGGTGAAGCGGATTTGCTCCGTCGTGCGATGGGGAAAAAGATCGCCGAAGAAATGGCCAAACAAAAAGACCGTTTTGTTTCCGGAGCTATAAAGAACGGGTTTGATCAAGATAAGTCCGAAGAGCTTTTTGAATTGATGGCAGAATTTGCCAATTATGGATTTAACAAATCCCATTCGGCGGCCTATTGCGTAATCGCAGCGCAAACCGCGTGGTTGAAATACTATTATCCGGTGGAATTTTTCGCAGCTCTCCTCAGTACAGAGATGTCTGACACCGATAAAATTGTAAAATACATCAAACTCTGCCGCCGTCGAGGCATTGAAATTCAAGCGCCACATGTGAATTTTTCGGATTATAAGTTTAACGTCAAAGGCGACGTGATGTACTACAGTCTCGGCGCCATCAAGGGTGTGGGCGAGGCGGCAGTGCAGGCCATTCTCGAAGCCCGTGAGCAATTACCTGAGAAAAAGTTTTCTTCGCTGCAGGAGTTTTTTGAAACTGTCGATTTACGCCGCGTAAATAAAAAAGTGATTGAGTCGATGATCAAAGCGGGTGCGCTGGATAGTTTTGGTTATCACCGCGCCCAGATGTACCACGAGTATGAAAAAATTCTCGATATTGTAGAGGCAAAACGTCGTGACACAGAAGTGGGTCAAGAATCCCTTTTTGCGATCATGGATGGTGGGAAGAGCGAAACATTGGATCTTGCCGAAGTGGCTCCTTGGCATCGTATGGCGCAGTTGGGTTTTGAAAAAGAAGTGCTGGGTTTTTACCTCAGCGATCATCCACTCAATGGCTATGATATGGTTTCGCGGGCATGGACTGACGGTGTGATTTTGGATCTCAAAAATCTTCCTCATAAAAAGAAAGTCGCGGTGGTGGGACTGATTGTTGATCGGCGCGAGATTATTACTAAAAAAGGCACGCGCATGGCTTTTATGCAATTGGAAGACTTGGGAGCTGTGGTGGAGTTAATCGCCTTCCCGGATTCTTATGCCAAGTTTGAGATCTTGCTCAAACAAGATCAGCCGTTGTTGATCTCAGCGGTGCTCGAAAGAGATGGGGATTCCCACAAGTTGATTCTAGAAAAAGCCGAGCTCCTCAATCAGATTTTAGGACGTGCTTCGAAGGCTGTGTTCACGATTGATGAGGCGCTTTTGCCAAAACTTGAAAAACTGCAAGAAAAGCTCAAATTATTTCCTGGAGAAACTCGACTTTCGTTTGAGATGCAGCTTTCTGACTTAGAGAAACGCGTGACCTTAGATATCCTAGAGCCAAAGGGAGTCACCCTCAGTCATGATTTTTTTGAATCTATACAAAATGAAATTGGTCCAACGGAGTTTATCGAAATTCGTCCTTAAAGGAATGACGTTGGGTTTAGCCGTTGTTGTTCAATTCACAACGGCTCAGGGTGTAGCAGCGACCACCCGTATCCTTCCTCTGATCACCCTCTACAGTTCGCAACAAGAAGGTGAAGTTTACAATTGGTGGGCCGAAAACTCCTCAGTAGGAGAGATGAAAGTTCTCTCAGATGAGATTTTTCATTTTTTAGAAAAATCCTCTTTGCTCAAGGGCCGTTATTTAAGCCAGCAGGAAAGTTTGCAAAATTTAGATGTGTCATTACAGATTTCGGTGCTGACGCGCGAGCAAAAATTGGATTTTGCAAAAAAAGCCAAAGCGGGATTGATCGTGTCGGGTGATTTACGGTTTTCTCAAAGTCCTTTGATAAATCAGGGTATACGAATCGAAGCGCGACTCGAACTTTTGCGAGTCAAAACAGCCGAAGTCTTGGCGGAGTCATTGCGTATCATGGACGTTCCGACCCATGAGTATCGTTTGCTCATGGTGAAGGGTGTTTCGAGCAAAGCTGAGACGTTTCAGCATATTTTTTCTGATCTTCATGAGAAAATGGAAAACTACAAACCGGGTCATCGGCCCCCTGCCCAAACACACTTGGTGGTGATGGGGTTTTTGGATGAAGCGCAAATGAGTTTATTAAAAGAAAAAATTAAAAGATTAACGAGCAAAATCGATGCGGTGAAAACTCTTTCTCTAGAGAGAGGTCAATTTGTACTTACGGTCGAAGGGGTTAACCCTGCGGAGTTAGGCGAAGCGCTTAGACAAACGTCGTGGCGTGGGTACTCTTCACAAGTCGTAAGCACTGATGCTTCGTCCGTCGTATTTGATATTAAGGCGAAAAATACGCTACAATAGAATTATGAAAATTCTAGTTCTTTTCGGCTTTATGTTTTCCTTGATCTCGCTCACTTCTTGTTCTGTGATTCATGTCAAAGATCGCAGTGAGCCTGTCATCAAAAGAAATTCCGACACCTTCTTTTCGGCGCGGGCCCAAGATGGTGAAATGCGTCGACGCATTACCGTTCTTCCGTTTATAAATTTGAGCGTTTATCAAAGTGAAGATGTCCCTAGAGAAGCGCGTGAATATTTCCTTTCGCTACTTAAAAAAATGGATGCTACGGTGGTTTCCGATCCGGTCAGTCTTGGTATTGAAAATATGGAAACTTATAAGAATGGGTTAAATTATAAAATTCCAGAAATCGTGCAAAAAATAAAAACGTCAGGAGTGCACGCGATTGTTATTGGTACAGTGAAGGATTTAAGAACCGGTCGTCGTGGTGATTCTGTTGGGATTTTCCGTCGTGTACGCTCTGATATTAAGGCCACGGTGGAGTTGCAAGTGATCTCCGTGCGCAGTGGGCAGGTGATGAGCGTGGAAACGCAAGTCGCAGATTTATCCGAAGGCACGACCAAGGTGGCGCAGCGGTCTTATCTCGATGGCGATATGCGTGATGATCCTTCGGCGGTGCGTTTTGTTGTGGAAACAGCTTTTGAGAAAACCGTTCCCAGCTTATTGGAGTCTTTGAAAAAGTTCTCGTGGGAGGGACGCGTGGCCTTGGTCAAAGGTGAACGCCTGTATCTGAATGCGGGACGGGTTTCGGGTTTACAGATTGGTGATGTCTTGAGAATTGTCGAACCGCAAGAAGAGGTTTTTGACCCAGAAAACAGTCGTTCCATCGGAAGTATCCGTGGACGAGTCAAAGGCACCGTGGAAGTCGTGAGCTATTTTGGCAATGATGGCGCTGTTACACAAATCCATTCGGGTTCAGGATTTAAAGAAAACGACCTCGTCGAATTTTACTAAGCGAAGGATCTCCAAAACAAAAAGTGTCTCAGATTGAGTTTTTCTTGTCTTGACCTGAGATTCTGTGGTCATTCTTGTGATATTTACCCTATCTTCCGTTAAACTGAGAAGGTGCGTGGGGGTTTATATGAAGCGCCAATTTTATAAATCACGAAAAATAGGAGCCGTAGCGGCCGTCTTGGCTTTTTTAGCTTTCCTGGCTATTTCTTTTCAGAACTTTTCTTTTAAATCGGAACCGCTGAGTTTTGGCAAAAACAATCAAGCAGAAATGCAAGACGCGGTCCTCAGTGAGGTTCAGGTTTCTGACGAAGAAAAGAAAAAGCGCCGCGAAGCTATGGAAAATGGCGCCTTTGATATACACCAACAAAGAAATATCGACTCTCTTCAAATTGAAACCGGAGAAGTCTACGAGGGCGGTCCTCAGTCGGACGATATGGCTCAGGGCCTTAAACAATAGATTTTAGAAAGAATCCAACGCGAAGGATGTCGCTGGTCCCGTTTTAGCCATTCCTTACTTATTTACAATGCCTCTTTCGAAATACAAAACTAAGTATTAAATTCCCGTCTATGAAAAAACCAAATTGCCATGCTTTTGTTTTACAGGGACTAATGTGGACGGCCTTGTTCATACAACCCCTCTCATCTTCAGCAATGTGGTGTACTGATATCGTTCCTCAGGCGGAGGAAGACTCCTACATGGTAGTGTCCTCGCAACCGCTTTCGTGGGAGATGTTAACGAATTCTTATCTCACCGCCAAATACGGGCCACGCGGGATTCACTTTGCGCGAACCTTGGTAGACCCCGATATTTACATGAATCAGGTTCCATATTTTGCAGAAGAAATTCGTCAGGCGCTGGATAACGGCTATAGCCGACCCGAGTCGGCAGCGACGGCGAGTCGATTGGGTGAAATTCTTTTACGAGATTTTGGGATGACCGAGAATCATAAACGGGAAGACGCTTTAGCTTTGTCACGCCAATTGGAGATTCTAGGCTATCGCGGCCAGTGGATACCAGGGCTTTTAGAATTGCCTTGGCCTTTTAGGTTATCGGGCGTGCAGGAATCACTTTTGGAAGTCGATTTTGATGGAGGGATCCCTTATTTATATCAACGGAAAGGGCAGAGTCAGTTTGCTTTCTTGCAAATCGAATGGTTGTTAGAACTTTTACGATATCCAGCTCTTTATGTGGAAATGGGTCTCTCTAGATTTGAAGCTCGTTCTTTGCGGAGTTATCTGCAGACCGATCAAGGCCTACTCAGAATAAATATAGAGCGTATAAGGGCGCAGATCCCACGTTAAAGGGGTGCCCACGGAGATCCTGAGCGCCAGCGAAGGATTTCCGTGATAATTTTGTTTACAATTATTGTCGGTTTTACAATTTTTACTAAATAACCAGAGAAAATTTGCAAGAGTGTGGTATAAACGCGCTCTATTGAAAGTAGGTCCCCGTGGAATCTCAAATCCCATCATTCTCCTCTCTTGGCGTAACAACACCCTTTGCTGATCACTTAGCCTCCATAGGTTTTAAGGTCCCCACTGAAATTCAACAGTCGGCCATTCCAGAACTTCTTACGCAGACACGTGATTTTATTGGCATGGCATCGACCGGCACAGGAAAAACCGGTGCTTTTGCGATTCCTCTGATTGAAAACATTATCGAAGGAAAAAAGCGTCCACAAGCGCTTGTTCTTTGTCCCACACGCGAACTCGCACAGCAGGTGGCTGGGCAGATTGAGTCTATGGGACAATTCCGCCGAGTCAAAGTTGCTTTGATTTATGGTGGATCTAGTTATCAAACACAAATTCGTTCTTTAAAAAATGGCGCCTCCATTGTGGTCGCGACACCCGGTCGACTTCTTGATCTTCTCGAGCAAGGTTTATTGCAACTCAACGAAATCCGTACACTCATCCTCGATGAAGCTGATGAGATGCTCTCGTTGGGATTTCAAGAGGCGCTCAATACGCTTCTTAAAAAAATGAAAGAACAACGCAACGAAGACGAAGAACGACGCATTTGGCTTTTCTCGGCGACGATGAGTCCTTCGATTCAAAGAATCAGTGAGCGTTATTTAAAAGATCCTGTGATTGTGAAAAAAACAGCGGGCAGCAAAGTCACAGAAGATATCGAGCAATCTTATATTCTTGTTCACTCGCAAGATAAGTTAGAAGTTTTGAAGCGTGTACTATTGAAGCATAATGATTTTTACGGACTTATTTTTTGCCAAACTCGCGGAGAGACAGAAGATCTTGCTGGGGTTTTAAGAAAATCAGGTCAGCGAGTCGAAGCATTGCACGGTGATAAATCACAAGCTGAGCGCGAAAAAATTCTCGATGGTTTCCGCAAGCGCAATACCCAAATCGTTGTGGCCACGGATGTCGCAGCCCGCGGCATCGACGTGAAAGATCTCACTCATGTAGTGAATTGGTCCATGCCTTGGGATGTAGAGACTTACATTCACCGTATCGGTCGCACAGGACGAAATGGTCAAAAAGGGATTGCCTTAAGTTTAGTATCGCCTTCGCAAATGCAGGCCATTCGCCGTATTGAAAAAGTAACTCGCCAGGATATGATCGCGCAAATTCCTCCATCAGTAGAAGATATTCAAAACAGTTTATTAGCGTCCTTCTATGGTAAATTAGAAAAGACCATGACCAATGAGCGTTTATCAGAGCGTTTAAAAAAATACTCTGAGGGCCTTGAGATTCCAGAGTGGTTGCGCGACATGGATATGCAAACGTTAGTGACTCTCTTTGTCAGTATTCACACCCCAGAATTTTTCCGCCAGAATTCTCTACAGGATCCACAGAAGGAGAGAAGATCTTCTTCGCGCAGTGGAGGAGGTGGACGAGGTGGTTACGCTGGTGGCGGTCGTCGCGGTGGTGGCTACGGTGGTGGTGGCGATAGAGGTGGCGATGGTGCCCCACGCAAAGCGCGATTTCGCCGCCATTAAGAATGAGGTCCTTCGCTTCGCTCAGGGCGAAGGCATTTATTATCCGTAATAGACTCTCATGATTTCTACTTATAACTACTAACGCCGGTTGTCTAACTCTCTCCTCTCAGAGAGAGTATCTCGGCACTATTCCCTTGCAATGAGGCCGCTCTCTTTATTATTCTCGACCGACCGAATGAATCCTAACTTGCTGGGGGTATTATGGTATTTGAGTCGATAGGTAAATACGGTAACCATGAACAAGTTGTGTTTTGCCACGATCCAGAAGCTGGATTGAAAGCGATCATTGCCATTCACAATACGGCTTTGGGCCCCGCTCTCGGCGGCACGCGCATGTGGACTTATAAAAGTGAACAAGAAGCACTCGTCGATGTTTTGCGTCTCTCTGAAGGGATGACATACAAAGCCTCCGCCGCGGGATTGAATCTGGGTGGTGGTAAAGCGGTTATCATAGGCAATCCCAAAACTGATAAAACGGAAGCACTCTTTCGCTCCTTTGGTCAGTTCGTCAATTCCTTAAACGGCCGATACATAACTGCTGAAGACGTAGGCACCACCGTAAAAGATATCGAGTATGTTTATATGGAAACTCCCTGGGTTACAGGGATTCCTAAAAGTTTAGGTGGCTCTGGAGATCCTTCTCCCTACACGGCACATGGCGTGTTGATGGCGATCAAAGCCAGTTGCAAAGAAAAACTCGGAACAGACGTTCTCAAGGGTGTGCGCGTGGCTGTGCAAGGCCTTGGCAATGTCGGCTCACATCTGGTGAAATATCTTAAAGACGAAGGCGCCGAGCTGACAATCACCGATATCGATGAAGTGAAAACAAAAAGACTAGCTGAGCAGTATGACGCCAAAGCGTGTGCTCCTGATGACATTGTTAAAGTCGAATGTGAAGTATTCGCACCCTGTGCTTTAGGTGCGGTGATCAATGACCAATCGCTTGAGCAATTGCGTTGTAAAATTGTTTCGGGCGGAGCGAATAATCAACTTTTAGAACAACGTCATGGGACAGCTCTAAAAGAAATGGGCATTCTCTACGCTCCTGATTTTGTTGCTAATGCCGGTGGTTTAATGAATGTTTTTGTGGAGCTCGAAGGTTATTCAGTGGATCGCGCTTTGGAAAAAACCACACGCATTTACGATAACATGTTGGAGATTTTCGAAATGGCGAAAAAAGAAAATATTCCCACCAACGAAGCGGCCATTCGCCATGCAAAAGCCCGTGTCGAAAAAATTGGTCGTTTAAAAACAAAACACCAAGGGAAATCGTATCGTCCGTTTACAACTTTAAAAGAAGTTTATCAGCGCTAAGGAGTCAGTGTGGATTGGAATGAAAAATTGGTCGATGTTGTTCAGAAAATATTTTGGCCGTGCGTGGGCGTGGGTATTGTTGCCCTTGTCGTGAGTTATGGCTGGAGTTACAAAAAATCCTTGGCGATGGATAAACTAGAAAAAACACAAGATGAACTTTTTGTGATTCGCCAAGAGGTGAATAAAGCTACGGAAGCGATCACTCCCAAAGACGATCCTAAAAAAGACCCAAAAAGTGCGCCAATGGAAAAACCCAAAATTGCGGCGGATGTGCAAGAGAAGGCCTATGCCGAGGTGGTTAAAAAATTGCAGGCATTTATTCAGGCCAATCAGGGAACACAGCCTGCCATTGAAGCCGGCTTGCTTGTTTCAGAGCTGACACAAGATTACAATCGTGAAGTGGCAATCACTTCACTCACTCAGGCATTGCAAAACTTCCCCAAAGAACAATTTTTGTTTGGAGTTGGGAACGCTGAGTTGGGAAATCTGTATGCCAAAGAGCAGAAGTGCGAAGAAGCTGCGCAAACCTGGGAGAAGGTTTTTATTGTTAAAGAACACAGTTATTTGGATGGGAATTTACGTTTAAAAGCCGCTGTTTGTTACGAAAAGAAAAATCAGTTGGATAAAGCTGAAAAACTTTATCAAGAAGTGGTCGATAAAGAGCCCACATCTTTTTCTGGCAAAACAGCCAAAAAGTTTTTACTACATCTGAAGTATTTAAAGTCCAAAGCCGTCGCAGGATTATAAAATAAAGCAAAGTGTGAGGGTTTTAATTTATGGCATCTAGATTTCCTTTAAAGCCCACATTGTTTTTGTCGCTGGTCAGCGTTTTGGCCGGCGTTTCTTGTGCAACACCAACCAAAAGTCGCTGGAAACCCGTCACTCTCGAGCGAGCGTGGTCTAGGTCCACAGTGGCCGATAGTTATTACGGGGCACTTCAGCCTGCTGTTATCACTCCGCAAGTGCAAAAAGATATTCTTATTTCGGGGAACTCGATCGATGGCATTCAGGCTTTTCATGCGAAGAGCGGAAACAGTCTGTGGAAATTGCCGTTAAAGAACGGCCTCGAAGGGGTGACCTTTGATGACAAAAACAATGTTTATTTTGGCGCCGACAACGGTCAGTTTTATCACCTCAATGGACTCACTGGTGAAGTGATCTGGAGTTTTTCTTTAGGATCGGAGTCGGTTTCCTCTCCTTTGATTCAAGGAAACTTTATTTTTCATACGACAATGAACGGCTCGTTATTCTGTATTGAACGTGAGACTGGACGTGTTTTGTGGGTGAAATCGCGCCCAGCGAAAGACAGCGTGACCGTGCGTGGAACGACGTCGCCCGTCTTTTTTGATGGTAAAGTGGCGGTTGGTTATAGCGATGGCTATTTTGTCGTCTATACGGCCATTGACGGAAGTGTGGCTTGGGAAAAAGCTCTTGGCGACAACAAAAAATACAACGATGTGGACGCGCGTCCGATCGTTACCGACAAATGTATATTGGTGGCCACTGTGGCTGAGACCTTATTTTGCATGGATAAGGCCAATGGCAATATTGTTTGGCGGTTGGATGAAGGTGGGACATCACAGACAGTCTGTGTAGAAAATGACACTATTTATCTTTCTCAGGAAAATGCCATACTCAAAGTGAATTTACCATCGGGCAAAGTAATAAAACGATTTCCAATAGATAAAAAATGGGGAATGGTCACTGGTGCCGCTCTTTATAAAAACTGGCTTGTTTTCGGTTTGTCAGCGGGTCCACTGGTTGTTATGGATAAAGAGTCGGGCGAGTGGGTGGATACCTTTGCATCGGGCCGCGGAATCACCGCCATCCCCGCAGTGAGCGATACCGGCGAGATTTATATCACTTCTAATCAGGCCAATGTTTATAAACTAAGAATGGTGTTAAATCATGGATCGCAACGCAAAAAATCACTATTTAACCTTTTCTAATGGCAGGTTGCATCTCCTAGTGAGTGGCTTTGTCGCTTGTATGGTCGTAGGCTGTGCCTCCGGCCAATGCAAAAGAGATGGAACGAGCTTTGTTAAGGTCGAAGACGACGTTAAGACAATTTCTGAGCAAGAGTTGGCAAACGAGGTGATTGCGATTGGCAAGTCGGATCAAAGCTTGCAGTGCGGGTATAATATTGGCGTGTCTATCGACGATATGCGTGAAGAATTGGCACCTATTACAATCTTAAAAACAGAAAAAAAGCACGACGGTCTGATGCGTATCCAAAGTTGCGGAGCCCCCACCGGGATGATGAATGTTTATTATATTTACCGCAAAGACGTAAAAAAGGCAGTCAAGCTAGGCTATAAAGTATTGGACACTCCCACTTGATTCATCGACAATAACTTCATGGGACGACTCGAAAATATATTACCAAGTATCAAGCCTGGAAAAATAAATAAACTCGCTACAACCACAACTTACGACTTTGATGACAAAAGTATCAAAAGTTTGGTTTTAAAAAAAACAACGCATCAGCAGTTTATAGAATTCAGTAAAGGGTCCTATTCTATCAAAGAAATCTGCATGTTGATTTATGATCGCAACAAAGATTTCAGTTTTACGGACATTTATTTAGAGCTTGAGCCATGGGCCGCTCTGGGGGCTTTTAAAAATTCAGAAGATATTTTGGATGCCATTCGCACGCGCAAAGATCAAGCAAAGCCTCCGGCTTTCAATCGTACGTTGACCAATGAAGAGCTCCTCCTCCATTTGCGAAAGGTGAGTCTTTTTGCCAATCTTCCCCCCTCACTGATTCAATCCATTATCGCAGGTTCTGAGCAGAAAACATTTAAGCCTGGAGAATTGCTTATCCAGAAAGGCACAGTAGGTGAGGAGTCCTTTGTTCTTCTCAGTGGCACACTGGCTGTTTATGACGATGTGAAAAAGGGGCACATGATTGCCACGTTGCCGACACTGAGTGTTTTTGGTGAGAGTGCAGCGGTTACGCAAAAGCCGCGCACGGCGGATGTGGTCGCAACGACCGAGTGCCAAGTGTTGGTAATGCACTTGCGCGATATTGTTGATCCACAAGATGGTTCAGATTTAAATAAAAATTTGCGTGTGAGACTTATTTTTAGCCAATTGATGAAAACCCACCCTTTGTTCCGCAACTTCCCTGGCGATGTGATTCAGATGCTTTTGGGATCGTGCCGTGTGCAAAAAGTTCCGGCTCATCAGACGATTTTACAGCAAGGGGAATCAGGGCAGGATTTTTATTTTATTCTGTCTGGTGGAGTGCAAATTGTTAAGGATCGTCTTCCTGAGGCGAGTTTATCAGTAGGTAGTTATTTTGGCGAAGTGGGTGTTTTACAAAAACAAGTGCGGACGGCATCTGTAGTTACAGAGAGCGAATCGACCTTTCTGGTTTTATCGCAGAGAAATTTTATTAATCTTTTAGCTAGTAATTTTGCATTAGCCTTGGAGATTGAACGCAGCATTAGCTCACGAACAGCTACTAAAGCTAACTTGTGGCCCGAGTTTGAGCTCAATACGGATAAAGAAATCACATCGGATATCTCGGCGAGCATCGATGTGTTTAAAGATTATGATTTTTCATCTCATACTGCGGAAGGGACATAAATACAGTGTTTTCTGTTGATGCGATTGATAAAAAATTACGACAAGTTCCCGACTTTCCAAAAGCGGGTATTAACTTTTTAGATATGAGCCCTGTTTTGGCAGAGGCAGGAATGTTTAAAAGTTTGATTCAGCATCTCTGCCTACCCTACGCGGGAAAAAAAATTAGTAAAGTTGTTGCCATGGAGTCGCGGGGTTTTGTTTTAGGCTCTGCCATGGCGAAGAATCTGGATTGTGGTTTTGTCATGGTTCGCAAAAAAGGCAAGCTACCAGGTCCTACGCATTCGATTAGCTACACTTTAGAATACGGCACGGATCAATTAGAAATTCTCACAGATATTATCACTCCGGGAGAATCAGTGATTGTGGTGGATGATGTTTTGGCAACAGGTGGAACCGCCCACACGACCGCCCAGTTGTGCGAAAAAGTGAAAGCGAACATTGTCGGGTTTAGTTTCTTTTTAGAGATTTCATTTTTAGAAGGCCGCAAAAAATTAACGGCGCCGGTGCACAGTCTGTTGATGAAATAGCAGAGCATCCCTAGACCAAAGGGTTGGCGACGACTACCCCTCGTTGTTTGTGAGTGTTATTCTCATTCTATGAAAAATCGAATTGTTTCCATCTCCTTCGCGTTCATTTCCTTAACGTATCTTGCATGCAGCTCTTCTCCTCAGAAAAAATCTGGAGAAGAATTAAAAATCACCATCGAGACAAAAGCGGTGATAATCGACGGTGGTCAACTGCAAGTGCCACTCAAAATCACTTGCATTGAGGGTTATAAATCAGCCGTTTTGCAAATCGGTGATATGTACAAAACCTTTGAGTGTGGTCCCACTCAACAATTTGAATACATTCACACGATTACCAAAGAGCAAATGAAAGAAAATCGCTCAAAGAAAAAAGATTATGTTCTTCGCACGCGTGTATTCCACGAAGAAAAGAAAGATAAAACGCTCACGCAAAGTTTGGTGATTTTGAGTCATAAAGACTTCCAAGGAAAATTGGAAGTGAATCAAGGACTCATCACAATGAAAAACATGGACGGTGTATTTTCAGACCTTGTGGCCCATGGCCAGTGCTCTGAGGGGAGTACTGTTGAGCTTGAAGTGTTTGATGATTGGCGGGGAGTGAGTTTGGAAGAGGATTCCATTCCTTGCGGTGAAACCGGCTTTACGTTTGCTACACGTCGCCCCGGCGTGATGAAAAAAGGAATGCGTTTACTGATTCGCCAAATAAAGAATGAGAAGGCCATAGCAAGCTACGAAGTAGTGCTATTTAACTGACAAGTGGAGTGACCCCCGATTTATTGGACACGGTTAAAGGTTCACGGCTTTCTTGTACTCGATCGGACTTCGCATTCCAAGAGCAGAGTGCGGGGCAACATGATTATAATCTGCAAACCATTCCGGTAGAAGTTTAAGAACGG
>JBGSUL010000019.1:0-5210 GCA_041736155.1 Bdellovibrionales bacterium
CCGTTCTTAAACTTCTACCGGAATGGTTTGCAGATTATAATCATGTTGCCCCGCACTCTGCTCTTGGAATGCGAAGTCCGATCGAGTACAAGAAAGCCGTGAACCTTTAACCGTGTCCAATAAATCGGGGGTCACTCCACATGTTTATTTACCTCCAAAAGTTCAATATGGATTCGGTCTTCAATCACGCGATAAATAAGGCGGTAGGCTTTATTCATTCGCACCGAACGCTGACCTTTTCATTCACCCTTGAGCGGTTCATCGTGAAATCCAGGAGATTTCATAACTTGCGCTAGACCATTAGTTTCTACTAAGAAGATCCAAAGCATTACTTTCTTACGAATAAAATCTGGAACCTTCTTAAGATCTTTTTCGAAACCCTTGGTGTTAGAAACTTTGGTGTGAACGGTCATTAGCTTTAGATATTACTTCAAATTGAAGTAAACTGCAAGATACTAATACGTCTTTCTTAGCAGTGAATTAACCAAGGTTTAGGGCGAATTCGCTGGCAAAAGGTGACATCGAGTTAAACAAAATGAAAACAGATTGAATTCTCAAATCATTTCATATATTTAAGAGTTTATGCCAGAACTCCCCGAGGTTGAAGTCGTTAAAGAAGGTTTAAAAAAAATCATTAAGTCTTCTGATTCAGTTAAAAATATCGAGTTCTTGCGCAAAGATTTACGTTCACCATTTCCGTTTAAAATCGCCGCGCAACTTCCTGGGCAAAAAATCTTAAAGTTACATCGACGAGCTAAATATATCCTCTTTGAAACTAAGGACTATTTTATTATTTCGCATTTGGGAATGACGGGGAGTTGGCGCAAAGAACAGAAAACTCAAAAAGTCCACGACCACATCATTCTGACGATGATAAGCGGTGTACGCCTTGTGTACAACGATCCCCGACGGTTTGGAATTTTTGATATTATCGAAAAAGAAAAACTTAAGAACGATAAACGTTTTCGCATTTTAGGGCCGGAACCTCTTAACGAAGATGAGTTTACCGCAGACTATTTATTTAAAACCACTCGGCAGCGGAAAATACCCATCAAGTCGTTAATCATGGATCAAAAAGTGGTGGTAGGTGTAGGTAATATCTACGCCTCGGAAGCCCTGTTTCATGCCGGAATTAGACCTTTGGCGAGAGCAGAAAAATTAAAAAAAATGGACTGTGAGCGACTAGTGCCTGCCATACAAAAAGTGTTAGCGCAGGCTATAGAGCTGGGAGGATCGAGTATTCGCGATTACGTACAAGCCAATGGCGAATCCGGTGGTTTTCAAGACAATCATTATGTCTATGCTCGCAGTGCAGAACCTTGCCGTAAGTGTAGAGGTGCGATTCGTTCACAAATTCTTTCTGGCAGAAACACTTTTTGGTGTGTAAACTGTCAGAAGTGATTTCGTAGCCTGAAGTGAGAAAATTGAAATATGAGTGCTGCTCTTAAGATTCCTCCCAAAATATATAAAAAACTTCCAGAACTCCAAGACCTCGAAGAGGTTATGGTCAAATTAAAGAATCATGCGCGGATAGAAACTCTCGCGGTGATCCCACATAAAAATATGGAGTTTCCCATTCACTCTATCACGCTCGGCAGTGAAGACCCTACATCACCCTGTTTGTTACTGGTGGGAGGCGTGCACGGTCTAGAGCGCATTGGCACACAAGTGATCAATTCGGTTTTAAGTTCAGTGGCGCGGTCCATGGTTTGGGATGAGTTTTTTCTCGAACAAATGCGCCACTGTCGTATGATTTTTGTGCCACTGTTAAATCCAGTGGGCATGTACAATCTTTCGCGCTCCAATGGTAACGGCATCGATTTGATGCGTAATGCTCCTGTGGAATCCGATGATCGCAAACAACCTTTTTATGGTGGCCATAGGATTTCTTCGCGCTTGCCGTTTTATCGTGGCAAAGAAGGCGAGCCCATGGAGTTAGAAAACAGAGTTCTGTGGGACCTGGTAAGAACGCAAGTGTTTCCCGCTAAGATCAGTATCGCCCTCGACGTGCATTCAGGCTTTGGCTATCAAGATCGTATTTGGTTTCCCTATGCTCGCACGCGTTCGCCTTTTCCATTCTTAGGACAAATGCATGCGTTTAAAGAGCTCTTTGACGAAACTTACCAACATCACGTTTACACGATCGAACCCCAGGCTCAGCAATATACGACCCATGGTGATGTTTGGGATTATTTTTTAGATGAATTTTTAAAAGTGCAAAAAGATCAATTCTTTTTGCCATTGGCGCTAGAAATGGGTTCATGGTTGTGGATTCGTAAAAATCCATTGCAGCTATTGAACCCTTTGGGAATTTTTAATCCTATGTCGCCCCATCGCGTGCGTCGCATGTTGCGAAGGCATAAAAATTTAGTGGATTTTCTTCGTCGCGCCGTCTTGTCACCTAAAGCGTGGGCGCATATTTCGGCAGAAGAGAAATTGCAGCATCGGAATAAAGCCATTGAACTCTGGTACCCAGGACAAAAAAAATGAGTCATCAGTGGGTACTTCTGCGAGGGTTGGGGCGTGAGCAACAACACAGTCAGCAATTTATTGAGAAACTAAAAAAAGCCCATACGGATTATGAAGTGGTCACCATCGATCTTCCAGGCGCCGGCCGCTTTCATCGAGTGTCCTCGCCGCTGACCATTCGCGGAATTGCCGAATTTGTGCAGAGTCAGCTTCCCGAGGGCCGTCCGGAAAAACGCTCGCTCGTGGCGATTTCCCTAGGTGGGATGGTGGCCATGGAGCTCATCCAACTTTATCCCGACCAATATGATTCGTGTGTAGTGATCAATTCGAGCTTTCGCAATTTGTCTACTCTTAGCCAACGTTTGCAGATGGAGGCCTTCTGGTATCTCCTCAAAGCGGGCTTGGCGAGCTCTTTAGAAGGGCGCGAGAAGGAAGTTCTCAGTTTGGTAAGCAACAGCCCTCGGCGCTACGAGTGGGTTTCTTCGTGGACGGAGATCGCCCAGCAACGACCCGTGTCGCCCTTGAATTTTTTAAAACAACTGCTCGCCGCCGCTTTTTATAATCTGCCACTGCAAAAACCAACGGTGCCATTGTTTGTTTTAACATCGGAAGCCGATCGTATGGTGAACTGTGAGTGTTCAAAAAAACTCGCCGAGCATTGGCAATTACCTATAGCCGTGCATAACACCGCCGGCCATGAACTGTATATCGATGATCCAGAGTGGGTGATCCATCATCTGCAACTCTATTGCGGCAAAGCTTAAGACTTATGGAGTTACTGGTTTCTTATCTTCTTTTAGTAACTCATCAAACGTGAGTCCTGTGATCTTTGTTAAACTTCTAAAGAAGAAAAAAAGTATCAAGAAAAAGAACACAATGGAAGGCGTGAAAATCACCAAATACCCTTGCCAAGTCATCTCGGCGATCTGCTGATTGAGCATCTCGGCTTGTGCTTGTTCAGAAATATCTTGCGGAATTTTTGTAAAGATACGGTAGGCTAAAATAAAATTTAAAAAAGCGCTGAAAAAAAATGTGAGCGAAAAGAAAAAAGTCGCACGCTGAAAAAGTTGGGTGAGCTGTTGAGACGTGTTGCGCTCCTGAATACGATCGGCAATGCTTTGCACATTGAGGGCACCAGTTTCAAACAGCATCATCTTTAAAAAAGGCTCCAAACGAAACGACGACGCAAAAACAAAACAACCGATCAGCGCTGGAAAAGCGGCCTCTTTTACCGCAAACCAAATGCCTTCCAGCTTCAGCAAAGCAAAGCCTCCAGTGAACAAGGTATGCATGAGGCCAAGCAATGAAATAAAATTAATTTTTTTGCTCTGATAATAACTCCAAATTCCGTAACCTAAAGGAAACGCCAACGCGATCAGGAGCGCGGCGACAGGTGCTTTGCCAGAGAGTTTATTAAGAATAAAAACCGGAAGGGCCACATTGGCGATCAGATTGGCGAGGGGATTTTCAGTAGCTTTGAATTGAGACATAGACACATTACATCATTGCGGTGAGCGGAAAGTCAAAACTTGATCAGTCATAAGGAGATTCGTACAACTACACGAATGCAGGAAATACATCGATACACCTCACGGTGGCTGGGACTTGTGGATTACGAAGCCGCATGGAGTTTACAAAAGAGTCTTATCCCCGAATTGCTAACGAAAAAAGCAGCAATCCTCATCGGCTGCGAACATCCGCTGGTGATCACACATGGTCGAAGTGTGGAGCTACAGAAATCAAGTGCGACGACTCCCCGTGGAGCAATCCCGGAGGTCTATACGGACCGAGGCGGACTCTCTACGGTGCATAACCCAGGTCAGTTGATGATATACCCGCTCTGCAATATCAAAAACAATGGGATTACAGTGCGTGAGTGGGTGGAATTCCTGCTCGAAGTCACAAAGCTTTGTTTAGAAAAATGTAACATAATTATTATTGCTAAAAACAATGGAGTTTTCACCTCATCTGGGAAAATCGCGAGCATCGGCTTAAAAATTAATAAAGGAATAAGCACCCACGGGATTGCTATTAATACCAGCAACGATTTAAAGGATTTTAGCTCTATTTCGCCTTGCGGGGTGCGCAATCAGAGCATGGATAAAGCGCAAAATTACGATTCCGAATTAACCACGGAAAGGGTTTTTGCTCTCTGGCTGCGGGTTTTTCATCAGCAGTTTCACCAAACGTGGCCGCAGGGCGGGGATTATCAACTTGCCGACCCTGAGTTCCATTACTAAATCCAGGTCTCTTTATCTCTCGTCGCTTGGCACTGAAATGTCTCAAAAAAAATAGTTTTTCCTAAATTCTGGAAAGATTGCATCTCCTGCAATTTCCAAATGCGTGGAAATCGACAGCCTACATGTCTTTGTACGAACTTTTTACAAGCTTTTGCATATGAAATAAACCACAGCGGCTTGGCATGCAGATTGTAAAGCAACAGGAACCTGGAGGTCCAAAATGAACAAAAATACCTTACTACGAGCGGGGATTGCGACAATTGCAATAATAGCCCTAGCTTTTTTCATCTTTCGAAATTTCACAACTAGTACCGATCTAAACATCCAAGACAATAACGGCAATGGCGTCTGGGACGACGTGGAGTGGACTGCGGGCGTAAAGCTGGAGTCTAACACGGTGAAGAAGTTACAATAGCGGGCTGGCCCAAGCTGCTCTATATTCAGAGCATTTAGGAGTCAGGAAATGGGAAAGCCAAAGAGAAAATTCAGCGACGAGGTAAA
>JBGSUL010000057.1:0-2132 GCA_041736155.1 Bdellovibrionales bacterium
TTGAAAGCCTCAACCCGCTCGCCCTTCGGGCTTCGCTCAACGAAAAGCTACGAAAACTTAAGATTTTACAAATAAAAGACGAGGAGAAAAAAGCTGCATGAACCAACTTATTTCACGGACACTTTATTTTGACCTGGATCGCAAACGCACCTTTTTCCCAATAACAAACGCTACGGACAAAGGTACCCATGACACTGCTGTCCGGTTCGGTGTGTTGCGAAAACGCAAAAGAGCCTGAAATTACTCTGTGATAAGAAGAATTTGTTAACGATTTTTCGAATTACGGAGGTTCAGGCTCAGTGGCTAAAACTACAATATTTTCACAAATTATCAAACTAATTCCGCGTTCTCATTTTGAATCATTAGTTCTTAAACATGAGGGGGATAAAGGCATCCGGACTCTCAATTGTTGGACGTGGTTTGGTTCTCTACTCTTTAGCCAGCTAACTGGACATGATTCTATTCGTGCTATTGAACGTGGCTTCTGTCACGCAAACGCGGAACTCTCCAAGCTTGGTTTTGAAAAGGTTTGTAAATCCACCTTAGCCGATGCAAATGCAAAACGGCCCTTGGCCATACTCGAGGAGCTCTTTTCTTATTGCGTACAATCCCTAAAAACGAATAACCCAAAGCTTGCCCATGGACTGCCCTTTCAGGGGAAAGTTCTCGCACTCGACTCTACTTTCATTAAACTCTGCCTTAGCCTCTCGCCTTGGGCAAAATATAGATTAAAGCCAAATGCCGAAAATATTTCCGCTGGAATTAAAATTCATACGGCCATTGATTTAGCCGGCGATATCCCCGAATTTATTGTTATCAAAGCCGGATCGGAAAAAATTAACCACGATCTTCTCGTTGCTCGTCAACACTTCCACTTCCCCAAGGGTAGCACCCTCGTCTTCGATAGAGGCTACTGGAAGGCCGCCTACTTCCAGGAACTAACCTCTCAAGGGATTTTTTTTGTCACTAGGCTCGCCAAAAGATGCACCTTCCGCGTTCATAAATCTCTCCCCACCAACCGGACACAAGGAATTATCTGCGACCAGGAGGTTTACTTTAAAGGCAGGCGAGTAAAGAAGACATTTCAAGGTAAACTTCGTCGCATTTCCTTTAGGGAACCGGACACAGGCAAAAAATTAATTTTCATTACCAATAGATTTGATCTCTCAGCTGAAATTATTTGCGATCTCTACAAAGCCAGGTGGCGCATCGAACTCTTCTTTAAGTGCCTTAAACAAAACCTAAAAGTAAAACGTTTCTTGGGCTTCACCGAACATGCCGTGAAAGCCCAAGTCTGGATCGCTCTTATCAGCTATGTCCTCGTGCAAAATCTTAAATTGACCTTTGGCAGCAGTATTTCTATGCCCGATGCCCTCGCTGTTATTTCAACTCTTTTACTGCTCAGACTTCCCTTAAACGTAATCCTATCGGATTTACCGCGCACTAAAGCTCACTCTCCGCCCATTCAGCTTCACCTGAATTTTTAAATACAGGATTTCTTTCGGAATTAAACCGGACAGCAGTGTAATAGGTACCTTTGTCCACTTGCGGTCGCTTCTTTATTTCTTTTTCCAGTATTCGATGACGAGTGGATTGCCGAGTGCGGGTAGTTTTTTTCCTTGGATTTCTCGAAAGGATTTTCGCTCCATTTTAGCGAGCTCTTTGTAATCTTTTATAATTTCTTCTTGCGGTCGAATGAGTATAGAACCCGTTCCGCGTCTTTCGAGTGCGAGTGTGGGACTGAGCCAAATATACGAGTGATAGGGGTCCTGAACATCGAAATTATCCTTTAAGAATACGATATCGCCCGGAGCAAGATCACCTTGAGTCAGTTCTTTAGTTTTCTTTGTCGTGATGGAGCTTTTTCCGCCCGCGACTGTGCTGCGCACCGACTCTACTTGGGTCGACTGAAAATCCGTGCTCAGAAATTTTTGGAGGTCCTCCGAATCGAGCGTCTTCGACTTTTGATCATAAAAGCAAAGAGGAATTGAAAAACAATTGTGGCAGCGATCAGAAAACTTTTTTTGAATTTCTTTGAGCAATGCAGTGAGGTCTAGGGTGCTTCCATCCGCACTCACTTTTAGATTTTTAAGCAAACCCTTGAGCTGAGGCGACTTACGCAAAGCATTTTG
>JBGSUL010000070.1:0-40115 GCA_041736155.1 Bdellovibrionales bacterium
ACCAGCACGCGAATATGAGGATGATGTTCAAGAATGCTCATCAAACAGACACTCCGACCCGAGGCCACTTTTACACTTGACCGGGGTGGCGTCCATATGAGGAAGCTTAGGCTTCTCAAAGGACCATAAGCAGGATTCCTGAGCTGAGCGAAGCGAAGGATCTCGTGGGTGTCTCTGCGCAAGCCAACTTCTGTATAAATGAAATCTCTATTCGGTCTCAAAAAATCCGGCGTCAAATTCAAAAATATATTTGACCTAGTTTTTGACGCATTTATTGGAGCTCTAAATATTTTTAGAAATCAATCTATACCACTACTTGCCGTTAAAGAGTTCCGGGACTGGAGGCGCATTAAACGCGCAGAGTGTGTGTTTACACGTATTTTTAAAAAAGTGTCCGGCTTTTAAAATCTTCAGAAAATGAAGAGAAAAAGCTCATGTTATCTTTTTATTTTTAGGAGGAGCTATGAACCTGCAAACTTTCTCAAAATCTAATCTCAAGACTTTATCCAATACAAATCTCGAGTCTTGTTTTAAAAACTTCGTCTTGAGCGAGCGAAAAATCACTCGTCAAGTGCTGGAGTGCATTGCAGAGATAGAGCGTCGGAAGTTGTATCTAGAAAATAACCACTCCAGCCTCTTTGATTATCTGGTCAAAGACTTTGGCTACAGTCCAGGCGCTGCCATGCGCCGAATCGATGGTGCAAGATTGCTCAGAGAGTTGCCAGAAGTGGCTGAAAAATTTGAAAAAGGAACGCTCACTTTATCCCAAGCTACGCAAGTTCAACGTGCCTCGCGTGAGATGAAGAAAATAAAAAATGAAATTATAAGCTCTGAACAAAAACATGACCTTATTTTGAAAATCGAAAACTCCAGCCAAAAAGAAACAGAGCAGACCATTGCAGCGGCTTTGAATTTACCTGTTGTTCCGGCACAAAAAGAGGTCTTTCATCGAAACCAGTCCGTAACACTCACAATCACCCTCTCGCCTGAACAAATGCAACTTATAGAGCAAGCGAAAAATATGATTTCCCATAGTGTTCCGGATAAAAACTGGGCCGATGTGTTTACTTATCTAGCTAAAAAAGAAGTGGCTCGTCGGACGACAGTTCGCAGGCATGACGTATGCCCAGCAAAAAGTGAGAAAAATTCTAAACGTGCTGTCACTCCTGGAATTGAAAAACCAGCTGATGTTGCTTTTTTTCAGACCCCATTAAAGACAGTCCCTGCCACAGCGGCATTGGAAAGTCAGAACGAAGTAGTAAAGATAAATCAAAGCCGACCCGTTGAAGATGGCATGGACTCTCTTGAATGCAAGGAAACAAAGTGGTCAGTATCACTTCTCCCCTCGAAGCGCCCTGCGATTCCCGCGAGGACTCGCAAAAAGTTACTTCATCCGGAGGCCGTCTGTGAATATCGATATGCCAACGCCAAGCAGTGTGTAAACACCAGGTTTTTACAAATCGACCACATCCGAAGCTGGAGTCGTGGAGGAACACACGATCCGCAGAACCTTCAAGTCTTGTGTGCCATTCACAACCGACTTAAATACCAACAGGAATAAAAAACAGCTTGCTTAATGACAGCCTAAATTCTTAACCAAACGAAATTGGCCGCTGCCGTAATAAAAAAGCCCATGCTGTTGCATGGGCTTTGATGATTTTTGAATAATGAATAGACGCCTAGGCGTTAGCGGGGCGACCTTTGGCAGGAGCTGCTAGAGCCGGCTTCTTTTCTGGCTTGGCTTCTAACTTTTCCGGTTTTTCGCTCTTTGTTTCTTCAGTGAGTTTGATCAAAGCGATCCCTTTTAAAGCGTAGATCTTGTTGCGAACTTCCGCCATGATTTTAGGATTTTCTTTGAGGAAAACTTTTGCTGAATCGCGACCTTGTCCCATGCGCTCGCCATTGATGCTGTACCAGGCGCCTGACTTCTCAACGATTTCAAACTTCACACCGAGATCAAGAACATCTCCTTCAGCAGAGATGCCTTCGCCGTACATAATGTCGAATTCGACTTTTGTGAATGGGGGCGCCATTTTGTTTTTAACCACTTTCACCGCTGTACGGTTACCGACGGTGTCTTCACCGTTGGTGATCGCGCCAATACGACGAACATCTAAACGAACAGAGGAATAAAACTTCAGCGCGTTTCCACCAGTTGTTGTCTCTGGGTTTCCGAACATCACACCAATTTTCATACGAATTTGGTTAATGAAAACCACAGTACATTGACTCTTGTTGATCGCAGCTGTCAGTTTACGAAGAGCTTGGGACATCAAACGCGCTTGTAAGCCCATGTGGCTGTCGCCCATATCGCCTTCGATTTCCGCACGCGGAGTTAAGGCCGCTACGGAATCCACCACTAAAATATCAATGGCACCAGAGCGCACTAAAGTTTCGACGATCTCGAGAGCTTGTTCGCCCGTGTCTGGTTGAGAGATCAGAACATCTTCTGTGTTCACACCCAATTTGCGAGCGTACGTTACATCTAAAGCATGTTCTGCATCCACAAAGGCAGCCACGCCACCTTGTTTTTGCGCTTGGGCAATCGCACTTAATGCCAATGTGGTTTTTCCTGAGCTTTCAGGTCCGTAGATTTCGATAATACGTCCACGCGGATAACCACCGATTCCCAGAGCTAAATCCAAGCTCAGTGAGCCCGTTGGAATCACAGCGATATTATCATGAAGATTTTCTTGCGCGCCCAAACGCATGATGGCGCCTTTACCAAATTGTTTTTCGATCGCAGAAACGGCGAGCTCCAACGCTTTGTTCTTTTCATTTTTTTTCGTTACGTCCATGATTCCCCCTTAAGAGATTGAGTTAAAATTTGAAAGGTATGTTTCATTGCAGCCTCCTGAACTTGCTGGCGATCGCCAGGAAATAGTTTTTTCTGAGTCTGTGCAAACCCCGGTCCACAGACCGCGAAGTAAACAGTACCCACAGGTTTCTCTTTTGTTCCGCCAGCCGGACCCGCAATTCCAGTTATGCTGACGGTCCATGCCGCTCCCGTCAAGGATTTTAGGCCACTCGCCATTTCTAATGCGACTGGCGAACTCACTGCGCCAACCGTGCGCAGCAAGGATTCCGAAACACCTAAAATATTTTTTTTCAGATCATTAGAATAAGAAACCACCGAGCCTAAAAAAACAGCGGAGACTCCGGGTTGTTGAGAAAATGTCGCGGAAACTAAACCGCCGGTGCAACTTTCGGCAAAGGCCACTGTGAGTCCGCGTTTTTTTAAAATATCAAATAACTCCGCGACCATAACTAATTCCCTCCGATCAGTGTGGAGCCATAATATAAAAAGCCATGGAGCAGACCACAAACCACGGCGCCCGCCACCAAATCATCGAGCAACGTGCCAATCGCTCCTGGTATTTTTTGATCGATCCAAGAAATGGGGAAAGGCTTTACGATATCAAAAAATCGAAACAGCACAAAACCTGCAAAGAGAAGTGGAGTCACATAAAACGACATGCCCAAAAAACAAACAAAAATTCCAGCGATTTCATCAATCACCACAGAAGATTCATCATGAGTTTGTGATTTTTTTTCGTAGAGAAAAATCAACCACCAACTGGCAGCACACACCACCGCAGTGATGGCAGCATATTGCCACATGGTAAATCCAAAAATGCTTACAAAATAGACAAGCAAAAGTCCTACGACCGAACCCCAGGTCCCTGGCATAAAAGGAATACGTCCGGAGCCAAAACCTTGCACAAGAAAAGTGATAAGTTTGGAACGGAATGGATGTTTATTGCTTTGTGTCGCTAACTTTGACAAAAGAACTCCCCTTTTTGGTTCTGTCACAAGATAATTGCAGAAGGCATATATGACAACACCGATTCAAAATTTGAGCTATAACGAAATTCTAAAACAAGCCGTGGAACAAGGGGCCAGCGACGTTCATTTAAAAGTGGGCGTGGTTCCAGTGATTCGTAAACTCGGTGTTTTACGTCCCTTAAACCAAATGGTTTTCCCGATCATGGCGGACCAAATGGAACAATTTGTCCAAGAAGCTCTCTCGTCCGAAGAGATCCAACGCCTTGCTGCGGATCACGAAGTGGACAAAAGTTACGAAATCAAAAACGTTGCGCGCTTTCGTGTGAATATTTTTCGTCAACGAACGACCACACGTTTTGTTGTACGGATCATCAACCAAAGTGTCCCTAATTTTGAATCTCTCCAACTGCCAAGCATTATCAAAAAATTGGCGGAGTCGGAACGCGGTTTAATTTTAGTCACGGGTGTGACAGGCAGTGGCAAGTCGACCACGCTCGCCTCGATGATCAATCACATCAACATGCATCAGCACGCTCATATTGTGACCTTAGAAGATCCTATTGAGTATTTGATCAAAGATCGCAAAAGCATAGTGTCTCAGCGCGAACTGGGAATTGATATGTCGTCGTTTGCAGGCGCCTTGCGTGCCTCCCTTCGCCAAGATCCCGATGTGATTTTGGTCGGAGAAATGCGCGACCGCGAAACCACAGAGACCGCCATATTAGCTGCCGAAACCGGCCACTTGGTCTTTTCCACACTGCATACTCTCGACGCCCAAGAGACCATCAACCGTGTGATTGGACTTTTTCCTCCCCATCAACAAGACCAAATCCGCCGCCAATTGGCCGGCGTACTTCGGGCCGTGATTTGCCAACGTTTGATTTTACGCAAAGATGGCGAGGGCATGATCCCTGCATTAGAAATCTTGGTGAACAATCAACGTATTAAAGAACTGATCGAAGACCCCGACCGCACCAATCAAATCACGGATGCGATTTCCACCAGCGCCAAAGATTCGGGCATGCGCTCGTTTGACCAAAGCTTGATGCGTCTCGTGACAAAAAATTTGATCACAATGGACGAAGCACTCAAATACGCCACGAACCGCGATAACTTTATGCTCAAACTCAAAGGCATTCAGTCGGGTAACTCCACCGCCGATTGGGATGAAGACCGCAATCAGCGCGGGCTCACCAGCAATAAAACGGACACTTGGGCCAGCGAAAAGTCAGAGCTGGAGCTAGAGTATAAAAAAGGAAAATCGTGAAGACGCTGAGCGAGGCTATTAAAAAAGCCATGGATTATTTGGCCATGCGCGATCACTCGCGCAGTGAGCTACGCATGAAACTCACCAAACATGACTTTACACCCGACGATATCGACGAGGCCCTCAATCATGTCGAGTCTTCGGGCTGGCTCCTGCCTCCCCAAGCCCTGGCCGAAAAGGTGGCTGACCAACTTCACCACAAAAACAAGAGCCATGACTACATTGTCAAATATCTCCAGCAAAAAGAGCTCCCTCCCGTCCCTCGGGATAGCTCGCAGGAGTATGAAAAGGCCCGTTCTCTGCTAGGAGAGCGCGTTTCTCCATTGTCAAAACCCTCAACTCTCGATAAAAAACAAATCATAAGCTATCTGCAGTTCCGCGGATTTGACCATGAGACGATACAGAGGGTGATCAATGAAAATGAGCCATCAGGAAATTCGCCAAACGTTTAACGGATTTTTCGAAAGCCACGGCCACAAAGCCGTCGAGAGTTCCAGTTTAATCCCGCACAACGACCCCACCCTGCTTTTTACCAATGCGGGCATGAATCAGTTTAAAAACGTCTTTTTGGGTTCCGAATCTTTAGCGTTTAACCGCGCCGTCACTATTCAAAAATGTGTGCGCGCGGGCGGTAAACACAACGATTTGGAAAACGTCGGCTACACCACTCGCCATCATACGTTTTTTGAAATGCTGGGGAATTTTTCTTTTGGCGATTATTTTAAAAAAGACGCCATTCATTTTGCCTGGGATCTTCTCACCAATAAAATGGGCATGCCCAAAGATAAATTGTACGTGACGGTTTTTGAAACCGATGATGAAGCCGCCGACATTTGGCACAAACAAGAGGGCGTTCCTCGCGATCGCATTCATCGTTTGGGTGAGAAAGATAATTTTTGGCGCATGGGTGACACCGGTCCGTGTGGTCCTTGCTCAGAGATTTTTTACGATCACGGTCCCGGTGCCGCGCTCAATCCCAACGCGCCTTTTGGACAAGATGACAATCGTTATGTGGAAATTTGGAACTTGGTCTTCATGCAGTTCTTTGAGGATGGCACAGGCTTAAAGCCTTTGCCGAAGCCCTCGGTGGATACGGGAGCGGGTCTCGAGCGTATCGCAGCTGTGATGCAAGGTGTGTATGATAATTACGAAACGGATTTGTTTACTCCACTCATCCAAAAAACCTGCGAGGTGGCAGGTACCCGCTTTGCCGACTGGCAAAGCACTCCTGAGTTGAAAGCCACTTACAAAGTCATCGCCGACCACGCGCGCGCCACCAGTTTCCTGATGGCAGATGGTGTGTTCCCGAGCAATGAAGGACGAGGTTATGTCCTTCGTCGAATCATGCGTCGAGCCATTCGTTATGCGCAAAAGCTTTCGACCAATCCGCATCTGTTCCGTGATGTATGTGCTGTGACGACACAAACCATGGCGCCGTTTTATCCAGCCCTCAACACTCAACGGGCCGCAATTCTCACAGCTGTCGAAGCCGAAACTCAAAAATTTATCAGCACTCTTGTGCAAGGTACACAAATTCTCGAAGAGCATTTACATCAACTGACCAGCAAAGGACAAAACACCATCGATGGCAAAATGGCGTTTAAACTTTACGACACGTTTGGATTCCCCCTCGATCTCACGCAAGTGATGGCGCGTGAGAAAAACTTCCAAGTGGCCGTTAAAGATTTTGAATCGGAATTTGAAAAAGCCCGTCAAAAAGCCAAACAAGCGCGCAAGTCCCATGCTTTGAACGCCAATGATCAGCATGTTTTAGAATGGACCCAAATGGTTTCTAAAAAATCGGGGTCTACGCGTTTTGCGGGTTACAGTGGTTTTACATCCGTGCAACAAAAACCTCTCGCTCTGAGCAATGGCGCCCAAGCCGTGAATGAACTCACCGAAGGCCAATCGGGTTTGTTAATTTTTGCCGAAACTCCCTTTTACGCTGAAGGTGGCGGACAAGCGGGCGATCAAGGTGAAATCACCGATGGCAGCACCGTGCTAGAAGTGTATGACACCACCAAAATGAATGACCTGCACATTCATCACGTCACAGTGAAGAGTGGCAAATTGCGTTTGGATCAGCCCTACAATCTCAATGTGCAAACGTCTTTACGTCGTGACAGTGCTCGCAACCATTCCGCCACACACTTAATGCATGCGGCTCTTAAAAAAGTTTTGGGCGATAAAGTCGGCCAAGCAGGTTCGCAAGTAGGACCCGAAAAATTGCGTTTTGATTTTAATCACAACGCGGCTGTAACACCCGCTCAACTCAGCGAGATTGAAGACTTGGTCAACGAACAGATTTACATGAATGTTCCCGTACAAGCCGATGAACAAAGCTACGACGACGCCGTGAAAAATGGCGCCGTCGCTATGTTCGGCGAAAAGTATGGCGACAAAGTGCGTGTACTCTCCATGGGTTCTTTCTCCAAAGAACTCTGCGGCGGAACGCACGTGCAAAACACCAGCGAAATCGGTTTGTTTAAAATCGTCAGCGAATCTTCCGTAAGCGCCGGCGTTCGCCGCATTGAAGCTCTCACCGGACGCACGGCTTTGGCGTATCTCAAAAAGAACACCGCGGAAAACACGCGCGCGCGCAAAGAACTCAATGTGCCCACGGCGTGGGAAACGGTTCTCGAGCAAGAAAGCGCTCCTGTGGTGGAGTGGATTGGGCAAACTCAAGAGCAATTGACACAATTAAAAAAACAAATTCAAAACTTACAAAGCCAGAGCATCGATTTTGATAAACTCATCGGCGAATCTTCCACTCACGCTACGGCTGCGGGCGAGTTAAAACTCTTGGTCAAAACTTTTGCGATGGAAGATCGCGCGGTGTTGAGCAGCGTGGTGGATCAACTGCGCGATCGCGCGCAGAACCTGGTGGTGGTGGCTGTCGGTGACGGCTCAGAACAAAAACCATTCCTCATCGCGTGCAATAAATCTCTGAAGTCAGTGGTGTGCGGAAATATCGCCAAGGCCCTCACTCAGGAGTTCGGCGGCAAAGGCGGCGGACGCCCCGACTACGCGCAAGGATCGTTCGATCAATTTGACGAAGCCAAAGCCCTCGAGCTGGTTAAAAAAACCTTAACTTAGCAAAAAGGTACGCCGATACTTTTTGCGACTGGGAGTATTAAGACATGGTAGTGGTCACAGCAACTTATCAAGGTGAAAAACATTGCGAAGTTCATCACGGTCCTTCGGGATCGCTTATCGAGACCGATGCTCCGGTGGATAACAACGGCCGTGGCGAGCGCTTTTCTCCCACTGATCTCGTCGCTTCCGCCCTCGGTACTTGTGCTCTCACAGTTATGTCAATTGTCGCCGAACGCGATGGCGTGTCTTTGGTTGGAGCTACCGCCAAAGTGGAAAAACACATGGTGCAAAACCCACGTCGCATTGGCCGATTACCCGTAGTGATTACAATGCCCACTGGAATTCCTCACGACTACCGTCAAAAGCTGGAAAACACCGCCCATACCTGTCCCGTGCACAAAAGTCTGAGCGCTGAGATCGATTCCCCCATCAGCTTTGTTTACCCAGATTAAGGACCACAAACGAATTTGGAGTTTTTAAACGACCACGTTCGTAACGGCGAAGTGAGAGAGAAAATTTTTCATAGGTTATTGATATCTGATTAAAAAATCAGATATAACAACCCTTCAATTTAAAACATATTGGTTGGTCGATGGCTCCGTTCTTCGCGAGATATATCTCTCCCTTGGCGTTTTCCTTTTTTTTCGTGGCATTTTCGCTGGGATCGATGGCTCAAGCTCAGATCGCATGTTACCAAATATGGCAACTCAGCGAAGACGGTGAGCCCGTAGACTCAGAGCTTTTACCCGCCCCACTCGATGATGAATTGATAGTCCCTTCTAGCGAAGACAGCCTTCTGCAAAACAACTTAGAAGATGTTCATGTTTTACAGCTCGAAACGTTTGGCAATCTCCTCTCTCAGCATGATTCGTCTGTGGAGTCGACTCTCTTCAATCAGTCCATTCAAAATCGCAACTGGCAGATCTTTCAAAATCTTTACGGTATCGAAATCGCACGCGATATTCGCGGTCAATGGGAATTTACGTTTCATACGCCTCGATCTGTGCAAAAAATGGCAAAACAATTACAGCTCAGTGAATCTCGCTTGGAAGCTATTATTCAAGAGATGCATTTTGTGCGCATCCGACGCCTGCGCGTTTTCCCAGCTTATTGGGAGGCTTACCGTCAGATCGTGGATCGCCAACTTCCTTTTGGGAAAAAGCTCCAGGATTACATCGAACTTTTAAAACAGACCGAATCGGATCCGCATCTTCGCAGCGAAAGATAAGATCTCTCTCGCTTATTTTCCAATATACAAATTCAAAATCTCAAACATAGTGTCGACCGCAGCGAGACTGGTGATGTCACTGTGATCATAGGGAGGCGATACTTCGACCACATCGGCGCCCACGAGACCAGGTAATTTAAGGCCACGCAAAATTTGTTGGGTTTCAAAAGTGGTGAGGCCTCCAACGACAGGAGTTCCTGTTCCCGGAGCGTATGCTGGATCGAGGCAATCGATATCAAAGGTGAGATAACAAAGATCATTGCCAATGTGTTTGTTGATTTTTGCACTGATGGTTTTGAGATTGGTCTCGCGGATCATTTCCACAGTAAACGGTTGCAGACCTTTTTTATTTACAAAATCCAAATCATCCGCTCCGGCCAAGGGGCCGCGCAAGCCAATTTGAAAAATCTTTTTCGGCTGAACAAGTCCTTCTTCAATCGCGTGACGCAAAAAAGAACCGTGGTGATATTCGCAGCCCCACGCCGCCGGGTACGTGTCCATGTGCGCATCAAAATGCACGAGAGCCAGGGGTTTTTTGTATTTCTTTTTGAGCGCGCGCAAAATGGGGAGCGTCGTCGAGTGATCTCCACCCACAGAAATAAATTTTTTATCGAGGGAGACAAGTTTAGCAAAATATTTTTCGATGGCCTTGTAGGTTTTAGCCACGTCGATGGGAACGATGGGGCAATCGCCCACGTCCGCCACTTTGAGATGCTCTAAATAGTTGAGTTTTCTTTCCCAATGATAAACACGTCCTAACGAGGACATCTCGCGAATTTTTGTAGGAGCAAACCGCGCCCCAGGGCGATAGGAAAGCGATCCGTCGAAGGGAACTCCCACGATTGCAATGTCGTAGTCTTCATTGACCGGCACATGTGGTAAACGAAAAAATGTTTTAATGCCTGCAAAACGCGGCAACTCACGACCAGAGATGGGAACATATTTGTGTGACATGGGTCCTCCAGTTAGGATAATACAATCTTTGATGGCAAAAACAACACCGAGAAAACGCAGTTCGACAAAAACGCCAGTCTTCCCAAGCAAAGCGAAGAACCTCGACAGACAGTTGAGCTCACAATTGCGTTCCTGGTATTTGCAAAATAAACGGGAGCTGCCGTGGCGCCAATCTCGTGATCCGTATCGCATTTGGATTTCGGAAGTCATGCTTCAACAAACCACGACTCAAGCTGTGATTCCTTACTATCAACGTTTTCTTCAGCGCTTTCCAACCGTAAAGAGTCTTGCCGATGCCAGCGAAAAAGACGTGCTCGCGCAGTGGGCGGGTTTGGGGTATTACTCGCGCGCGCGTAATCTTCACAAAGCAGCAAAAATTCTCGCAACGACTGGTTTTCCCAAAACAGCCGAAGAACTTTTAGAACTTCCCGGTTTTGGACCTTACACCTCACGCGCTGTGAGCAGTTTGGCCTTTGGCGAAAACGTCGGTGTTCTTGATGGCAACGTGATTCGCATTCTTTCGCGCGTATTGGGAAAAAAATATGAATGGTGGCAAAACAAAGATCGTGCGCACCTGCAAACTTTTGCCGATGAACTCGCTCAACATGGTGACAGTTCTGAAATCAATCAAGGCATGATGGAATTGGGCGCAACAATTTGTACACCGCAATCTCCGTCGTGTTTTCTTTGCCCGTGGAATAAAAACTGCGAGGCGCGCGCTCGCGGTTTGCAAACGGAACTTCCTTTACGTAAACCCAAAACAGCCTCCATCTATTTAATGTGGTCCGTGGAGTGGACGATGAAAGGCCAAAAAGTTGCCTTTTTGAAAACCCACGACGCCCCCTTTTTAAAGAAAAGTCCACTACTGCCAGGGAGCTTTCAACGCCTCAACCAACGTCCAGAAAAGTTCGATCTCAAACACACCATCACGAAGTATGAGATCTTTATGCAGATCAAAAAAAGCCCCCTAAAATCCACGGGATTGTCCCAACCCAAAAACCTTTTGTGGCTTGATGTCTCTAAAATCACTGAGGAAATTCCTTACAGCCTGATCCACAAAGTGGTTCAACGGGCTTTGGATCAAAAGTCTTAGATCCTTCGCTTCGCTCAGGACGACGGACGGGCTCAGGCAGGACGAGGGGCGACCTGGGCGAGGGTCTTGCCTTTTCAACTTTGTTTGATAGACTTGGAATCTATGAAACACACCATTCTTATTACCCTCTTTTTCTTGGCCCAAACCACCTTCGCAGCTCCAATTCCTGGCGCTGGCAACAAGGTCAAACCCCAACTGGGAGTTTACAAATCTCCCCAAGGGTTTGAGATGCAAACGACGGCGACCAACTGGATCCAAACGGCTCCACCAAAAAGCACTCGTTACATCGCTACCATGTTTCGTTCACCGAACGTGAAAAACAACATGCGTGCCACACTCACCGTGCGTGTGGATCAATTGGACAAGCCGATGGAAATCTCTCAATATGTAAAACGTTGGACCAAAGAATATCCAAAATTTGGTTTTGATGTAAAAGCGTCGAAGAAGTTCTCCATGCAAGGTCAAAGCGGCTACTATGTTGATTTAATCAACCCTGCAAAAAAACGTCAGCTTCGCCAAGTCATCTTTATGAAAGAGAATAAAGCGGTTTTGCTCACGTGTCGTGACCATATGGACTCTTTTAAAACGTCACTCAATGAGTGCAACAAAATGATCAAGAGCTTCAAATGGCAATCGGCTCTGAACAACACAAAGTCTACGACGAAGAAAAAAGCGTAGATCCTTCGGTCTTCGACCTCAGGATGCCTGCATAGGTTTTCTGAGCGAAAAACCTACGACAAACTAAAAAGGCTCCGCGAAGGAGCCTTTTTTATTTCTGCTAAAAATTTCATGCGATTTGAAAGTTCCAACGAGAGATCCTTCGCTCCGCTTAGGACGACGATCACCCGGTAGCCCGTCACCTCAACCAACGCCCTTCATCCTCATCCTCAACAAAGCGTTCGTCGCGATGAGTGGAGCGAAGGGTCTGCGTGGCTTACTTGCCAGCGAAGAGGCCTTTGACTTTGCCTGTGATTTTACCCCACAGTGACGCAGGCGCGGCTTTCGGTCGTGGGCCAGAGCTGGTTCTCTTACGATTGTCGTGAGATTTTTGGTAACGATCGTTCTTTTGAAACTTTTTAGGTCCACGGTTATTATTTTGACGATCTTGAGAATGACTCGAAGACTCTGTTTTGTTGCCGTGATTTTTATGTCGTCCCATTTTACGATCGCGATGAACGGAGTTGGCGCCGTTGGCATGGCGTGAGTCTGTGCGCGGTTCATTGCTTCTTCCCTGACGGTCTTCGAGGCTTCTTTCCTCAGAATTGTTGTCGGGTCTGTTGTTTTCTGCACGACTATTTTCTGGCCTGTCGTTGCGAGGTCCACGAGGTGGGCGTTTGTTATCAAACTCTCGGCGTGGGCCGCCACTGCTGCGACCACCACCGCGACTGTCACGTCGTGGGCCGCGATCCTGCGGCGCTTTTTTATCAAACTGCGGACGGTAAAAATCATCCTCGGGGAACGGTTTAAATTCTGTGACAAAATCCGTATCTTCCATCCACATCGGCTCAAGTTTTTCTTTGAGATAGTCTTCAATGCGCACGAGAGATTCCACATCGCGGTCCGAAACAAAACTCACCGCCGTGCCCTTTTGCTCTGCACGACCTGTGCGACCAATACGATGCACATAATTTTCGGCATCTTCTGGGAGCTCATAGTTAATAACAAGATCCACACCCTTGATGTCCAAGCCACGCGCAGCGAGATCTGTCGCCACCATTATGTTGTGTTTATTTTCTGATTTAAATCGCTCGATCACTCGATTGCGTTGAGCTTGTGTCAATAGACTCGAGGTTGCCAAGGCCGGATAACCATTGTCATTGAGAAATTGGGCAATACGCGGCACTTTGTTTTTAAAATTACTAAAAATAATCACTTGCTGCGGATTCAGCTTTTTGAAGAGACTCAGAAGATACTTAGGTTTTTCCTCTTTGCGCATATGAATAATTGTATCTTCAATATTTTCTGTCGTAGCTTGATCGCGACTGACATCGATTTCCACAGGATTGGAACCGGCCTCGTAAGCCATCTCGGTGACATGCAGATTGAGCGTCGCACTGAACATCAGAAGTTGGCGATCTTTCGGCACGCGATTGAGCACAAAAAATACATCTTGTTGAAAGCCCATGTCAAACATGCGATCGGCTTCGTCAAAAATCATTCCGCGCACTTGTTTAAAGTCGACAAAGCCTTCTTTGTAGAGGTCAATCAAACGTCCCGGCGTGGAGACTAAAAATTGAAATGGTTTTTTAAGTGAAGCTTTTTGCTCGTCGTAGCCCACACCACCATAAAGGAAAACGGAAGCAAAACCCGTTCCGTCAGTGAGCATATTGAGGTTGTCGTAAACTTGCGTGACCAACTCGCGAGTCGGTACCAAAATCAAAATAAATTGATTGTCCTTCCAGTCTTTAAAAATTCTGTCTGGAAATTCTTCGTTTTTTTCCTGCGAACGCAAGATGCGATCGATCATCGGAATGAGAAACGCGGCCGTTTTGCCGGTACCTGTTTGCGCCAGGCCTGCAATATCCTTACCTTCGAGGAGAAGTGGGATACACCGTGTTTGAATCGGCGTACAATTTTCGTAGCCCATTTTTTGGATGGCTGCGAGAAGTTTTGGATGAAGTTGGAAATCGGCGAACTTTTTAATATTATCTGTCATAATGCTATCGGTCATTTTTCTACCTTAAAATAGGGCCCTGAATTTAGGTCGTGTGAGAGATTAAAGCAATGAGAAAAATCCTCAAAAATCTTCAACAATTCTTGCGGTTTTTCCACATGCACCCAATGCCCTGCACCTAGAACTTCCACACCATGGATGCGGGGATTTTGAGCCACCACCTCGGCAAAAAGAGCCTGCGGAAAATCGTTAGATTTTTCTCCACGCACCAGCAAGGTCGGCATCGTAAATCCCCGATACGCGTCCCACTGTTGCTGAGTACGTGATTGCCACAGAGTTTCCAAAATCCCGGGAAGGAAAAATCGCCAGGTCATCTCGCCCTTTTCATTGCTATCGAGATTGGCATAGAAGAATTGTTTGAGGGTTTCGTTTTTATATTTTTGCAGAAAGGGTCCATCAAAAAAGGCCCGCGCTTCGTCCCGCGAGGCAAAGGGAACCGGCACCATTTTTATTTTTTCCTCGATGGCGGTCATTGAAGTGATGTCCGATACAGGACCCATATCCACTAAAACCAACTTTTGCACAGTTTCGGGGAATTGAGCCGCAAAACCTGCCGCTACGCGTGCCCCCATAGAGTGCCCCACGAGTATGACTTCTTTCCAGCCCAGCTCTTGTAAAATTTTCTGCAGGTCTTCAACGTAGTCCGCTAGCTGGTAGCCGCGGGGCGGGCGAAACGACCTCCCATGACCCCGCTGATCGTAAAGGAGACACTGATAACGGCCCTCAAAATGGCGAGCAAAAGAGCGCCAATTACTACCAAAACCCATAAGACCATGTAAGAATACGAGTTTAGGGTTGGCTTCATTGCCGAGAATTTGATAGTTAAAGTTTTGCAAATAAGAAGCCATATATGACCACCGCCAGATGAAGAGAATGTGTGAAACTCGAGCTTGATAACCAACTGATAGATCCCCAAGCACTCGACATAGTCGAAAGGCTCCAGAAGCATAACTTCACCACTTATCTAGTGGGAGGGTGCGTCAGAGATCTCCTTGTCGGCTTAAAGCCCAAGGACTTCGATATAGTCACAATGGCAACACCGGAGCAAGTGCAAAAGATCATCCGTCCATCGCATCTGATCGGTCGTCGCTTTCGCCTCGTATTGGTGCGACGTTACGGCCAACAATTTGAAATCTCCACGTTCCGCGCACTCAATTACAAAAGTGAAGAAAGCCCCGAAGAAGTAGATGAAAATATCTACGGTGAACCTAAAGAGGATGCTCTTCGCCGGGATTTTACAATTAACGGCCTATTCTATGATCCTTACAATAATCAAATCATTGATCACACCGAAGGATTAAACGACATCCGCTCGCGCGTGGTGCGCATGATTGGTGATCCACAAGCGCGCATTGAGCAAGATCCCATTCGTATTTTGCGTGCCTTGCGATTTGCCCATAAGATCAATTTTTCTCTCGAACCCTCTCTCCGCCAGATGATGCTGGAACATTCACACCAGCTGAGCAATGCGGTTCTTCCGCGTGTGCGCGAAGAAATTTTAAAAATTCTACGTCTGGATGACCCGACCAAAGCTTTTTGGGAAGCCTATGACTTGGGAATTCTCAAAGTCATCCTGCCTACTCTACATAAACTGCTCGAAGACCCTGTCGCTGCCAAAACCTTCTTCCACCATTTAGATCAGGGTGTGGCGTGGGTGCGTGGGGTGAATGAGCCGGTGGCTCTTTATTCCATCTTTATGTATTCCTACATGGCGACGGTGCACGAGGGGTGGTCTGACAACTTGCACTCCCGTCTTGATGACCAACTTGATCACTTTATGCGTTTAGAACTGGGCATGCACCGAGTGGAGTCAGAACTGTACCTACAAGCGATCAACTTGGTGAAGCAGCTGTCCAAACACACCACTCCCGACAAAATTCGCTCCCGCCATCGCGAACATCTGCTCACCAATCGTTCTTTTGAACTGGCGCTCTGCCTCGCCTCAGCATTTCACCATCTGGGACTCGCTGAAATCTACCAATGGAAGCACCTGGCTCTGCAATTGGCTCCTCCTCCTGCTGCACCTCGCACAAATTACCGACAAAAAGACAGTCGACGCCGTCCTTAAGTTGGATTATATTTAAGCCGATAAGCTTTATATCCAAGAGGAGGTTTTATGAGTGGTTCCCATATGCTGATTTTAGCCGTGATCGTGGTGGTCTTTGTTATGGGCCCGGCGAAACTTCCACAACTCGGTCGCTCTCTCGGTGATGCCATCCGCGGATTCAAAAAAGGTATGGCTGGCGAAGAAGATGGCGAAATCGACGTCACCAATTCGACGAAAGAAAAACTCCGCGGCGACATGGCTCGCGAAGCGCAAGAGCAAAAACAAAGCACAAAAGAAAAAGCTTAGTTCCACCGGACTCCGACCGCAGGAAGCCTCGTCAGGCTTCCTGAGTTTTAGAGCAGTATCTCTCTCAACTTTCCTGAGGCCTGACCGAAGGATTGTCTTCTTACCTACTCAAATAAATCGCGGATGAATTGGGCCTTGTCGGCGCATTGAGTGTTCGACCACATATCATCAATGAATTTCGTCATAACTTTTTCTTTTGTCTTGGCAGACTCTTGAACCTGCAGGCGGACGGAGTAATGGTAGCCTTCACGATTCATAAAATAATGGGTTACTGATTCGGCAAAATCCTCGGAGTAATCGACCATTGCATACAACGATGGAAAGCACGTCTCATTGAGACCCTGATAAAGAGAAAAAGCCTCATCGAGAGTGAATTGCGAATTGTGATCGGTGCTGTAAAATTTGATCTTCTTCTGTTTTAATGTCGACTGCATGTTGGCATTTCCTTTTTGCGATGCTAAGAACGCGGTTTCACCGGTGCTGGGAACCGTGGTGGAGCTCAAGACCCAATCAAAGGTCAAAAGTGAAAAGGTGTCTTCAAGGGCTTGCCCCGGTTGCTGCCATTTTTGAAATTCCGAAACAGGAATCGGTTTGCTGTTGCGATACTTAAATGCCGGGTGAAGCTCGGGACGTGCATTGACAATCAAATGCGCTGTCTCGTGAATCAAAAAATGACGTAAGTTATCCTCAAGAGTGCTAGCTTCGTTAGGCTTTTGATACGCCATTTCAAGACTGTACTGAGGATACGAACTTTTATCTTCAAAAAAATCAAAAGTGGTTTCTTCGCGAAACGCCAACCACTCATTGAGTGTTTTCCCATTCATGTTGTCCGCGTTGATAATAATCACTGCGCCGGGCTTGAGAGCAAGTTCGGGAACGGCAAGCACCGACGAGGCAAACCCCGTCCAGCCAACGCCAGTCACCAACATAAAACCATAAAAATGATCTTGGATATATTGATTCATCTCCACTGGTAAATCGCGAAGCGCCTTTTGGGCGGCCGCAATCAGCTGTGGATCTTGCGCCGCCTTGATATTGTCGTACGGAAAATCGTAGAGCATGTTGTCCAGCTGCATGTATTCAATCATCTCTTGTGTCACCGTGACCAGTCGCTCATCAATAGGCTTTTTGATCATCTCTTGCCACGGTAAAAAAGAGGTTTGTGTCATCGGATGTGCGTCATAGTAGGTTTCGATACAGCTCTTGTCGTAACTATGAGCTTTGTCTGTCGTGCCGAGATCCGTACAGCCTGTGTAGTTCAAAGTGATGGATGAGGAGATGATATCGGCTTGCGCGGATCCCCATGAACCTACAATAGACAAAATAAAAACGAGTTTTAAAATTTGCATAACTCCCCCTTGTATGGGGACTTCATAGGAGGAGATCACGACATCGTCAAATTTGATTTTTGTTTGCCGAAATTTCCATCGTCAGCGCAGATCATGACGACGAGATCCTTCCTGAGGACAAAGCCCGAAGGCTCTGCCGTTTACAACATCGTGAATGCGGCGTCGACGATGGCGCGATCGTCCATCTTGTTGACGCTGTACAACTGGTCCGCGCGGTAAGCGCTGCGGCCAAAATGATCCGCCACACCTAAACTCACGAGCTTCGTCACAGGCACTTCGGCTTCGAGAAGAGCTTGCGCTAAATACGACGACATCCCGCCCACCTGGCGATGATCTTCGAGCGTGATCATGCGACCATTGGTTTGTGCTAACCAACCACGGAACGCTTCCACATCGGGGCGATTCATAATCGATGGATTGACGACAAGACTGCCGATGCCTTTTTCTTGCAACGTTTTTTGTGCCTTCAGTGCGTAAGCCACCAAGGACCCCGAAACCGCAATCAGCACATTGCGCGACCCTTGTTTTTGTTCGGTCAGTAACTGCGCTTTGCCTATTTGATATTTTACCCCGTCAGCAAACGAGGGCGGAAACGTTTCGCGTCCTAAAAAGAAAATGGACGAACGTGGAACACGTTTTTGTTTGCGATCTTCAGCAAAGGTGCGCACAGCTTGTTGAACCAACGCATAGGCTTCATCGCTGCATGTGAGACAGTACAAATCCACATTGGGAATGGAGCCCAACATCGAAATGTACGACAGCGCTTGGTGAGAGGCTCCATCGGCGGCGTCTTGAAATCCTGTGTGTGAAAACACACCGATCATCGGACCTTCGGAAAGACCACTCATAATCATCGGCAGCGCGCCTTTTGTGACGCCAAATTGCGCGAAGGTATCGACGACAGGAATGTACCCTTGTTTTGACAACCCAATGGCAGAGCTCATCATGTTGGACTCGGCCACACCCACATCAAATGTGTGCGACGGAAATTTTTTGCGGAAAGATTCAACGCCAGTCGAACCTTGCAAATCCGCCGAGATAGAAATCACGGGCAGCTGCTCTTTTTCCACCGCTTCGATGAGCGCCTTCGCCACACCGTCTTGAATTTTTTCTTTTTTCACCGTCGGAGCGGGAGACGTTTCTGACGTCGCCGCTGGTTTGTTTTCTTTAGCGATCAAACGCTTCATCCACTCCACAAAGGGTGAGGGGATTTCGTTGCCTTGGAAAATTTCTTCGAGAAAAGCCGGAAGCTCATCCGCTTTTTTGAGAGGGAAACCGTGACCGCCCGAAGCGGATTGTTCGGTTTTCTTCACACCTTTGCCTTTGATCGTCTTAAACCAAATCGCGACAGGCTTGTGCGGCTGCGCTTGCAATTGATTGCAGGCGCCTTCGATGGCGGAGAAGACGTGTTGAAGGTTATGACCATCTTCCACTTTAACCACATGCCAACCTAGTTGTTCAAGAGCCGCGAACGTAGGTTGCATGGAAAAGGAATCTTGATCAATACGTCCTGATAATTTGGTGTTGTTATCACTCACCATGAGCAAAAACGGTCCGACTTTTTCTTTTTGTGCTAAGCCAGGAATCGCCGCCAAGGCTTCGCGCGCTTCCCCCTCCATGCACCCACCATCCGAGATGGCAGCGACTGTCAGACGAGGCGAATCGCTAAAACTTTCGGCCATCGCCAGGCCTTGTGCTTGCGGCAGTCCTGAGCCAAGAGGACCGTTACTGATGTACACGCCTTGCGGAAATAAGTGCGCCTCTCCGTGACCTGTTAAAACACTTTCGATGGAGCGAAAATGTTGCAAACTTTCTAAAGTTAAACCCGCCACTTGGTTATTGGCTTTGAGCGCGTAAAGGCCGTTCTCACAGTGACCGGCATCGTTGACGAAATGAAAAAGTTCATGCCACTCTTTTTTACTCTCTTGCGCTTTCCAAAAGAAAAAACCAAAAGCACTCGACATCATCTCAGCAAAGGCCGAAGGACCACCAAAGTGGCAAGCGGCGCCCCCTTGCACAGCGCCCATGTCCATCAACGCCACCATCGCGCGTGTGGCTGTGGGACAGGCGACATTGAGCGATTGTCCTGACAACGTTTTCACCGGTTGCGCCCACAACAGTGGCGACGTGGGATTATTGTGAAGTTGTTGGAATACGGGCAATGGACGCACAGACATAAGCAGACCTCTTTTTGTAGAGAGCAACTTCAGGCAATGAAATCTTATCGGTTGCTCTCCAGCAGTTTTAGAAAGTCTTCGGCTGTTTGTGAAGCCTTTATTCGCCCTTTCTCAAGAGTGACGACTCGGTGAGCCAGGAATCGAATATCTTCGGGATCGTGAGTCACTAAGAGCAAGGGAATTTTTTGGCTTTCGACGATGGTTTTTACCAGCTCGCGCGCCTGCTTTTTCAGCTGGTAATCTAAAGCTGTAAAAGGTTCATCGAGAATCAGCAAGCGTGGGTGAGGTAAGAGGGCTCGCGCCAAAGCCACGCGTTGTTTTTGCCCTCCTGAAAGCCGCGCCACTTTTTGTTCCAGAAAAGCTGACAAATCCAAAATGCGTGTCAGCTCTTGCAAGCGGTGTTCGGTTTCCTCAGTTTTTCTCTTCAGTGCAAATTCGATATTTTCCCGCGCGCTGAGATGTGGGAAGAGGGCCAAATTTTGAAAAACCACACCCAATCCGCGCTCACTGGGGGGGCGTTTTGCCAGATCCGCCGACCCCGCCACCCATGAAAATTCGGCGGCGTCTTCGATCCCCACCAAGAGTCGAATCAGCGTGGTTTTTCCTGCCCCCGAGGCGCCCCATAATACAGTGACACCTTGGTCTGCTAGGTCGAGCTGATCGATGTGAATTTTAAAAGCGCCATAATTTTTAATTAAGTTTTTGATCTGCGACATAAGCGAGACTCCCAAAAAAAAGAAAAACAAAAAGACAACAAGCTAACAAGGGCCACGCCAACGACAACGCCGTGGACCAGCGATACTGGTCCATTAAACTTTGCATGGCGAGGGAAAATGTTTGGTCCTTGGAAAAAAATAAACGAGTGATCGCAAAATCGCCCATCATCCACAACGAGGCAAAACCACTCAAACGACTGATGGTGGGTAGAATCTGCGGGAGGACCAGCTTGCGAAATGTTTTCTCAGGTGTTGCCCCGAGAAGAGCCGCCTGCACCAAAAGATCAGTGAGGTCTTCCATGCGTTGATACAATCCCATTTTCGCTAGCGCTGGGACAAAAAGAAAAATCATCATGGTGATCGCGCCGAATATTCCTCCACGAACAACATCGAGGGAAAAACAGGCGAAGCTCAAAACACTAAAACTCGGCACAGTCCACACACGCAAAATCTTGCGCAACGAAGGCTGTTGATAAAAGTAGGCGACTAACAACAGCGCCAAAAATGTTCCTCCTGCCCCCACAAATCCCATCAAAAGCGTATTGACGTAAAAAGCACCGGGCACTGTCCAAAAAACATCAATCTCACCCGCCACCAAGAGACTCCATAACAGGAGCAATGAGGGAATCAGCGCGAGAATATAAAATTGATTCCATGGCGAAGGCCGGTGAATTGACTCAAGATGGGCCTCACTTTCCCGTTGCGAGGGCGTCCACGGCAAAAATAAAACCAGCGGCAGAACCCACAATCCTTGGAAAACATAAAGCGGCACGACCTGATCCCACGCCAAAGAATTTTTAAGGAGCGTGTACATTTTGTACTCCACGCTGACAAACTGCCCGCCCGACATGATCATCGGGATGGAAAGACTCATCAGGTAGTGAAGAAAAAAGACGACAAACAGTAGAAAAAAATCTTTACCTAAAAGCGGAAGCATCACTTTTTGCTCTCGCCACACACTCTTAGGATACAGCAGGAAGAGCTCAACATATTGACGACGTTTTTCACGGATAATGCGAGCAAAGAGAAAGGTCGCAAGTCCCATCTCAAGCAATACGTTCATCAGTACAACACCCCCAAAACCAAAAGGGAAAAAACTCAAGAGCGTGAGCACGCTCACCATTCCCACGAGCGCTGGCAAAAAACTGGGGAGCAGCAATAAAAAATCTCGCATCAGACACATTCCCTGAGATGAGACTCGACGTGACGAGAGACTCCAACCACACAAAAAACCAAAGACGAGCGTCAGCGCACTGCTCAGTAATGATTGGAGGAGCGACCAGGCAATGCCATCCAGAGACTCGACCGAAGACGAAAAAGATTTGGCTAAAAAGAAAGGACTCACTAGCGGACTAAAAAAACAAAATGCAAAAAGTGTAAAGAAAATGAGAAGTCGCGGAGAGGTTTTCATCACAAACCCATTTTATTCCATCTCTCCAATAACTGCGGTTTATCTTCGATAAAACGCATAAACTGCTTCGGCTTGATCAACTGAATGTTGCGCGGAAAATCAAACGGCGTTCGCTGGCGAACACCTTCCACCGAGGGGAGCATAAAGTTTTTTTCCATAATCACTTTTTGCGAACTCATGCGCAGTAAAAATTCGACCCACTGTTGCGCCTCTTCACAGCGCAGGCAGGTTGCAGGAATTCCCATGTATTCGACCGTGTAAATGTGCGCTTCTTCAAAATAAATCGGTTGATAGCGAAAATCTTTTTCGTTGAGATGATGATAAATGGGTGAGGTAAAAAAAGTAAAAACCATCGGGACGAGATCATTTTGAAAAAGACTGTACGATGCCGACCACGATGGCGAAACGACGCGAATGGAATTTTTTAATTGTTTAAGATATTCAAAACCGGCGTCCACACCTTTGACCGATAGCACCCAGGTCAAAAAATAAAAACCAGTGGAACTGGTGTTGGGATCTTGCAACCCAAGAGAGTTGGCATTTTCCGGTTTGAGCAAATCATCAAGATAAAGGATCGATTGTGGCTTCTTTTTGTAAACAAACGTCAACGGCGCCCAATCTATGGGAAGAAAATGATCAAAAATCACGGAGGCTGGTAAATCGCGCGAAAAATAAGTATGGGAACGGTTGAGACGCTTCCACGCTTCGATTTTTTGCACTTCGTTCACCGCCAGCAAATCCAAACCTACCACCACATCCACGGGTGTCTTGAGTTGTTTGAGTTTTTCGGCGATCAAGCCAGCGTTGCTGACTTCGACCCATTCGATGGGGATTCCGGTTTCTTCGAAAAATTCTTTGGCGAGTTCGGGGCCCGGGCCCCATTCCTTCATAAAACCGCTGTAAGTGAGAACGCGTAACGAGGACTTTGTTGTGGACACAGACGATGTTTGTTTATTGAAAAAATAAACAAGAATGCCCACAATTCCCATGAAGGCGATAAAAAAAACCAAAAACGCGATGTTTTTTTTCATGAGTTACCAAAGTAAGCCGCGACGGCTTTTATAAAAATAATAATCTAGGCCCAAACAGCGTCCTGCGCCTAACAAACAAAAAGTCAGATGTATATAACAAGCAAACAGTTGTGACATATCGCCTTGGGCTTCCACCAACCAGTAAAGATGCAGAGACACAAAAGCGGCCCACAACGACACCGGTCGAACTAAATAGCCAAGAAAGTAAGACGCGCCAATCAGAAGTTCGGTGGCCACGATGACATAACTCACCACCAACCAATTTTCTTGCACGAGCACTTCCCAAAAACGCAAATACCCGTGAATCAGCCCAACCCCTTCCATTTTCATGCGAAGTTGTTCGCTGAGATAGGGATGAGATAAAAATTGCGAATGGATGTGATTCATAGCCATACGAAAGTATTGCCAGCCTATAACCCAGCGGAGAAAGGTGATGGGCCACAAATGTCCGACATACTTAAAGCTTTCTATGTAAGCTAAAATCATAACCCATAGTGCTCCTGAACGCCGTCAGGTGTCAACGCCGACCGCACCACCGAGAGACCCCTAAGGAGACTCATTGGTAGAGGACCACTTGGAGAGGGATCCCCCTGAATGAGGACCACTCGAAGAGGGGTCCCCTGAATAGGCTATTGGTCTATTTTCTCTAGGCACTTTGTCGAGATCTGTGAGTGGGGACTGCAAGGGCTTGTGACCTGCGATAGGATCAAATGATGGGAGGATTCATGACAAATCCACGTGCGCCGCAGAACCATGAACTCAACGATGTGTTCCAGTTTCTCAACCAAAATCGCCCTGATCCTAAATGGTCGGTCTCCGATGAATACCCGCTGGCTTTTGACAGTAAAAATGCCCACAACATTCGCATTATTACCGATGAAAACCAAAAAATCATTTCCCACGCGGTGGTCAAGCCCACGTTGATCAAAACACCCTACACGCCTTTTCAAGTCGCGGTGATTGGCAGCGTGATGACCGATCCGCGCTATCGCCAACAGGGACTGAGTTCCCAATTGCTCGAAGCCTGCATTGAACAAGCGAAGGTTCTTAAGTGTGATTTTGCAATTTTGTGGACCGATCTTTTTGATTTTTACAAAAATTTTAATTTTGAACTTGCCGGAACAGAAATCAGTTTGATCATCAATGACAGTTTTGTACCTACAGATCGCCGTCAGGATCTTAAAATTTTACAAACCTCACAGGTAGACCCGCAAGCGATTCTGCGCCTCTATAATCTGCACACCGTGTGCAGTCATCGTACCGCGGACGATATTAAAAAGTTCATGCAAATCCCCAACTCTCGCATTTACACCGCGTGGAACAAAAATCATCAGCTCGAAGCCTTCGCCGTCGAAGGAAAAGGTATGGATCTACAAGGTTATATTCACGAATGGGCAGGCAACACTTCGGCGCTTGTTGAGTTATTTGCTTACGCACAAAAACAGCAAGGCAAAGAGCTGATTGTGATGACTCCTCCACAATGTAAAAATCTGATCCGTCGTTGTATGGCTTCGGGAGCCAAATCCTATGAAGGCATTCTCGGCATGATCAAATTGATCGACAAACACTCCCTGGTGAAAAAGGTGCAAAAAACAGCGCGTCGTATGGGTCTTAACGACTTTGCCATCGAAATGCATGGCGATACTTTATATTTTGGAACCAGCGAAGGCGTTTACAAAACCGATTCCGAAGCGGATATCATTCACCTGCTTTTTGGCCCACAAAAAGCGACGCAAATGCATCCGTTCTCCGACGCCACAGCCGAGAAACTCAACAAACTCTTACCACTTCCGTTGTGGTTTTGGGGTTGGGACTCGATCTAATGCGTATACGAGGACAGGCACTGGGGTTGGGGCTGATCTTCTTGTTCGGGGCGAGCTGCTCCGATAAGACGTCGCCGCCCATGGTTCCCACCACGTCGTTAGAAATTCAAAAGGCGCAGGAAGATATTCTCGTCCATATTTCGCCTTTAAAAATTCAAAAGAATGAATTCGTTTATTTTTTAAAATCGCAAGAAGTTTACACGGGCCAACAAGATCCTTCCCTCAGCCTTATGGAAGAAGAAAGTATCACCATCACCGATCGCGTGGATTATGCGGATTACATCGAAGTGACCATGGAGAAAGAAGTCATCGACCATCTCAGTCAAGGCTCTCCTCATTCCAAATTTAAAGATGTTTATTATTTTGCTAAAGACGCGGTCGAGAAATCTGTTCCTACAGCATTTATAAGTCATGCCGACTCTCCCAAAGCTGACGATACTGAAATTCGATATTATAACTTAAAGGTTTCTGATGAAAAATGGAAGAAACCTCAAAAGGTCATCGACAAAAATCCTTGCGAAACAGCGAATGAGTGTTTGCTCAACGTGAAAAAGATCTCTTATGACATTGTCTTTTTGGACCCGACCAACCCGCAAACCACCAAGGTGGAAATCTGGTTGAGCCTCGATGTTCCCTACTTTGCGACCATTTTACAAAGTTGTTACACGACGGTCATTAGCGTGGACTCCTCTCGCCCGCTGGTCCGCCAGTGCAAAACTGTGTTTGATTATCAGTTCAATTAATTGTAAGAATCGGGCATGAAAAAGATCGCCCTTATACTTTCCGGTAGTGGTTATTTAGATGGAAGCGAGATCACCGAAGCGGTGAGCTCGCTGATTTGTTTAAGCCAGGCTGGTGCTCAATTTCAATGTTTTGCTCCCCGCCTCACCGTAGCGAGTGTTGATCATCGCACACAGTCTGCAGGTATGCCTCGCGATGTTTTGACTGAGTCGGCACGCATTGCACGTGGAGAGGTCCTTCCCCTCAGTGAGTTGAATGAGGCACAGTTTGATGGTCTTCTCCTCCCAGGTGGCTTTGGTGCCGCTAAAAATCTTTGCTCGTGGGCCGAAAAAGGCGCTGGCTGTGAAGTCCTTCCCGATGTGGAAAAAATCATAACAGAGTTTTACAAAAATCAAAAACCAATTGCCGCCATTTGTATTGCCCCTGCTGTCGTCGCACGCGTTTTGGGAAAACATGGAATTAATGTAACCATCGGCAACGATCCCCAAACGGCACAAGAGATTGCCAAGACCGGCGCCATTCACGAAGACTGCCCCGTGAGCGATTATGTGTCGGACCGCGATCATCGCATCCTCACAACGCCCGCGTACATGTACGAGGCGAAACCGCATGAGGTTTTTGCCGGCATTTCCAAAATGATTCGCGAGTTCGTGGAATTAGCCTAAGCACAAATTCATTGATCCATTTTAAAAATGAATTTGGGTTCATCAGATGCTCTAAAAGTGATGTGTGCCGCTATTTATCTAGGCGGAAAAGCCTACTTTGTATTTTCGCTAATAGAACATTCTTGTTAATTAAAAATTCCAATTCCGTGGTCGTTTGATTTACTTCTTGAAATCCCATTTTCCTATGAAGACAGATAGATCGTTTATTGGTTATATGGGCCTTACTTTTGATGATTTGGATATTTAATTCTTTGAGCAAATGAACTGCTTGCTCGAGCAGCGATATTAAAATTTGATAGTTATTCGTTTTTTTGACATTAAACGAATTAATAATCATAGAAGATTCTTTTATCTTATAAAGGATAAAACCATTGACCCTGTCTTGAGGACAATCAAGGATAATAAAACTATCCATCATCTTGTAAATTTGGTTTTGCATTTCGTCAGGGGTCATTTGAATACCCACACTATCGAGTATCGGTAGAATATTTTTATTTTCCAGTTCAATAATCTGCTTGAGTTTACGAGATTCCAAGTCTTTCAGCTGCATATGAGAAGTATAAGTAAATTTATTCTATCTAGTGAGAATTTTATCGACACTCTTTGAAATAACGCAAAACCGCCAGATCTCTGCACGCTAATTAAGATCCACTATCCCTAGCCCGGTCGCGTTCATGTTCATTGGGTTCTTCTTTGATGGATGGTCTTAAGAGAGTTCTCGAAATTCTTTATATGAATGGCTAGAGAGCGAAGCCCGCATCAATACTGACAGATGTCAGAGGTTCTCCGCCGTTAGGCGGTTAGTCCAATGGGTTCTTATTCTATAGAGAATTTTCGAGTAGCTCCCGGAATTATTTCCATAAATGTCTAGGTGAGAAAGTCCGTGCATCTCGAGGAACGGACTGGAAACTTGGGCAAAGGTTTAAATACATTACCAGTAGAGTGTTGAATTACTTCTTTTTTTACTTTCGTTATTTGTTAGAATTTCGATAGCCTTAACAATTCTGCTTAACTCGTTTGATGAATATAAATCTGTTGCGTAAGTTGCCTCAGTCAAAATAGCGATAGCGTTGCTAAATTTAGTAACACCAATTCCGAAATGTTGAGATGAACAGTGGCTGTCGTTCTGTGTTTCTGCACATAATACAGCTTGAGCAACCTTCTCAATGTTTACAGAGTTAGCAGCTTTCTTAACCGCACTATCTAAACCAGCATCAGCAAAAGTAACACTACAAGCTAATAACATGCCTATTCCAAAAATAAATTTTTTCATTAAATTCTCCTTTGTTTTTCAATATTCCGTGCAATTAATAAGCCAAGTGATTCGAACATACGCACTCGGACGACAAACGTTTTAACTTAATTTTACTAGCTTTAAAGTAAATGGTGATAACGTTTGGGGGATCGGTTTTTAAACAAAAGTGAATTAATTATAATATTTTGGTGCACTTTGGCACTATGGAGTCTCGAAGGATCGGCGGCTTGGAATACATTGAAAACCTACTCAGACCCAATACGAAATAACCCCACAACCGAAGACCTAGGCGCTCTACTGATTAAGTGCCATGAAATCCGAGACTGTCGAGGTCGGCCTCAACACGCCTGTAAAGAATGTTCTTATTTAGTAGAGGATTTTATGGGGAGTTCTCGGGATTCTTTCAAAGAAAGTCTAGGCTACGAAGTCCGTGCAAATGAATACACGGACTGAAAACTTCACTAGTGTTATTCACCTTGCGATGCCTGATTCATTAGGCATGGCTTCTTGAGTGGATGTAGAATGAGCACCCTGCGGTATGGGATTCGCGCCATCACAATATTCAGGAGTTTCGCCGGCAAATTTACAGCCAAGCAATTGGCGAAATTCCGGATTCGCTAAAATTATTTTGAATGCGCGCTGCTCGTTCGACATTTTTGATCCCACTTGGTTTAATAGACCTTCTGCCTTTGGTGTGTATAGAAATGGTGGGAGGGCCCTAAGAACGTCGAGTGCCGCTTTCTTTCGCTCAACCGCAGACATGGGCTTACCGTTTAAGTAATTCGTTACTGCCTGAGTGGCATTGTAGTCCGCAACAGCCTCGCTGATCTGCTCTGGATATTGCCCCAACAACTGAAATCTTAACTTTTGGCTATTCAAAACGCCCGGCACAACCATTTGAAGGTCGCGCCCCGATCTCAAGTTTCCATTTTTGTCCCATAATGCCGATGCTGAACTGGGTCCTGAAATAATCGTTTTGAGCTGTGTTTGTAACATTGCTCTTTGATCTGCCGTTAGATCCTCCACTCGAATTTTACCTGTACCCAATTGAATTACAATTTCAGTGACCTCTGGGTTGGCGAGCATAGCCTCGTAAGTCGGCAAATACATAATTGTCCCGCGCCCAGTTGTCGCGCCAAATCCTGGGTTGTTGAGAATGCTATTTAAATAAGTTCTTGCAGAATCCGATGTCATAGATGGACTTCGTCTGGCCCCTAGGCTTTTGGCATTAGAAAGGCATTGCTGTAGGGCTTCGGGTGCCCAAGGCATCGAATGGGTATGTTCATGGAATAGTAAGAACAAATCGGTGGACTCAGCCTGTGCACCAACGATCCGACCACCATGAATTTCTGGTTGCATGAACAAATCAGGAGAGTAGGAAAAAATCGGATTTCCTCTAAAATCAACAGTCCCGGCAACCGGTGGAGATTTATCTTTGGACTTAAAGGATGGCTCCGCCATAAATGGCCCAGGTTTATCAAGGGCCGGATAAAAATGAGTCGCTTGAATACGCTTGATCCATTCCGCTTTTGAGTCTGGATATTTTTGATAGAGCGGGCTTTTGCTAATGTAATTGATCATAAGTGAAGAGGACGTTCGAAAACGCATTCTAGAGTCGACTCGCGGAAGCGTATCGGCTCGAGCTATTCCAAACTCCCGATCGGTTGGAGCTCGAATGTCTTTTTGCGTGAACAATCCATAGTAAAGACCCTCACACGAATTGGGGGGATACTTCTCTTGCATTTCCTTTAGCGGAACTTGAATCGGCACGGAAAAAGTCGTCCCGCTTGAGCGCCCGCTAAGACTTTTCAAATCTTTCAAAATCTGATCTTTAAAGCTTCTATTCTGCAGGCAATTGGTCAGGGACTGCCACTCGGGACGCGAAAAATCGCAGGAGCCCATACTGATTTCACGAAATGTAGTATTCTTCTCACCGGCCAACTCAGCTAAGATGGAGGCAACGGTTGCAGTCAAACAAGGTGGATCCATCTCTTTGAATTGAGCATTACATCTAGTAATGTCCGTCACTTGTGCGAACGCAGCCTTAGGAGTTGGGCCATGAGCGAGCGCCACGACAAAAGTTAAACTCGGAAAAAATTGGTTCGAGTACTTCATATAACAATGTTCAGCTTAAATGTTTTCTTTGTAAAGAGTCCTAAGGTTTGCGATGCGCCAACTGCCTATTAAAGCAGTGAAAACCTGGCTCGACCAACTTGAAATAACCCCGCAAGACAAGACCTCGCTCTATTCAATATGTGCCATTACCTCTGGCACTGTCGAGATCGTTAGCCAATCCTCCCTTAAATCTTGGGAGTCTGTGAAATGTTCGTATTTTTATTTTAAAATTTTCTGAAGACGATTTCGATGCTCGTCGGTCCACCATAGTTTTTCGAAGAGTTTTTTTTCGTTTTTTTCTAAGCCCTTCATGATTTCTTTTTTGCTATCGCTCTGGGAAAACAGCTTTTGCAGTTCTATCGATTTTTCTTGCATAGCCTCGGCGGAAAGAATTCCTGTCACGAATCCTAACTTTTGCATTTCCCGCGCTGTGACGACTTTTTCTTCGATGAGAGCTGAAGTCAAAAAAGATGTAGGCATTTTTGTTTTAAGGCGCTCGTAGCCGCCCCAGCCGTAACTCACTCCCAAACGGTTTTGCCAAAAACCAAAAAGGACATGGGGCTCGCAGTAGACTTCGTCAAAACACGACAAGAACTCAATGCCACCGCCAAAACAATCTCCGGAGACAAACGCCACTTTCCATGTTGGGTATTTTGCTAATTTTCGCAAGCTTGCCGATATCTGCTGATGGTACCGCAGTCCTTGTTGTTTGGTTTTGTGAGCGGACAGTTCTTTGAGTGGGCCTCCAGAACAGAAAACACGTCCCTCGGCGGAAACCGTAAGGAGGGGCCAAGATTTGGCGCGTAGTTTTTTTTGCAGGGAATTGACGGATTCTAACGTCAGCGCGTTCGCTGACTTGGGATCGTTGAGTACAAAAGATAAATGCCCTGGGTTTTCTAAAAACGTCACAGGGCATTTTATAACATTATCTTGTGGGAGTGTTAAGAACCAATTTCGCGCAAGAGATGGCTGTACACTTCAGATTCTTTCATAAACTGAATGCCTGCTGAGGGCTGACCTTGTTCTTGATCAATCCACACCACGCGGCCGTTCATTACACGCTCGACATTTAATTTGTCTAAGCTAAAGTTAATCTTAACAACCTCACCGACCTTCAAGGCTTCCACAGCGCCCTCGATGCGTAATCCGCCCAAGGACATATTGTTCACCCGCGAAGGGGAGTGATACTCACTCACATAGGAGCTCACACTTACCACCTGCTGTGTGGCATAACGGCGAAACTTGCGCTGTTGTACTTGTTTGGTGTGCAGGAATTTTTCAGCGATCCCGCGAAGATCCTTTTCATCAAAAGGCTTTTCCAAAAGCACGCAGCTTGGTAGGTTTTCGAAACTGGTCATCGCAGCAGCGTCTGCCACTTTGCTCAGGAGAAGAATTGGCGAGAGAAAACTGTTCCGCCTCCAGCTGGCCAACTGCTGTTGCAGACTCATGGTTAAAGTGTTGGGATTGTTGTAAACAAGCAAATCCGTATTTTTATCTAACTTCTGGGACAACTGGAGCGGGCGTAGGTATTCGAATTGGACGCGATATTTGTCAGTACGAACTTCAGCGAGGATTTCTTGGATTCGTTTGCTTTCGACTTGGTTGATCGAAACGATGGTAATTAAACTCATGGATTCTCCTCTTTGATAGCTTTTCGGAAAAGCCCACGAGGAACTCAATGCATCGTCTCGCTCTGATACAAAATTAAAAAAGCCCTAGGGATACAAGGTCTTTGAGGAGAATCGCGAAAAAGTTAGTCACTTTTTGTTAAGTGATTCCACTTTTGTTCAGATTATGTTTGTTTTCCTATTTGCAAAAACGCTTAAAACTGATACGTCAGAAGCAATCCAGTCGGTGTTACCATGGTGTAGATGTTGTTTTTCTTATTCGCATAACTAAAGAGATTGTAGCTCTGCCAAACGCGAAAACCAAGCCACGCTAAAACGGCAACCCCCGTATAATTACCACTACTGCAGGTTGTATTGCTGTTGCCTCCTGAGGATTCCGTTTTGCAATCGTTCGCCGACACTCCCATCAAGGCAAAACTTCCCACTTCTCCCAATGTCCACTTCCAACCGTCTTTCCAATACCGTCCTTGAATGGCGTGACCCACGCCGAATCCAACAAACGTGCCCACCCAGGCGCCACCGTAACCACTGGCCGCGTCTCCGTGCTCCTCGACCATGGTGAAAACACTTTCGCCATCATAATTGGTCGCGGCCTTTTTTTCTAATTCATAGATACTTTGCGTGAGCTCTTGGTCTTGCTGCTCAAGTGCTCCACTCCGCGGAGTTTGTGTGATCGCCGATAAAACCTCTTGCACCTTGTCCAGGGTGGTTGGATTTTCATTCTTTTGATCGATTTGCTCGCGTATTTTTCCACGTCGTGTTTTGAGATCAAATACATCTCTTCCCAAAAAAAATTGTTCAGAAAATTTTGGATACTTTTCTTTAGAGCAAACCGCCCCCGAGTACATACCGCGCGCGCCGACCTTGTAACCATTCTCGGCAGTGCAATAAGTTTCTAGTCCTTTTTCCCAACCACTCATATATCTAGTTTGATCGGCCTCGTTCATGCTCACCTCGCAGGTGGCAACATGTTGTTTGAATTTCTCTTGTGCGTAACCATGCTCCCCGTCCACATAACCAATGCGTTCCCAATCGGTGTTTTGGCATTGCTCTTTGGGAAGGGTGGCACATCCTGTAAAAAGTAAAAATAAACCGATGAAAATATTTTTCATATCATCCTTATAATTTTATAGATTCTTTAATAATCCAATTTCGGAAGTGCGGGATATACATGGCGAAGCTGGCTGTTCGGCAATCCAAATCTTCACCCGCACCCGCCGTGAATGAATTCACACCAATCAATTTTATAACGCTCCCTTGGCGCACAAAAATGGGAGCGCCGGAGTCCCCTTTGCAAAAACCACCGGTGACATTTTTTTGATTAAAGCCGATCAAAGAATTTTTAATGAAGACATCGTTTTTATAGCTTTTTGAAGTCATTCGTAAAACCAGAGAGTCCTTGGCATGTTCATCGGTGATGCCATAACCTGTGAGAATTAATTGATCATCAAACGAGGTGGTCTTTCCATCAAAGGTGGGAACGATCTTAGAGTCTGCGGGAAGCGGCGATTTTAATTTTAGCAAAGCCAAATCAGAATAACTGGCCGCAGTTCCATCGTACGATTCGTGAACTTTGTATTTTTCCACTGGCACATGATTATTTTCGTTAAATACAACTTTGAGCTGTTCGGGCTTCAACTGATACACACAATGAGCGGCGGTAAGCAGAAGATGAGTGCCGATCGGCACGGCTGTGCAAATGGATGTGCCACCATTTTTTTCCATCATCAACAAAGCCGTGCGTTGGCCATAGTCAGAATCTTTGTCGAGAGGAACACCGTTAACAATGGACTCCCCAGGAGAAGGAGTCGTCGGTTCACCCTTGGCTTGGCGTTCTAAATTTTTCAAGTCGGAAAGGGAGACGGTGGAACATGCACTCAAGAAAAGTGGAATTAGAATACTCAACGCACGCAGCATAAACTCTCTCCCCTCAAGACGGCTTATACTATTGTGCTTATAATTATATCAATTAAAAAGCGGTATTTACATCTTGCTCACCGCGTCCGTGAGCAAGTCTTGGCTTATCTCTTATCGACAGCTACGTATTTTAGACCTGTCGGGCCGATCCACTCGCCGCGCGGACGATAGATGCGATTGTTACTGTATTGTTCTAAAACGTGTGCGCACCAACCCGCCACGCGCGATACTGCAAAGATGGGTGTGTAGATATCTATAGGTATTCCCATGGCGTAGTAAACTGTCGCCGAATAGAAATCCACATTGGGCAATAAACCCTTTTGCTGTTGCATGACATCGTCGAGAATTTTAGACATTTGGTAATACTCTGGCTGCCCCACTTTTTTCGTGAGCAGTTCACTCATTTGGCTGAGAATTTTTGCGCGCGGATCACCGTGTTTATAAACACGATGGCCAAAACCCATGATCTTGGCTTTATTTTTTAAAGCGTTGTCGAGCCATGCGTTGACTTTTGTCATGCCACCGATTTCTTTGAGCATCAGCATCACTTGCTCATTGGCGCCACCATGAAGTGGACCTTTTAAAGCCGAGATGGCGCTCACCACAGCCGAGTACATGTCACTCAAGGACGACGCCGTCACACGCGATGCAAAGGCTGAACAGTTCAATTCGTGATCGGCATGCAGCACTAAGCAGGTATCAAAGATTTTAGCAATTTCCGCGTCGGGCTCTGTGCCTTTGAGCATATACAGAAAATTCCAACCGATGCTCTTTCCCGCTTGCGGAGCTACGAATTCTTTTCCATCACGAATGCGTTGATAAAGAGCCACAAGCATTCCCATTTGTGCGGTCAAGCGCAGAGCTTTGCGGCGGTTGGCCTCGTCACTCATGTCTTGTGCTTCTTTGTACCACATCGACAACATCGAAGTGGCTGTGCGCAACCACGACATCGGATGTACGTTGGTGGGAAGTTTTTTGAGTTGGTCAATGAGGGCTGTTGGTAATGTCATTTCATGTTGTAATTCTTTTTGGAAAGAATTTAGCTCTTCGCGATTGGGTAAACGACCGTTCCACAGCAACCAGCTCACTTCTTCAAAGTTGGAGTTTGCTGCCAAGTCCTCAATGGTGTATCCGCGGTAGCAAAGTGTTGCGTCCACGATGGAAGAGATACCGGTGGTACACGCGACCACGCCTTCCAAACCTCGATCTACTGCGCCTTCGTATATTTGCACTGTTTCAGCCATGGGAAAGTCCTTTCATGCAGGGAGAGTCTTCACCTTATTTATGACACAAAAAATCTACACTGTGGAGCCTTTAAACAAAGACACGACCAGCGACCCGCTGCAAAACAGGCTTTCGCCTTAAGAGCCAGCGAATCCTCAAAAGTTTAATAACACAACACTTCTTGGACGGGCCCTAAGCCAACTTGAGAACACGTTCTTTGGTTTCGATCACCAGAACTGTGATGTCTTGGGGCCAATCTTTCTTTTGCATAAACTGTTGGGCTTGAAAAAAGATTTCATTACGCAGATTGTGCACGTCGGAGGCCGCCGACTTTTTGATAATGGAATAGTATCTTTCTTCGCCAAAAAACTCGCCGGCCGGGTTGGTCACCTTAAATAATCCCGGAGAACAGATGATAAGCTTGTCCTTGGGCTCAAAATTCAGGCTATCCACTCTTATGTCTTTCAATTGCGAACCGCGATGGATCGGCTCGTGGTCAAATTGCAGGCGCTTTAAATTTTGGCTCTCGTGGGCATAGTGAATGGCAACCACCTCACCCACATTGATAAAATCGAGGCGAAGGTGGCGGCGATTCATCGCGCCATAGAAGCAATGGAAGCGATCCTTTGCATCGATATGCGGCAAGAAATCTTGACCTAAGACCTGCAGCAAATTCTCGGGTGAATAGCTCTGCCCTTCGAGGCGAGCTTGAAAGGTGAACTTCATAAATAGGGATAAAAACAGGGCCGACAAGTTGTACCCAGAGGAGGAGCTGAGAAGGAGGCCGAACTGCATTTTATCGCGATGTTCAAAGATATCAAAGTAGTCGCCCCCGGTGAGGGAACTGGCGACAAACTTTGTGCTGAATTCAAAACCAGGAATATGCGGAAGCTCGGTGGGAACCACCTGCCTTTGGATTTCCAGGGCTTTTTTTAACTGACTGTGAATATGAATCATCAGCTGCTCAAGTTGCTCGTTGGCCTTAACGATCTCTTTTTTATAAATGACCAGATCTTTGTCTTTCAGTTCCAGTTCTTTTTCTAGCTGACGGATTTTATTTTTGAGCGTGGAGATGTCGTCCATGACTCTAAGGTGCCATGTTTTTGTGCGATGGGGCAAGAGCCGAGGCGACGTGGCACTCTTAACTAGACGTGTAAAACAACCTTCTTGCCTTCCTCTAACGCGTCTGAGTACATCATTTTGGGGATCTTATGGGGGAATCGTGTGACTACGGCTAGTTCGAGTCATCTTGTCTTAATTCATTCGGACTCTGATTTTATGATCAGTGAGATGGCGCGTATCGCTCAAGACATGAATCCGTCATGGACCGTGGAGCTTTCGCTAAAAAAATATCGCACATTGGTCGATCAATTGCGACAAATTCCGTGTAGTGAATCGTCCCCCACCGCGCTGTTTGAAATTTTGCGTCGTTTTTATTTTGAGAAAAAACAATTTGCCCCTCTCGAATCTAAACAGAGTTTGGAAAAATGTCTTTTACCTTATGCCCTACTTAGTCGCAGCGCCCCTCCAGAAATGTTAGTGCTGCTTTTTTTAAGTCTGGCTCGCTCGCTGGATCTGCCGGTGACGGTACTTTCGTTATCCCCACACATTGTCGTAAAGTTTGTGGATCAGGGAAAAAATCGTCTGTTTGTTTTTCAAAACCAGTGCCGCGAGCTGCACGGCCAAGAAGTGGTGGATTTAGTCAATCAAGGTTGCGATTGCACGCAGTCCATTCACACCACCGAATTATTGATGCGCTATTTAGTTTTTTTAAAAACGCAATCCCTGCGTGAGCGCCGATTAGTGAATTTTTACAAACTGCAAAGTTATTTGGTCCAACACCAACCCTTTGCTCTCCACCACTTGATTGATCGCGCCCGCGCCGCCTACGCCATCGGCGACATCGTCCGCGCCGCCGAAGACCTCGGTCAATACGTGACATTTCAGTCGGAGAAAGTGACAAACAATCGTTATCTGAAGCTTCTCAAGAAAATCAAAGACAGCACATTTCAGTAAATACAGATCCTTCGGGCCTCGCCCTCAGGAAGCCTGGGTTGGCTTCCTGTACAGGTTTCCTGTAAAGGCTTCCTGAGCAAAAGCGAAGGACCTCCGCGGTCCAATGCTACTACGGCAGTAAAATACTTCGAAAATCGGACGCAAAAAAGCAAATACAAATTTATGCGGTATTAAGGACTTAACGCTTTTTGCAAAAGAAAAGTCCCAGTGCCAAAAAACTTTATCTGCGATAGAAAGTGAGTTCGATGAAAAAAGTTAAAAAAAATTCCAAATCTAAATTAAAAGAACCCAAAAGAGATCGCGAACTTCCGGTTACTAAACGCTATCTTGAACTGACTAAACAGGAGATTAAACGTGAGATTTCTACTCATCTCTTAGAAACCAAGGCTGGTTTTGCTAAACACGATGCTAGGTTTACCAAGCATGATGCAAAGTTTGATGAGGTCCACAGAGAAATTTCCTCTCTTCGTCTGGAAATGCGGGCCGGGTTTACTATGAATGAAGCTAAGTTTGAAGAGCTCAAAACTCAACTGACAAAAATGTTGATACTTGTAGAAGATCAAAACGACCGAAATCTTGTAGTGCTCGATGCGTGGACGACTGTTTATGAGAAGTGCGTCGAGACGGAAAATCGCGTAGAAGAAGTGGAACTACGTACTTCCGGCAGCAAACAAAAGTAAGAATACATTCTGGATTTTATTCTACCGCTACGGCCTATGCCCTCAGGAAGCCTTAATACACATCAAAGCGAACCATTTTGCCTTCGACGGAACGTCGCGGTTTTCTCTCCCCCAAGTAATCTGCTTGCGGGGCGCGCTTGAGAACGACCTTCTTCTTCTTCTCCACAAGGTTTTCCACAATTTGCAGTAACTTATCCCCATCGGTGTCGGTGGTGATTTGTGCTAAGTACTGCATTTCTTTTTTTGGGAGTGCCGAGCGTTCATGGGAATACATCGGGTCAAAATAAAAAACGTCATGATCATTTATGATCTCGGATAACTTTTCCCAAGAGGAGCCGCAGTGAACCTGCAGGGTTGTCTCGGGATCGATTTTTTGCCAGCGCCAGAGAGCTTCTTTGCTCAACGCCCAGATCAACTCTTGCTCTTCGTAGCCCGTCACCACCGCATCGAAGTACAGCAAACGGCTGGCGTCGGAAGCGAGACCCAGCGTCATGTCACACACGCGGAGACCCTTTTCACAACCGACAGCGCGCGCGAGAAGATCTTTTTTAGAAGTTAATTTTTGTTTGGAAAATTTTTGATAATTCTCGGCAAGGTCGACAAAAATTCCGTGCTCATTGCTGTTATTTTTTTTAAGAACTAAACGCTGGTCCTCATAGCTGAGAAAAAATTCTTCTTGCGGAGCTGTAATCACAAGTTCGGCGCCTAATTCGGCTTGCAGAAATTCTGCAGCCTCGGCCCTCACATCTTGAGGAATGCAAATTTTCAAGGAAGCTCTCGCCAGTAAATGGTCGCAGGCAAAGGTTTAAGCACTTCGCACAACGCACGAGTTTCTTCAGGAAGAAGATCCGCCAGCTCACGGAGAGCCACTTCGTAATCGTTGATCAGTGTCTGATTGATGACATCGAACTCTTTTTGTTTTTCCGTAAACTCGGCACGACCGTACGCTGTTTGAAACTCAGCCAGATCATGGATCGTCATCAGAGTTTGGCGTTGCTCACTGTTTTTATTTAAAAACAAAAAAGCACAAAACGAATTCACATAACCCGCTTGCAAATCGCCCATCACATTTTTACGTTCGTGATTACGAATATCAAAATCGAGAAGATCATCACTTCTTTGCAAAAGAAGTCCGAGAAGATGACCGAGTTTGGTCAGACGTTGGTGAATTTCTGGTTGTTCTTGTTTGGCTGCTAAAAACGGTGCACGCAAACACCACTGAAAAAGTGATCCTGTTTTCAAAAGATGCACGCGATCCATCTGTTGCAAGGTCACGTCTTTCTTTTTGACCTGATCGTCTTGCAACCACTCACCTTCGATCAAATCCGAAATCGCCTGACTCGTGATTTGAATCAAGGGAATGCTACCGAAGTTGGACAAATTCACCATCACTCGCGCCAAAAGATAATCTCCCGCCAAGATCGCGTACTCTGGAGTGTACTTGAGCCACGCCGCCGTTTTGCCACGGCGAAGACTGGAGCGATCGATGAGATCATCGTGAAGTAAAGAGGAGTTGTGAATAAACTCGATGGTTTGTGAAAGCAGATGAATGGTGGAATCGGGAATCTCTAAACTTTGCGCCACCATTTGCGTGAGTTTGGCGCGAAAGCCTTTGCCACCGCTGAACAAATCATCGTACAGCGCATTGAGCTTAGGTAAATAGTTTGGAAAATCTGATTCCGAATAGACCTTTAAATCCACGTCTTCGTATAACAAAGGGCATGGAGGCACACAACTCGCCCCGAAAAGTTTCACCATTTACTCTGTGCGTTGGACGGGTTTTTCCCACTCGAAGACCGCAAAACCCTCCGACGGAGGGTGGACTCTTTCCGAGAGACCCCTTAGAATGAGTTTTCATTTCGCGAGGTCAGCCTTTATGGAAATTTTTACGTATACTCTATCTCCACGCTTTCGCCAAACCGACTCAGCCGGGCTGCTTTACTTTAACGAGGCCTTTAATCTTTTTCACGATGCTTATGAAGAATGGGCAGAGCAACTTTACGGTAGCAAAGCCCGCTGGTTTGCCAATGAAGAATGGGCCGTGCCGCTCAAAAAAGCCAGTGCCGATTTCCGTCGCCCCCTCCATGCGTTTGATCCGTGCGAGGTCAAAATCAATTTGGCCTCCGTTGGAAATACGTCGTTTCAGTTACTCACGGAGATTTGGCAAAAAGGCACTCTCTGCTGCTCTGTGGACACCGTTCACGTGTTTATCGACAAAAACACCAAAGTCGCCCAAGGCATCCCCAAAGAAGTGCGCAAACTTTTTGAAGGTTAGCACACAGCTTTCATCAATAAAACTTCATTGATAATTGTTTGGTAACCTACGCCCTTTTTTTTGGCTTCACGTTTAGCCCACTCTAAAACTTTTGGATGCAATCTAATAGAAGTCGGAATAAATTTTTCTTTTTCAGACTTTACTGGACGTCCGCGCGTTTCCCTTTTTTTACCCGTTTTGAGTTCAATGGCTTTGCGCGCAGCGGTCACCTCTTGAGAGGTCACTCGTCGTGCTTTTTCAAAAGGGAAGTTTTTTGAATTCTTCATATAAAATCCTTTCTTTGCGGCTGGCTTTTCGAGCACTAATAATGCGATAAACACAGATTACTTATCGCTTTTTTAAGGTTCCATTCAAACCTTACAGCTACATTTTTAGTATATACCAAAATAACTCTCTTGTCGATAGGGTAAATTTTAAGCTGCTGCAACCCGAAGGTTTCTCGGGCGAACGTTTTATCTGACTCCCATTCAAATACGTCCGAACTTCGTCATGTTAGAAATACGAGATCCTTCGCTTCGCTCAGAAATAATGGACGCCCCCTCTTGCCAACGAGGGCTGGTTACCTCAATACAGTAAAACTGTAAACAAAAGGGGGAAATCCATGAGGAACGTAGTATTTATTGGTTTAGATGTCGATGATA
>JBGSUL010000090.1:0-21013 GCA_041736155.1 Bdellovibrionales bacterium
GGCCAAGTTCGGACAACACTTAATGCGTTAACCAGCACGCGAATATGAGGATGATGTTCAAGAATGCTCATCAAACAGACACTCCGACCCGAGGCCACTTTTACACTTGACCGGGGTGGCGTCCATATGAGGAAGCTTAGAGGTCCTTCGCTTTGCTCAGGACGATGGCAAGTCGTCATCCTGAGCGGAGCGAAGGATCTCCGACTTACATCTTCAAGCCGGAGCTAAACGGAGAACCAAAAACAACGCCTTCGTTCTCCTTCTCGAGCCAACGCAAATCCCACTCATTGTCCACCAACACCACAGGCTGGTCGTTCATATCGCGATAGACCGTGTTGGCGCCGCGTACTTCAGTGCAGGGTTTATCATCTTTGCGTGGCCAACGTGCCACCGTATAAGTGAGTCGCTGTAATTTGGTTTCGAGATTGTATTCGTCTTCTAAACGGTATTTTAAAACTTCAAATTGCAGTTCCCCGACCACACCGATCAAAGGATCTTGCATCCCAATGATGGGGTCAAAAAACAATTGAATAGCCCCTTCTTCGGAAAGCTCTTTTAAACCTTTTTGCAGTTTTTGGCGCTTGAGAGCATCGGTGACTGACAGTTTGGCAAACAGCTCTGGAGAAAATTTAGGAATATCTTCAAAGAACAACGACTTGGTTGTACTCACCGAATCCCCAATCTGAAAGTTTCCACTGTCGCTCACTCCAATGATATCCCCCGCATAGGCCGCATCGATGGTTTCGCGGTCTTGGGCGGTAAATTGATTGGAATGGGAGAGGCGCAGCTCGCGATTCAGTCGATGATGCTGCACTTTCATCCCGCGTGTGAACTCACCCGAACAGATGCGCATAAAAGCAATACGATCCCGATGTTTGCGATCCATGTTCGCTTGAATCTTAAAAATAAATCCAGAGAAATAATCATCGAACGAATCAATGATTCGACCATCTTTGGACTTTCGTGCCCCAGGTGATGGCGCCCATTTTGTAAAATAATTTAAAAACAAATCCACGCCAAAATTCATTTTAGCGCTGCCAAAAAACGCCGGCGAAAGTTTGCCCGCTTTAAATTCGTCAATATCAAACTCTTTGCAATCGGCATCGATCAACTGAATCTCTTCCACCACTTGCTCGTAAATGTCTCGATGCATCCACTCTTTCCAGCGAGGATCAGCAAAATCAGAGATAGGAACCACTTCGTACTCATCCGCATCGCGTTTGTACAAATAGACTTTCTTTTCAAGTCGATCGTAAACACCTTTAAACAGTTCTCCCACGCCGAGAGGCCAATTGACCGGAAAACACTTCATCTTGAGTGTGGTTTCGATCTCGTCGATGAGTTCCAGCGGAGCTTTCCCTTCGCGATCGCACTTGTTGATAAAGGTAAAAATAGGAATTTGACGATAGTTACAGACTTCGTAAAGTTTTTTTGTTCGATCTTCCACACCCTTGGCAACGTCAATCAACATCAATGCGCTGTCGGCCGCCACTAAGGTGCGGTAGGTGTCCTCGGAGAAGTCTTTGTGCCCGGGTGTATCAAGAAGATTTACGCGGAGGTTATTGTAATCAAAATTAATTACGCTGGAGGTGATGGAAATCCCCCGTTCTTGTTCCATGGTCATCCAATCGGAGGTGGCAGCTTTAGAGCCCGCCTTGCCCTTAACCTCGCCCGTTTCTCGGATCACACCGCCGTGGTAAATCAACTTCTCGGTGATGGTGGTTTTACCGGCATCCGGATGGGAAATAATTGCAAATGTTCGTCTTTTTTTAATTTGATCATGGACAAGCTGTGACATAAGGCTCTGAGTGATAACAGTAAGCACAGCGCTAGACAATCATCTAAAAAAGTATTAAAACCTTGAGTCGATGCAGCAATACACAATTAAAACACTCTACGCTTTCCGTCCTTTGGATGAATCCGCACTTTCCTCCTATGCACAAACTTTGGTGCAAAAAGCCGCCGAAAAAAATGTCATCGGCCTGGTGATTATGGGCAAAGAGGGATTTAACACCACTGTTGCAGCTCCCCATGCTGAGTCTTTGGATTCCTTTATTGAGGACATCAAGAGCACTCTGAGTATTGTGGAAACCTCCATGATCAAAACCAGCTACAGCCAGAAGCGTCCGTTCCGTCGTTTTGATGTAAAAATCCGCGAAGAGATCGTCACTTTTGAGCGTGAAGAGTTTGTGCCCAAAGGCGAGCATCGTCATTTGTCGCCGCAAAAATGGAATGAGTATTTAAATCGCGACGATGTGGTGGTCATTGACACCCGCAACACTTACGAGACCGAGATTGGCAAATTTAAAAAGGCCCTGGATTTAGAAATTGCCGAGTTCGTAGAATTCTCCGATAAAATTAAAAATCTCGATACCGATCGCGAAAAACCACATTTGATTTATTGCACCGGCGGCATTCGTTGCGAAAAAGCCATTTACGAAATGGAAGCCCAGGGTTTTAAAAACGTTTTCCAGCTGGAAGGCGGAATTTTAAATTACCTTGAGCAATGCCCTGATGACGGTTTTGAAGGTGAATGTTTTGTCTTTGATTCGCGCGTAGCCGTGGATCAAAAATTACAACCGTCTCAGCAGTATTCATTATGCCCACACTGCGGAGATGTATCCAGTGAAGCTTTGGACTGTGTGAAATGCGACCACCATTTTTTACTGTGCAAAAAATGTTTAGAAAAATCCAAAGATGATAACAGCCTTAAAACCTGTTCTAAAAACTGTCGTCACCACTACCAGCTGCGCCCAGATCGTAAAGGGCCGCACCAGAAGCAATACTACACCGACTAGTCGATCCCTTGTTTTCTTTCCCCTCAGGAACCTTCATAACTCTCTTTACCAATCAAGGGAGTTTTATGAAAACATTGACCTTTCTCTTCGCCATTTTGACCTCTTCTCCTGAAATCAAAGCCGATTCGGTTGGGCCTGCGTCTACTATGATTCGAAATATACCTTAAACGTGCGACTCAAGAACGATGTAAATCCACATAGTAGCGACCACAATCCACCCTGCAAAATAGGAAAGGGCACGGAAGCGCACATTGTTTTTTCCTAAATGTATAAACGAGTGCACCATTCGTGTCGCAATGAAACTCCAAGCGAGATAAGGCAGAGCCGTCATGCTGTAAAGCGGAGTGGTTTGTGCGACGACACAGGTAATTAAAAACAGAAGAGGGAGCTGGAATTGATTATCAAAGTGTCGACCAAAACGAACAATTTTTTCGGGAACCTCATAGTTTTTTGTATCGTAGACTTTAAAATGCGCATAATGCAGTTGTCGACTCCGGATGGCTTTAAAACGAACAACAAAGTTAACCAAACCCAAAATAAGAATATAAAAAACCATAAAGATCATGGGATTCAACAACACTCTGAACTCCTTTGAAAAGACGACCTTTTACAATAGACGTAAATTTATAGCCGTCGCAAACAAAATCAGTTAAAGTGACCTATGTCATCTTCCTCTCCTGTCCACAAAACCACAGCCGTACTTGTCGCCATTCAACTTCCTCTGGTTTCTGATGCGGAGGTTTCAGGCTCTCTCGCTGAACTTTCTCGTCTGGTGACCACTATGGGTGCGCGTGTCATTGGCCAAATGGTGCAAAAACGCACAACGCAAAGAAGCGTCACTGTGTTGGGAGATGGCAAGCTCAAAGAGTTGGCACGTTGGACCGGCGGCAGTGGCGTGATCGGCCCCGGTTTCGTAAAGAAAAAACACAAAGCAGCCTTAAAGTTTGAAGACGCCGAAACAGATGAAGATGCTGCAGATGATGAATTCCCTGATGAGAGCAGCGATGAACTGGTGGTCGATTCTGACGACGAAGCCACCGAAACCAATGAGCCTGAACATGTCGCGCCCGCAGAACTCGCCCAGGTTGTCGTGTTTGATTGCGACCTCTCCCCCTCCCAACTCCGTAACCTCGAAAGCGCCACAGGTGTGAAAGTTTATGACCGCACCGGTATTATTATCGAAATCTTCAGCCGACACGCGCGCACCAAAGCCGCCAAGCTGCAAGTGGAGATCGCCCGCCTCGCCTACTTAGCTCCGCGCATTCGCGAGACGGGAGCAAAAGAGGATCGTCAAGAGGGTGGTGGCGGAAAAGGCTCGGGCGAAAAAAGTATTGAGCTCGATAAACGAAATATTCGTGATCGTATCAAAGAGCTGAAGGAAGAACTGGCCGCCCTTGCGCAAGAACAAAACACTCGTCGCGCCCGCCGAGGACAAGAAATCTCCGTGGCACTCGTAGGCTATACCAATGCCGGAAAATCCTCTCTGATGCGCGCCCTCACTGGCAGCGACGTGATGGTGGCCGATAAACTCTTTGCCACTCTCGACACAACCGTGCGTTTGTTGCATCCCGAGACCATTCCTAAGATCTTAATCTCCGACACAGTGGGGTTTATTAAAAAACTCCCGCATGACCTAGTTGCTTCGTTTAAATCCACCCTCGATGAAGCCTTGAGCGCCTCGCTGTTATTGTACGTCGTCGATTCTTCGGACCCGACGTTTCGTTCACAACTGGAAGTGTCGCGCTCGGTGCTTGCCGAAGTGGGCGCCAGCGAAATCCCTAGCCTTTTGGTTTTAAACAAAGTGGATCGTTTGAGTGACGGTGAAGTCAAAACATTAAAAGAAGAATTCCCGCAAGCATTTTTTCTTTCCGCGACAAATCCAAAAGACGTCGCTCGATTGCGTTTACATCTTATCGAAAATTTCGAAACCGACATGCTGGAAGAATCTCTTTTTGTGCCTTACAAAATGCAGGGTGCCATTGGCGAGATCCGCTCGCGCATGCGTGTCTTAGCTGAGTCGTTTGACGAAAACGGCACAACGCTCAAAGTGCGTGCCTATCCCGAGGAGTTAGAACGTTTTAAAGCCAAATTTCAAAAAAACAAAAATACGGTGGAAGATTAAAAATGTTAAACACACTTCAAAATGTGCAGAAACTTTTTGTTAAACAAACTTTTGAACTCGCTGAGATTTTTAACTTTGAGACTCGTAATAAATATAGAATTTGCGATGAACTTGGTCGTGACATCGCCTTTGCTGCTGAACAACAAAAAGGTATGCTTGGCTTTCTCTTCCGTCAATTCTTAGGTCACTGGCGCACTTTCGAAATTCATTTTTACGATAACAATCGCCAAGAATTTATGATTGCCCGCCACCCCTTCCGTTGGTTTTTTCAAAAAATTGAACTCTACGAAATGAACGGCCGCCAAATCGGCAGTATCGAGCGACGCTTTTCCATTCTTACTAAACGATTCAAGGTCCAAGACACCCTCGAGCGAGTTTTACTCGAAGTGGCATCCCCTCTTTGGCGAATCTGGACGTTCCCATTTACTCGCAATGGCAGAGAGCTCGCCCGAGTTACAAAAAAATGGACCGGCATTGGTTACGAAATGTTCACCGACAAAGACACTTTTCTAGTGGAGTTTGATGATCCCTCTCTGACACAAGATGAAAGAGCCTTGATCTTGGCTGCAGCCATTTATGTCGACCTGTTATTTTTCGAGAGAAAAGGCGGAGGCGGCGGCATAGATGTGGGTGATTTGCTTGATTAGGGCACTAGGACTTTATTTTCTTCAGTTCCGCACTCAAGTGATGAATCTGATCTACTAAATGAAGGATGACTTCGAGAGATGGATCGTTCACTTCATAAATGTCTTTGAGGTGCATCATTAAGCGCAGTCGAGCCACATCTTCTTCATCAAAATAAGGCCCGTCCGTATCTACAGGATGAATAAGACGAGACTCCACCCATCGCGTGAGTGTGTTTTCTTCGAGGTTGAGTTCTTCACATACCAAGCTAAATTCAATTTTGCTCATTGTTTAGCCTCCTCTTGAGAATTCGGTTGGGTTTCTTGCCAAACTTTAAGTGCCTCTTTAAGCTCTGGAGTTATTTCTTTGGGGAGAGTAATTTTAATAACGGCAAACAAGTCGCCTGGCGATTGAGGTTTGCGTATTCCTTTGTCTTTGATTCTTAACTTAGTTCCAGTACTGATTCCTAATGGTAGCTTGACCTCAACAAACCCATCCATTGTTGGAACGCGCACGCTGCCGCCCAATAAGGCTTTAGAAAACAAGACTGGGACCTCAACCTCAATGTTATCACCCACGCGGGTGTACTGGGTTGATGGTTTTACATGAATTTCTATATATAAATCCCCCGCAGGTCCTCCATTAAAACCAGGACCGCCACGACCAGAAAGTTTTAATTTTTGTCCTGTTTTAACTCCTGCAGGGATTTTTACTGCGAGTTTGTCGTCCGTTGGCAGGGAGATGGTCTGTTCGGCACCTAAAACAGACGTAATAAAATCGATGTCCATTTGAAAGATTTGATCTTCTCCGCGAAAAGACTGGCGGCTTTTCCGATGAGTTTTTCGTTGAGTCTGTTGATTGATTAAATCCTCAAAGTCGAAATCTCCAAAGGCATCACGAAAAATATCACGGTAGCGGCTATTATCGTTAGATTGCGTGTATTGGTAGTAAGGTGGCTGTTGACCAGTATACTGCTGCCGAGGGTCCATACCTCCGGCATCGTAAATTTTACGTTTTTCATCGTCACTTAAAACCTCATAAGCTTCGCTCACTTCTTTAAACTTATCTTCTGCGCTTTTATTGTTTGGATTGAGGTCGGGATGATATTTGCGCGCGAGTGTCCGATACGATTTTTTGATTTCATCCGCTTTGGCCGTTTTAGAAACATTGAGTATTTTGTAATAATCTTTAGGCGATTCCATAAAGCTTAAATACACCCGAAAGATCAAAATTCAAAATGGATTATAAAATTTACTAAGTTCTTCTCTTTGTGACAGAATCATGAGTCCCTGTGGAACATCCTGCTTAGACATCAAGCCTACTTTATAGAAATTCAATGATGTTTTGAGCGAAACTCGCACACAATTTTCTCTGCCTAATTTTTAAGCATAGTAAGTAGACGGATATCGTAAAGCGACTCCTCTTTACTTTTTCTTTACGCCCACTTCCACACTTTTGACTAAATCTTTATCCATCTAGGATGAGACTTAAGAAATAGAGAAATCAATTTTCCTGTGAGGGTCTATGAAAACAAGTCGCTTCTTAATATCAATCATTTGCTGTGGATTCTTTTTTAACACATCGAACACCTTGGCTGAGGAGGTAGGGCCTGAGCCTTTTGCCTTTGCGGATTTTACTTGGCTCAACGGCAACAGCCGACAAACTGATTTTCCGCTGAAAACCAAATATTTCACCGGGCAGTTTATGCTCGACGCAAACTATGTTCACCAGTTTAAGCAGCCGGCTGATCACACTTTAGTGGGATCTACCAATTCTGGTCGCACTAACGAGGTTCAGGTGCAGCAGCTGGGTATCGGTGGAGACTTCAATTATGAAAACGTACGCGGTCGCGTGATGACCCAGTTTGGTATGTACTCCACCATGACTCCGCGAAACGATCCGAGTACCACGCGCGGTCAGGGTCAAGCAGAGAATGCTTATCGCTATTTGTCTGAAGCCTACGGTGGTTATCATTGGGACAAGTGGAGCGGCATCAATCTCGATATTGGTCTCTTTATGTCCTATGTGGGTTTGTGCAGCTACTACAATTATGAAAACTGGGTTTACCAAATGTCCTACGTTTCCGCGAATACCCCTTGGTATTTCAATGGTGCCCGCCTACAAATTCACCCTAATGAAAGAACGAAAATAGAGTTGTGGCTTATCAACGGCTGGCAATCTTATGGAATGTACCGTGAATCTCCAGGGCTTGGCTTTCAAGCTCTCTATCGTCCGACAGGATATTTATCTTTTGTATCGAACAATTATTATAATGAGAGCGGCGACACACTCACAAAAGACCGCACGCGTGTGCACTCCGACAACAGCATCCAAGTTAAATACTGGGATGCGCCCGGTGCTACAATTAGCAAGGGGGCCTTTTCATTCACTGCGGACTGGGGATGCGAGAATGGCGATGGCGTCAGTTGCTCGAATCAATACTTTTTTGGACTCATGGCCTATAACCGCCTCTGGTTTAATAATAATAAAAATGCGATCACCCTAGGTGGTGGCACGATCAACAACCCTGGCCGCTATCTTGTACTTGCCCCTCCGATCAACGGCGCAACGGCTGCGAGCGGTTCATCTAGTTTTTCCGCCGCCCCCGGTGATTCATTTACCGCCTGGGACACATCAATCACATTTGACTATATGCCTAAACAATTTATCACCTATCGCCTTGAGTTCATTCACCGCGAAGCCAGTGTCCCTTACTTTGCCGGGGCTGGCGGGATCACTCCTCCGGGAGGTAATCAAGGTGCGCCTGGCTCCGCAGTGGCGGGGTTTGCGCCTGACCTTATGAGAACGGAAAGCCGTATCAATGCGGCGCTATTAATTCGTCTGTAATTTATCGGAGGTTTTTATGGGATTTGTTTTAGCAGGTTTTTTAAGCGTCGGAATTCTCGTTTACCTTGTGTACGCGATGTTTAACCCAGAAAGATTTTGAGGAATTTATGAATGCTTATGATTGGATGCAGATCTTTTTGGTTTTAGGGACGGTCACGTTTTTTACGCCAATACTTGGAAGTTGGATGGCCAATGCCTTTAAAGGAAACAAAACATTCCTCTCCTCGATCATTTTTCCGATGGAAAATGTGATCTATCGCTTTTTGGGAATAGAAAAAGACAGCGAAATGAATTGGAAAGATTATGGTAAAGCGCTCGTTGCGTTCAATGCAATTGGTTTTGCTGTGCTCTTTTTGATTCAAATGTTTCAGTATTTTCTTCCTTTTAATCCCCAAAATCTTCCAGCTCCGTCGTGGCATTCCGCATTTAATACAGCCGTGAGTTTTGTCACGAACACCAACTGGCAGTCTTACTCTGGAGAAAACACTTTAAGTTACTTTACCCAAAGTGTTGGTCTTACCGTACAGAACTTTGTTTCTGCGGCGACAGGCATCGGAGTCCTTCTTGTGATCATTCGTGCTTTTTCGCGGAAAGGTACAGATCACCTCGGAAACTTTTGGGTCGATCTCACACGCGCGACGTTACATATTTTATTGCCACTTTCAATCCTCTGGTCAGGGCTCCTATTATCACAAGGAGTGATTCAAAATTTTGATCCAGCGACGACAGTAAAAACCGTGGAAGGTGTTGAACAAACAATACCCCAAGGACCTGCGGCTTCGCAGATCGCCATTAAACAGCTGGGTAGTAACGGTGGTGGCTTTTTTAATACCAACAGTGCTCACCCCTACGAAAACCCAACACCCTTTTCTAATTTCTTGCAAATGATCGCACTGATTCTCATTCCTGCAGCTTTAACTTATACCTTTGGAGTGCTTGTTGGGAGTCGCCGTCAAGGTTGGACACTTTTTATCGCGATGATGAGTATTCTGGTGATCAGTCTTGGACTTGGCCTATGGAGCGAATCCATGACGCCCCCAGATCTCGGTCCATCGGCTCTGATGGAAGGGAAGGAAACGCGATTTGGTGTCACAAACTCTGTCATTTGGTCGACGCTGACGACGGCGTCGAGCAATGGCTCCGTGAATGCTATGCACTCGTCGCTTTCTCCTCTCACCGGTGGCCTAGCAATGTTGAATATCATGATGGGTGAAGTGATTTTTGGTGGAGTTGGTAGTGGCCTTTACGGCATGCTTCTTTTTGCGATACTTACAGTTTTCCTCTGCGGACTTATGGTCGGTCGAACACCGGAATATTTAGGTAAAAAGATTGAAGCTCGCGACATTCAGATGGCGATCGTTGGTGTCCTTGCTCCTGGGGCTGTCATTCTTATTGGCGCCGGGATTTCCGCTGTTCTGCCGATGGCTCTATCAAGCATTGCCAATAAAGGTCCGCACGGACTTTCAGAAATTCTTTATGCGTTCTCCTCGGCAGCGGGAAATAACGGTAGCGCCTTTGCGGGTTTGAACGCCAATACGGTTTACTACAATCTGATCTTGGGACTTGCGATGATAATAGGTCGTTTTGCCGTCATTTTTCCGGTTTTGGCTATTGCGGGAAACATTGTGAAAAAGAAAATATCTCCGCCGTCGGTAGGAACATTTACTACGGACAATGGTTTATTTGTTGTTTTACTTATTGGTGTCATTTTAATTGTGGGCGGACTCACCTTCTTTCCGGCTCTTGCACTGGGCCCCGTTGTCGAACATTTTTTAATGCTTCAAGGAAGAACCTTTTAGGAGAATTTTATGAAAAAGAGTCTTTTTACCCGCGAAATGATTTGGCAAGCCTCATGGGACTCAGTCAAAAAACTGGATCCACGCATGCAATTGAAAAATCCAGTGATGTTTATTACGGAAGTGGGCGCCGCCTGGACTTCCATTGCTGTTTTACTGAGTTCACTTGCAGGACATTTTTCAGCTTTTGAATTCCAAATCGCCATTTGGCTTTGGTTCACCGTGCTCTTCGCAAACTTTTCTGAAGCCATTGCCGAAGGACGAGGAAAAGCTCAAGCAGAAGCTTTAAGAAAAACACGAACGCAGACCTTAGCTCGTAAACTTCACGGTCGTGAAGAATTGAAAGTGAATGCCAATGAGCTGAGAAGAAATGATCTGGTTGTTTGCGAAACGGGAGATACGATTCCAGGTGATGGCGAAGTGGTTGACGGTATCGCAACTGTGGATGAATCCGCGATCACGGGTGAATCCGCACCCGTGATTCGTGAAAGTGGTGGGGACCGTAGCGCTGTGACTGGTGGTACGCGCGTTATCAGTGATCGAATTATCATAAAAATAACTGCTGACCCGGGCTCAAGCTTTTTAGATCGTATGATTTCCCTTGTTGAAGGAGCCAAAAGACAGCGTACACCTAATGAAATCGCTCTCTCTATTTTACTTTCAGGCCTTACCATTGTGTTTGTTCTCGCCGTTGTCACTTTGAAGTTTTTTGCGGATTATTCAGGAATTGCCGCGAATCAGGATTTATCAAATATTGTCACCGTACCTGTGCTGATAGCTCTGCTTGTTTGTCTGATCCCAACCACCATTGGCGGTCTCCTCAGCGCTATCGGAATTAGTGGCATGGATCGCCTCATTCAAAAAAACGTCATTGCAATGAGTGGACGCGCTGTTGAAGCTGCCGGTGACATTGATGTTTTGTTGCTGGATAAAACAGGAACCATCACGCTCGGGAATCGAATGGCTCATGATTTTATTGCGGCTAAGGGAGTTAAAATTGAAGATCTCGCAGAAGCTGCACAACTCGCCTCTCTGAGTGATGAGACCCCAGAAGGCCGCTCCATCGTTGTTCTGGCTAAAGAAAAATTCAATCTGCGTGCCGAAGAAGCAGCTCCGCACAAAATGCAATTCATCCCCTTTTCAGCCAACACAAGAATGAGTGGCGTGGATGTTGGTAATGATAAATCTCTCACCCGAATTCGCAAAGGTTCCATGGATGCGATCAAAGCTCACGTTGAAGATCTCGGCGGCAAAGTTCCTGCCGATGTCGACGATGCTGTCACTTCTATTGCAAAAAAAGGAGGAACCCCACTTGTTGTTTCAAGCGGAAGTCAGTGTCTAGGGATTGTCTATCTCAAAGACATTGTGAAAGGAGGAATTAAGGAACGATTCGCGGAGCTTAGAAAAATGGGCATCAAAACAGTCATGATTACGGGAGACAATCCATTGACTGCGGCCGCCATTGCCGCCGAAGCCGGTGTCGATGATTTTATGGCCCAAGCCACGCCCGAAGCAAAATTGAAACGAATACGGGATGAACAAGAAAAAGGCCACTTGGTCGCTATGACTGGCGATGGAACAAACGATGCCCCTGCACTGGCACAAGCCGATGTGGGTGTCGCGATGAACACGGGAACTCAAGCGGCGAGAGAAGCCGGGAACATGGTTGATCTCGATAGCAATCCCACTAAACTCATCGAAATTGTCGAAACCGGAAAACAAATTTTAATGACCCGAGGAGCGCTTACGACATTTAGTGTGGCCAATGATGTTGCAAAATACTTTGCAATCATTCCCGCGATGTTTGCCGCTCTTTATATGACACAAATTCAGCAAGGAGCTTTAGCCTCCTTAAATATCATGGATCTTCATTCGCCAGAGTCTGCGATTCTGAGTGCGGTGATATTTAATGCTTTGATAATCATTGCTTTGATTCCATTAGCACTCAAAGGTGTATCCTATAAAGCCTTAGGCGCAGCTCAACTCTTAAAAAGAAATTTACTCATCTATGGATTAGGAGGCTTAATTGTCCCCTTTGTTGGTATCAAACTGATTGATTTGGTTGTTGTTTCGATAGGAATTGCCTTATGAAAACATATTTAAAAACGTCGTTCATTGCTTTAAAACTTTTTATGGTCATGACATTATTCACAGGAGTTTTGTATCCTGCGGCGATGACCCTCTTTGGTCAATTGGTGTTTCCTGAAAATGCTCACGGAAGTTTGATTAAAAATAGTCAAAATGAGATTTTAGGCTCAAAGCTGATTGCTCAAAAGTTTACGAATCCACGTTATTTTTACGCGCGACCGAGCGGAACGGATTACAATACCATGCCTTCTGGGGGAACGAATTTAGCACCAACGAGTGCAACACTTATGACCCAGGTGAAAGAGCGAATTGCCGCCGGAAGTGTTGAAGACCTCTTATTTGCTTCTGCGAGTGGTTTAGATCCCCATATCAGCCCGAAGGCGGCTGAAAGTCAGATCGGACGCGTGGCATCAGCCAGAGGCATGTCAGAGGATAAAGTTCGTAGTATGATCTCGACGTTTACCGAAGGACGGCAGTTCAGAGTTTTAGGAGAGGTGCGCGTGAATGTTCTTCTGCTCAATTTAGCTCTGGATGAAAGGCAATAATCTTGATGGATGATCGTCGGAAGAATCCCGAAGATATTTTAGAAATTATTGAGCGCAATGAGCTCGCATCTCATCGCGGACATCTTCGTGTTTTTTTAGGTATGGGTCCTGGTGTAGGAAAAACCTACAGAATGCTCAGAGCCGCGCGTGAACAAGTCCAGCGTGGCGTTCGAGTGGCTATTGGTATTGTCGAAACCCACGGCCGCAAAGAAACAGAAGAGATGATTGCGGATCTCAAAGTTTTTCCGCGAAAAACCATCGAGTACAAGGGTACCACTCTGACGGAAATGGACATTGATGCTATCCTTTATGAAAAACCAAATCTGGTTTTAGTCGATGAACTCGCACACACGAATGCCCCGGGATCTCGCCATAACAAACGCCTTCAAGATATCGACGAGCTGCTTCGCGCTGGGATCGATGTTTATACAACGGTTAACATTCAGCACATCGAAAGTCGCAACGACCAAGTCGCACAAATTACCGGTGTTCGCGTTCGCGAAACGATCCCCGATTCATTTTTAGAAATCGCCGACCAGATTGAAATGGTCGATTTATCGCCCACCGAACTTTTGCAACGCCTCCGCGAAGGAAAAGTGTATCTTGGCGACCGCGCCGAGAGCGCCATGGAAAATTTCTTTAAAGAAGAACACCTGACCGCCCTGCGCGAACTCGCATTGAGATTCACCGCTGAAAAAGTAGATCAAGATTTACATGATCAAATGACGATGAAAGGAATTGAAGGACCGTGGAATACCAATGAACGCCTCCTTGTTGCCGTGAGCTATAGTCCGTATTCGGCGCGACTGATTCGCGTGACACGACGTAAAGCTTATAGCTTGGAGCTCCATGGATTGCTCTTTATGTCGACACAGGTGAAGTGTTGCGTAAAGAAGATCACGACTTGCTCCAGGAAAACCTTTCTCTCGCTCGTCAGCTAGGTGCCGAAGTCATAACCATCGCCGGAACCTATGTTGCCGAGGCTATTCAAAAGGTTTGTCACGATAGGAATGTCACACAAATTGTGATAGGTCGTCCCGACCGACGTTTTTTAAAAGATTTTTTAGCTCGCGGTACGCTTCTTGATCAACTTGTTCGAATGACGAGCAAAATAGATATTCACGTCATTCGCGCGGGACGTGTGCCGAGATATAGAGGATGGCACTTCCGCTGGCCCACTTTGAGCACTGAGTGGACAGCTTATTACAATACCTTTTTGTTTGTGATTGCGACCTCGTTTTTTTGCTACGCTGTTCTTCCTTATGTGGGCTATCAAGCGCTCGGATCGGTATTTCTACTCGCCATCCTCACCGTAGCCAGCCTCACTTCGCGCGGACCAATCATTTTTGCCGCCACATTTTTTGCATTTATTTGGAATTTCTTTTTTATTCCTCCGACCTTTACTCTGGTGATTAGCTCCTGGGAAGACTTTATGATGGTGCTTTCCTTTTTTGTTACGGCTTCCGTCGGAGGTTTATTAACATCCCGCATTCGACGCCAAGAAGGTATTTTGCAAAACCGCGAAGAGCAAACGCGACTTTTATATGAACTCGTTCAGGATTTTTCTGGGGCCAAAGATTTATCGCATATTAGAGACATACTGGTCTCGACCATTGAGCGACAATTCAAAGGCAGTTGTGCTATTTTCTTTGTCGAGAAAAATGGAAAAATTGAGTGGAGCGATGGGCACGGTAAAAAGCTTGAAGAGAAAGACTTGGCTGTTGCCCAATGGGCCTTTGAAAATAACAAGTCAGCCGGTTGGTCCACATTGACCCTGTCCGGCTCTAGCTGTCTTTGTTTACCGATTCGGGGCAATACGGGCGTCGTGGGGATCTTGGCGTTTATTCCAGTGAAAGATCAAAGTGTTTTATCCATTGAAAAAGAAAACTTTCTTGAAACTGTTTTATCTCAAGCCGCGATCACCTTTGAAAGATTCCAATTGAGTGAAGCCGCAGAAAACGCCAGACTTTACAAAGCGTCAGAGACCCTTCATCAAACTTTATTAAACTCAGTATCTCATGAGCTGCGCACTCCCATTACGGCGCTTATTGGGTCTGCAACGGCCCTGAAAGATGAGACGACGATCACTGATCCACAAGCGCGTGTCGCTCTGACCGATGAACTTGTGCGCTCCGCTCATCGCTTGGATCGTGTTGTAGAAAATCTGCTGGATCTATCACGTCTTCAAAAAGGCACTCTCCAACTTAAAAAGGAATGGTTCGATTTGGCTGATGTGTATTCATGGGTTCGTGCCGACTTAAAGGATGAGCTTGGTAATCGAACGCTTGAGCTTCTTAAGAGTGAACCCATCCTCGTCGAAGCTGATTTTCTGCTTCTCTCACATGCTGTTGGACAGATTCTATTGAATGCAATTAAATATTCATTGGAAGGCTCAAAAGTCGAAGTGGAGTTTTTAAAAGACATGAACTGTGCTCGAATCCTGGTACGAGATGAGGGATCAGGTATTCCAATAGGAATGGAAAATCAAATTTTTGAAAAGTTTTTCAGATTGCCAGGAACCCCATCTGGGGGCTTGGGCTTAGGGCTTACAATCGTAAATAATATTGTTGAACTCCATGATGGTAAAGTTTCGGCACGCAACCGAACAGACAAAAAAGGATCTATCTTTGAAATAAGTATTCCGTGGCGCCAAGCCCCGGCGGCTCTGCAGGAGGCCATGAAGTGAGTGGACAAGTAAAAATAAAAATCTTGGTGATCGACGACGAAATTTCTGTGTCCCGTTTTGTAAAACACAGTCTCGAAGCGAATGGGTTTGACGTCACCGAAGCTCAAGATGGAAAATCTGGTTTGCAAAAAATTATTGAAACTCGTCCGGAACTGATTATCTTGGATTTTGGTTTGCCGGATATGACTGGCATCGAGGTTCTCAAAAGTTTGAGAGAGTGGTCAAAAATACCTGTTCTATTTCTTACCGTACGTGACGGCGATGCCGACAAGGTTGCGGCCCTTGATGGCGGCGCTGATGACTATCTCACAAAACCCTTCAGCGTTCCTGAGTTGCTAGCTCGAATTCGCGTGGCCCTTCGTCATGCACACCCGACCCAAGAAACACCCTTATTCAAAAACGGACCGCTCGAGATAGATCGCGCCGGGCATATCGTACGAGTTGGGGGCAAAGAAATGAAGCTCACCGCGACAGAATATGCACTTCTGGGTGCTTTAGCGAATCATGTTGGTAAGGTGGTCCCCCATCGATTCATTTTAAATGACGTTTGGGGTCCTAACTCTGTCGAACATAACCACTACTTGCGAGTTTACTTTGGCCAAATTCGCAAGAAGATGGAAGCGCTCGTGGTTGGCAGTGGTGATTTGATTGAGAACGAATCTGGCATCGGCTATCGATTAAAGATTTTATAGCTTGATATCTTTTCTTAGACGACAGGTTGCTGCTCAGAGAAAAAAATTAACTAGACAAAAGTAATTCAAATAATTACTTTTCTTGATATATAGAAGGAGTAAAAAATGAAAATCTTAACTTTAGGTATTTTGATAAATCTTTGTATGAGTTCTGTAGCCTTAGCTCAGACCACGGGCACCACCACATCAGAGATCCTTGAAGATGGAGTTGGAGCAAAGTCTGTGCGCTTTAATGACACTCGTTTAGTCCGCTTTATTGAGATTTTTTCAACGGCTGTTGATCCACAAACAGGGGGATTGGTTGCTGCCTGTCATAATAGTATTTTCTCGTCTTCTGGAATTCCGGCAGACAGTGACACCGCTCCAGAAAATCTTGTTGCAGGTCTTGATTTTGTTAAGCTGAAAAATGATTTTGGTGTTCTCAATGTCTCTCTAAATGGTCCCAAAATTTGGACACCAAATTGGTCCGAAGTTACAGTTGGAAAAGAAAGAAAGTTTAATGGAATTAACGCCGCTTGGATTGCGGAATTGAAGCTCGGCAGCAACGTCAATGTTGATGAAACAGTGCCATATACTCCTCAGACAATTCTGCGTGAGAGTTCTTTGGGTTGGAAGAAGGGAACAGAGGTAGTTCTTATGGACGATGCCAGCGGCAATACTTGGATCATGAAGGGATTCCAACTAGGTCTTAATCCAAAGCAAACGTATGAGCAATTTGTCGCTGCGGCGGGAAGCAATTTCAAGAATCTACCCGCGGGCTGGAGAATTCGTATCACAGTTTTGACAAAAGATTTAACAGAGATCCCAGAGAATGGCGTTGCAACAATTATGTCTGACGAGTTTTTTAACGTCTATGATAAGACGGGCCCAGGCATGAGTGATTACATTCCGTAAAAAAAATAGTTTGAACGAACAGTAATTATAAAAAGTAACGAGCTGTCCCGATTTGGTCAGGACAGCTTGCGCTTTTGCTAAAGAATTATTTTAAAGGCTCGATTTCTCCTGGACGCCAGGTCTTGTCGAACCAAGGTTCAAGAGGTCCATAAAGTCGCAAGATCATAAACCAGCCTTTACCGGGTAATGTCTGCACCCAGTTGTGTTCGTAACCTTCCGGGGCTTTCGGACCAAAGAAAACATCTACAGAACCGTCGGCATTTTTTTTCAGATCTTTATCCTGACTGGTCACGCTTGGCGCTTTCTGGTTGGTCTGGACCATGGAGCGCGTCTGGTTATCGTAAACAATCACGGACCAGAAGTCCTTCACTGGCACATTCGGTGGTAAATGCATTTTATATGTCTTGGCACCATTGAAGGGATTACCTTTTGAGTCTTGCACAGACCACGGATATTGCGAGCCTTTGCCGACCATCTTCATTTCCATCGCCGGCGTTACACCTGTTGCAAAGTAGTAGTATTGAATGTAGCCATCCATATTCGTCACGCCAGGTGACGTCTCAAACTTGTAACCACCGAAGAAGGGGAGGCGCCAAGTGCTGTTCTCGAAGTAATAGGCTTCTTTGGAGCGGACCTTGAAGGCGATGGTACGGGCCGTGACCGCGCCAATATTGGCGGCGTCAGTGAGGATCTTTTTCATTCGTTCATCGGGCGCAAAGGGCTGTCCTTTGACGATGCCGATGGAAGCGAAAAGACCGAGCGTTGTCGGGTCGCTGCCGCCCGCGGGCTCCTCTTGGATCACTTTATTTAGCATTTCCCAAAACTGATAATCACCGGGCGCGACAAACGTGGCTGGCACGCCAGACGCGTTGGCAAACTTCATCGGTGGTGGATTGGTTTTGTCGGAGAGTGGGTAGATCTTGAGGTATTTTTTAACCAGTTCGACGCCGGGTTTTGTGGAACCATCAACGACAAAAGCACGGAAGAAGAGCCAATTGCCGTAGGTGCTTGGGCGCATGACGATATAGTCTGAAGGAATCTTGCCTTTGTAGTCGGGAGGAAGAACGAGATATTTACCACCTTTGCCTTGATCTTTGCCGGTGATACCAACATCCGCAACCCAGCGATACCAGAAATCGTTGACGCCGCCGAGGACTTTGGGTGGAACTTCGACAACAAGGGGGCCCTTTTTGGAGTCGAGCCAAATGAAGTTGTATATCGTATTGTCGTTGGCAGTGAGCTCAACAGTGCGAGGGTCAACGAGGTCTTCCCAGAGAACATCGGTTTGGTTTGCAGGACCGAATTTGGCGAGCGAGTCGCGCATGCCCGCCTGATTCACCACCGGGATCGCCAAAAGGTAGGCCTGTAAGGCGCGGGAGCGATCGAGGTTGTCGTAGATTTTTTCAACCGTATCGGCGGACGGATAGCCATAGCTCATTTTGAGTGTGCCGATGGAACTCTCCATCTTGTCGGGTACGGCTACGCCGGGATCGATGGCGGTGGAGTATTTTAAGTTGGTGTCAACTGGGATCGAGTAACGAGCCTGAGCGAACAAGTTAAACGGACTGGATAGGAGCGCGGCGAGTGCTGCGCAGATTATTAGATGCTTAGTCATAGTATGTTTCATCTCCTTTAAGATTTTGTCGAAATCTAGTTATCACTTCGCAAGTTTTTAAAGGAATATTATGAGATCAGGTTTTTTTAAAAAACAACTGCATCGTTTTGAATAGCATTTGAGATAGAACCGTAGAACCAGAACCATAAATAGAGAATCGAAAATTGATGAATTTTTTCTTTGAAAAAATTGGTTGCGGGGGTTTGTAAAACCTAACCCCCGGTAATGTAACGCCTTTTCGACCTCAACTGAAGCAAACTGAAGGTTTTCTGCTCACCCCTTGCGCAGGAGGGTGATAATTTGGGCTTTTGACTCATTGGGAAGCTCATATCCAAGTTTATCGGTACCACCTAAAACATCCACTCCGGCCTTTCTCAGGTATCCGTTTGTGGTTTTAATTTGGCTATGGCCGACCATGGACATGACGCGGGCTAGCGATTCACCGCGAGCTAAAAGGTTCGTAATGAACGTAGCTCGGAGGTCATGGAACTTCACTGGAGTCACTCCAATGGACTCACAAAACTCTCGCGTGATCTTAGCTTGTTCACCATTTTCCCATTCAATCAACCGCGGTAGTACAGAATCCTCAGATCCTCTCACTAGTTTCAGTTCTTTGAGAAACTTAGAAAGACTTTCTGTGATCGGTACAATCCGTGATCTTTGACTCTTGGTGGGCCCGTAGCCATTTTTAGAACTCCACTGACGGGATACGCAGATTGTTCCGTTATCGAAGTCTATATCGCTCCAGCGAAGGGCGAACAATTCTCCGGATCTCATCCCAGTCATGAGCGCTAAGGCCCACATGGGATAAAATCTGTGATCGTTGATTTTGGCTTCGCGAAGAAAAATGCTGACTTCGGAATTGGTGAGAACTTTTTGTTCCACCTCAGCGGCTTTCACTTGAATTCCTACGCAAGGATTTCTCAAAAGCAACCTATCATCAACGGCCATCTGAAAAAGGCGTTTTACCATTTTCAAAATCGTTTTGCGGTTGTTCGGAGAAACAATCTCGGCGCAGGTTTCAAAAATCAGCTCGTGAACATCCGCACGGGAGATGACGTTAATTTCCGTCTTTTCCCAGTGTGGATGAATCCATTTGCGAATCTGGGTTTGATAATTGTAGATCGTGGATGGCTTCATTTCGATTTTCATCCGCTTCATACAAACTTCAAACCACTCGCCCCAGCGATAGGGTACGGCTTCTTCTTTAATCTGTGCAAGTTCCCGTTTGAGTTCAAACTCTAACTGCTTGGCTTTGTGCAAGCTTTCGATGCCCGGTCTACGACGCTGGATTCTGACGCCTTTAGCGTCTTTCCCGCAAACGTAGACCTCATAACGTTTTTTATCATTTAAAAAATAAGTACGAACTGCCATGTTAGGCTCCTTTCAGTTTGAAAAGAGACTTGCAGTCCGAGACTCTAAATCTTAAACGTCTACCGAACTTGTAAAAGGGGATCTGCCCACGGCAAACCATAATCCTTAACGCATTCGGTGTAATTCCTAAAAATAAAGATGCTTGTTGGGTTGTTAACCACTCTTGCTCAATTCGATTTTCAAAGAACAATGAGCCATTATGCTCATTCATTTTAATTACGCTGTTCATACTACTCTCCCAGATCCTGGACCTCAAGACCTAAAGATTCACCAGCCGCCAATTCCTATTTCCATTTCACTTCTGACCTCACGCCCCATACAACTACGTTGGGGGTGTGAGGTCAGAAGTGAAATGGAAATCCCCGCAGGGGTTGGCGGCGGGCGATTATTTAATAATCTCAAGAGTTAAAGTAAAATTAGCATCGTTCACTTTTTCAGTGTTCATGATGCACTCGGTGAAGTGGAACTGCACAATTCATTTTTGATATATTCAACAAACGCCATTGGCTGTTCCTTCCAAGTTTGGAGATCCATAAATAAGAGTTTCGGACCGCGGTAAACTGTAGCGACCTGTGCTCTATGCAAAACAGCGATCACGGCTTTGTCCTTGAAGATGAATAGCACTCCGCCGATATCCTTTCGAGAATTGTAAGCATCGAGCGTACGTTCATATCGTCGCTTATTTTTAACCGACAACTCCATTTCAACCGCCCAGGGCAAATTCGCATGCTCAATATGTGCAATGGCATCGGGGAATTTGACTGTGTCACCCGAAAAGCCATGAATATGAAAGTTGGAGTGACCCCCGATTTATTGGACACGGTTAAAGGTTCACGGCTTTCTTGTACTCGATCGGACTTCGCATTCCAAGAGCAGAGTGCGGGGCAACATGATTATAATCTGCAAACCATTCCGGTAGAAGTTTAAGAACG
>JBGSUL010000069.1:0-5726 GCA_041736155.1 Bdellovibrionales bacterium
TCCACTCCTCCGCGAGGTGAAACACCAGATTTTGGGCGTAGCTGTGCCTCCCAGTCACCGCCGGTGACCGTGGGAACAATTAATTTCGTAAAATGTGTGAAAATATTTTTTTACGCAGGGCTAAATTCAGATTCGGGTTAATAAGATCTGGGAGTCACTTGATTATTTTGGAGGCACTTTTTGACAAGTAGAAAAATGGGGTGACTTACGATCAATCCATAAGTCCCCAGATTCACTAACTTATCATAAGTGCCTGTTACCTCAATGTCACTGCTTAAAATTTGAGCTTACCGTCTGAGCTGGAAAACTTTTCCGTTTCTTTCCGAATCGCTTGGAAGCGTGATATTTAAAGCCTCTGTTGCTCCTTCAATATCCTTTCCACAAAGTCTTAAATAAGTCTCCGTGGTCTTTAGAGAAGAGTGACCAACAATTGCCATAACCTTTGAAGTAGACACTCCATTGATTAAAAGCTGCGTTATAAACGTCGCTCTCAAATCGTGAAATGTAACCTCAGAAATACCAATGCTTCGGCAAAACTCTCTTGTGATTGCGGCGAGCTGTCCATGCCCCCATTGCCATTCGCGGGCGAGAACATACTCACTACGGCCAGTTTGCAGTTTTAACTCCTGCAAAAACTTTCTGGCCTCACCAGAGATCGGGCAAACGCGGTTTCGAGAAGTCTTCGTCGGTCCCTCGCCGTTGTAGCGAGACCACGATTTACTAATGGATATTGTTCCATTCGTAAAATCAACATCAGACCATCTCAGAGCTTGCAGTTCTCCAGAGCGCATCCCCGTTAAGAGAGCTAAGGCCCAGTGAGAATAAAATCTGTGGTTCACAGCTTTAGCTTCTCTAAGGAAAATAGTGATCTCCTCATGGTTTAGGGCTCCTTGCTGGGTTTCTGCAACCTTTATGTTGATACCAACAGCAGGGTTTCGGGTAATAAGATTATCCTCAAGGGCGAACTGAAAAGCTCGCTTGATAATTTTAAGAATATTCTTTTGTGTGTACCCTGAAACGCCTTGCATGTGCTGGAAGATCAACGCGTGGACATCTCCCGTTGTAATTTCGTCAATAAAACGATCTTTCCAAGCAGGATTAACCCATTTTTCAAAGTTGAACTTGTAGCCCACAAAGGTTGAGTTTTTATACTTCAATCGGTTGAGTTCCAAGAAACGATCTACAAGGTATTGCCAAGTGTGTTTGTCCTTAAAACCTCGAAGAGAGATTTTGAGATCAAGCTCTGCATTTCTTGCATCATTCAAAGAAGTATAACCCCTCCGCCTGAGACATCGCTGCTTGCCATGGCGATCTTTTGTTTTTGCGAAAACTTCATAAAAAGTTTTTCCATCTTTTTCATACTTAGTTATAGACATAATGTGTCCTTTCCAAGCATGAGGAAACGCAGGTCACAACTTTTGAATCGCAAAAGCCTACCGAATTTAAAGTGCGGAATAAGTCCACGACAAACTCTGATTCGTAAGGCATTTTCACTGATTCCTAAAAATTGCGCTGCTAATTTGGAATTTAGAAATTCAGGCACTATTTGATTTTCAAAGAACAGATCATTTGCACTATTGCTAATGACCGCATTTCCATTCTTACTATGGCGTATAAAGACTCCTTTTTCAATGGTTAATAGATTTAAAAAATACAATTTTAAGAGAGATATTTTTTTAATTTATCCTCTTGTTTTCAATTTAAAGAAGCGACGTTTTGTTACTTAAAACGTCACTGATTTCGACGAAAAAATGAAGGGGTCAGATTGACCCCTTGGAAAGCCTTAATAACTCGTCTTGCAGCTCCTCTTCGGTCAAGTTGCGTCGAAGAAGTTTTCTCATGTATTTCTTACGATCAAACATAATTTTTTGTAAATTTGGCTTATGTTTTTCGTAATACTTTTCAAAGAAAATTCCTAAAACGGCATTAACGAACCTGCTCGGATTAACAACGCCTGACTCAAGCCGGATCTCCTTCATCTTATCTCTGAGTAATGGGTAGTTCTTTTCGTCGATAAGAACCCGAACACCCTTTGCAGTCTCACTCATTTTGAACCACCAATGTTGTTTGTTCGCTTCCAGCTTGCGGTGCCTTGGATCGTCCAAGTGCAATGAGCTTGAATTAGCTCGTTGCCATTCGTTTTCCATGGATGGCACTGCTTTTTTATATTTGGATTTGCGAGCATGAAAACCTTGTCGATCTCAGATTGTTGGGCAACCACTTGGTCGAGCCCAAATATTTTCTCTCTCTTTTTCTTCTCCTTCTGTTCTTCTATAAAAGAAGCACAACCAGTTATCTTTAAAAAAACTAAACACAGAAATACAATTTTTTTCATAAAATCCTTTCGTAAACTTCCGCTCAAAACTCCCAATTTCCATCACAAAACAGCAAAATATCCATATATTGCTGTATGAGTCCAAAAATCGAAGTTATTTAAACGTAAATTCAATGGTTTATTGTTGAGACCATCTACATACTTGGTAGATGGTTAGTATGGGTTAAGTACAGAGCAAGTAGGACCTATGGGAGTCGTACAGTTAATCCACTCTGTGATACAAAGTTGATACTTGCTGTTGACTTTAGAAGTGCATCTAAAGAAATCCCGTAGATTCTGGATTTACAGTCACGTGATTTTAGAATTTCACTTTCGACAGCTTGAATTTGTTCAAGCTGTGTCTTTGTTCTGCAAACTAAAAACATAGCAGGAATTTCACTGTCATAAAACTTTTTAAGTTTTTTATCTGTTTTTTCAAAAGATTGACAAGTGTTCTCGTATTCAAATGCCACCCAAAATCGTTTTTGATTAATCTCTAACTCAATCGCAGCGTCCATATTTGATTTTACAAATGTACTCAGATGGTCGTATACACTGCAAACATCTAGACATTGAAGTACATTTTCCGTCAAATAGTTTTGCACGCAACTTCTTTTTGAAATGCATCGCCTAATATCAACAAGTATTAAATCGTGAATAGGTTTTTCGCTCCTCTCTGGTGATTTTAATGGTTTATATTTTAAATGCTCTTGCACAATAAATAGCCCCTCCTTTGTGATTGAATAACAAAATACAAATTCTTTTTCTGTCTGTATTCCTATGCGTGAAAGTAAGTTTAGAAGTACCAATCTATTGAGTCTTGCATTTAAAGCGCGCACAGTTTTTGTGTGGCTAAAAAACTCATTTTGTAACTGGTTTCTATTTACGATCTTACTTTCCAAAACAAACTCAAGCATTTTGAGATCTCGCGCTGTTACTTGCGGAAATTTTTTTCTGGTATTTTTTCTCAAATACAAACCTCTTTTGTTACTAAAAAATAGAAGTAGCATTGTTAAAATTTAACAATGCTGCCAGCTTTAAATTAATGTTTCTGCTGATCTGCAATCGAACTTTCAAACTCTTGGTGCTTTTTGTCGGCAGTTGCCTGAACAGTAGAAAACATCTCTCCCTGCAATCGTCTACGACCTTCAGCGAAGTCTTTTTTGATGATCTCAAGCTCTGCTTCCAGCAACTCATCGGTCAAAAGTGGTGTTTGCACTTCTGTTTCAAATGTACCATTTTGCCAGATGCCACGCCCTTTGGTGTCGCTGAGTTCGATGGCTCGCTTATTGCCAAGAGCCACATTTGATCCCGCCACACTTTGCATACGAAACGCCATGCGACCCTGGAGATTTTCTAAAACCTTTGTGTCAATGGATTCTTTTACAGGTTTTTGCGTGGCAAGTATCAAATGAATGCCTGCGGCGCGTGCAAGCTTTGCAAGCTCGTCGATATAATCACGAGCCTTGTCGATGTATTCCTTATTTTCGGACCCAGCACGTTCTTTGCCAAAAAGAACACTGGCCTCATCGACGGCAACGACAATCAAATCCTTGTTGTCATTTTCTGGCACAATCTTCTTTTTTCGATTTTCTTCCAAATACTTGAATCTGCTTCCCATCTCTTGGACGATTTTTTCAAGCAAAGTGACTGCTTCCTTCTCATTTCGTGCGATTCTCACATTTGGCAGATCACTAAACTCCACAACTTCAATACCTCGCTTTAAATCCAACAGATAAAACTGGATGTACTTAGAGTTTTTAAGCAAACTTAAAACCACCTGGCGAAAGAAATTACTTTTACCGCCGCCAGTGGACCCAGCGATGAGTAAATGGGGGAGACTGTCGATTCTTTGTGTAATAACATGCTCGATACTTTCGCCGACAATGAAGCTATAGGCTTGATTGTATTTTTCTTTAATGTTCTCGAATAGAACCAGCTTTGACAGTTCATTGCCTGACAAAAGCACTTCGATAAACTTTTTATTTCTCCCAAGACGCACTTCAGATGCTGTTTTACCGTAGGCGGTTGCAAAATTTCCGTTCTTATTTTCAAATTCATTAACGCTTACCCCTTTAGCGCGAAACTGGATGATCTCCTTGTCGTTACCAAGGTCATGCACATTGACGACTTGCGGGAACTCTCCAGCCCCGTTTTTGATTCCGAGGACATTAAAAATATTCTGGTACTTCATGTTTTTAAGCATGGTTGGTAGTCCCATAATTAAAAAGAAGATGAGCCAAAATAAAAACATGGTGATTCCCGACATGATAAAACATGTCTTCCATGACAAAGGCTCGGGGTGTTTAGTAAATATTTTTACAAAATCGGAATTATGCCATGATAAACGAAAAAGACCGCTTACGACAAAGTAGCCCCATACGAAAAGCAAATTCATTAAAAGACTGGAACACCTTTGGTATTCACGAAATGCTGCAATAAAGATAATTCCAAATCCCTTGCAGAATAAATAAAGGTGATCCGTTAAAGATGGTTTTTTTGTTGTACTCATATTTTTTCCTCCTGAACTTTTTCTAAAAGTTGAATTGAGAACTCGGTACCGCTTTTTAATAAAACGTACTCGGGCTCTTGGTTTAATTGCTCGGCCTGTCGACCAGCTTCACTTTCTGCGGTTTTTGCTATGCCGTTATAAAAGGCATTTTTAAGACTCGATTTTACGGCCACCTGGCCCTGAACGCCGCCCAAGGATTCTTTCTGAGCCAACACCTCGCTCATCCCAGAGACCATATTGAGGCCCATTGTGCCGATAGCTCTTGATCCAAGCTTTCCGTGGTAATCGCCGCTAATGCCAATGAGGTTCGTTTTAGAGTCAATGGCTTGAGCTTTGATACTCAGTTCTTCCCCAGTGGGTAAAAGTGCATGGTCAAAGCTAATAATGGCCCTTCGGCTAGCGCCCATGACTGCGCTTCCAAATAGCAGGCTGCGAGCAGGCAATGCAGAGAAGGACCGATCAAGCACCATAGCTTTGCAGATTTGGCTGGGCTCTCTGGTATCAACAGCAGTTAAGAGTCGGACACGAAGGACCGTGCCGCGAGCATTTTGCTGTTCGCTTGTAGATTCATCACTTGAAAGATCAATAATCTGTGATGCCTTGTATTTGATTAAGGGTTTCACAGTCTTTCTTGATGGCTTTGTGCTTTTAGGGACATTTCCTAAAACTTGCGAATTAATAACAGTACCGCTAGAGATGTCTCCGTCTGCTTGCTCTTGTTTTTCGCTACCATTTGTTACTTGGTTTTGGCTAGCGCGAGCGGTAGTTTTAATAAAAACCGATGTGTCATTCGTTAGCCATGTAAAAAGAAACCAACCACTGACAAGTACAATAAAAAGAATCAGCAGGAAAATCCCCAGCTTCTTTTTATTAATAATGGTTTTTTCACCGCTTTCTTTC
>JBGSUL010000080.1:0-30182 GCA_041736155.1 Bdellovibrionales bacterium
TTTACCTCGTCGCTGAATTTTCTCTTTGGCTTTCCCATTTCCTGACTCCTAAATGCTCTGAATATAGAGCAGCTTGGGCCAGCCCGCTATTGTAACTTCTTCACCGTGTTAGACTCCAGCTTTACGCCCGCAGTCCATACAATAGGTCTCATAAATACACGATGGATTTTGATACCGAGCTTGCGGCCAGAATTAAAAATAAAAAAGCAGGTGAAGATATTGAACCTATGGTCAATTCTGAATCCTATCGTAAATTGTATGTGATGAAACTTCTAACCTACAGAATGCGTGAAAAGTTGGCTTATTTCTATTCTCGCCTGATTGAGAATTCCTCCAGTGAGCGCAGTTCTGTACAGGACCGGGAGAAATCACAGCAGTTCTTGGCCAACTTTTTATCGTCGCTGCATGACTTTTGGTCTAAGAACCAAACGAGTCGCCTGGCCATGGCGGACTTGTTTCAAGAATTAGTTGAAGTTCAAGATTCATATAGAAGCGCAGATCGCAGTCTTCATTTTAATGAGACGATTGAAAAAGGGCTCAAGTTTATAGAATCAAATCAGGATCCACAGAGATTTTATACTACGTTTAATCAAAGTCGCAGTCTCCTCAATCGAATCGCCATAGACGAAGCACAGAGGGCAGATCCTGAGTTTCAGGAAGAACTTAAGAAAACAGTATTTGTGAATAATAAAGTATTCCGGCAGTCGACTCTTATGGCAAGTACCGGGTCTGAAGGGAATACGAATGGCAGTGATTTTCCGCGCGGCAGCTGGGCTTTAACTTACGACGATGGTCCGCATGCCACTTACACTCCAAAGATCTTAGATATGCTCAAGGCCAATGGAATTAAAGCCACCTTTTTCTGGCTTGCCAAATTGGCGCCGAGCTATCCAGCCATTGTTCAACGCGCGCAAAATGAAGGACATCATTTGGCAGTGCATTCCTATTCTCATTCCGATTTATCTAAAAGATCAACGGACAGAAATCAGGAAGTGACAGTGGCGACAGAAATTATGGAAAAAAGCTATGGAGTTTCTCCTCAGTTTTTTCGTTGTCCTTATGGATCGTGTATTTTTAACGGCAAAACAGAAGGCAGCAAAGAAGCACGTAGATTGATTAGCGAGAAAAAAATGATTCATGTTCTTTGGAACGTCGATTCCAATGATTGGAAATCCGATACCCCAGATGTCATTTTTAAAAGGACACGTGATCAAATAAATAACTTATCGCGAGGAATTGTTTTATTCCATGACATCCATGAAAGATCTTTTACAGCGTCCCAAAAGCTGGTGACTGAAACTTTAAAAGATAAAAGAATGGTAAAGATGGATGATGTGGTGAGAGAAATTAACGGCTTTTGAGCTGCTAAAAGGTAACGATTTTTTTCTTTTCAGTATCCCACAGTAAGTGTTTGATGGAATGAGGAATCTCATTCCAGCGAATGCGTTTCACGCCAACAAAATGTTTTTCCAAAGCTTTATGGCAGGCCGCCAGTCTGTAGTTGGGCACCATGGTCGAAAGATGATGAATGTGATGGTAGCCAATATCGGCGGTAAACCAATTGAGCAGGGCGGGAAGTTTGAGATAACTGGTGCCTTCAATGGCGGCGCGGTAGTAGTCCGCGTGTAAGGTGTCCTCCGCATAGGAGTCTTCAAAGTTATGTTGGGCGGTAAAAAAGATAATTCCCAAGCCGCCGGCCAGGGACAAGGAGGAGGCATAGACAATAAAAAAGTTGTAGGTGCCGATGGCCTGACACATAAAATACCAAATAGGCAACAAGGTCACATTGTTGTAGGTCATATGGCGAAACTCTTTGGGAGATTTCCATTTTTTTGATTGGCATTCCAAAAGCATTTTTTTTGCCTGAGTCGGCGAGCGGAAAAGGGCGGTAAATAATACTTTGCCGGCCAATTGCACAATACCCACGAGCCAGTTAAATCGCGGATTGAATAACACATAAAAAAAACCGCCCAAGAAAATAAGTGTCAATGGGTGACGAAGCATGCGGTATTGTCGCTTTTGCGACGGGTTTAATTTTTCGTACTCTGCTTTGGTCTTAATGTTTAAAGCGCCACGAAATTTTTCCCAGTCACCATTGGTGGCATGATGATAAGCATGACTTTTAGACCAAACAAACTGAGGCATGCCGGTGATCACACCGAGTACATAACCAAAAAATTGGTTGGCGCGGGGAGAAGGAAAGAGAGCGCCATGACCACAATCGTGCATGAGTACAAAAAAGCGCAGCACAAAAAAGGCCATAACCACAGTGAAAGGAATCACCAACCAGGCCGAGACTTCGATGGTTTTTACGTAGAGGAACCAAACGCCAAAATAAAGACTCAGGGTCACAAAAAGTTGTCGGAGGGCAATAGTGTTAGATTTAATGGTGAAGGGCTTGAGCGCATCGTGCCACATTTTTTTATCCATTATTTAACCCCACCCCAAAAGATGCCAAATTTTAAAAACAACATTGTGCCGAATAATTTATTTTGTGCAAGGAACAATTGCTCAGATTGCATTACATGTCTGTAATGCAAACATTTCTACTTCCGTAGCGGCAGGAGAATGACCATGATCAATGCTTAGTCATTAAATTCGGCGTAATAACCAAAATCAATGGTCTGGGCGGCCATGTCGACGACAAATGATTCTGAGATAGTGCCTGCGCCACAATCATCTGGCCAGGCATCAGCGTCTTCATCGTACTCACAACTGTCTGTGAATACAGCAGAAGAGGAGACAGTGGCCAGGACCGCGTAAGGTTCGCCATCGAAGGTGTAAAGGGAGTAAATCGTTATTTCTAGATCACCAGTTAAAGAGTAGGGGCCTTCAAGAATCGTATCTCCCCATATATTGGCGAGATATTCACCTTGTTTCATAATTTCAGCGACAAGATTTGGGTTCTCTTTTTGAAAAAGCTCAATGGATTCCGTATCGTCGACTTCGACTGTTTGAGTGTTGATAAAATTTTCTTTATCCTTTTCGTCCAGTGCGAGAAAAGCATTTTTACTTAAAGCAAAACTTGTACTTTGTAGGCTCAGAATAAAAAATATCAAAATGGTTTTCATAGAGATCCCCCTGGATGCCCTTTGTTTGTCCATAAACAGCCCAAAATGCATCTAAAAACCTACACAACGCTGCGCAGAAATGATTCGTGAGTTTACTGGAAAACTGTTTAGCGTCAGACCTCTTTGGTGTATCAAAAAAGTCATCTGGTTGCTCATTGGAACTCCTGGTCTTTTTTCTAGCAGGCCTCTTAAATTTTCGTTAACAGAGCATACATCAAACCTCCTATTCCATTTAAAATTATCCAATAGTTTCGCGGAATAGATAATTAATCCTATATGTTTTTGGGTAATTTATTGCGATATTTAACTTATGCAGGAGGCAACAATGTCAAAAATTTTAACTGTCGCAACGCAAATGGCCCCATACCAATACGAGACACCGGAAATCATCGAACAGATGGATCATCTTTGGCTTTCCAAACTCGATGAAACGACCCGCAGGACAGCAATTATGCTGCTTAAAGCATCACAGATCGATTCGCGGGCCTCGGTATTGCCCCTTGAACAGGTCTTTAGCGATGCCGATTTTGAAACCCGTAATAATCTATACGAAAAGGTCACCGTCGACTTAGGTAAAAAGGTCTTAAAAAAAGCACTGGAGCAGGCAAAACTTCAGCCGAAGGACATCGACGTTATCATTTCTGTCAGTTGTACGGGGTTTATGATTCCCTCCATGGATGCATACCTAGTGGAGGAATTGGGTATGAGGGGTGATATTCTTCGTTTGCCCGTCACCGAAATGGGATGTGCCGGGGGAACGTCGGCGTTGATCTATGCCCACCAATTTATAAAAGCCAATCCCAAAGCAAAAGTGGCCATTGTATCGGTAGAAACACCGAGCCTGACGTTTCAAAAAGACGACCTTTCTATGGAGAATCTTGTCAGCACAGCCCTTTTTGCTGATGGAGCGTCATGTGTTATTCTTGGGCACTCGGATCAACTGCGACCACAAATCGTAGACACAGACATGTACCATTTTCCAAAGTCGACCCATCTGATGGGATACAAACTTCGAAATTCAGGACTCAAAATTGTTCTCGACCGTGATGTGCCTGATGCGATTAACGAACATTTTCAAAAAATTCTTTTACCTTTTCTTGATCGAAATCGTCTCCAACCACAACAAATTCAGAATTATATGTTCCATCCGGGCGGTAAAAAAATTATCAATCGCACGGAGGAATATATCTCGCAATTTAAAAAAGACATCAGCGACTCAAAAGAAGTCCTTCGCGAGCACGGTAATATGTCGAGTAGTACGATTTTCTTTATTCTCGATAGATTTATGAAAAAAGAAATCACCGCAGAAGAATACGGATACATGCTCGCTTTTGGGCCCGGGTTTATGGCTCAAAGTCTTCTGGTGCAGTGGAGGTAGAGCATGTCGGCATTCGATGTTCTGATTATTGGCGGAGGGCCGGCAGGAGCGTTCAGTGCACATTTACTTGCGAAAGAAGGTTTTAAGGTCGCACTCCTTGATTCTGCTGAGGAGATCAAAAGAAAAGTGTGTGGCGAATATTTATGCCCGCGCGGGGTTACCTTGCTAAAACATCACGGACTCTTTGAAATGTTTAATGACAAGTTTTTGCCGGTCACCGGAATGGACATATTCGCACCCAGTGGTCGGAAGGTGGAATCTCACTTCGAACCCGTCGACGACGTTCACATGGGAATGTCGCTTCATCGACAGGTCTTTGATGAGACGCTCTTAGATCTGGCGCGTGTCAGCGGAGCCGAAGTTTTGCTGGGGCAAAAAGTCGTCGCCATAGACAAGCAAACGGATCACTGGCTGATTCAAACGCAAAAGGGAAAGCAGTTCACGGCGCGACTGATTGTTGGAGCCGATGGGCGCAAATCGTTTGTTGCAAAACATTTCGACGTACAAAGTCCGGCCAATCCCAAGCGCGTGGCATTGCACTGCTATCTCACGGGGCATGGAGCAGAAAGTCGGCAAGGTGAGATGCATCTTTTTGAGAATGGAAATTATATTGGTTTGGATCCGATCTCAAATTCAGAGATCAATTTCTCTCTGGTTTGTGATGCCGAAGACGTGCGCCGGGCGGGTGGAGCCAGGGAGGCCATCAACGAGCATATTCAGAAGTCCAAAAATCTTTTGGATCGTTTTCATCATGTGGGTGAAGACGTTAAAATTTTTGCTGTTTCCCCTGTGCACAACTCAGTCGTATCGATCTCTGGAAATGGCTGGTGTTTGATCGGCGATGCCAGTGGGTTTATTGACCCGCTGACAGGTGAAGGAATTTACAATGGTCTTTTGACCGCCGAAATTCTTGCTTCGGAATTGCTCGCAGAAAGACAAAATTCGCTCAATGACTGGCGCCCGGCGCTCAAGAGATATGCCCAACGTCGGCGTGATCTTTTGCGCTCCAAATCGCGTTTGAATACATTGTTTCAGTGGCTGATTCGTCAACCGCGACTGGTCAATATGATCGCAGAATTTTTGTCTGTTCGTAAAACGAAAGCCGATGTGTTTGTCGGTATTATCGGGAATATTTACAGCCCCATTTCGGGTCTCATCAAACTTATCAGAGCTTAATAAGGAGAATACCATGAAATATCTTTTTTTAATTTGTCTACTAGCTACACTTCCGGTTCAGGCAGAGCTGCAAAACCTAAAATTGAATTCAAACAGCTACGATGAAGCCAAAGCGGCAGCGCAGTTTTTACGCTTCGATATGAAGAGCACGAAAGCCGGCTTGCTCACGACTTCTTTTACAGGCTTTGTAAAAAAGGCGGAGGTCACATTTCAAGAGTCAGCGACGGCGTATACGGACATTGTTATGTCTTTTGAGGGTGCAGATATGGACACCGATGTGAGCGGAAGAAATCAAAAAATGTGGGATAAGTGTTTGGACGTTAAAAATCATCCCAAAGTGGTTGTCAAAGTCGCCCGAATTGAAAAGGGTCAAACGCCTCAGCGCGTGCTCGCAGTCATTCATATTTTAGGGCAAGATCATACCTTTACTATGAATGTTGTGCGTTCCGATGATCGTTCCCTGGGAGGGGAGGCCGTTCTCAGTCTTAAGGAGCTTAAAATTCCTGATCCCTCCATTTTTATAGCTTCGGTCAGTGACGAGATCCGAGTTTCGTTTCAATTCAAAAAGGAAAAATAGAGATGCGAAGCTGGATTCAGTACGTTGTCCGACACCGAAAAGCTGTTCTCTTTTTAACAAGTCTTTTTACCTTGCTCTTATTAACTCAGCTCCGTGGTCTCAAGGTGCTGATTGATCCAGATTCTATTTTACCTCAAGACCATCATTTTGTACGCACCAACGATCTCATCGAATCCACCTTTGGAAATAAATTTACGGTGGTCATATCCCTGACTTCGCCCAACGGAAGCATCTACCAAACTGAGTTTTTAAAAAAAGTAAAAACCATCACTGAAAACCTTGCGGTCGCGCCGGGAATTATTAAAACGCACCTCAATGGAATTGCGTCAGAGAACGTGAAGACGTTGACCATGACGCCTGAGGGGCCACAGCTCATGCCTCTTCTGAAGGAGGTTCCAGAATCAGAGGAAGCGATGGAGCAGTTCAAACAAGCTCTTCATTCCGATCCTCTTTTTAAAGGTCTTCTTTATTCTGAAGATGAGAAGACAACACAGATTGTCGCAGAGTTTGCGAAAATAGACGGAGGTTTTCAAGCGATTCAAAAGAATGTCGAAATGGCTGTCTTGCCACAGGCTGAGGGACTAGAAGTCAGAATCAGCGGCTTGCCCATTTTCTTGTCTGTGCTCGAAAGCTTTTCGGCGCGCATGGCATTTTTGTTTCCTCTGGCGCTTTTATTGATTGGCCTTATTCACTATGAAGCATTTCGCACCAAACAAGCATTGATTTTGCCACTGGTGACGGCCTTACTTGCGGTGGTGTGGTCGGTGGGTATTTTGGGACTGTTGCGACAGTCCTTTGATGTTTTCAATGCTTCGACGCCGATCCTGATACTTGCGATAGCTGCGGGGCATGCGGTACAAATTTTAAAACGCTATTATGAAGAATACCATAGCTTGCAAAGAGCCAATGAGAACCTGACGCCGCAGGAGGTGAATCTGCTGGCGGTGGAGGAGACGCTGACCAAAGTGGGCCCGGTGATGATTACAGCCTGTGTTGTTGCCGCTTTAGGATTTTTCAGTTTAACCATTTTTGAAATTAAGACGGTTCGTACTTTTGGGCTGTTCACCGGTTTTGGAGTCTTGAGTTCACTCGTTATTGAATTGACGTTTATTCCAGCTCTGAGGGCCATGCTCCCTCCCCCGGGCGAAAAGGAAAAGCAGCGAGAAAGACAACAAACAATCTGGGATTGTATCACAGATTTATTTTACCGACTTGCGACAAAAAATCCGAAAGAAATATTTATTATTTCAAGCCTATTCGTATTGGCATTTCTTGTTGGGGCGACAAGAGTCAAAATTGACAACTCACAAAAAGGATATTTTGCAGATTCTTTACAAATAAAAAAAGACGACGATTTTATAAACAATAAAATGTCAGGTACAAATCTGATCTATGTTTTGATTGATGGGAAACAGGAATCCTCGCTCTCCCACGAGGAGGTCATTCAGGGTATGGCCAAGACGCAGGATTTTTTAGACAAACAACCTTTGGTGGGAAAAACAATTTCCATTGTCAATTTTGTGAAGCGTTTAAATCAAATCACCACAAATAATTCGACGGAGGAGTATCGTTTACCTGACGATAAGAGTACGACTGAGGACATTCTCGAAGTCCTTACCAGTCCGGCTACTTCCGCCGACCTTGGGCCGTGGATTAATTCCGACAAAAGTAAAGCGGTGATTGCTACCTTTATCAAGACAGACAGTAGTGCCTATATAGAGCGTTTGGCTGCGTCGACAAAAGAATACGCGCAATCGGTGATGCCCGAGGGTGTGAGTGTCGGCATCGGAGGCGGAGCGGTCAACGGTGTGGCCCTCAACGAAGTTCTCATTCGCGAAAAAATCCTCAACATAGCGCAAATCTTATTGGCTGTTTTTCTCGTCACGGCCCTTGTTTTCAGGTCGTTCATGGCGGGAGTGCTCATCTTAGTTCCCCTGATTGCAGCTCTTGTCGTTAACTTTGGAATTATGGGACTTTTCGGAATTCCGCTACAAATTGCCACGGCCCTTGTTTCCGCCATGGCTGTGGGTATAGGGGCGGATTATGGAATTTATATGAGCTATCGTATGCGTGAAGAGTTGCGCAAGGGTGGTTCAGAGAAGGAAGCGTTGAAAAAAGCATTCGATTCGGCTGGCAAAGCGACGCTGTTTGTTTCATCGGCGGTTGCCGGCGGGTTTGGGATTCTGATGTTATCATGGGGATTTTACATCCACATTTGGATGGGATTCTTAATTTCAACAGCGATGGTGACAAGTTCCATCGCTGCACTGACTATTTTCCCCGCCCTTGTTTTTCAAATAAAACCCCGTTTTATTTTTGAGAAGAGGTAACTGTTCCCTTTTTGTATTGCAGCGCACACCAAAAAGGGAACAGTTACCTCTGGAGTTACGGCCAAAAGGTGCTGCGCGCTTTTTGCGCCTGACACTGGGGCTTATATTTGATAAAACCCAGTGCTATGGCGATTTTAGAAGTCCTTACATTTCCCAATCCACGCCTGCGTCACAAAGCGCAGCCCATCAGTAAAGTCACAGCCGAGATCAAACAACTGGCTGCGGATATGCTTGAGACCATGTATGCCGAGCGCGGTATCGGCCTTGCGGCGATTCAAGTGGGTGTGGAAAAACGCATTTTAGTGATCGATATCCGCCCCATGACGGATGGGGAAGGGGACCGCTACGATTTAAGCAAGCTTACCGATTTGGAAAAAGCTGTAACTATGCCACTGGTGATCCTCAATCCGGAAATCAAAAAGAAAGAAGGCAAAACCACCTTCGAAGAGGGCTGCCTGAGCGTTCCTGGTTATTTTGAAACTGTTCAGCGCGATGAATACGTGGAAGTGACCGGTATGGATCTGGAGGGCAAAGCTCTCAACCTGAAGCTCGATGGGTTGTTGGCGATCTGTATGCAACATGAAATCGATCATCTCGATGGCAAAGTGTTTATTGATCGTTTGAGCCCGATTAAATCCATGCGCTTAAAATCAAAGATCAAAAAATTTGGTTATAAAAAGAAAACGGACGACGATTCAGAAGACGACGATCATGATGAGGATGATTCACATGCTGAGGATGAAGAGTGAGTCGGATCCTCTTTTGTGGCACTCCCGAATTTGCAGTGCCATCGTTAGAGGCGGTGAGCAAAATCGGCGAGGTCGTGCATGTGCTTTCACAGCCCGATCGTCCGGCGGGGCGGGGACATAAACTGCAGGCGAGCCCAGTCAAACGCAAAGCCATTGAACTCGGTCTTCCGGTTTCGACACCCGAAAATATCAATGCCCCCGAAAATATCGAATTTCTTAAAACTTTAAAGCTCGATGCCATTGTGGTTGTGGCCTATGGACAAATTCTCAAGCAACCTTTTCTCGATTTGTGTCCCGATCGCTGTGTGAATCTCCACGGCAGTTGTCTTCCGCGTTGGCGAGGAGCTGCGCCTATCCAAAGAGCTTTGATGGCTGGTGACAAAGAGAGCGGTGTGAGTCTCCAGGTGATTGTCAAAAAACTCGATGCCGGGCCCGTCATTGGGGAGCGTCGTTTAAAGCTCGATTCGCAAATGAATGCTTTGGAATTGCACAACCAGCTGCAAATTTTGGGAGTGGAGCTTTTTCAAAAGGATTTCCTCACTTTTTTAAGTGGAACTTTAACTCCTCAGCTCCAGGATGAATCTTTGGTGACCTATGCTGAAAAGATCCAAAAAAGCGAAGCGGTGATTGACTGGACATGGTCTGCTGAAAAAATACACAACTTAGTGCGTGGTTTGGCTCTGGGCCCCAGCGCGATGACAACTCTCAATGGTCAAGGTTACAAGATCCACCAAACACGCGTAGTAGCGGCGAATAAAATTGAACCGACAAAGAGGGCCGCACCAGGAACTGTGGTTGCCGTGGCCTCTGATTGTTTTTCGGTCGCTTGTGGCGCGGATGTTTTGGAAATCTGGCAAATTCAACCGGAGTCAAAAAAGCGACTCTCGAGTGAAGAGTTTTTGCGCGGATTTTCTTTGGCGATAGGGGAGAAATTTGGCAATGGCAACACGTAAAAAAATGGTGGCTCCTAGTATTTTGTCGGCCGATTTTTCTAATCTGCAAAAAGAAATTCAAGCGGTGATGGACGCAGGTGCCGACTGGATTCATGTCGACGTGATGGATGGTCACTTTGTACCCAACTTAACGATTGGTGCCCCGGTGGTCAAATCTCTGCGCCATATGAAAAATATTTTTCTCGATTGTCATCTGATGATCGAAGAACCAGAAAAATATGTGGATGATTTTCTCAAGGCGGGTGCCGACAACATCACTTTGCATGTGGAATCCAAAGGCGACATTGCCGAATTACTTAAAAAGATTCGACGACAAAATTGCAAGGCGGGAATCACTTTACGTCCTCGTACTCCGATTGAAACCATTTTGCCCTACTTACCGCTCGTTGACGTGATTCTGGTGATGACCGTCGAACCAGGCTTTGGCGGGCAATCCTTTATGCACGAGCAAGTGGAGAAAATCAGTTGGCTGCGCAAAGAGATCGATCAAAGAAAGCTGCCCATCCTCATCGAAGTCGATGGCGGAGTGAATGCCGAGAGTCTCCCGTATCTCCAAGATGTGGATGTACTTGTTGCTGGAAACTACATTTTTAAAAACGATTATCAAAAAACCATTCAATTTCTTAAGGGATAAAATATGCAAATCAACGGGGATAGTGTTGACCTGCAAGCGATGGTAAAGGTCGCCTATGGTCGGGAGAAGGTCGAGCTCGCATCTTCAGCTCGTGAACAAATGCAACAATCGCGATCGTACATTATGTCGCGTGTAGAAAAGGGCGAAATCATTTACGGTGTGAATACTGGTTTTGGCGCCTTTAGCAGTGTGTCCATTTCACAGCCGCAGATTGTGCAATTGCAAAAAAATCTTATTCGCTCCCATTGTATGGGAGTGGGTCAGCCTTTTACTAAAGAAGAATCCCGCGCGATTTTATTTTTACGAGCGAATGCTTTAGCTCGCGGCCATAGCGGCATTCGCGCCGAAGTGGTGGATAAACTTCTTGAGTATCTCAATAACGATATTATTCCCGTCATTCCTCAGCAAGGCAGTGTGGGCGCCAGTGGCGATTTAGCGCCGTTGTCGCATTTGGCGCTGGCTATTATCGGCGAAGGCGAAGTGTGGGGCGAAGACGACAAACCTACGGATGTAAACACGCTTCTTGCCAAGAAAAATATAAAACCCTTAGAGCTGCAAGCCAAAGAAGGTTTGTCGATGATCAATGGCTGCCAAGTGATGACCGCCGTTGGCTTGTTACATCTCGAGCGAGCGCGACGTTTGTTGTGGTTCTCGGATCTTGCGGGAGCCATGTCGCTCGAAGCATTGCAGGGCAGTCGCAAAGCTTTTGATCCACTCATTGCCGCAACACGACCGCACCCTGGCGAAGCCAAAACCGCACGTAATATTTTAAAGCTCATGGGTAAAACGTCACCCATCGCCGACGGCCACGCCAATTGCAATCGCGTGCAAGACGCTTACTCGCTCCGTTGTATTCCTGCGGTGCATGGAGCTGTGAAAGATTCCGTGGGTCATTCGCTCAGAACTTTAGAAATCGAGGCCAATTCGAGTACGGATAATCCTCTGGTATTTTCTGATGAAGGAAAAATTCTTTCTTGTGGAAATTTCCACGGTGAGCCCGTTGCTTTTGCTCTCGACTTCGTGGCCATTTCGGTGAGCGCCTTGGCGGCTATTTCCGAATGTCGTATTGAAAAATTAATTAATCCTTCAATGAGCGGACTTCCCGCATTTTTAGCTCCCGATGGCGGCCTCAACAGCGGACATATGATTGTGCAGGTGGCAGCGGCGTCTTTAGTGAGTGAAAATAAAATTCTCGCCCATCCGGCCTCGGTGGATAGTATTCCGACTTCGGCCGATAAAGAAGACCACGTGAGTATGGGAACCATTGCCGCTCGTAAGTTTGGACAAATTGTCGACAACGCCGAAAATGTCATTGCCATGGAGTTGTTATCGGCCAGCCAAGCACTGGATCTTCTCAAACCACTCACGCCGGCATCTGCTGTGCTCGCCGCGTATCATGAAATTCGCAAAACTGTCCCGTTTGCAAAAGAAGACCGTGTGTTTGCTAAGGACGTAGAGCAGATTCGTATTTTGATGAAAAATGGCTCACTGATGAAAACAATCACATCCAGTGTAGGAGATCTCGAATGGTAAGAGTGGTCAAAGCCCCAACAGGAACCAAATTGCATTGCAAAGGATGGCTCCAAGAAGCGGCCTACCGTATGATTCAAAACAATCTCGACCCGAGTGTGGCTGAGAAGCCTGAGGATTTGATTGTCTATGGTGGTATTGGCAAAGCTGCGCGCAATTGGCCGGCTTATGATGCCATTCTTAGAGAGCTCACCGTTCTTGAAAATGACGAAACATTGCTTGTTCAATCGGGAAAACCCGTCGGTGTGATCAAATCCCATGTGAATGCGCCACGCGTGTTGATTGCCAACTCCAATCTTGTTCCTCAGTGGGCCACGTGGGAGCATTTTCACGAGCTCGATCGCAAAGGTTTGATGATGTACGGACAAATGACCGCAGGGTCGTGGATCTACATCGGCACACAGGGGATTGTGCAGGGAACCTACGAGACATTTGCCGAACTGGGTCGCCAACATTTTGGTGGCTCACTCAAAGGCAAAGTCATTCTTACCGCGGGACTTGGCGGAATGGGGGGCGCCCAACCCCTTGCAGGAGTTTTTGCCGGCGCCTGTGTATTGACGGTGGAAGTGGATCCGGAACGCATTCAAAAACGTCTTGATACGAAATACGTCGACGAAATGAGTTCCAACCTCGATGAAGCCTGGAAAAATATCAAAGCCTACGCCGCCAAAGGCGAAGCCAAATCCATTGGCCTTGTGGGCAACATGGCCGAAGTGATTCATCAAATGATCGCTAAAAATTATTTACCCGATGTGCTCACGGATCAAACGTCGGCGCACGATCCGCTCAATGGATATATTCCGGAAGGATTTTCCCTCACTCAAGCTGCGGACTTGCGTACCAAAGATCCTAAAAATTATGTCGAGCGTTCTGTTGCCAGCATGACCAAACATGTGCGCGGCATGGTGGACATGATGAAAAAGGGCGTGATCACTTTTGATTACGGCAATAATATTCGTGCGCGAGCCGTCGAAGGTGGATTCAAAGACGCCTTTGCTTTCCCAGGATTTGTACCAGCCTACATACGTCCTCTTTTTTGTAAAGGCAGCGGTCCATTCCGTTTTGTAGCTCTCTCCGGAGATCCCGAAGATATTTTCGTTGCCGATCAAGCGCTGAAAGAATTATTTCCACACAAACCCCATTTGTTAAACTGGTTAAAAATGGCGCGAGAGCGCATCGCCTTCCAAGGTTTACCAGCGCGCATTTGTTGGCTGGAATATGGGGAACGAGCGTTAGCGGGACTTAAGCTCAACGAGTTAGTCGCACAAGGAAAAGTCAAAGCACCTATCGTTATAGGTAGGGATCATCTCGATTGCGGCTCTGTGGCTTCACCGAATCGTGAGACCGAAGCGATGAAGGATGGCTCGGACGCTGTCGCTGACTGGCCCATCTTAAATGCCTTAGCAAATACGGCCTGTGGCTCTACTTGGGTGAGTTTTCACCACGGTGGCGGAGTCGGCATGGGCTATAGTCTCCACGCAGGACAAGTGATCGTCGCGGACGGCACACCTGAGGCGGCTCAACGTTTACAACGAGTTTTGACTGCCGATCCGGCCATGGGAGTGTTCCGCCATGTTGATGCTGGATACGAAGATGCAGCTGACGTGGCCAGAGAACGTGGAGTGAAGGCTTTCTTTTAAGATTTGAACGCGCGCCCATCCCCCGCCGGGACGAGCTTCGCTCGTAAACGAGGACCGAAGGTCCTCTCTGCGGGTCCATGGGCTCAGTCGACCACCGTACTTTTTCTGGACGTTAGGCAAAGGGTGTTGGCCTTTTTTTGGACATAAAATCAATGCGATTCAGGTGGCACTAGTTCTGTCTGGTCAGTTTCGCCCTCATTGGAAGAGGTGCCGCTGAGGGCATTTTCCAGCAGGACGCGACCCACGACGACAACTACAACCAGGCTTTGAAGCTCTTCCAGTTTTTGTTTCAGCTGGGGGTTGTCCTCGCTCAAGCTCTGTAAGTTGCTCACGGGACCCTGTATCTGGTTAAGAATGTCCTTATTAAGGGTCGCTAGTTTATTGATGTACTCAAACTCCTGAGTACAATTAGTGGCAGATGGAGGGCATCCTCTGACTGCTGTTTCTGCCTCTTCGATGAGTGTCTGCGCAGCTAGAATTTCTGAATTCAGAGACGCGCGAAGCTTGTCATAATAAGCAACAGCTTTACGTGAGTACTCAAGATTAGCTTCGTTCATCGTATTGCGTATCTCATTGATTTTTGGACCAATGACAGAGGTAATCAGAGCTAATTGGTTCATCGAACTTCCCACTTTTACATACTCAGGGGAGTTGGGGTGAACATTGCCAAGTACGCTACCATACTTTTTCGAAGCTTCTTGCGCCACACGGGTGAGCGTGACGAGCTGGCAACTTTGCGTAGTTGTTCGTGAAAGTATCTCGTTCATTGAAGAGGTCAGCTGTTCTTCACTGGCGTGGTTTTCTAACATCTGATCGAGTAGAACATGATTGTTGAACACCGCTTGAATTTGCTCCTCGGAGCAAGAAGCTTCCGTCACGCCAGGTTCAGAAAGAAGCTGAACGTTGGCCATGGTATTTTGATAAGATTTGAGCGTCTCATCGGCTTCGTTCGTAGGTGAATCTTGAACTCGGCTACTGCCTTTCACACTTTCACTATCGTCGTCGGAGCATCCCGTGAGATAAGAGACGGACAGAATCATGAGAAAAGCTAACTTTAAAAACTTCATAAGGTTCCTTTCGTTAATTTTAAAACACCAGGAGCTGTGCTGTGCAAACAATGTGCCCAGCAAGAAATGTTTTTTTTACACACTTATGAGTTTAGATAATTTGATCACAATTACTAAAAATGTGTATTTGAAGTGTTGGGAGACGGGCGTACATTCGAAGTTTTTTGGCAAATTTAGAATCAGCCAGGCTAGATTATGTTGAAGTGGCGTCTTGAATAGTCATCTTACGCCGGTTGATTCGGTTACTACCGGAATCGACCAAACCCACCGCCGTAAAATGTGAGAAATCTATTAAATGTAATAGCGATCATCAATTTGCTACTGTTACGTTCAGTTTTATAACTCCAAGGTTGAAGCTCGATGAGGGTATCGAGATGAATCATTAAACCACGGCGTTAAAAACATCATATTTTTTAAAAAAGCGATGAGCGAAATCCATCATTTGCTTTTCTGTCTTGTGTTCAAAACTTTCAAAATTCTCTAGTCCGATAATTTTTTCAGCAAGTTTGTTGGCTTGATGAGAAGTTAAATGCTCTTTGAAATGATGTTTGGCCGTGCCAGGTCCCAAAATAAGCAACTGATCCGCATCTTTGAGGTGCGTCGCCAACTCTTTATAATAACGATCTCCTTTGTCATCCTCGCTTTTGTCATGTTTATGTCTCCGATGAAGATCTTTTCCACTCTTTTTTACAATTTCTTTATCAACACCCGATGTTTTTAAAGCAAAGACATGAGCTTTGTTAGAATCTAACCAAACAATATAATTATTCATAAAACCTCCAAATAAATAAACTACTCATTGCGGATTATTGCTGAGCAAGCGTTAGGTTGTTAACCACCATTGAAACCCCTGGGGCTCTCCATGTTGTAGTTTGAATATCTTGCTTTTCTGCCAGCGATCGAACTTTACCCGAAAGTGTGACTCGATCTCCAGAAACTGAAACCTGAATTTCTCGACCTTCCTCTTTGGCAGTTCGTACAATGGCATCTTCGATGAGTTTTTTTATATCGCCAGCCTCTGCCTTTGTTTTCATTTTGATATCATTCGTGACTCCGTAGACGCCTAAAAGATCACTCACAGCATACTTTGCAGAATTTCGCTGATAGTCCCAATCGACTTCGCCGGTTAATGTAAGCCATCCCTTATTGACCGAAACCTGCACGTTTCCAGGAACTGAGTAATTCCATTTTAAGGCCTCGACGGCTGCTTTCGCAATTTCTTCATCTGATTTATCCAAGGATCCTTTTACCTCGAGCTCATCGGCGACAGCTTTGACACCACCGACTCTCTCTGTGGCATGCACTGCCGACATTTTTTCTGTAAAGTGCGGCACTGTACCCTCCAAGGTGACAATCCCATTGTTCGCGGATACTTTTATCTTCGTAACATTGATGCTTGGATCCCAGCTTAATTCGTTAATCACATCTTGTTTGACATTACCATCTGATTTACTAAAGAAATTAAACATTTCTATTCTCCTTTGTTGTTATGGAGAGACAAAGCAATTTCAATTCCATTTGCTTAACGTATATAAATGAATTGAGAGTCGTAAAGAGTCTCAGAGCGAGTGTTAATTCCCCACGATGGGATTTTTCTACTCGTAAATTTGAAAGGTCGTAGCCAAGGAAGTTCCCCACTATGCCAGCTGAATCGTATAAGTCAGTACACATCTTAAATAGCAATTGTAGCTAGATTTATTGGGGATATCGAATCTATTCTTCTAAGAGATCGCTACAGTGCAAAGGTCGAAAATCGTCTAAGCTTAAGACTCTCAAGGATTCTTGGCGTGCGCGCTCAGTGATAGTCTCCAGCGTCTCCGGGACCGTATTCGTATCATTTAAAAATTCTGCGATAGCGCGGCTATCTGCCAGCATCCCCTCCGGCAATTTATAGTAGAGTGCGGGGCGCGCGCTAGCGATACCTAGCATAAATTCGTGCGACATGGGGATCTTCGACGAACGAATCATTTTATAATTTATATCGAAGGTATTGTGTTTGAAATTAAAACCCTTGGTGTCCTCGATCCATTCTCCGCCAAACCATCCGCGAAGTCTTTTGTGATAATATTTACGTGAAAAGTGGTAATTGATCCCTGTGGGAGAAATCGTAAATTCCGTTTTTTCAACCATGCGATTTCGATCCCGTACGGTTTGCGTTGTTGTGAAAGTCATTTGCTCAGCGGTCACGGTAAAGTCTTGTACCACGTCATTCCAGCCTGACATGGAAGCCAGATAGGAGCGATACCGATTCGTTATTGTTTTAAATGCGAAGCTTCCGCCGTAAACCATATTTGCGGTAGGAGTAAGATAGAAATAATTTAAAAAACCATCTTTTATGAAAATAGTGGCCATTTGTGTACCATGAAATGTTTCAGTCACATAGCTGCCAGCGAATTTTTCAACAGCTTTTTCGAATCGGGCTTGCTCTAGACTCACAACAACGCTTTCCGACTCGTCAACGTTCAGCTCATCTGGAGGGTCTTGCGCAAAAACCATAGTTTGAGCAAAATAAAAAAATAGGACTAAAAAAGCGTTCACCATACAAGACATGCCATCTTGTTGCACACTTTATTCAGAATTTAAATTTATCTTGGCTAAAATGGAACTTTTTCACTAGGATGCTTCTTAAGCGGATTGGTTGTTTTTGCGAACTAATAACCGTACCCGAATAAGCTTCTAATAATGGCGTCCCCTCGATCTTTATGTGTATTTAAGCGTTTAGGTAATTGTTAGAGCGTTAAATAGTGGAGATTTCTGGATGAGTCTGGCTGTGGATGGCCTGGGGAGAGTGAGAAGTTTGCGAAAATGGGTGTATGATTTCCTTAACCCAGATGCAGGCAAGTATCGCCTCGAAGGAAAAGAATATATCGTCAAAGATGGCGACGTTTTTTTTGTTTTGACGTTTAATTTTAAATCAATGCTCCTAAAGAAATATTTTATTCCTTCGGTAATTGAACATAAGTATCAAAAAAATACTTATTCATACGTATAACCTGTCCAGTTTGTACTGTTGCTGGAACAAAAATACTATTAAAGTCCCAGGGGAGAGATGTGACTTCTTCCTCAACATAATCGGAAGATTCCTCGGGAGTTGTATTGACTAGCCCATAGGTTGCGAGTGTTACACCATAGATTGTAAAGAGTTCGTAGGCCTCTTTTAAAAAATCATCCGGCAAATAACTTCTGGATTTAAAGAATTGATTCCAAAGAGATGCAGTGTATTTTTCTTCACTGATTGAAGTTAATGTCTTATTTATAAAATTACGCGTAGTAGTTAAAGGAGAAATATCAAATTTTGTACAAAAATCTGTTTCGTCTACTCCCTGGCAAACGGAGACATCCAACTTACGGAAAAAGGCTCGAACAAGAGAAAATTCTGTGACTATCAGCATTTTATTAGGTAGCAATTTTCTTGCAAATTTCAACTGATCTCTCACAGCATCCATATTGGCGACATGAGCATGAATATCTACGCCATCTATAAATGAATTATTATTAGCAATCATGAATAACCGTTTAACAGCTTCATGTGATTGAAACTCACCCCAGTTGAGTCTATTGAAGGATCCCACCAATAATTTGTAATTATTGCGACCATTTTTTTGCAGTTCTTTATCTACTTGAATTGCTAAACGATGGTAAAATTGCACCATTGGAATTTGTCCAGAAGAATTTATTTTCATATCGTCTGGATGAGTTTCCAGAGTGGGCTCATTACCCACAACAATGATTTGAGATTTGAGACCCACTTGTTGAATGACATTTATTGCAGATGCAAAATAAAGATTTTCACGAGGATCGTTCGGTAATGGTATACGGATGCTGGCATCTAAATTATCGATGTCTGAAAAATACCAACGCATAGTCAGAACAACTTTATAACCCCTGTTCTGAGCATTTTTTATCGACGCCAGTTGTTCATCAAAATAGGCTATCGTTGCCTTTTCACTGTCAGACAGTTTGTCCTGTTTTTTAGCTAATAAGTGAAGGTAGCGCATATAAGGAAACATATTTATAGAGGTCCGAATCCATTTTGTTCCTGTACGTTCGAGTAGGGCGAATTTTATACTTTCAGGATTTTTATTAAAATTAGCTCCAATGATAGGAAAGTTAGGAAATTTAAGACGACTGGCTAATGACGTGCCTGAAGTGGCCACAGGAATCACTACTTGAGCTTGGGTTTTATCGATGACTGTATTGAATGACGTGAAGTTTTGAAAAAGGAAAAGGCTCATAGAACCTAGAAACAAAGTCAGAAATATTTTAATGTTTTTCACACATTACCCCCACATCTTTTTACTTATCGGATCGAAAGATGCGGGACTTTAGTCTTTGTCTCAAAATGAGAATTGAATTTATTCATTGGTTCTTGCGTGGCAGTTTTTAGATTTAACTTAGTTCCGATAGTGTTTCGTGGGCACCTTTTCGCGCGGAAACTTTTCACCCCATGTTTGTCTACGTAGAGATTTAAAATCTGATCCTTTTGTGCATCGATATGATGAACTACTGCGGAGGATATACAGGTCATAAGTTTTATAACAACCTGTTATAATTGATCTTTTTTAAATGGCCTCTTTTTATTGCATATTTCATATTGCAATATGAAATAAATGCCGATATATTTCTTGTATGAGAAATATGTATTCGATCAAGTCTCAAGATATTCTTCTGCTCCTCAAGCTTCTAGTTGCTCCTGGGCTTAGCCAACAGCAATTAGCTTCGACTCTTGAAATTAGTCAGACAGAGGTCAGTTTGGGTCTACGGCGCTTAAAGCATGCAGGATTACTTAATACTGAAGGTGAGCCACTTCGTGAAGCATGCGAAGAGTTTTTGATCCACGGATTAAAATATGTTTTCCCTGTTGAGTTTGGGACTTTATCTGCGGGTGTTCCTACTGCTCACTCCAAGCCCGGCTTTAACTATGTAAAACAAAACAAAGATCAGATCTATGTGTGGCCGCACAGTAAGGGGGCGGTGAAAGGGATTTCGATAAAACCGATTCATCCAAGTTTTCCTGAGGCATGTAGTAGAGATGATAAGCTATATACTCTTTCTTCATTGATCGAAATGATTCGAGCGGGGAGAGCTAGAGAAAAAAATATTGCCGCAGAAAAATTGCATAGCCTTATACTGGAGGCCCATTGAGTTCCGCAAATCTAGACTTAGAAATCCTAAAAACGATTGTCCGCGAACTAACTCCAGTCATAGATGAACTTGTTTTTATTGGTGGGGCTACCATTTCACTTTTATGAAGTTTAATAAATTTTTATGGGACAATTATCGATTATAATCAACTTTGAAAAAATATTATTTAAACCAACAGCTCGGTCGAGATTGTTTGTTAAAACCGGCAATGAGTGTGTCCAATCGGCAGAGTGGTGAAGGGTAGGCGCGCAGTAAGGTTGATTCCACGACATTGCTATCGTGTTTTGAGAGGTCCGGTAGCACTCCGGGATCTTTAGGTGGAATAGTTTCGTTGGCCGATTCTTGAATCGCTTGATGATTGTAAATAGCGAATTGCAAGCTTGCTTCGGCAATGCGGGCGCAAAGTCCTCTTTTTTGAACATCCTCCTGAGGACAAAGAAGAGAAAGTTCGGCATTGTTTTTCGCAATCATCGCAAAACTTGAATTGTCTTCTTTGCCGAGAATGTGCGGTAAACAAATGGATGTGGCGTAGTAATCGGCCTGCCCTTCGGCGGATACAGCGATGCCTGAGGTCACACCTCGAAAGAACATAAATGGTTCTCCGCCCACAATGTGGCCAAGTTCATGACAGAGTAAAAGTCGAATTTCATCTTTAAAAAATTTATTTTTGCACTTGTGCCCAAGCAGATGAATGGAGATATTTTTAGCGTCGTTGAAGTCGGTATAGCCAGACACATCTAAGTCGAGATCGCGATAGACTAACGAGGGGAGAGGCATGTTTTGGGGTATAAGATCTAATAAGTCGTGTTGGAATTCCATGAGTGTTTCTTTAATTTCACTTTGGTTCAAGCACAACTTCGCATGACTACCGCTAGTCCATAAAATAAAAAAGATGATGAGGTTGAAATGCTTCATTTTCCTCCTTAAGGATTGAGTGTCATGTCGAGTTTGAGTTGCTGGTCCTTGTGTTGAAACTGAAAACAGCCATTTTTATTTGTGCTAAAATAAAGAGTCCCCACCTCCTGAAAGCCTGGCAAATTGCGAACGGTGTTATAAATAGCGGGCGGGGGAGCAAAGAGCACCGTTAGGTTGTCGGATGAGTCGTTGACGGCCACAAAATTGCGACTGTAATAGCGCCACTGCATCCATGGATCTTGGGTGAACGAGCCGCTAAGAAAATCTCCCTCGCGAAATTGAAAGAGCTCAGCTGTATGAAAAAGAAATTTTGTTTGTGGAGATTCCAGTGCCGATTGCAAGTTTTTAGAATTTGTCGATTCCTCTAAGCTAATTAAAATATGAAAATGTCCGAGATCGGCGTAGTACACAAAATCGGCATAATTGTTTGTCAAAGCCGCTTCGATCTTTCGAATCACATTTTGCGTGAAAGCGTTTGGAATTTTTATGTTTTGAGAAAAAAAAGAGTGTTCATTTTCGGACCAGTAAAGGCGATTTTTTAATCGACGAATATCGGAAGAGATCGTGTCGTAATTGCGTTGGGCCTCCGCAATCGAGTGGACCATTTTTACTTCACTGCGTGAGAGAGTCGTTTCTTCAGTGTGTGTGGGGGAGCAGTCGTTCGCTTGAGATGCTAAAGAAAATAGCAAAAACACAAATAGACAAAAGTGCTGCCGCCCCATAATTCCCCCCGGAATATCCCAGGGGGTATTTAACTTTATATGTGATTGAAAGCACTCTAAAAGACAAAGTATGCATGAGTTGAAAGATTTACGTTATTATAATGGACAAAAAAGAGAACTGTTACCCAACCTTCAGTTAACGTCTATGGCAAGACGGGAGCCGAAATGAGGTTTACCAGCCATCAAAGTGTATATAAATTAACGGATCTCGTAGGGAGTTCCACTCGTACTAGTTGCAAAATTCGCCTGACCTAAGACAAGATCTGCGGCTTGCTGATTTGTTGTCGGAAGACGGTTCCAAATCAAAACCCGATTGTTATCGACATCAGCCACGATCAAATGCTCACCATCATAAAAAACGGCACCCGGTCCACGAAGAGTTGTGGCGCTGGTTCCACCAGTATTGGTGGTAAACTCACGCTGGCCGAGAACAAGGTAAGGAGTCACAGAGGAGGACGTGGGCAGGCTGCGAAACAACAACACCCGGCTGTTGATATCTTTTCAAGGCATTATGTAGCTCACGAAAAAAGAAAGACCACAGTCTAGGTGGAGTTTATTAACTTGGATTGAGCGCATGTTCATTTTTGGCTCGGCAATATGGGCGCATCAAAACGAGACTTTATGATTTAGAAAATTGCCTTTTTTGAACATATGGCACAGTGTTGAAGAAGGGGAGCTTAAATTTAGATGTTTAAAAAAATCAAAATTCAGCAACGTCAAATTTTGATAGAAATCGCTGGATTCATCTCAATATCTTTAGCCTTTCAAAACTGCTCAAAAGAGGCGACTACCCAAAGTGTAAATAGTTTTTCTGACAATAGCCTAATTTATGCCCCGTCACGACTTGGAATTGGCGAACCAATATTTGAAAACTCATTTAATATACTTAATGCCGACAACTCGATCCGTTATTGGGCTTGGGATATCGATCAGCAAGTTGATGCCATGCTTCGCTTAAGACCTTCTATATTTAGAATGTGGGTACCTATAGGCTATCTCTACGACAGTTTTGGAAATCCAAAATTTTCAAGTGACGGCTCGAGCGCCGATGACGACGTCAACAAGATGAAACATCTGGCGCAAAGGTTTCAACAAGCTGGCGTGCCGATTCTCGGGATGGATCATAGCTTTCCTCCCTGGATGTCCGGGATCAATCCCCTCTATTGTAATGTCACGAAAGGTGCCGTGACCACGTCATTCAATGCCAATTGGAATACAATCCCTGAACGAGATCTTCGGGCGGGCTCAGACTATATTCGTTTTCTCACAATTTACAAAAACACCTGGCAACAGGTCGCCAGTCTTTTTCCCGAAATTCAATCCTGGGAGCCAGCCAATGAGACTAATGGTGCACTCTCTTTGGTTCCTAGCCAAACTCCTACAGGATGCCCCAGATCTGAAGGCGAAAAAGTTCAATTTAGCTATGAGGATCGAGTCCTCATCACCATTGATCTCATGGCCCAAGCAAAAGTGGGAATCAAGGCTGGCAACCCGAACGCTGTGGTCTTTCTTGCCCCACCGGGCCCAGTCACCGAACAAGACGGAATTATGCCCGCAACTGATTTGACGGGAATTCGCGATTTTATTTTAGCGATCTATCAAAACATCTCCGCAGGCCGCGGCCTCACCGGGAGCCAAAATGCCCGCGACCATTTTGATGGCGTAAGTTGGCATCCCTATATTTTTCAAGATCCTAATAAGACCAATTGGATCGATCAAAATAACGCCATTTATGATGTGATCCAAAGTTTTGGCGATGGCGAGGTTCCTATTATTTTTTCTGAAGTAGGTAATAGTGAATACAATTGGTCTCAGACTTTAAAGCGAGAAGTGAATGTCGATCCCATCGTGCTGCGCAATTGGATGGATCACACGCTCAGCTTAAGCCGCGCCAATTTTCCTTGGTTGAAATATTTAATTTGGTTTCGCGGCATCGACTCGCCTCGCTCTTCGGATTGGGGCGGAGAAGGACAGCGCAGATTTGGCATTTTGAAAGAGTGGTCTGCCACCGATCCCAATATTCCGTTTCAGCCGAAGCCTTCTGCCGACACCTTTTGCCTTTTCACCAACTGCTTGCACACTCCTCCCTCAACCGGCATCTTCAAAGCCTACTATGCCGGAGTGGGGTGGTCGATGTTCTGGTTCAACGGCGCTCAGTATTGTCGTTACGATTCGGCGGCTTCGTACCAAGCCTTGGTTGGTAGAAACCTGGACACTGACTTGTCCACGGCCCGTATTCTTGATCCGGCCGAATACACCTATGTAGGAAATTGCACGTCTCCTTAGGTTTAAAATATATTTATTAGCTGACCATGGCCGTCAAAACCTGATTTATTTCGACTTAGTTTGGGCAGTCTTTAGGACAATTGCAATGAGTTTCATAAGTGGGATCACAGTGGCCATTGCCGCAAGCACTGCAAACTTGAGCTGGCATGGCACCGCCGCTTGAGTCTTGATTGTGAATTCTTCGTTCACAGTGGGCGGAGTTCTCAATAAAAATAAACCCAGGGCAACACTCAACCAAGGCTTTTTGCTTGCCGGGTTCTCCTTTAAAGATTCCGATTTCGCCACGTTTTAGGCATTGCACGGTTGGGGTGGGTTCTTTGGAAAAACAGGGCTGCAGGAAAGAAAAGAAAACAATGGAGCACGTAATTAATAAAGGGAGTCTATTCATATTTATTATCTCGCCATTAAGAAAGCTCCACGTCAATAGTATTAGCATTCTACTTAGAATTAGAGTGGATAGTAAGTGCGAACGATAGATTCAGGCACAACTTTTTCTGATACGTACGAATCGGGTGTAACTACCTTGGTCAAAGGTATTGTCATTTCTGTTCGTTTTTCGTATTTTTTCGTCTTAATTTGAGTCACTGGACTCTTTAACTAGATTATATTTGAGTCGTTTTATAAGAAGTTTACTCAATTTACGACATCACTGAAGTGTTTAAATGATTATTTTAATCCTCTCTTCTGTTTCTTCAGTTTTGCTCCCCGATAACCGATAGCTCCTTGTGATGCATATGGTTTATTCATTTCTTAAGCAAAAAAATTTTTGCTGCCTTTGGCTTTTGCTAATGGTTGCGCCACAAATTGCAACTGCGCAAACTGAATCTCCGCAATTTATGACTGTGGATGGCCGTTTATATAAGGCCAACAGCTCCGATCCTCTTTTAGACGCTTCTGTTAACTTACGTATTCAAGTTTTAAATCCAGCCAAAACATGTATTTTGTACGAAGAGCAGCAGACAGTGAGTACGCTTTCTTCGGCCGGGTATTTTAATGCGCGTGTCGGCTCGCCGACCTCGGGTGCGGAATCTCTCAAGCGTTCGAGCTTTGATTCTGGCAATTCGATGAAGACGGTTTTTCAAAATCAAAATGCCACAATCACCGGTCTCACCAGTAGTGCCATCGGGTGTAGCTATACGCCGAGCACTGGTGACTCTCGATATTTTCGATTCATCGTTACTCCCAGCACCACAGGTGTAACGAGCACTCTTTCTCCCGACATGACCATCGACTCTGTGCCACAGTCGCTCGTTGCGGAAAGTTTGCAAGGTTTATCGACTGATGATTTTATTCAAGTCAGTTCTAACGTCACACAAGCGAAGGCCGAAAGTCTTTTTGGCGGGAGTTACGCAACACTAACTGGTTTACTTGCCGGATCGAGTTCTTTGTATTTACAAAATACCTCAAACGGAACGGTGATCCCGTCACGACCAAGTGATCCGGCATCACCCACACCAGGACAGATCTGGTATGATTCGACCACGGATGAGATGAAGTATTACGACGGCACATTGGTACAAACCGTAGGGGCGGGCAGCGGCGCGGATCCGACAAAGTTGCCTCTCGCGGGTGGCACTATGGCCGGCCCAATCGATATGGGATCTAACGATATCACAGCGAGCGGACATATCACGCAGAGTGCGCAACGCACATTGCGTTTTGGTGGCTTTACCGGCGGACAAGAAGCGACGTTGATTGCAACTCCCCTTACGGTAGGACAAGAAGGAACAGCTTGGTATAACACGACGACGGATAAGCTCATGTACTGGAACGGCACAGCGGCACAAGAAATTTTGACGTCAACAAGTGCAAACAGTTTAGTTCCCAACTGTAATCCAGATGAGAGTTTAGAGATGAGTGTTGGGCCTACGTATGTTTGGTCGTGTGTGGCCACCACCGACAGTACGAAGCTTGCGTTGGCGGGAGGTTCACTCACCGGCGCGTTGGTGATGACGGCACAAAATCAAGTACGTTTTGCTGACAACGCTGGCGGAGAGTATGTTGCGATTCAATCACCGACGACGATTAGTGCGAACTATGTACTCACTTTACCCGATACAGCGGGAACGAATGGACAAATTCTTTCCACTGATGGCTCAGGAGTTTTGAGTTGGATCAGTTCACCTGCTCCGGGGATCAATAGTTTGGACTTCACGCACTTCGCTGATGCTATGACTCTTGATGCTTCTACAGATATAGCTGCCAGCGGAACAAATGTTCTTTCCATTACAAATTCCGGCACTGGAAATTCTTTCGTGGTGAATGACCAAGCGGTTGACACATCACCATTTGTGATTGATGCCAGTGGAAGCGTAGGCATTGGAACAACAAATCCAGGATCCATTCTCGATGCTGCAGGAGCGATCACATCACGTCCGTATGGTACCGCGACCGGCGAAACCGGTCAGTTGATCCTGCGTGAGCTTGCGGCTGGTGGCACAGAGACCGCCACAATTCGTGCACCAGATGCGATTACCACGAGCTACGCTCTCACACTGCCAGATACTGCTGGTAGTCCGGGACAAGTGCTACAAACGGACGGAACAGGACTACTAAGTTGGATCACTGCCGCTACGTCAGTAGCCAATGACAGTTTGGATTTTGATAAATTTGTCGATGCAATGACTCTCGATGCCAGTACAGACATCTCTGCGACAGGAACAAACGTACTTTCCATCACCAACTCAGGCACTGGAGATTCATTCTTAGTCAATGATCAGGCTGCGGACACAAGTCCGTTTGTGATTGATACTAGCGGAAAAGTTGGTATTGGTACGACAACGCCAACTTCAATTTTCCATGTATTGGCGACAAGTGGCTCTCCTCTTGTTTTTGAAGGCGTGAGTAGTAGCTCCTCCATTATTACAACCAAACATTCAAATGGAACTATTTCAGCTAAAACAGCACTTGCCAGCGGTGATTCTTTGGGAGGGATAGCGGGGATGGGTTATGGAGCGACCAGCTATCCTGCTTTTAGCACAACAAGCATCCGTTTTAATGCGGAAGAAAATTTTACCGACACGGCAATGGGCACATATATGAGATTTTTGACAACAGCACTTGGTTCGAGTTCTTCACAAGAAAGAATGAGAATTAACGCCTCAGGTAATGTAGGTATAGGAACAACAACGCCAGCTTATTCAGTTGATGTAACCTCCACCGCTTCTAATCGCATTAATATTCAAACAGAAAATTCCGCAGTTTTTGGTGCTACAAGCTACTCGTCGAAAGGATCCCAATGGTCAGGGACTGTATTTGCTCGTGCTAGAGGAACTTTAGCGACTCCATTGCCGGCGGATACTACAGTTAGATTGGGTGGTGTTGCATTTCGTGGATATACGGGGACAACCTTTGCTGATAGCGCCAGTATCATTGCATACCCTGCGGAAACATTTAGTGATTCCGCTTTCGGATCGTATCTTAAATTTGATACTACTGCCATAGGTAGCACGACTAAGACAGAACGCCTACGTATTGATCCTTCGGGCCAAGTAGGTATCGGAACAACAATTCCAGGCACAAGTCTCGATGTGGCGGGAGCGATTACTGCGCGTCCTTACGGCACAGCGACTGGCGAAACAGGAAAATTGATTCTGCGCGAGCTAGCTGCAGGCGGAACAAACACAACCACTTTACGTGCGCCAGACGCTATCACCACAGACTACGTGCTCACGCTGCCAACCACGGCAGGAGGTTCGGGACAAGTGCTACAAACAGATGGAACCGGCGCGCTGACTTGGGTTAATTTGCCTGGGGTGGGGGATTCTCTGTTGTCTTTCCGTGCAACAAAAACGAGTTCGCAAACGAATGCCACAGGAACTACAGATGTTGTCACTTGGGATTCTGAAGATTTTGATACAGCCTCTGCTATGGATCTTGCTAATGAATGGTTTTTGCCAAATCAACCAGGGTACTATCTCATTAGTACATCTATAACTCATCCGGATATGGTAAACACTGACTATGCAAGTGTTTATATCCAAAAAGGAGATACATGCACAGGAGCGCCCAGTTGGACCGATTATTCTCGCGGAACAAGCAGAGCTGGTGGTGGAGCTGCCTTTGCGTCGATACATGCTACTGCGGTTGTGTATTTGGATGGTGTCGATGATTGTGTAAGAGTCCGAGCAAATCATACCGCGGCATCGACAAGAACAATTCATGCTGAGACGGAGCGAACTTTTTTTCAGGGATATCTTATAACAAATAGAGCTTCTTTTACGGATGGAAGTTCGGCAACGCCGGGCATAGGTTTTACGTCGGATACAGATACAGGTTTGTTTCGACCAGCGGCAAATACAATCGGCTTTTCTACGAATGCCACGGAAGTCGCACGATTTAATAGCTCTGGCAATCTGGGGATTGGAACGACAAGCCCTACCGAGAAACTTCATGTTGTCGGCAATCTCCGTGTTCAAGGCTCAACAGATTGCACTCTGGGTAATGGTGCTGGCGGAACGAATTGTTCTTCTGATATCCGCCTCAAAACAAATGTTCAACCTATCGAAAACTCTTTGGATAAAATCTTGTCTCTTCGCGGAGTTGAGTTTGACTGGAATGAAAAATCTCAACGCCCTGGCGAACACGCCATCGGTGTGATTGCTCAAGACGTCGAAGCCCAATTTCCTACGGCCGTCATAGAGGATTCAGCTACAGGATACAAAAAAGTCGATTACGCGGTTCTTGTGGCTCCGCTTATACAAGCCTTTAAGGAGCTCAATAAACGGATTATGGAGCTTTTTAGTGTGTCGGAGCGCCACTCGCGAGAGATTACTTCAATACGGGCGGAGAATGTTCTGTTAAAAGCGCAGGATCAAGCCAAAGATCAAAAAATTAAAGAACTTGAGAAGCGAGAAGCGGAAATGAGAGCTCGTCTTGATAAGATCGAGAAGTTGCTTAAAGTTAAATAAACGCTTCCAGGATTCGTGGTCAATTATTATATTCTGTACAAATGAAAAAATAGAAATCATTTTTTATGGGCGGGTGGTAACACTCAGTTGAGGCCAATTGCGAACTTCGCTGAGGGGTGAAAAATTCGTGAATGTCTTATCTCCCCAGGCATCTTTTAAGATTTGTGATTGGTCTAACTCCCCGTTAATGTCCAAGGAAAAGGTATGTGCTAAAACGCCAACCAAGACCAACTCTTTATTTTTATTTATCTGATAAAATGGTGCACCGGACGACATAAAGTAGGCTTGGCATGTCGAACCGCGAAGGAGACCAGTGTACTGTGGAAGTACGGAATTAATCTGACCCAGTTCATTGGTAGCATTGCAAAATTGAATTTCCATTTTTAACTCTCGAGCCTTTTGAGGGAGTCGGAAGGCAGGCAACAAAAGTTTTTCATCTCGACTTAACGACTTTTTCGAATTCATGGGTTGAATCTTTGGAACTTGCAATTTATTGAGCGTGAGCTGAGGGTCATAATGTAAATAAATGACGTCATTGTCGACGCTGTCTTCTGCGACACGACGAATACTCATCCCATATATCATTAGCTTTCCAGGTGAGTAGGGAAACTCTAGCCTTAAAAATGGAAAACTTCCGCCCTTTAAAAGGAGTTCTAAGCTATCTGTAAAGCAGTGCTTGGCTGTAACAACAAGTCCATGGTGAACTACGGATGCTGTGCAACGCGGACGATTATCTATATATGCGAGCCCAACAAATTCAAAGGAAAATTCGGGCAAGGGGTTCGCTATATATGGATTCCGATCCAGGATTTTTTGTTCATGCAAAAGTTCGCCGTATCCATTAGTGAGAAGCCAGCTATGTAAATCGGGAGTGATCGCAGTTTCCATTTTAGGATCATGAACCAGAAAGGAAATGAGTTCGGCAAAAAACTCACGCATATTAAGCATAGAATACGTCGAAGTGGACTGCGGGCGTAAAGCTGGAGTCTAACACGGTGAAGAAGTTACAATAGCGGGCTGGCCCAAGCTGCTCTATATTCAGAGCATTTAGGAGTCAGGAAATGGGAAAGCCAAAGAGAAAATTCAGCGACGAGGTAAA
>JBGSUL010000081.1:0-2586 GCA_041736155.1 Bdellovibrionales bacterium
TTTACCTCGTCGCTGAATTTTCTCTTTGGCTTTCCCATTTCCTGACTCCTAAATGCTCTGAATATAGAGCAGCTTGGGCCAGCCCGCTATTGTAACTTCTTCACCGTGTTAGACTCCAGCTTTACGCCCGCAGTCCACCTCTGGCCCTCTTGCGATGGTTGCAGCGGGTTTATTAATCGGAAACCAAGGTCGGGAGTTCGCCATGTCTGATGCGACACGGATTCATCTCGATCATTTTTGGAAGCTTTTAGATGAGATATTAAACTCGATTCTCTTCGTTTTGATTGGCATTGAAGTGTTGATAATATCTTATAATTTCGATCTAGTACTATTGGCTTTGGGCATCGTTGCTATCGTTTTACTTGCAAGGTTTTTAAGTATTTTAATCCCAGTCACTGCAATGAAGTATTTCAGAGATTTCTCCCCGCACATCGTGAAGCTTATGACATGGGGAGGTTTGCGCGGCGGGATATCCGTTGCCTTAGCGTTATCGTTGCCGTCTTCTCCCTATAGAGATTTTCTGATTTCAATGACCTACGCAGTTGTTGTTTTTTCTGTTCTTATTCAGGGTTCTACATTCTCACTTGCTTTGAGAAAACTTAAAATCTGAATTTCTTAAAAATTAGGAAGTAATGGCTTCAATGTCTTCTTGAGTGTGACCAATTAGAATAGATGTCATCAAATGGTTTTTCGTTGACGACGCGAACAAGAAAATACACATTAATCAGATGACAAACTCAGTACAACCGCATGCCCCATCTTCGGTGATTCATAAAATCAGAGAACTCTTTAATCTCCGCAATGATACCGATGAAGCCGGCACTATTGAGTCTATCAAAAAGAATGTCGAATTTAAGAGCGCCAATGCCTGGACCCTGATTTTTGCAATTTTTGTGGCATCCGTTGGTCTTAACGTCAATTCGGCCGCGGTGATCATTGGAGCGATGCTTATCTCCCCGCTGATGGGTCCGATTGTTGGTGCAGGCCTAGCCTTGGGCATTAACGATAACAATCTGATGAAAAAATCACTACGTAATTTAGCAATAGCAATGATGATTAGCATTTTGACGTCGACTGTTTATTTTTTACTTTCACCTTTGTCGGAAGCTCAGTCTGAACTCTTGGCAAGAACCCAGCCGACCTTTTATGATGTGCTGATTGCCTTTTTTGGTGGAGCCACCGGGATTGTGGCCTCTTCCCGACGAGAGCGAGGAAATGCCATTGCAGGTGTTGCTATCGCAACCGCATTAATGCCGCCACTTTGTACCGCTGGGTATGGTTTGGCTAATGGAAATTGGAAATACTTTCTAGGTGCCATTTACCTGTTTACGATCAATAGTATTTTTATAGGGCTTTCGACATTTATTTTTGTTCGCTATTTAAAATTTAAGAAAGTGCAATGGATTAATCAGGAGACCGAAACTCGAATCAATCGCTGGGTAACGATTGTGGCCACGATAGTCATTATTCCGAGTCTGGTGATGGCGTGGGCTCTATTGAGTGAATCAAGGTTCTCTTCTCGAGCAAAACTTTTTGTTAAAGAACAAATTCAGTTTCCTGGAACCTTTGTTGTGGGGCAAGAACTCAAATATCGTTTTAGTGGATCCAAACTCCAAGTGAATCTCGTGGGTCATATCATTACTGAAACAGAGGTCGCCCACCTCAAAGAAAAAATTAAATTTTATGGCTTGGATAAAACCGAGCTGGATATCCAACAGTACACTCCCGAGCAAACCAAAGATCTTTCACAAGACATCATCGGCGCATCCACCGAAATGAAGTTGAAAGTTTCCGAGCTGCAATTTCAAGTAGAAAATTTTAAAAAGAATCACGAACTTGAAATTTCTTTGGAAAAAGAGCTTAAAATAATTACTCCAGCTCTTCATCAAGTTCTACTTTCAGATGATGGTACCGCAGCATGGTTGCAATGGAAAGATCGCCCAACTTCTGCGGACCGAAAAAAGGTTGAAGAATTTATAAAAGTCAGACTCTCTTTGGCTGACTTAAAAGTATCACACGTGCGTCAGCTCTAAGTCCCCATCACAAATATGGGGATAATCATTGACTAGCTTTTTACATCCAATTTCGCCTTTTGGTGGAGTGTAGATGTAAACATTTCCTTACTTGTTAAGCAGATCTATTATTTTTGAGTTTAGTATTCAATCCAAAATTTCACTCTTCACACTTTAGTTACCTCATTTCGCAGGTATTTTCTTCGAAATCAATTTTACAAGAAAGCTGTTCAATAATTGGTGGACTTAACCAGTCTAGGCGTCTCTCTTCATTCTCTGCATGCTTGGATCTATCTACAATTAGATCTTTTAAGGACTGGAAAAGTTTATAGTTTTTTGAGCGTAATGATGGTTTGTCGCATAGCCAAAAACTAGAGACAAGATATTGACCTCGCTTCTGAGAGGTAAACTTGAGGGAACTTAAATATTCAGCATGGACTGCGGGCGTTTAGTGGGAGTCGAACCGGCTTAGAGTTGGAACGATGGCCGACTGACGTTTAATTCTGTTGCTATCTTATTTTCAAATTCCTCTGGTGGCAAGTAGCCAATGGCCGAGTGTAGCCGCTTCTTGTTA
>JBGSUL010000082.1:0-15394 GCA_041736155.1 Bdellovibrionales bacterium
TTTACCTCGTCGCTGAATTTTCTCTTTGGCTTTCCCATTTCCTGACTCCTAAATGCTCTGAATATAGAGCAGCTTGGGCCAGCCCGCTATTGTAACTTCTTCACCGTGTTAGACTCCAGCTTTACGCCCGCAGTCCAATCATCAGTCAAGGCGGCTCCCAAGCCGCCGAACTGGCTCGACCCATCTTAAGAGATGTGCAAGAAATCATGGACTTTCAACAGCAGCCATTGAATCTTTCCACCCCTGTCTTTTCGGCAGGGAGTTGTCAGAGTTTATTTTTAGAAGAAGCTTTAGCTCAGTAACAAACCAAAAAGGACAATTATGAAACTTTTTTTGATTTTAGTATTTATTCTCTGCCTAGGCACAGCTTTCGCCAATAATTCTGTAATGACCACAAGTCTGAGCACCGAGGTCTGTACTATCGACCAAGCCAAAACAGACGAGAACACCCTACTTTCACTTTGTCCAGGCCAAGACGGCTACACTGTGGAATACCAAGTCTACGACCTGCGCGGATGGATTGTCTTAAAAAAGAAAGACATCACTCTTGACACCTACGATCTGGTCATGGCCAACGGAAATGGAGAATTACCTTACGTAGGTGATTCTTTAGATTGGCACTACAACGAACAAAATCAACTGGTAGCTCTGGTATTCCCCATCCATGCTACCGATCCTCAAGATCCTACAAAGGAAAACTTGATCACCGTATGGGTCGCCGTTCAAATCAAAGGCGCAAAACTCGTTGTTATTGGCAAATCATCTACATATCAGGATATTCAAGCACTTCTCTTAGTACTACCTCGAACAAACCTAACTAAGGACAATATGTGAAAATATTTTTTCTTACTCTCTTCGTATTTTTCCCGCGTTCTTATGCGGCATTTTTCGAGAGAGATCTACCAAACGAAATAATATATGCATTCAATATTCAAGCTATGAATGTGAGCTTTTCTACACTCAATGTAGGAATGATTTCCCCAACAAATTGCCCAGCAACGCTCATCTCCCCTTTCACAGTCATGGTTGTTGCTCATTGCCTCTACAATGGTTCTGCTCAGAAATATCACAACGTCAATGTCATTACCTTTAACTATGCGGACACGGATTCTACTCTCAAATCGGTTCAGGTCGAGCAAATGATTCCTTTTTCGGTCCCACGAAGACCTCCAACTCATCTTGAGGATTTCTCCTCTGTGAGTGATTACGCCCGCACTGATTTAGCAGTTCTTAAATTGAAAGAACCTGTAACACCACCAAACAAGATTGTTATTGGTATCGAAGAAACTTCTTTAACGAAGACGACACTTGCCGCAACTCTTGGATTTCCTGTTTTAAATAACCAAGCCGTCTTGCTTATGGATAAATGCAATCAATGGAGCCTCTTTCACGACAGTATTTACCGTTCGAACTGCTCCGCTGCCATCGGAAGTTCGGGAGGACCCATTGTCAGCCTCCAGCACAATTCAACAAATTTTGTGAACATCATCGGCATACTCACTGCTGGTGGCTCTGCAAGAACTGCGGAGGAGAGGATCCCGTACACAGAGGATATCGCCACAATCAGCTTAATGTTTATCGAAGGGCAGCCAGCAACTTTGTTTTTACAACGACAACAAATGCAGGATAATCATCCACCTTAACTGTCGCCAAGGAGGCGCATGCGGGCGGCTTGGCGTTGGCGTTTTTTGTACTCGTGATGAGCCTGTTCACCTTGGATGCTTTGCAGGTAGGCTTCTTTAGTCAGAATTTGTACTTCAAAGGGATAAAAGAAACGGTGTGAAGCGCCGTTCACATTCACACGGATCAGCTTGCGGCTGACGAATTTAATAAATTTATAACCTTCGCCGGAAAAGTTATTCTCTTTCATCAAATATTCGGCGCGATCATAATTATCCAATAATTTTTTTTGCATGATCGCATCCACTTGCGCCGAATCCATGCTCTCGCCCTTGGTGCGCAAATGATCCATCACTTCTAAAAACAAATTGGTGGGATACACCGTATTCACCGACTGATCAGTGATTGTATGGAATGAATTCAGAATAGAATGACCCATTAAAAATCGCACCACACGGAAACAATCAAATGTGCTGTTGGTCACAAAACGCACACCGATATTGTCATAGAGATTGAGAGCGAAAAGTTTGCGCTTGGCGAGCAACTTTAAGACACTGCTGCGGAATTCTTTCACCGGCTTTTGTTCAAACTTATAGAGACGAATGGCTTCATCCTGGGAGTTTTTGCGCAAAATGGGCGCCCCCACCACAGGATCCGCATGCAAGTGTTGCTCGACGGGCCCGAGAATTTGTTTTTGAATTTCTTCGGGAAAAATAGAGTACATGTCATGGCTATAGAGAAGAACAACGTGAAGCACTTTCAGCAGAGCGCCCGACCACAGGCGCACCTCTTGGCTGACCGATGGGGTTTTTTCATTCACATAAACAAACAGTTTGCGCAGATCCTTGAGCTCGTTCACATCGGTCAAAATCGTCGGGATCACTTCCCCTTCGCGACAAATTTCCGATTGCAAAAAAATCAGCGATTTTTGGTAATAGCTAGAAAGCTCTTTACGATCGGACTCGATGGACCAATCAAATCCGTAGGACAATAAAAAATCACTGGCATCTTCCAAGGATTCCATAGAGAGCGTTGTCAAATCGAGGGGCGAAATGCCCCCGATCAGTGTCTCTATGCTATGTCGACGGAACCGATAGTTTTGGTTCATGAATAAAAAGTTCTATGGGTCTTAGCCATATTGCGCAGAGGATTGGATGGCTTAAAACGAAGACCGTACTTTTTCGCATACAGCTCCAGACTGTCCACCATTTTCTCTGTTCCCACAGAATCGGCGTACTTGAGCAGACCCCCACGGAACGGCGGAAAGCCCGTTCCCATAATCATACCGAGGTCCACTTCTTCGGCGGTGTCGACGATTTTTTCTTCGACCAATACCAACGCCGCCTCATTGATCATATTGTACATGGCACGACCGATCAGATCGTCATCCGAGAGCGGATTGGTCGGTGTTCCTAAGCCCAATTCCGCGTAGATTGTGGAATCCACTTCTTGTTTTTTTCCACGAGAGTCGTATTTATAAAAGCCTTTAAAGTTTTTCTTACCCAAACGATGCGAGTCTTCCAACTTCACCAGCGCATCGGGAAGTTGCAAACGTTCTCCAAGAGATTTTTTAAAGATCTTCGAAACCTTCACGCAGACATCGATGCCGACTTCATCCATTAAATGAAAAGGACCCATAGGCATGCCGAATTTTTTTACAAAAACATCATCGACCTTTTGAATGTCCATACCTTCTTGTAAGAAAAAGGCCGCTTCAATCAAATACGGAATCAATAGACGGTTGACGAGAAAACCTACGCCGTCTTTAACAACGATAGGAGTTTTTCCCATTTTCTTCGACAATTCAAAGATGGTGGCTGTGGCTTCGTCGCTGGTTTTGGGACCACGAATGACTTCCACCAATGGCATTTTATCCACTGGATTAAAAAAGTGCATACCGACAAAGTTTTCCGGACGCGGGTGCGCTTCGGCCATTTCTGTAACACTCAACGAAGATGTATTGGTGGCGATAATCACATCCGGTGAACACTGCTGATACGTCTCAGCAATCACCTTCTTTTTGATTTCCATATTTTCAACGATGGCCTCAATGACTACATCCATGGATTTAAAACCGGCGTAATCTAAACCACCCGTCACAAACGACATTTTTTCGATTTTTTCGTATTTCGTAATACGTCTTTTCTTAAGAAGCTTATCCCACACGCGTGCTGCTGCTTGGTAGCCTTTGCTGATCGCATCGGTGGTGATGTCTTTCATGCGCACATGCACTCCATTGTCGGCGGCCACATAGGCAATCCCGCCGCCCATGGTTCCTGCGCCCAGCACAGCAATATGATCCACTTCGCGGGGTTTTACCGAAGCATCGGCAACACCTGTGCGTTTTTTCACATTTTCCATCATAAAGAAAAGGCTGACCAAGTTACGACTGACTTCGCCACCGGCCACATTGCAAAAACCAACACATTCAATCGCTAGCGCTTTCTCACGGGATTTTCCGTGGGATTTTTTAACCACATCCAAAGCCTCTAAAGGTGCTGGGTAATGCCCATGACTTTGTGACATGACTTGTTTTTTGGCGCCAGAGTAAACCATCGGCAACAGTACGGAGTTCATCAGTTTTTCTTGCAGATTTTTCCCTGAGAAACTCTTGCGACGTTTTTTACCGCCTTCTTTAATTACTTTTTCTGCGAGTTTTAAAGCTTCGGATTCCAAAATGCTCGGATGAACCACAGCATCGACCAAACCAATCTTAAGTGCTTTCACCGCTGGGACTGTTTTCCCGGCAAGAATGATATCCAAAGCATTCATCACACCGACGACACGGGGTAAACGCACACAGCCGCCAAAACCAGGAATAATGCCCAATTTGACTTCGGGCAGACCAATCTTAGTGGTCTTGTCATCGCTAGCAATGCGATGATCACACGCCAGAATCAATTCACAGCCACCACCAACACACGCACCATGAATGGCGGCGATCACGGGAATGGGGAGATCTTCGATGGCATTCATAATGCCTTGTCCCGACTCTACGGCAAAACGAAAGTCTTCTTTGGATTTTAAATTTTTGATTTCTTCGATGTCGGCACCGGCGATAAAGATCTTTGGTTTTTTCGAAACAATTACCACTGCTTTGTAAGAAGATTTTTTAAGGTCTTCTAAAATCTCTTTTAAGCGAATCATAATCGGCGTGCTCAGTTTATTGGCGCGTTCGCCAATGTGATCCCACTCGAGCAGGGCAATTTCACCTTTAGGAACAATTTTTAAACTTTCTTGAATACTCATATTAACCCTCGTTCTCTACGATCATTGCGCCACCTTGCCCACCACCGATACCAAGTGTGGCGAGACCAAATTGCATTCCACGGCGTTTCATTTCTTTTGCCAATGTCAAAACCAAGCGAGTTCCTGTCGCGCCCACCGGGTGACCAATGGCGATGGCTCCGCCATTCACATTGAGTCGAGCTAAATCGATTTCGCCCACGGCGGACGACAGTCCCAGTTTTTCCTGACACCACTGGACGCTCGCCAAAGCTTTGCGACACGCCAAAACTTGTGCCGCAAAGGCCTCGTTGAGCTCGATGAGATCTATTTGTTTAAAATCCAATCCAGCTTTTTTAAGAGCTAGAGGAGCTGCATACGCAGGACCGAGTCCCATACGCTCAGGTTCCAAACCGGCAAAGGCATAACTGCGAATGCGCGCGAGAGGCTTGTAACCTTGCGCTTCGGCGCGAGCCCGACTCATCAATAAAACCATCGCTGCGCCATCAGTGAGAGGACATGCGTTGCCGACCGTCACTGTTCCTGTACGGCGATCAAAGTAAGGTTTTAATTTTTGTAACGCTTCGAGAGTTTGTCCATCGCGTGGGCCATTGTCTTTATCGAGTACTTTTTTGTAATCCGGGCCAATATACACCGGTGTCATTTCTTGCGATAACAAACCATTTTTAGTGGCTTCCACAGCATGCAAGTGCGATTGCAAAGCAAACTGATCTTGCTCTAAACGAGAAATCCCAAACTCTTTGGCCAGAATTTCAGCCGTCATTCCCATGTTGATTCCCACAAAAGGATCAGTGAGCGCTTCAACAATTGACACACGCGGTGCTAAGAAAGAGGGACGAAATTGCATCAGCGCGGCGAGTTTAGCTCCTGTGGTTTTAGAAAATTGCAGTTTAGCAAAAAGATCCGTCATTTTTTTGCCAAACATCAGCGGTGCCTGAGACATGTTTTCTGTTCCACCAGCGACGACCACTTCGGCCGAACCGGCTTTGATCATATTATAACCCGTGGCGATACTTTCTAAAGCCGAAGCGCAGTTTCTGTGCACTGTGTGCGCAGATACATTTTGTGGTATCCCTGCTCGGAGAGCCACCACACGGCCGATATTGACCGCATCAGCCGGGTTACCCACGCAGCCAATGATCACTTCTTCTACAGTTTTTACATCTAAATTCGTGCGAGCGATCAACTCTTGCAGAGCAATCTGCCCCAACTCGGCGGCATGCACATCTTGCAGAACTGTTCCTGCTTTCGCAAAGGGAGTTCTCACTCCGTCGACAATAACAACATCATTCGCTGCTTTACTCATTTGGTAGACTCCTTTGTCCGTTGTCCATAATTTTTATACTTACGAGCTCTCTCTAGAGAGCGACCTATATCTGACGAGCGCGTTTATCGACGGCCAGTGCCGCTTCACGCATCACTTCCGACAAGGTGGGGTGCGCATGGAAACTGCGGGCAATGTCTTCACTGCTCGCACCAAACTCCATAGCAACAACCGCCTCGGCAATCATATCCGACGCCCGTGGCCCCACGATGTGAACTCCCAAAACTTCATCGGTTTTTTTATCGGCAAGAATCTTCACTCGTCCTTCGGTCATCCCGATTGCCTTGGCTCTGGCATTGGCTGAGAACGGAAAACTTCCTGCATTGTATTCAATGGCTTTGGCTTTCAGTTCTTCTTCTGAATAACCCACACCAGCCACTTCGGGCCAAGTGTAAATCACCCAAGGCACTGTGTGATAGTTCACATGTCCAGAACCACCTGCGAGCATTTCTGCCAACGCGACACCTTCTTCTTCGGCTTTGTGGGCAAGCATAGCACCGGGCGTAGCATCGCCAATGGCGTACACTCCTGCACAGGTTGTTTGATAATGTTCGCCGACCACAATCTGTCCACGCTCATTGGGTTTCACACCCATTTTTTCCAAACCTACGCCTTCGGTATAGGGCTTACGACCCACGGCCACTAAAATTTTATCTCCCTCGAGAGTGCCTTTTGTTCCATCGGCCACCGACTCATAATTGACAGTGAGCTTTTTGCCTTTGATATCGGCACCGGTAACTTTGGTGGACAATAAAAATTCCATGCCTTGTTTTTTGAGAATGCGCAAAAGATCGCTAGAAATTTGTTTGTCCATCGGTCCGCAAATTTTATCGGCAAATTCCACAACGGTGACCTTAGATCCCAAGCGCAACCAGACCGATCCCATCTCAAGACCAATGGCACCGCCTCCGACCACGATCAAATGCTCCGGCACTTTATCAAAACTCAATGCCTCTGTAGAAGACACCACATTCTTGCCGTCGAATTTTAAAAAAGGTAATTCCACGGGAACACTGCCCGTGGCGATCACAATGTTTTTAGCTTTGAGAGTCGCCGGTGTTTCCCCTTCGACTTGCACTGTGTTGGTCGCCACGATCGAGCCTTTTCCATAAAAAGTCTCAATTTTATTTTTCTTCATCAGATAAGCGACGCCTTGAGTGAGATCACCCACGATTTTATCTTTGCGCTTCATCATCTTCTCGAGATTGAGCGTCACTTTGGCGATCTCCACTCCATGCGTATCAAAATCATGTTGTGCCAGTGAGAAATTTTCACTGGAATCTAAGAGTGCTTTCGAGGGAATACAGCCAATGTTCAGACATGTCCCACCCAGCGTTTTACTTTTTTCGACAATGGCGGTTTTAAGACCTAATTGGGCACAACGAATCGCGCAAACATATCCGCCCGGCCCAGAACCAATAATTATGACATCAAATTCATTCATCGTTATATCTCCATCAAAATGCGCGAAGGATCTTCAATGCACTCCTTCACACGAACTAGAAAGCTCACCGATTCGCGACCATCAATCATGCGATGATCGTAAGAAAGCGCTAAGTACATCATCGGGCGCACCACCACATTGTCGCCAATGGCAATGGGACGCTTTTCAATTTTGTGCATTCCTAAAATCCCCGATTGTGGTGGATTGAGAATCGGCGTCGACATCAACGAGCCAAACACACCGCCGTTACTGATGGTGAAACTGCCGTCAGACATATCGTCGACAGTGATTTTTCCATCACGAGCTTTTGCGCCGTAATTGGCAATGGCGCCTTCCAGCTCGGCCAAGGTCATTTGGTCAGCGTTGCGAATCACCGGCACCACAAGGCCCTTGGGTGTACTCACCGCCACGCCGATATTGTAGAAATTTTTGTACAAAATATCGCTGCCGTCGAGGGACGCGTTCACCGCCGGAAACTCTTTCAAAGCTTGAATACACGCTTTGACAAAAAATCCCATAAAACCCAGCTTGATATTGTACTTCTTCTCAAACTGATCTTTGTATTTGGCGCGAATGTCCATGACTTGAGTCATGTCGACCTCGTTAAAAGTCGTGAGGATCGCCGCCGTTTGCTGAGCTTGTACGAGACGCTCGGCTATTTTTTTGCGAATGGTCGTCATCGGCACACGTTCGATAGAGCCGACTTGCTGAATTTTCTTTTCCGTTGTGGGTGCAGGTGCTTTTGCGGATTCAGGAATCACTATCGTTTTTGGTTGAATATCGAGAACATCTTTTTTCGTCAAACGACCATCTTTGCCAGTACCGGCTACTGTTTTTGGATCAATACTTTTTTCATCGACGATACGACGAACGGCAGGACTCAAATGCATGGACGGTCCACCGTTTTCCACAGCCGGTGCCGACTTTGCACTGGCGGGAGTTGCCGGAGCAGGAGCTGTTTTAGCGGCAGGCTCCGCGGCTCGTGGTGCGTTTGCAGCCGCCGCTTGCGGATCAATTTTGCCAACAGTCGATCCGATCGCCACGGTTTGACCTTGCGGGACTGTGATGGTGAGAACACCGTCGCTTTCAGCAACCACTTCCACACTGGCTTTGTCGGTCTCGAGAACCAACAAAACTTCATCGCGCTTAACAAAGTCGCCGTTTTTCTTTTGCCACGAACCAACGGTGGCTTCGGTAACGGATTCTCCCACAGCTGGGACTTTAATATCTAAACTCATAATGGCCTCACTTCTTAAAACAATCTTTCAAAATTTGTTGTTGTTCCTGCTGATGTTTTTTGGTTGTACCGGTGGCGGGCGACGCCCGATGATTGCGCCCCACATAGTTCGGCATTGGCAATTCTAAATTTTCCATCAGTTCATTCAATGGGTGGCATATGTACGTCCACGAACCCATATTTTTTGGTTCTTCCTGCGCCCAAATCATCGTCTCTAATTTTTTGGCGCCTTTGAGCACAGCCTTCAACTGAGTCTCAGGGAAAGGATACAGTTGCTCAACACGCACTATGGCCGTGTCGGTGATTTTATTCTTCTCACGCGCATCGACCAGTTCGTAATAGAGTTTGCCAGAAACCAAAATACATTTTTTCGCTTTGCTAATATCCACGACAGGATCGGCAATCACTTCCTGGAACGCCCCTTTAGTGAAATCTTCGACAGACGATACGGCTTGCGGATGACGTAAAAGAGATTTCGGTGACATCACAATCAGTGGAATACGAAATTCACGTTTAATTTGTCGGCGCAAGGCGTGGAAAATTTGTGCCGGCGTGGTGAGATTGCACACTTGCATGTTGTTCTGTGCACATAATTGCAAAAAGCGCTCAAGACGTGCACTGGAATGCTCTGGCCCTTGCCCTTCGTAGCCGTGAGGCAACAGCATCACGAGACCACTCATGCGCATCCACTTTTGCTCAGCACTACACAAAAACTGATCGATGATGATTTGCGCTCCATTGGCAAAATCACCAAACTGCGCTTCCCAAATCGTTAGGAACGTCGGATCGGTGCTAGAATTACCGTATTCAAAACCGAGAACGGCCATCTCTGAGAGCGAGCTGTTGTACACACAAAACTCTTTGTCTTCACGCAGTTGTTCGAGAGGGTTATAGATTTCTCCAGTGGATGTATCAAAATAACAAGAGTGGCGATGGGAAAAAGTCCCGCGAATGCAATCTTGTCCAGAGAGACGAACGGAGTTGTTTTCGAGAATCGTCGACCCATAGGCCAACATCTCGGCCATACCCCAATCGATGGGTGTTTGCCCTAAAGACATTTGTTTTCGTGTTTCCAAAAGTTTTACGAGTTTTGGATGGAGGTTAAAGTTTTCTGGCAACGTGGTGATTTGCTCACCCACTTTTTTAATATTTGCGGCTGTGGTTTTTGTATCTACCGTTTGCGAAAAATCTTTTTCTTGCGATCGACGGAAGCCCTTCCACATTTTGCCAAAAGCTTGCGGCTTAAACTCGGGAGGATTTTTGCGAACGCCATCTAAAATCTTTTGCAAGTTATCCATTTTTTCTTTGTAGAATGAATCATAAAAAGCCGTGTCGACGACTTTTTCTTGCATTAATTTTTTACTATAAATTTCACACGGCGTTGGATGAGTTTTAATGATCTGATACATGGCCGGCTGTGTGTAACCTGGCTCATCGCCTTCGTTGTGACCGTAACGACGGTAGCACATTTGATTGATCAAAATATCCCGTTTAAATTTTTGACGGAAACGTATCGCAATGTCCATAGCACGCACACACGCTTCGGGATCATCGCCATTGACATGAATCACCGGCACTTGTTGCGACTTGGCCACATCTGAAGAGTACGGCGAGCTGCGAGTATACTCAGGGTCCGTCGTAAAGCCCACTTGGTTGTCGATGATGATATGAATCGATCCGCCCACAGTGTAGCCCTTGAGATGCGCCAACTGTAATGTTTCGGAAACCACACCTTGACCTGCAAATGCGGCGTCGCCGTGAATTTGCACAGGAATCACAGTCTTTCGCTCTTCAGTGTCCTTGCGGAAACGTTGTTTCGCGCGCGCCATTCCGCACACCACAGGATTGACGGCCTCCAAATGACTCGGGTTAAACGCTAAAGAAATGTGACAATCGCCATGGGGAGTTTTTTTGTCATTGGAATACCCCATATGGTATTTCACATCGCCATCGTAATCCGGCATGTCGGCGGTGATGCCTTCGAACTGTGCCAAAATCACTTCTAAAGCTTTATCCATGTAGTTTGCTAAAACATTGACTCGACCGCGATGGGCCATACCCACCACGATTTCTTCGGCACCTAATTCGCGTGCTTTTAAGGTGAGATGTTCAAGCATAGGTATCAATGCATCGGCGCCCTCGATGGAAAAACGTTTTGCGCCGACAAAACGCGTATGAATAAATTTTTCTAATGATTCTGTGCGCACAAGCTGTTGCAGAATTTGTTTTTTCTTTTCGCCGTCCAACTGAAAAGAATTTTTTTCCATTTCGTTATGAAACCAATCACGGACACCCTTCACCGCATCTGAGACTTGTACGGTGATGGTTCCGCAATAGGCTTTTTGTAAATGCTGAATGATTTGCGCAAGCGTTGCATTCTTAAGACCGACCATGGATGCGACTGAGAACACAGAGGTTAAATCTTTTTCTGACAATCCGAAGTTTTGCAAATTGAGTTCGCCAGAAGACGACGTGTGCATAGCGAGAGGATCCAGTTGTGCTTCAAAATGTCCATAGTCACGATAGGCTTGAATCAAATTGTAAACATTGAGTTCTTTTGTGGAAAGACCACTTCCGGAACTGGTGGCAAAATCCACTCCCGAAAAAAAATCCCGCCACTTCGGTTCCACCGATTCGGGATTGGTTTTATACAACGAATATAAATTTTCGATGTACTGGAGATTTTCCGAACTCAACGACTGCGACGATGACATAGACTTGCCTCACATTTGAGCATAGCAACTCAACATAAAGTTAAGATTACTTTTTACACCATTGTGGGGGGAGAAACCAAGCCTGACAAGCCGTAGGATTCGTTGCGACAAAATTATCTAAACCCTTTCAATCCTTGTAATTATTCCACAGACTCTCGATAATGATTCCATGTCGAACGTCTGGGTACATAATCTTGATCCATTTCTTGTGCATATTTCGGGAAACTTTGGGATTCGCTGGTATTCTCTCGCCTATCTCACCGGCTTTATCAGCGGTTTTCTGTTCATGAGCTGGATGGTGCGGAACAAACGCGCCAATCTTACGCAAGATGAAGCTTCTGATTTTTTAACATATTTAATTCTAGGCGTGCTTCTCGGTGGGCGCTTTGGGTATGTTTTATTTTATAGCCCCGATCTTTTAACTGATTTCCGTTCTCACTTTCCCTACTGGGGCGCCTTAGCGGTGTGGGAAGGTGGCATGGCTAGCCATGGTGGTTTTATCGGTGTCATCTTGGCGTGTATTCTTTTTGCCTGGAAGCATAAAAAAGATCCTCTCCATCTTGGCGATCTGACTATCTTTGCGACGTGCTTGGCTATTTTTCTTGGACGCATTGCCAATTTTATCAACGGCGAACTTATGGGGCGCGTTGCCGGACCCGATGTTCCGTGGGCCGTGAAGTTTCCTCAGGACATGTATCGTTGGATTGGTTACGAAAAGGAAAAACTGGCCAGCCTCGCTCCCACCATGAAGGAGATCGGCATCAGCGAAAATGAATGGCTCCAATGGGTGCACAATCAATCCACTGGCCGCCTCTACAATGCCGCCGATCAAGTCATCATCGCCATACAGAATGGCCAACAAAATGTAACCGATGCCATCGCTCTCGTTCTTGAGCCGCGTCACCCCTCTCAACTTTATGCTGCGCTCGGAGAAGGACTCATTCCTCTACTTATTTTAACTCTTGTGTGGCTAAAACCACGCAAGCCAGGCCTCATCTGCTCGCTCTATCTTCTTATTTACTGTTTGTTTAGGGTCGTCGATGAAATGTTCCGTTTGCCCGATGCGCATCTTTCAAACCTCAGTCAACTCCCCCTAGGCCTCACTCGTGGGCAGTTTTTATCCTTATGGCTTTTTGCTTTTGGCGTAGGACTGATGATTTGGACACAACTGCGCAAAGCACCTAAAACTGGAGGACTCCTCCCACAGCCTGTGACAACCGACAAAAATACTTCGAGCAAGAAAAAGAAATCTACTTAACTAATTCTTTTATAGCCTCGAGAGTCTCACTCACTGTTGTCATCGGATTTACTTTGCGCCACTCTCGCTGAACGACCCCTTGTGGATCAATCAAAAAAGTATCGCGGGAGAGTCCCATATATTTTTTTCCATTCCACTCTTGCTCAGCATAAACCTTGAGAAAAGTACTGAGCGTTTTGTCTTTGTCATAAATCAGAGGGAAATTGAGCTCAAACTTTTCGCTAAAAGCTTCATGGCTCGCCAAATCATCTAAACTGACTCCATAAACCTTCACGCCTCTTTTGGTAAAATCGCCAATTTGGTCGCGATAACTACATGCCTGTTTTGTGCAGCCGGGAGTGTCATCTTTCGGATAAAAATACAAAAGCGACCACTGGCCTTGAAAAGCTTTTGGCAGCTCCAATGTTTCGCCGTTATCGACGGGTAAGGCCATTGCGGGAATTTTTTGTCCTACTGTCATAATGTGCTCCTTTGTTGCTCAACAATTTACCACCTCTTGGTTTTTTGGGAAGCAAATTCAATCTTTTAAGAAAAGCCAAAAAAAGTGAATCCCATTTTTAAGACGCGCCATCCATAGCTCACAGTCAAGCGGATGCATCCATGCATGACTGAGGTCTTAAAAATGGGATTCACTTTTCTTGGAACTTCTTAAAACGATTGAATTTTAAACATGTATTGCATAAATTATCTCCTCTTCATTAAGGGAGGGTTCATGGCTTTTTCACCTATGCGTGCGTTGCCGTCTTTAGCTGGTTATAAAAAAGGCGACGTTCTAGTCCTTTTTGGCGAATTGTTTTCTCGCGGCTATGCTAACGGTATTGTTGAGGCTGCAGAGAAAATCGGCATGACGATTGTTCGCACGACAGTGGGAAGACGCGATGGTGCTGAACTTCGTGCACTAACTGATGAAGAAATTCAGGATATCCCGCAGCCTTTTATCAATGTTCCTCTCGAGGCTGGGTTTGATATGGAACCCGATGATGCAGGGAAAACACCTTGTGACTATCTTAAAGGTTACAAGATGGATGAGTGGTCGCAGATAAAGTTGAGTGATGCGAGTCTTGAACAATCTCGTAGTCGCGGTGAAAAGCGTTTTGTCGCCAATACTAAGAAGTATCTGGAGCTTTTGGCGCCGCATATTCCAGCTAAAGCGAATGTTTTGTTTGTTCATACGATGGCTGGTGGGGTTCCTCGTGCTAAAATTTTGATGCCGGTGATGAATAAAGTTTTTAAAGGACGTGAGGAGCGTTTTATTTCTTCTGAAGCTTTTTGGACTTCGGATCTTGGGAAACTTTGCGATATTAATTTTAAGGAAGTAACGGCTTACACATTCAAACACCTTGTAGATTTATCTTCCTCTCTTCGCCAAAAAATCGAAGCGGATGGTGGGAATGTTTCCTATGTGGCCTATGGTTATCATGGAACGGATGTTCTGCATGGAGATAAACTGCGCTGGCAGACCTACTCCCCCTATATTCAAGGGTGGGCAAAAATTGAATTGGAAAAACTTTGTGAAGCTTATTTTGCTCAGGGTATCAAAACTTGTGTCTTTAATTGTCCGGAAATTTTAACTAACTCGAGTAGTATTTTCCAAGGCGTGGAAGTTCCGCTCTATCCGTTCTTAGGCTCACTGGATAATAAAAATCATCCGGCGACACAGAAAGTGGTCGAAGAGTGTTTAGCTCTTCTCAAAGACAACCATTCTTTGCAAGAAATCATGAATTACACCAATCTGTTTTTCCAAAATCCGTTGATTCAATCCCATATGATTTTTGACAAGTGGCCACAGCATAATTCTAAAGGTCAGATGGAGCTTTTGCTCAATGCTTCTGAACATCTTATCGACATGCACCGTGATCCAAAAAATTTAATCACTTTTGTTTTGAGTGAGGAAATTTTCAAATCGACAGGAATGATTATGTTACACGAAGGCTGGAAGCCACGAAAACCAGTCTTGTGGTTAGGGCATGATATTCTTGCCGAACAATTAACGAAAATGTAAGTGATGGAACAGGAACCCAAAAAGAATTTGCTCCCCAACATGGGACTCAAGTGGTCTGACAAAGATCATCACTTTGTGGGGTATTCTATTGCGGGCATCACCACTTCCCTTGTTTATGAAAATGGTGGAATGGTTTTCGACATCGGCCAAGGCGTGCCCTTTCATATGGGCAAACAGCACTATTTTATCACCCATGGGCACTCCGATCACGCCGGAGGATTGGCCTATGTGCTCTCCCAACGCTCTTTGTGGAGCCAGCCACCGGCGCAAATTTATTGTTTGCCTCACTATATAGAGAACTTTCGCAAAATCCTCGACATCTGGCAGGAGATCGAAGGCTACCAATTTAAGTATCAACTCCACCCCCTCTCTCCAGGAGAGACCGTGGCTATTGGCAAAGACTTTTTACCTGAATCAGAATTTAGAAAATCTCTCCGACGCGGCGTAAGCCGCGCGGGTTCTATGTTCGCAAAGTAAAATAGATTTGATAATTTATCACCCAATGGGTGAACTGGAAAACTCTTCATTTACCCAAGTTTTACGAGGGGG
>JBGSUL010000083.1:0-5956 GCA_041736155.1 Bdellovibrionales bacterium
TAAGCGATCTTGAGAGCGAAACAAAGCTATCAAGTATTGAAGACCTTTTGCGCGAACTCACAAATGGTACGGAAAAATTAATTTCCTTTGATCTTAATATTGTCCTCTGGGACAAGGACCAGAGAAAACTTGATGAAAAAACAGACAAAGTGATCTCGGCTTTTCGCAACATGAATAACGCCGAAGGAATCACCGAGACCTATGCGTCTTTAGATGCCTTTATGCACTCCCTTCCTGGCGTTTGTAGAGGCTTTCGGACAAAGACTGTTAAAACAAGCAATCTAAGCCATCTAATGCCGCTTTACAGCTCTTGGGAAGGCAACCAGAGGCCAGTTTGTTTGCTACCGAAACGTGACTCGACCTTGTTTGGTTTAAATCCATTTGAGCAGAGTTTACCGGCTTGGAATGGGATCATCTTCGGGGGCACCGGAAGTGGTAAGTCGTTCACCGTAGCACAACTCATGCTCATGTTTTATGCACAAAAAGAAAAACCTCGGATCATTTGGATTGATAACGGTGCATCCTCAAAGCGGCTCGTCGAATTATTTGGGGGTGAGTTTTTAGATTTATCAACGGAATCACCGTTTTCCATCAATCTGTTTGATCTGCCCGATGGCGAGACAAAACCTTCACCTGAAAAAGTAAAACTTGTTCTTGCTGTTTTAGAGATGATTTTAAAAGACGAAGGTCAACTATCATTACCAAAACGGGAAAAAGCGATTTTAGAGGAAAATATTTTTAGACTCTATGTGGGAAATAAAAAAGTACCTCGACTTTCTGATCTTAGAGATGCTTTAAGAAAGCACCCGATGGTTGAAATGCAAAAGTACGCTGATATTTTATTCAGTTGGACTGGTGACACGGCCTACGGAAAAATTTTGGACCGTGAAAGCAATATCACTTTTAAAACAGACCTTATCAGTATCGAGGTGCAAGCGCTTAGCAATCACCCTGATTTAAAAAATGCGATACTATTGCTTTTAACATCGTATATTGAGCAAATGTCGTGTCGTGATTTTGCTAGACCCTATTTGCTGATCGTGGACGAGGCGGAAAGACTTTTTCAAACTGAGATGGCAAAACAATTCGTAATCACTTGTTATCGAACTTGGAGAAAATTCAATAGCGGCATTTGGTCTCTGAGTCAGAATTACAAGGATTTTTTAGGTGATAAAAACCTTAAAGACTCTTTGCTGCCAAATACGACGAGCCTAATTGTGCTTCGACAGAGAAAGATTGAGTGGGATGACTTTCAAAAAACTTTTGATTTTAACGATGCTCAAATCAACGCCATTAAAAGTCTGGAGATCGTAAAGCGGAAGTACAGCGAGTTTTATTATCTACAAGATGAGAAAGACGCACTTCTGAGATTGTCGCCAGATCCCCTTTCATACTGGATATGTACGTCTGATCCGAATGATAAAGCGGCTATTGAGGAAATGAAGAAAAAATATCCAGAAAAAAGTATGCTTGAGGTTTTAAAAATGCTTGCAGCTTAGAGTTTTTTTAATTATTCCATATTCCAAATTGGAATATGGAATAATTTTGTATTATAAAATGGCAGATTTAATTCTGTTAAGAATTATTTGCTTTCTAGCTGATAAGTTTGTTCTGTCAGAAATATGTGCGTCGATAGAGCTCAAAAATTGATTGTTGTTCATCATTAATTGGAGTTCTTTCTTCAAAAAAGCTTTAATCTCGTTGCCTGCTGATTGAATTTTGGAACTCACCTGAGAGCAACCATCAATTATTGTAACAATATCTTCAATGTCGTGGCTTGTGCTATATTGATTTTTTCCACGCCCTTTGAAGGCCTCAATTTTTGTAGCTATCATGTACGGAACATCAAACACTTTGATTACAATTCCATCAACATTTTTAGTCACAGATTTTTTGTATCCTTCTGCATACCATTTGTTTGAAAAACCAAGTATTTTTTCGTTTGTCGGCATTACATCAAGTATCATTTTACGCTTACGAAATCTACAGATTACAGGACTACTCATGTCTTCGCTAAAACCGATGTTTCTCAGTTTTTTAGAAATTTGTTCGTACTCTTCTCTATGAGCTACTTCAACTACGCAATCAACATCTAACGTCTCACGGACAACAATATGTTGTGGCTCATCAATGTGCAGAGAAATAGTTGCTCCACCTATAAAAACAAATTCGTTAATAATTGGAGAAAGTTCGCGCACGGTCATTCTTAAAATTTCTAATTCAATATTGGAATTACTCAATCTGCCTCCAAGATTAACTTTGTAAGTTTATCGGCGGCAATATTTCTTTCCCTCGCACGACCGGCGCGAACCATTTCTGATAAAGATGCAATAATGTAAAGTTTCTCATCATTTTTACAGGCCTCGGGAAAACTTGGATGTATGGGTTTAATACTAATCCCTCTGACTGTTCCTTCAGCGTAAGGCCAAACATAAATTTGATCTTTGTTTTGTTTTACAAAATTAAAGCCAGGTTTTGAGTGTGCAGTGGGAATTCCTGCTGACAGCGTTCCAAGTTCGGCAGGAAATACATACTTTAAGCCGTGAATGATAAACTCCACGCAAGCTTCGAGGATTGGTTTGTTTTCAGAATTAATCAATCCTGACAGTTTTAGTCTCTTTAAACCATGACTGACTTCTGCTGTGCTTATTTTTAACATAAATGCCAAATCTTTTTGTGGAAGATTTGAACTCACCAACATTTTCATTAACAGCAATATGTCTTGTGGCTTGATGCCATGTATTTCTCTCATACTTAATGAGTATATCAGTCAATTTGAGGTTTGCAAATTGCAAATCAAAAATTGATAAGAACTGGTCCAAAAAGATTTAATTAAAATTACATATAAAAATCAAATACTTAACCATAAAAGGAGATAACTTTATGCTTCCAAGCGCGAAGTACAAACTGATATTTTTGCTGCTGCTCTTCAGTCGGCAGTCCCACGCCTTTTTAGGCGACGGCGGCGCTGGCTGGGCCCAGCTCCCATATCTTATTAAGATTTTAGAGGAAAACTATAAACGCTACAAGCAGCTTCAAGTCATGATTCAGTCGGCAAAAAATCAAGAGGAATTTTTAAAATCACTCACCACGGGGCTTGATAACTCGATTGGTCTTTTAGAATCACTCCCTCTAAAAAACGAAAAAATTCTATCCGACCTTAAAGATTTTAAAAAGGGATACGGCACCGTGCTTGATCTCTATGGCTCGATTCCAAAAAGTAAGGAGGAAGCATTGCAAGTTCTTCATGATAAAAGTGTTGCCGAGAGCTTTAAAATGGTCGCCATGACAGACGACCACTCTCGGCTACAAGAGGAAAACGCGGATCTCATTAAAATCAATGCCCGCGAAGCTTCACTCAAGGGAGCTGCAAGAATGACCGCTGAGTCCAATGCCCTGATTCTTGATAGTCTTAACCAACTCATTAAACTCCAAGCACAGAGTTTAAAACTGCAAAGCGAACAACTTGCCATGCAGAATAAACACAGCAAGACGCAAGTAAGCTCGTTCCAAAAGATAAATCAGGGCTTTGGCGATGGATTTAAAAAATTTCAACACAAGCCAGGGCTGATTAGGTTTTAATGTTTGAAAACATTGCTGGGATTGCTCGTGAGCTTCGCACTGAACTCTTGAGCGTGTATTGGGTGCTAATCATACCCCTTGTTATTTTTCTCATAATTTTAGAATTTTTAAAAGAAGATCAGCAGCCGATCAACGTCGTCGATATTTTACGACGAACGATTATTTCTGTCTTACTTTTGATCTCATTTGAAGAAGTCATGCACACATTGTCATTTTTAAGTGATGGTATTCTTCAAAAACTCGATCAAAAGAATAATTTTTTAGAAGTAATGGGTCACTTTGGCCCTTCGGCAAGCAGCAAGTCAGGCTCTCTGTTTGATATTAGAGAGCACATTCTCTACTTCATTGCGATTATTGCTTACATGATTGCGTACCTTGGGTTTTTCTTTGCGGAAGCGCTTACGCATTTCGTTTGGGCGATTCTCTACATTATATCGCCGCTAATGATTTTGGCCTTTATCCCAAGGCAGACGGCTTTTGTAACTGGAAATCTGTATAAGAGCCTGATCCAAGTCGTTCTGTGGAGAATTTTATGGAGCACGCTTGGTGCGCTTTTACTACGGCTTGCTGCCGAGCCTCAGTTTATGGGCTTTGAAGACTATCTTCAATCCATAGTGATGAACCTGTGTGTTGGTATCAGCATGCTTCTTGTGCCAATGGCAACTAGATCACTCATCAACGATGGCCTGTCATCCACAGCTTCGGGCTTTGCTACGGCTCCCGCTCAGATTGCGATGAAGTATATCAAGGCAAAAACTATGGGAGCGCTTAAATTTCCTAATAATGAAAGGAGAAACGATTTTAAACAAAATCAACAAAGCAAACGATTTGATTCTAATAAACCAAGCGAAAGGAAAAACTAATGATCGAAAAAATCAAAAACTTTTTTAAAAATAGAAAGGTCGATAACCTACCTCAAGGGGTCCACTCTCAGTGGATCTCTTTAAACCGAGTGTTAATGTTTTATCGCTATATGAGCGCGGTATTTATTTTTTTAGCTCTAGGCGCTTGGGCAATGATGGCGTGGAGTCTTTTGCGAGATCCATTTGTCGTCGTTCTAAACCACAAAGAACGCATCTGGGTAGAAAGTGAGAAAAAAGATGTCCCCATTGAACGCGAAGAAATCGTGGAAATCATCAAACGATTTATCGAAAAACGCTATCAGTGGAAAAAGCTGAATCTTGATGAATTGCTTCACGACATTCAGCCCATCACGACATCAGGACTTCTAGAAAAGATCAAAGATGATGTGGCTTTATTTATTAAAACTGATCTGTCTAAGAAAAAATTCGAGCAGGCCGTTACAAATATTGAGGTGAAGATCAGCGATAGCTCGATTACAGCAAGCTTTGACAGAGTCATTCGCGTGGATGGTCTGCCACTCGTGGCCCCGCTTCAGTTGAGCTTGGAACTCATTCGAGGAAGTCGGACACGCTTTAACCCGATTGGGCTTTATATCAACGGGCTTATTGAGCATCAGAGGAATTAGTTATTTTAAAACTAATTTTGGGTGTGCTTTGTATTTTGCAAAGCCTGTATGTGTACGGAAGAGATATAAAAACCGTAAATTTAAGTGAAAATGAGATTTATCCCTTAAAACTTGTTCTCGGAAAAACGACACTTTTAAGGTTTTCAGAAAAGCCGCAAAAAATCATCTTTGGCAATAAAAACTATTTTAACATCGAAAACAGCGAGAAGGATGTCGCCCTTCAGCCCCTATCGAGAGTTTCGACAAACATGTTTGTCTACACAGAAAAACAGACTTTTTGGTTTGATGTATCTGTTTGTGAATCTTGCTATGGGGATGATTTCATTAAGGTGTTCGCGCGGACCGAGAAATCTCAAGATCCTTATCAGACAGTCGAACTAGACGATTTTAAAGAAAAGTTTTTTAGAAAAGAAGTTTCCTTAAAAGATTTAAAATTTACTTTTCAAAAAGTGAAGTCAAAGTCGGATCTTGTGCTGATTGATTTTTTTGTGGCTTCAAAAAAATCTGTGCCATCTAAAGAAATCAAATTTTTCATAAACGGCAAAGATCCACCGCCGATTGACGTCGCCATTGAAAAAGCGGCCGTCGGCAAAGAAAAAACTCAAGGCAGAATTGCAATCTATCAAAACCCCAAAAGGAGTTTTGAGATTTCTTTGCATTACTTGAAACAAAAGCAACTTATACGAATCGAAAGGAGTTTATTGAAATGAAAAAACTATTTTTAAAATTCACCGCTTTCTTCCAGAAAGAAAGCGGTGAAAAAACCATTATTAATAAAAAGAAGCTGGGGATTTTCCTGCTGATTCTTTTTATTGTACTTGTCAGTGGTTGGTTTCTTTTTACATGGCTAACGAATGACACATCGGTTTTTATTAAAACTACCGC
>JBGSUL010000088.1:0-14707 GCA_041736155.1 Bdellovibrionales bacterium
AGTAATCTTGGAGGATTTTCTCAATCTCGTCTTTTGACATTGGTTTGTGTGGCATATAGCCCATCTTTGTACCCGTTCTGGTCGAATCTTATCAATGACTCGGCCTGTAATCCGGTACTAAAAATGGGGGAAGGCTCAATGATGAAGAGAGGTCCTTCGTTAGCGCTCAGGAAGTCTAGAGAAAAGAAAATTCACACATCGCCGTTAGACTTCTCCCCAGGAAGGGGAGAAGTTAGCAATCCAAGGATGGAAAAATTTCGCAGACTTTGATCTGCGTTTTTAGAGAGACCACGGAGGTCCTTCGCTAGCGCTCAGGTAGCCTAGAGAAAAGAAAATTCACACCTAGTTTTATACTCGTCCCCAGGAGGGGGAGGAGTTAGCCATCCATGGACGGATGCACTTCGCAAACTTTGATCTGCGTTTTTAACAAGGACTGCGGAGATCCTTCGCTTTGCTCAGGAAGACTTAAGGCACTAGATGACGGAAGGCGCTGGATTGACGGGCGACAATCTCATCCCTTGCTGTGCATTCGTGATCTTGAGCAAAGCGAAGGATCTCTGTCGTAAACTCCTAAAAGGCAGTTACTAAAACGTACCCATGGAGAAGTGGATCGTGAAGGCGCTTTCGTTGTTGTAGATATCTGTGGATTTCTTTTTGTCGAGCTTAAAGCCAATTTCACCCGTAAAAGCACCAATCGGTGTCATGTAGCGAAAACCGAAGCCTGCCGTGTCGCGGTACGGATCGTTAAAGTGGAAACCATCCACATATACAGCGCCACCATCATAAAAGATCAATCCGCCAAAGTTTTCGCCGCTCAATGGAAAACGAATTTCATTCTTGGTGAGGAAAAAATGGGAAGCCGTAGTCACTTTGTACTCGCTGACTGAAGAACATGCTGGGTTACAAATTTCCTTGAGACTGGGGACTAATTCGTTATCGCGAAGTTCATAGCCACGTAAGGTGGAGCGGCCGCCGAGGAAGAAGAGGCGGGCGCCAGGAATTCCTGACTGCGGTAAATTGCTCAAATTGTCCACGTAGCCGGCTCGGACCTCGTTGACTAAGACCCATCGTTTTGTCGGTGTGAGAGGCGTATAATTAATATGGCCGGCGGTGAGTTTAACAAAATCCACGTAGTTGTTGGCGTCATTGGTGCTGCCGAATTTGGGATTTGAATATTCCAATTGGGCATTGGAGAAAGAGCCATTTCGCGGCACAAAAATATTATCGCGACGATCCCACTCTATGGCCGGACCAATATTGGCAATGGTAATGTTGGAGGTATTATTGTGAGTGTCTTTTTCATAAAAACTCAGTACCGAAAGGTCCCAAAGGTGCCAAATAAATTTGAGACGACGGGTGATTTGTTTTTCGATGAGCACGTTAATTTCGTTTTTTTCTTGGATGGTAATAATATCCGTTTTATCAGTAGCAAAAACGGATTGATCTCTCTCTAAAGAAATCCGCGCGCGCAATCGATTATAAAAAAGGTAAGGTTCGTAATACCCGAGCACAATACGATTTTCAGGAAATTGTGCCACGACTGAGTAGCGCACATCGGCGCGACCGCTGATCCCACGTCCTTTGCCTCCCAAGTTCTGGTAACTCAACCCAAGGTAGGAACGGGCCGTGAGACCCCGTTCGTTGGACATCCCGACACCGGTGGAAAACAGTCCTGGGTTTTTCTCTTGCACATCAATGTATACCGATCGTTCCTCGATATCTGTATTGATATCGCTGGTGTTGATCTGCGCACGTGAGAAAAGCTGAGTTCTTTCGAGGAAAATAATAGAATCACTAATTTTGTCAGAAGTCAGAATCTCTCCTTGATGGAGATCCAATTCGCGAATAGCCACTTTTTCTTCGGTAAAATTATTGCCTCGGACCCGCACATCTTTAATGCGAATTTGCGGACCCTCTTTAAATTCATAAGTGATATCGGCAAACTCAAAGTTATCTACGTATTTAATTAGTTTTTCAGGAGGGGTGAGGATTTCAAACTCCAAATAGCCATTTTTTTGATAAAAGGATTTCAGTTGGTTATAGCTTTGATAAAGTTTGACCAAATTGAGAGGAGAATTCGGTTTGAGATCAATCACGTCATAAAGTTGCGACGAGGTAAAATTTTTAAGTCCGATAAAAGTAATATTACGGATTTGGGTGAGGATGTTTTCATTGATTTGAATTTGTACAACCACAAAGTTAGGACGCGGGTATTGAAATTCCAAGGAAACCTTTTCGGCACGCAAGTACCCCTCGTCCTTGAGCTGCAAAATCATGCGATCCACGGCTTTGACAACATTTTCCTCAATAAAGGCGCCAGCGTGTTTATAGTCCTCCATGTTCTTATAGAAAAGGTTGCGGTAGTAGCTCGGCGCTCGTGAAATCTTGCCTGTGATTTCCACATCTTTAATACGAATTTGCTGACCTTCAGTAATTTGAAACTGCAGAACATATTTGTTCATTTTTTCAAAGAAATAAACTTTGGGTTCAACAACAACGTTCGCAAATCCTGCCGATTTATAATATTCTTCGATGTTTTTTTGTAAAAGCTTTTGATTTTTAATGTAATTTAAAAAGTTTTTTTCGAGGTCGAGATGGGCAAGGATGTTGCCCGAGGAGAAATATTTATTACCATAAAATAAAAACTCGTAGGTGGCGGTGGTTTCGATGGTGATGGCAATCTGCGCTGACGTGCGGTCTTTATTGTAAATGGGCGAAATTTTAGAAACTTTCGCATCAAGAAAACGATTTTGTACAAGAAGTTCGCTGATGGAAAGTTCAATGTTTTTGAGCAAATTTTTATCAATTTTTTGGTTGATATAAGGCATGAGTTTATAGCGGATATGGCTATTGAGAAAAGTATCATTGGAAATCACTGTAATGTCGGTGAGTTTTGCGGTGGTACCTTCGTTGATTTCAAGCGTAAATTGTGTGCGGTTTTGTAAAAACACATCTTTCAATTGAATAGCCACTCTTTTAAGCCCGATAGAATCATACCTTTCTTTGAGTTTTGGCAGGTTTTTTTCGATGAGACTTCTGCTCACCTGTTCGGTATTCGTGATTTCGAGGAGTGAGAGAATCTCTGCTTGGGTGAGAGCCTGGTTGCCAACGATCTCCAAACTTTGCAAGCTTGCGGTCTCTTTAAGGTCCAGCTTTAACAGACCATTCACATACACGATCTTGGCCACTGTTAAATCTTTTTTAAGACAGATTTCTTTGAGCAGTTGATTGAGCTCCGCTTCGTTAAAGGAATTTTTCTTCACGTCGGTGATTTTTTGAATCTCGCGGAAATCCTTATCAGAAAAGCGTTGGGGGGACTGTGCATAGGTCAACAACGGTGTAAAAAAGAGCCATAATATGATGAGGTTTATTCTCATTTGAACTCCTTACGGAATTCAAGATCGATCCCTAAAATATCTGTATTGGTGTTTCCACGAAGCTGTGAGGCATCTTCGGTAGTTCGCGATTGCACGCTCATCGTCGCGGCGAATCCACGATCGAGTTCATAACGAACTTTTCCTTCGGCACGATTTTCTTTTCCTGTTTGCACGCTGCCCACCACCGAGGTTTTCTCCGAGATGCGCTTTGAGAAACCCACCGTAGGTACGGCAACACTCGTATTGGAATCAAATCGCGATGAAAATTGCACATCCACACCAAAACGGTTTTTTAATTCTTGTCCAAGAGGGTTTTGTCCAAAAACACCGGTGCCCACTTGTATACCCTGGTTATTTTGTGTCGTCGTTGTGCTGTTTTGTGTACTGATGTTTTGTGGATTGGTTGTGTAGCCGAGCGCCAAAAGGGAAATGATTTCAGGTTGGGTGAGGGACGGTTGGCTGGTGAGATTGAATTTGGGGTTGTTTGCATCCCCTTGTACGAGAATTTCAATATCGTATCCCTTATAACGGGTGTCGGCGAGAATATAAATCGCGGGATTGGGGGGATTGGTATTGTTGAGAGAGATATTCGAATCACGCACCCGGAATGTCACATCTCTAAAGATAATCTGTGAAAATTTGGTAAAACTGATCTGACCACCTAAAATAGGATTTTGTGGAGCTCCAGTCACACGAATCTGGCCTTGGATTTTCCCATCGACGAGGCTGTTTTTAATTTTAATTGGAGAGACCGGTATAATATCGAGAGCCAACGTAATGGGTGAGGGCTTCTCATTGCGCAGGGCGGGAGGGAGAAAGACTTCATGGGCACTTTGTTCATTTTTAGGACCGCCAGAAAGTTCTTTGGAGATCAGCCCATCAATGACTTTGTAGGTTCCAGAAAGCTCAAAGGGGAGCCAGCTGCCACGAAGTTTGAGGTCGGCACTGCCAATGGTGTTGACGTCCTCAGGAATATTAAGATCGATGTTGTCGAGATGCAAATTGAGCTCGATAGGAATGTTTTTTGGTCCAAGAATGCGAATAAACCCATCGCCCAGCATCTGCCCCGAGGCAAAACGGGCTTTGAGCGAGTTGATATTAATGCGATCTTGGTTAAAGAGAATATCTACTTTTAAATTTTCTACGCCATGCTGAATATCGGGAAGTTTCACATAGCCGTCGTCAATAAATGCCGAGCCAAAAAACTCCAATTTGTCAGTCCTTTTTTGCACGCGCACATTGACGGTGGTTTGACCTTCGATGGTTTCGAGAAACGGGGCGAAGATGTGCACAAACGATAAACTAAAAAGACCACTGACAGTCAGATCAAGAGGGTGGGGCGTGGCATTGGACTTTACGTTGATCTTGCCACCAGAACCGAGCATCTCAAATGATGAAAAATTCAATCGGCCGTTGGTGAAGAAAAGAGAAAGTTCTTTTTCTGTGGATAATTTATTTTTTTCAGTATCGAGTTCGAGTTTTGGTAAAAATACATAACCGTTGATCTGCTGAGGATTGTCTCGCGGGATTTTAAGATTGAATTGGCTTGAGACAGCCACTTTTAAATCGTCGATATGTTCGATGTCCAACAGGCTTGTGACTAACGGCGCCACATCAAAATCTTGTGTGGTCCCTTCGATGTTGTAATAGGGCAAGCTGTGAATGTCGCGGAAAAGGAACTTAAAGTTCTGTGGTCCAAAAATCTCAAAAACTTTTTTGTTACTGAAAATTTGCGCACTCCCCTTGAGTGGTGAAATTTTCTTCCCCGCAAGAAGAAAATAATCTGAGGCAAACTGTGTTTCGAGATTAGGAGCTTTAAACGGCCCTTTGACTTTTCCTTGCACAGAAAAAAGTCCGCGTGTCGGTGAGGTGTACTTGGTCGTGTAAACAATATCGTCCAGATAGAGTTTGTTAGAGGAAAAACCTACATCATACTCTTTGCGATCGAGGAGAATGTAACCATCAGCTTGCACTAAGGTGTTTTTCTCTTCAAAAACCGCGTTGTTGATTTTTACTTTTCCCTTTTCTGAAGTGACATCGATGTCGGCGGTTTCGATATGCTGCTGATCCACTTTGCAGTTGTAAAGGCGGGCTTTGGCTTTAAATGATAAAAGGTTGGGGTTGAGCAGACTGTCAATTTGCACAACTGCGGCTCCCGTGCCAGAAAGTGCAACGGGAATGTCTAAGTTTTCTTTGATGGCCTCTTGGGTAACGGCGAGGTCAATAAAGGGAAATTGAATGCGACCGTTGATGGTGTTTTTTGGTAGATTGATTTGCAGCTGGCCGAGATAGCGCGAGCTCGATGCGGTCCCTTGAATTTTTTGTACAGAAAGAGTGCCGCTTTGGTAACTGAGTTGCCCTGTAAGCTCACCCAGTTTGTATTTTTCCAAAGAGACCTCTTTGCCATCAAAGAGAAGATCAAAGGTCGCCGCTTCGCCATCGCCCTTGGTGCTGCCTTGGATCTTGGCTTTTCCGCCGATTTCCAGGTTCGCGATTTGATGAATGGCGGTTAAATCCAATTCGTTCGTGCGATAGTTAATTTGGAAGCCTTTTTTATAATTGATAACACCATCGCTCTCGCCTTGGCTGTGGCCTAAATTGGCTGTGGCTTTGTAGGTCACATCGTCGGCGCTGACCGTAAGGGTACCTTTCACGTTGGCTTTGCTATTGAGCGCAATCAAAGGCTTTCCAGACTCAGTGTCGACCTTGATTTTTTCGGCTACGAACTCGCCAGTGCAATCAATTTTGAGCGGATTTAAAGCGCCACCACATTGCGCGCGTCCTTGGGCATCGACATGAGCAGGGACTTCTTTGTGAATAGAATACTTAAGATAAGGTTGAAGAGAAAAATGCTTTAGATGCACAGGTGTATCACCAAAAGTTAATTTTTGTAAATCGAGGCGGGCGGGACCAACGCTTCCTTGCAGTCCCGAATTTTTAATGAGTGCTTCTTCAATGTACACCATTTTTTCAGCATGTTTGTACTCGCCGTCCAGTTCCAGATCACCCACATGAAATTTTTCAAAGACAAGATCGGCCACGTGTGTTTTTGTTTTTACTACAAAATGCGCAAGATCTTTAAGTTCAATACGTAAATCCGACTTGAGAGTCCAAGAGAGTGGATCGAGAGGTGCAGTGTCTTGGGCCGGCAAAAACAGCGTATAAAGGTTTTTAGCATGTTCGGAGTTAATGGAAACGCGTAGGTTCAACTGACCTGATTTAAGTTGCGAGTGGGAGAGAGAGTGCTGTGTAGACCCCGAGGCCACAATAAACGAATTCCCCTCTTTAATTTTAAAATCCGAGAGAACCAAACTTTTTTCAGTTAAAAACAAGTGTGTGGTGAGAAAAGTTTTAGACAGCAGCTGTTTTTGATCCAAAAGGATTTGCGTATTGTCGAGCTGAGTCTGCACCAAAAGACTGTTTAAATCATTCGTCAAGGTGGCTTGGAGGGGGCCGGTTTGAATATGGAAGAGATGTTCGCCTTTTTTCAGTTTCAATTTAAGGTGAATATCATTGAGCTCAATCTGAGTGATGGGGACCATACGCAGGATTTTTTCAAGAGCGAGGCGAAAAGGTTCTTTTGACTCTTTGATTTCATGATTCACCTGGGCCGATACGCCATCCAGTAAAATTTTTGCGATATGCACACGGCCAATCAGCAAATGAAGGAGGCTGGGTGAAATTTCGGTATTTTTGATGGTCAGTGGCTGAAGCTGTGAGGCGAGCGCTCCCAACGGTTCGATCTGAACATTGTGCAGAATCACTTTGGGAGGAAGGACCTGAACTTCCACTGTATCGGTCAAGACTTCGAGGGGAATGTGTTTTTTTGTTTGTGTTTTTACTTGCGATTGGAGCCACTGATCGAGCCGTTCAAAGTGCCAGCGTTGTGTTAAGGTTAATGATAAAGCTCCCCAGAATAAAATCCAGAGGACGGAACGGCGCCTGATTTTCATAAGTCGGATTCCCATTCCAGGAGTAGAGAATTTGCAGACTTAAATTGCGGCCGAATTTTTAAAATATTTTTAACGATTTGAATCGCTAATGGCTTGTTACCAAGTCCATAAAGTGCCATGGCCTGATAATACAACAAAGAGAAGGATTGATCACTGGTGATTTTGTTTTTTTGCAAATCTTCAATCGTGCTCAAGGCGCGAGCAAACTGTTGGGCTTCGAGGCAGAGCTGAAGTTCGTACCATAGCAGAGTCGCTGACTTTCGGCGCATAAGATCAACCACGCGGAGTCCATCGAGAGGAAGATCCATTTGTAAAAACATCAAACAAAAATCATAAACATAATCCGGATTTTTTTTAAGATGCTTTTTAATGGTTGGTAGAAAGTGCTCAAAGTGTTCGAAAGGTTGTGTCGTGCTCCGCTGTTTGGGAGTTACTTTTTTTTCTTTTTTAGTGACGATGCGATTATAGATTTTGCGGGCTTTTTGCTCTTTGTCGGAGAGGAAGGCGTCTTCGACCACTTTGTCGCCAGGGAAAAAACGTTGCAATTGATCCAGGGCATGGGATTTTTTCTCCTGCAGTCCTTGGTTTTTGGCAAAATTTAATTCCTTCATCAGCGACATTTTTTTATTTTCGTATTCGGTAAGTTTATTCTTTTTACGCGTTTTCCAAATCTCATTGAGCTCCGCCATAGGGATGCGAAAGAGACCAATTTCGTCCTGAGGATTCTCAGTGTCGATGAGTGTCTTGAGATGATGAGATTTTAATTTTTTCCATTGATAGAGCAGAGCTAATAATTCAGACCACGGTATAAATGGCGATTCGCGTAAAAGCTCTTGGCGTGCAAGAGCGACAAATGTTTTGTGTTGTTTGGCGATATACAAGAAATGAAAGATCTGTTTCTTTTGCACAGGAGAGAGCTGGTCCCAGCAAACACGCAAAAACTCTGTCGTGTCCGCAGGTGTATGTAAAAGCTGAATAATAACAAGATTTGCCGATGCTGAAGATTTCAAAATGCGCCCTCTCGCTGTCTATATAATATTATCTGCTGGAGGCACTGGCGAGGGGAGGATGGAGTGTTTCTCCACTGAGAATCACAACTTTCTGCCTAGGAAAAGATGATCACATTTTTAATAAAAATCCCTACGTTCGTCGTGCTCAGTAGGGACCAAAGTCTATTGTTTATTGTAGCGTTCGATGTATTCGCCTGTGCGGGAATCAATCTTTAGCGTATCACCTTCGGTGATATGCAATGGCACGTTCACAGTATGGCCGGTCTCGAGTGTGGCGGGTTTTGTAGCGCCTGTCACACGATCGCCTTTAACGCCAGGATCCGTTTGTGTCACTTTTAAGTACACAGAATTAGGAACATCCACGCCGATCACGCGCGAGTTGAAAAACAACACAGTCACTTCCAAATTTTCTGTAAGGTAGTTGCTTGAATCACCGACGCCATCTTGGGATACAATGTGCTGTTCGTAATTTTCTTTATCCATAAAAACATAACCGCTGTCTTCTTTGTAAAGAAATGTGCAATCACGAGTCATCATGTCCGGAACTTCAAATTTTTCACCAGACTTAAATGTTTTTTCGAGGTTCGTTCCGGTCAACATGTTTTTGAGTTTAGTACGGGTAAACTGGTTCCCTTTGCCGGGTTTTACGTGTTGAAAATCGACGATGCTGAAGGGAACACCTTCCAACATTACTTTTAAGCCTTTTTTAAAATCCGACGTGCTGTACATATGAACCTCATTTTTATGAAGAGCACATTAAAGATATTTAGGGGGGATTGGTCAACCTTCTTGCTTGGCCAATTCAACGCGTCGTAGGAGGCGGAGTAAGTATTGCTTTTTAATCGAGATTTTAATGGAACTGGTTTTTTGCTGGAGCTCTTTTTCTTCATTGGCAGATTCATCTAAAAGTGCCAATTGTTTTTTTAAAATCTTATCATTCGGCCAAATTTCCAAACTGGTGAGAATGATTTGCCGTGCCCGATCCACTTCGTTGCGCGCCATAAGGGCTTCAATAAAATGCGCCACATGAGTGGGGTTGGATTCCGCAAGTAACTCGCTATCCTCTTCGGGGGGAGTGGTAAAGGTGGCGGATGAGTACTGAGAAGCCTCGAGGTATTCCCAGTTGTTGATAAATTTTTGTGCTTGTTCATCAATGGGATTTAAAAACAGCACATATTTATAAGCGGCCAGGGCCTCATGGTACTTATTGATTTTTACCAGGCTCAACGCCCGTAATTTATGGGCGAGAATATTATCCTTTTTGAGGTGAGTTGCCTTGGCAAAAACCAGCGCGGCTTCTTCGTATTTTTTCAGCTCAAAGAGGATTTTGCCATAAGCGACCAGGCCAGACGGGTACTCTGGATGGAATTTGACACCACGCTCGCTGATTTCGAGAGCTTGTTGGAGAAGTCCCATTTTGCGGTAGGCCTCGGCGAGAGGAGCGAAGACCTTTGCGCTGGGATTGCGCAGAAGTATAAGTTGATACTCTTCGATGGTTTTATCAGAAAACATAATACCTCTTAAGCGGGTCTCAATTTCATGATGACATCAGACTCGGAGCGTAGCAAGTTGAATAGGAGCCTATCTTGGTACCTCTAAGAATTCCAAGTGAGACGGCTCATGGGAGGCCATGGATGCTGATTTTGGGGATAGATCCTGGGAGCCAAGTCCTCGGGTACGGGTTGATTCGCAAAGAGGGAAACCGCCCGCACTATGTAGAACATGGTCATCTTAAAATCACCGAACGCATCGATTTTGTTCCTCGCCTCGGGATTATGTCGCAGAGGGTTGAGCAGCTGATCCAAAAGTGGCGCCCGCAGGTTTGTGTGATTGAAAAAATCTTTCTCGGACGCAACGTGGATAGTGCCTTTAAATTGGGCCATATTCGCGGTGTTTGTATGCATGAAGCCACGAAAGTGGGAGCGGAGATAGTGGAATACACACCGCGTGTGGTTAAGCAGGGCATTACTGGATCGGGAAGCGCCAGCAAAGAGCAGGTGCAAATGCTGCTCCACGCGCAGTTGAATATTCGCGACAAAACGAATAGTTTTGATGCCTCAGATGCATTGGCATTGGCTTTTTACCACGCGGTCCAAATGGACGTGCTCAAGCGCTTTAAGGGAACGGGAATTGAACTATGATTGGATATCTACAAGGTGTCGTAAAATGGGTCGAACCACCAGCCATTGTTTTGTTGGCCCACGATGTGGGGTACGAGGTGATTTGTTCGGCGACCACACTCAGTGAGTTGCCCGAGGGCACAAAAACCGCGCTGTGGATTTACACACAAGTGCGCGAAGATGGCATTCAGCTGTTTGGTTTTACTTCGCAAGTGGAGAAAAAACTTTTCGAAAGTTTAATCAAGGTGAATGGGATTGGCCCTAAGATGGCCATTCAAATTCTTTCGGGAGCCTCGCTTGAGCAACTTATCGATGCCATCGAACAGCAAGATGTCAAAGCTCTCACCCAGCTGCCAAAAGTGGGTAAAAAAATTGCCGAACAAATGATATTAACACTCAAGGGGAAATTGGTGATGTCGTCACCATCTGCGCCTTCGGTGAGCGACGATTTAACCTCGGCGCTTTCGCACTTAGGATTTAAAACGCTCGACATTCAAGAAGTGGTCAAAAAGATTGATAAGAAAAAACCTTTTGAAGAACAACTGCGCAGCGCCCTCTCCACTTTAGGAGGCGCGCGATGATCGACAACGAGCTGGATAAGCATCTCGATGGAGATGCCATTCAACGAAGTGATGTGCTCCAGCCCGAACAAGAAACGGGTGAAAGCAAGTGGGAGAACACCCTTCGTCCCAGTCGTTTTGATGAGTTCCCGGGGCAAAAAAGCATTGTTGAAAAGTTACAAATTTATATTACGGCCGCTCGTCGTCGCCAAGAACCCATGGATCATGTTTTGTTCAGTGGCCCGCCGGGATTAGGAAAAACCACTCTGGCGCATTTGATCGCCAACGAGATGGGTGCGGAGCTCAAAACCACAAGCGGTCCGGCGCTGGATAAAAAAGGCGATTTGGCCGCAATTCTCACCAGCCTCACGCCGAACTCGGTTTTGTTTATCGATGAGATTCATCGCCTGCAACGAGTGGTGGAAGAGTATTTGTACAGTGCCATGGAAGATTACTACGTCGATATCATTACCGGCGATGGCCTGGGCGCACGCACGATGAAATTTAAATTGGCGCCCTTCACACTCATCGGTGCCACCACACGAGCGGGATTATTAAATGCACCGTTTCGCGATCGTTTTGGCATTGTGGAGCGTTTAAGTTTTTATGACAAAACTCAACTGATACAAATCCTGCAGCGTTCGGCCGCTTTAGTTAAAGTGGAGTTGCATGCCGACGGCGCCATGGAGATTGCTCGTCGCAGTCGCGGAACTCCACGCATTGCCAACCGCCTTCTCCGCCGAGTTCGCGATTTTGCCGAGATTCAAAATCACGGAGTCATCGACGCCACCCTCGCCATGACCGCTCTCAATAAGATGGAAGTGGACAATCTTGGCTTGGACGAGATGGATCGAAAAATTTTAGCAGTGATCATTGAGAAATTTTCCTGTGGCCCCGTGGGGATCGAAACTCTCTCTGCGGCGCTCTCAGAAGATAAAGGAACACTGGAAGAGGTCTATGAACCTTTTTTAATCCAAGAAGGATTGTTGCAAAAAACGCCGCGCGGTCGCGTGGCCACGGATTTTGCGAAAAAGCATTTTGAAAACTTGGAGATGTAGTGTTTTTGCAAAGAACTTTAAAAAAACGTGTGACGATTGAAGGTGTAGGTTTGCATACCGGTGCTCCGGCATCGATTTCTTTTGGTCCTGCTCCGGTAGACACCGGGGTGTATTTTGTTCGTACCGATTTAGAGGGACGCCCGGCGGTGCCAGTATTAGCCAAGTATGTGCAAGCGACGGCCTATGCAACAACGTTGGGAAATGAGTTTTTTTCGATTTCCACAGTGGAGCACTGTTTGTCGTCACTCACAGCCTTACAAATTGACAACGCCATCATTGAACTCAGCGGCCCAGAAATTCCTATTTGCGATGGCAGCGCCATCGTCTTTTATGACGAATTAAAAAAAGTGGGCACGGTGGAGCAAGAGGCGCCTCGTCGGTATCTTTTTATTCACAAGCCCGTCTATGTGGGTAATCAGGAAAAACACGCGTATGTGATCCCTTACAACGGGTTGCGCATCACCTGCACGGTGGACTTTCCACATCCTTCTATTGGTGTGCAGCAAATGGATATCGATGTAAATCCATCGACTTTTGAGAATGAAATCGCACGGGCACGCACCTTTGGATTTTTAAAAGATGTGGAGGCCTTACGGGCGCGGGGATTGGCGCGTGGAGGCAGCTTGGCAAACGCCATTGTTCTCGACGACAAATCTATTCTCAACCCGGAGGGGTTGCGTTTTGCCAATGAATTTGTACGCCATAAAATTTTAGATGCCATAGGAGATTTAATGACTCTGGGGCGTCCATTGATGGGCCACTTGGTGCTTTATAAAGCAGGTCACGATCTGATGAATCAGCTCACGCTGCAGATCCTCCAGTCCGATGGCTTTAAACTGGTGGAGTTAGGTGGGGAGATGCCGAGTTTTTCCTCATTTCAAATTCCTTTTGAAACCGACACTTTTTAGCGCCGTTCACGGGGCATTCCCTCTCTCGGGAAAGCCCACTCTACCCCTGTTGACTTCCTCGTAAAGAGTGCATAAAACCACAGCGAAGCAGACAGTCTTATCCAAGGGGAGCATATGATCATTGGAGTACCTAAAGAAATCAAAATCAGTGAAAATCGTGTTGGTTTAACCGAAGCCAACGTTAAACAATTGGTTGCCGAAGGCCACCAAGTTTTCGTTCAGAAGGATGCGGGCTTAGGCTCGATGATTCGCAACGAAGATTATGTCAACGCTGGCGCGCAAATTTTAGCCACTGCCGAAGAGATTTACCAAAAAGCCGAGATGATCGTTAAGGTCAAAGAACCCCTTCCTCCTGAATATAATCTCATGAAAGAAAATCAAATTCTTTACACCTATCTTCATTTGGCAGCCGAGCCAGAACTGACAAAAGTTTTGTGTGAACGCAAAGTCAAAGCCGTCGCTTACGAAACGATTCAAGACGACAATGGACAACTTCCTCTTTTGACACCGATGAGTGAAGTCGCGGGTCGCATGGCCACACAAGTGGGCGCGCACTATCTGCAAAAAGACAAAGGTGGCAAAGGCATTCTCCTCGGTGGCGTCACGGGCGTAAAACGCGGTCGCGTGACCATTCTCGGTGGTGGTGTGGTAGGTATCAACGCTGCCAAAATGGCGGTGGGGCTTGGCGCCGAAGTTTTTATTATGGATGTGAATCATTCACGTTTGGAATATCTCGATGATATTTTCCAAGGCCGTGTCACAACCATGTATTCCAATATGCAAAATATCGAAGAGTGTGTCATCACGTCGGATCTCGTGGTCGGCGCGGTTCTGATCGCGGGTCGCAAAGCACCGATGCTCGTCACTCGCAAAATGGTTTCTAAGATGACTCCGGGAAGCGTGATCGTGGACGTGGCAGTTGATCAAGGTGGTTGTATCGAAACATGCAAGCCAACCAGTCACGTTAATCCCACATTCGAAGTGGACGGCGTGATTCACTACTGCGTACCGAATATGCCGGGCGTTGTGGCGAGAACGTCAACCTATGCTCTCAACAATGCAACCTTTAAGTACGCGTCGATGTTGGCACAAATGGGCCTCGAAGATGCTGTGTTAAAGAGTCCGCAATTAGCTAAGGGTGTGAACGTGTACAACGGATCTGTCGTTTACGAACCCGTAGCTAAAGATCTGGGTCTGCCGTACAAGCCCCTCGCTTTCTAACAATACAGGTTATCAAGGACCCGGAATACCCGACATCAGGGTATCCGGTATTTCTACCGGATACCAAGTATGCGTGGATACCCGATGCCGTGATGGCCGGTATTTCTACCGGATACCGAGTATGCCGGGATTCCTGATGTCTTGATAACCGGTATTTTTAGGCAACTCTATCGCGATACTCCCAAAATCCTCAGTCGTAATAACCGGTATGCGTCTTTTCTTTAAACTTTCCAGCACTTCTTTGTGCGGGTGTCCGTATTTTTTCTTGAGGGCGCTCACAAAAGTCATTTGCAAATGGGGGAGATGCTGGAGGAGTTGTTCCGATGTGCTGGTGCGACTTCCATGATGTCCTAAGAGCAAAAAACCCGAATCTGAATTTAGCCCTGCGTAAAAAAATATTTTCACACATTTTACGAAATTAATTGTTCCCACGGTCACCGGCGGTGACTGGGAGGCACAGCTACGCCCAAAATCTGGTGTTTCACCTCGCGGAGGAGTGG